>NZ_CP115842.1:0-600000 GCF_013318015.2 Agrobacterium tumefaciens | reverse complement strand
TGAGTAAACCAGCAACCTCAACGTCGCTTGCAGCCAGATTATGGCTCTTCGTGCTCGGCGCCGTCATTGTCGCTGCGGGACTGTTCTTCGCCATTGGCGGTGGGCAACTCGCAACACTCGGCGGCAGCCTCTATTTTGTCTTGGCGGGTATCGCGCTGATCGTCTCCGGCTTGCTTATTCTCCTGCGCAAGCCTGCCGGCGCGCTCCTGTTCGGCCTTGTCTTCATCGTTAGCGGTGTTTGGGCAGTGTGGGAAGCCGGACTGCACTTCTGGCCGCTCATCTCCCGCCTGCTGGCGTTGGGCGTGGGCGCCACGGTGGTTGCGCTCTCCTATCCGCTGCTGCGGCGCGCGGCTGGCAAGACGCCAGCTTACGGCGCGTCCTTTGCCCTTGCTGGCGTTCTGGCCATCGCGTCCGCTGCCGGTTTTGCCGGCATGTTCGTGCCGCATCCGACCGTCGCCTTCAAGGGTGAGGTTGCTGCACTGACGCCGGTAACGCCGGAAAAAGAGCAGAAGAACTGGGAACATTACGGCAATACGGCGGGCGGCAGCCGCTTTGTTGCGCTTGACGAAATCAACCGCGATAACGTCAAGAACCTTGAGGTGGCATGGACCTATCGGACCGGCGACATCCCGATCAGCCCCGGCGCGAACGGTGCGGAAGATCAGGAAACGCCGCTTCAGGTCGGCGACACCGTGTTTGTGTGCACACCGCACAACAATGTCATCGCGCTCGACGCCGATACCGGCGCGCAGAAGTGGAAGACCGAAATCAACGCCAAATCCACCGTCTGGATGCGTTGCCGTGGTCTTGCCTATTTCGATGCCAAGGCGCCGCTGAAGCAGCCGACCGCTCCGGGCGCAACGCCTGTCACCCCGGCGATCGTAGCCGACGGCGCGCTTTGCCAGCGCCGCATTCTCATGAACACCATCAACGCGGAACTCATCGCGCTCGACGCCGACACCGGCGCGTTTTGCCCGGATTTCGGCACCAATGGCCGCGTCGATCTGAAGATCGGTCTTGGTGATGCGCCGGACCCGCAATATGTGCTGACATCGGCCCCCACACTGGCTGGCACCACCGTCGTGGTCGGCGGGCGTATCGCTGACAACGTACAGGTGGATATGCCTGGCGGCGTGATGCGCGGTTTCGACGTTGTGACGGGTGAGCTTCGCTGGGCTTTCGATCCCGGCAACCCTGAAATCACCAAACTGCCGCCCGAGGGCCAGACCTACACCCGTTCCACGCCGAACGTCTGGGCATCCATGTCCTACGATCCGGAGCTGAACACGGTCTTCATGCCGGTGGGCAGCCCCTCGGTCGATCTTTATGGCGCGACGCGCACACCGCTCGATCATAAATACGGCGCTTCCATGCTGGCGCTCGATGCCACGACCGGCCGCGAAAAGTGGGTCTACCAGACGGTTCATAACGACCTATGGGACTTCGACGTGCCGATGCAGCCGAGTTTCATCGATTTCCCGAAGGCTGACGGAACGACCGTTCCGGCTCTGGTCTTCGGTACCAAGGCCGGTCAGATCTATGTGCTGGACCGTGCGACTGGCCAGCCGCTGACCAAGGTGGAAGACGTTCCGGTCAAGGCCGGCAACATTCCGAACGAGCCATATGCACCAACGCAGCCGCGTTCGGTGGGCATGCCGCAAATCGGCGCGCAGACGCTGACGGAAGCCGATATGTGGGGTGCCACCCCTTTCGATCAGCTTCTGTGCCGTATCGCTTTCAAGGGCATGCGTTATGAAGGCCTCTATACGGCGCCAGGCACGGACCTCTCCCTCGCCTTCCCGGGTTCGCTCGGTGGCATGAACTGGGGCGGCATCTCGACTGACCCGACGACCAACACAATCTTCATCAACGACATGCGCCTCGGCCTGTGGATTGAGATGAAGGAAGCTGCTCCCACCAAGGCAACGGCAAGCGGCGGCGAAAGCGTCAATACCGGCATGGGCGTCGTTCCCATGAAGGGCACGCCCTATGCGGTGAACAAGAACCGTTTCCTGTCTGCTCTCGGCATTCCCTGCCAGGCTCCGCCCTATGGCTCGATGACTGCGATCGACATGAAGACGCAGCAGATCAAGTGGCAGGTTCCTGTCGGCACCGTTGAGGATACCGGTCCGCTTGGCATCAAGATGGGTCTGCCGATCCCGATCGGCATGCCTACGCTCGGCGGAACGCTTGCCACCCAGGGCGGTCTCGTCTTCATCGCCGGCACCCAGGATTATTATCTGCGCGCCTTCGATACGGCGACCGGCGAGGAAGTCTGGAAGGCCCGCCTTCCTGTCGGCAGCCAGGGCGGCCCGATGAGCTACAAGTCTCCGAAGACGGGCAAGCAATATGTCGTCATCTCGGCCGGCGGTGCACGTCAGTCTCCTGACCGTGGCGACTACGTGATCGCTTACGCGCTGCCGAACTGATCCTGACAGGTCATCGCTCTGAAAACGGAAACCCGGGCCATTCGCCCGGGTTTTTCTTTGCGGCCTGTCAAAGCCACTGAACTACCTTTGCGCGGAACCTCACCCTGTGGGTTGCGTTAGCAAAACGGGTCCGACATTCACCAAGCTTTCACAAGGCGAACTTATGAGCTTGCGCTTATCCGCCCGTGAATCGATGATGGCAGCATTGGTAAATATGTATATTGTCCGGCCCGCCGGGAATTTTTTAAAGTTGGAAAGGTTTTTATTGTGACGGAACAATCTCGAAAGATCACGCCGGTTCTTCTTGCTGGTGGGGCGGGATCACGGCTTTGGCCGGTATCGCGCGATCAGTTGCCCAAGCAGTTCCAGCCGCTGGTCGGCAATCTTTCGACCTATCAGCAGACACTGACGCGCGTGGCCGACAAGGCGCTTTATGCCGAGCCGCTGGTGATCACCAACGAGGATTTCCGCTTCTTCGCCCGCCGTCAGGCTGAGGAGATCGATCTTCCGGCGACGGTGGTTCTCGAACCCGCGCGCCGCGACAGTGCCGCCGCCATGGCCGCTGCCGCCGTGCTGGCCGAGCGCCGGGAGCCGGGATGCCTCGTGCTGGCGCTCGCCGCCGACCATGTGGTGCTGGATGCCGACAAATTTTCAGAGTCCGTGAGGCTTGGCGCCAAGGCCGCCGATCAGGGCAATATCGTCGTTTTCGGTCTGGTGCCAACCGAGCCGCGCACCTCTTACGGCTACATCAAGCCTGGTGAAGCAATTGATGGTGAGGCTGACCTGAGCATCGTCGAGGCATTCGTGGAAAAACCGGATGTGAAGACGGCAATCTCCTATCTGGAGAAGGGTTATCTCTGGAACTCCGGCAACTTCCTGTTTCGTTCCGACGTGATGATTGCCGAACTCAAGGCATTCGCGCCGGAGATTCTTGCGGCAGTAACGCAGTCGGTCGAACAATATGAAAGCGACCTTGGCTTCGTGCGCCTGCATCAGGCGAGCTTCGAAGCCTCGCCGAAAAACTCCATCGACTATGCGGTGATCGAGAAGACCAAGCGCATGGCGGTGGTGCACGGCCATTTCCGCTGGTCGGATATTGGCAGCTGGGACGCGATCTGGGAAATCGCCGACAAGCACGGCAACGACAATGCGCTCGAGGGCGACGGCGTCTTCATCGATTCCGAGGGCTGCCTGATCCATTCCACGCAATTGCTGACGACCGTGGTGGGGGCAAAGGATCTGGTGGTGGTGGCTACCAAGGATGCGGTTCTGGTGGTGCCGAAAAACCGGGTGCAGGACGTGAAGGGCCTGGTGGAGACACTGAAGGATGGCGAACACGCGCCGCGGACGCAAGCGCACAGGCGAGTGTATCGTCCATGGGGTTACATCGAACATATGTATGTGGACGAGCGCTACCGCGTGGGCCACATCACGGTTGATCCTGGCCACCGCATCTCGTTCCAGAAACACTATCACCGCTCGGAGCACTGGATCATCGTCAAGGGCACCGCAACGGTAACGATTGGCGACGAAACCCGGCTGCTGACGGAAAACCAGTCCGTCTATATCCCGATTGGCCAACCGCACCGGCTTGCCAATGAGGGGCAGATTCCGCTTGAGTTGGTCGAAATCCAGACCGGCGCCTATCTTGGCGAAGACGACGTCATCCGCATCGAGGATGATTATAAGAGGCATTAGGACTGCTGCCCGCACCGAAGCGGCATTTTATCCCGGCCGGCGAGGCCGGGATGATAAATCTCTGACTTACCTGTCGGTTCGACGGGTCAGGAGACAGTTGCATTCACGCAGTGGGCGAAAGCGTGGGAAAGCATCGCTGCTTCCAGCCCGCGACGCCAGAACAGCCACCCGAACATCAGTCCGGGGATAAAATTGCCGAGCATGACACTGACAATCAGCAATGGTTGCGGATGAACGGTAATGGCAAACAGAAAGGGCAGGTGGCCCACGGCAAAAAGGGCCGCTGCGATGACAATGGCAGTCCACAGCATGACCGGCTGGACTTGCCCCTTGCCCACTATTCGCCAGAGCACCCATGCGAATAATGCCATCAAGCCCCATCGGGTCAGCAGCTCCTCCGTTATGCCACCATAGAGAAGCCGGGTGACAAGTGGGACTTCAAACGCCGCCATTTTTTCCATGGTTGCCGTATCGGTGAAGGCAGGCAGGATCACAGACGAATAAGCGATCATCAACAGGCCGACGAGAAGACCTGTCAGCAAAGCTGCTGGGGCTTGCCTGCGCAAGACTGGCCCGAACCCGGTCCCTTTCAGCCAGACATCTATCAGCGGAGTGCCGAGCCCGAGTTTGCCGGCGAGCGCTTGACCCGTCGCCACCGCAGCAATGATCAGGACTGCCGGCTGGACGAGCATCACAACCCGTATCGTGAAGGAAAGATCCTGTCCCGACGCCAGCCGTTCGAACGGTGCGAGCAAAAGCGATAACACGCCCGCCAGACCGATCATCAAAAGAATGTGCCAACGTTTCACGATCGCTCACCTTATGTTTGCCCGTCCATGCGGGCTTGGCACTCTGTGCGCAGGAACCGACGCCAAAGTCGGAAGACTATGAAGATACTACGTTGCCTGCAGATTACCGCTGCGCAGTCTTTGTCGTGCCATTCGGCATCCTTCCAATTTCCCAATCTTCTTTCTCAACAAAATCTAGCCGTTCGGCACGTTTGTATCGGCTCGAAACAGCGCGGCGAGATTCATTTTTTAGGCGGTTGCCTAATCAAAAATCTTCGCTTACGTTCCAACTGCAACGTTTCAGTGAGGGAGGAGACTCATGCGAATGCGCTTTATTTCTGCGGCCTTTTTGGCCAGTGTTATGATTCCGGCGGGTGTCGCTGGGGCTACCGATCTTGAAGTTACCCATTGGTGGACATCGGGCGGTGAAGCCGCTGCCGTTGCCGAACTTGCCAAGGCTTTTGATGCCACCGGCAACAAGTGGGTGGACGGCGCTATTGCCGGTTCGGGCGGCACCGCCCGGCCGATCATGATCAGCCGTATCACCGGCGGCGACCCGATGGGTGCCACCCAGTTCAACCATGGCAGACAGGCGGAAGAGCTGGTGCAGGCCGGCCTGATGCGCGACCTGACCGATGTTGCCGAAAAGGGCAAGTGGAAAGACGTCATAAAGCCGGCAAGCCTGCTCGACAGTTGCACCATCGACGGCAAGATCTATTGCGCGCCGGTCAACATCCATTCCTGGCAATGGCTGTGGCTTTCCAACGAAGCGTTCAAGAAAGCGGGCGTCGAAGTTCCCAAGAACTGGACTGAATTTGCTGCCGCAGCACCGGCACTGAAAAAAGCCGGCATCCAGCCGCTCGCGCTCGGCGGTCAGGCATGGCAGGCCAATGGCCTGTTCGACACGTTGACGCTTTCGATCGGCGGCAAGGATCTTTATCAGAAGGTCTATGGCGACAAGGATGCCGAAGCAGCGGCCGGTCCCGACATGGCCAAGATTTTTGCGGCCGCCGTCGAGGCGCGCGACATGGCCAAGGGCACCAATGTTCAGGACTGGAACCAGGCCACCAACATGGTCATAACAGGCAAGGCCGGCGGCCAGATCATGGGTGACTGGGCGCAGGGCGAGTTCCAGCTTGCCAACCAGAAGGCGGGTACCGACTACACTTGCCTGCCGGGTCTCGGCCTTAACGACTATCTCACCACCGGCGGCGACGCCTTTTATTTCCCGCTGCTGAAGGATGAAGCAAAATCCAAGGCGCAGGACGTTCTGGCCGCAACCATCGTCGATCCTAAAACGCAGGTGGCTTTCAACCTTAAGAAAGGCTCGCTGCCGATTCGTGGCGACGTCGACCTCAATGCGGCCAATGACTGCATGAAGAAGGGTCTGGAAATTCTGGCCAAGGGCAATGCGCTGACCAGCACAGACCAGCTGATTTCTGCTGATACGCAGAAGCAGAAAGAAGACCTGATGGCAGAGTTTTTTGCCAGCGCGATGACTGCAGAAGATGCACAGAAGCGCTTCGCCGGCATCATCGGTTCCGCTGACTAACCGCAACCTCTTGTGCGGCGGGTGGCATCCATCCGCCGCAAGCTCCCTGCGGGATGCGTAAACGCGCAAGCCCGGAGGATTGGGGCAAGGTCTTTGAGACCTTGCCTGGCTATCAACGGCAACGTTACAGGAGGGTCATCCATGGCGGGTCTAGCGCGCTCCGGCCGCCCCAACCAGCTTTTCCGCAATCTCAATTCTAAGATTGCTTCCATTCCCATGATATTGACCGCCGTCGTGATTTTTCTCGGCGGAACGGTCTGGACGGTGATTTATTCATTCACCAATTCCAAGCTTCTGCCACGTGCAAGCTTCATCGGTTTCGACCAGTATGAGCGGTTGTGGGCCGCGCCGCGCTGGATCATTTCCATCCAGAATCTGGCGATCTACGGCATTCTGTCACTGATCTTCAGTCTGGTGATCGGCTTCGTGCTGGCGGCGCTGATGGATCAGAAGATCCGTTTCGAGAACACCTTCCGCACCATCTTCCTTTATCCCTTTGCTCTGTCGTTCATCGTAACCGGCCTTGTCTGGCAATGGCTGTTGAACCCGGAATTCGGCATTCAGTCCGTGGTCCGCTCGATGGGGTGGGAAAGCTTCACCTTCGACCCGCTTTATAATTCCGAGATCGTTATCTACGGCATCCTGATCGCGGCGCTCTGGCAGGGCACGGGGCTCGTCATGTGCCTGATGCTGGCCGGTCTTCGCGGCATAGACGAGGATATCTGGAAGGCGACGCGCGTCGACGGCATTCCGATGTGGAAGACCTATATCCTCATCATCATTCCCATGATGCGGCCGGTCTTCATCACCACGCTCGTCATTATCGCGAGCGGCATCGTCAAGGTGTACGATCTGGTGGTGGCGCAGACCAGTGGCGGACCGGGCATCGCATCCGAAGTGCCGGCGAAATATGTCTATGACTACATGTTCCAGGCGCAGAATCTGGGGCAGGGCTTTGCCGCCTCCACCATGATGCTTCTAACCGTCGCCATTATCGTCATTCCATGGGCGTACCTCGAATTCGGAGGCAAGAAGCGTGGCTAATATCAGCACATTGAACACGGTCGCCGCCGCAACCGATGCGGTTGCCACGGACCTTTCCGGTCCCCGCGGCAAGAAGCCGAAAAAAACGTTTTCCCGCCGCAACATCATTCTCTATGGCACGCTGTTTGTCGCTGCCGCCTATTACCTGCTGCCGCTTTACGTGATGGTCGTCACCTCTCTGAAGGGCATGCCGGAAATACGGCTCGGCAACATTTTCGCGCCACCGGTGGAAATCACCTTCGAACCCTGGGTGAAAGCCTGGGCGAATGCCTGCACCGGGCTGAACTGCGACGGGCTTTCACGCGGCTTCTGGAACTCGGTACGCATCCTCATACCGTCGGTCGTCATCTCGATCATCGTGGCTTCCGTCAGCGGTTACGCCATCGCGAACTGGAAGTTCAAGGGTTCGGAACTGTTCTTCTCGATCCTCATCATCGGCGCCTTCATCCCCTATCAGGTAATGATCTACCCGATCGTCATCGTGCTGCGCGAATTGGGCATTTATGGCACGCTGACCGGCCTCGTGATCGTGCACACGATTTTTGGCATGCCGATCCTGACGCTGCTCTTCCGCAACTATTTCGCGTCGCTGCCGGAGGAACTGTTCAAGGCGGCACGTATTGATGGCGCCAATTTCTGGCAGATCTATTTTCGCATCATGCTGCCCATGTCGCTGCCGATCTTCGTCGTGGCGATGATCCTGCAGGTCACCGGCATCTGGAACGACTTCCTGTTCGGCGTCGTGTTCACGCGGCCGGAATATTACCCGATGACAGTGCAGCTCAATAATATCGTCAACTCCGTGCAGGGCGTGAAGGAATACAACGTCAACATGGCCGCAACCCTTCTCACCGGGGCCGTGCCTTTGATCGTTTATTTCGTTTCCGGCAGGCTTTTCGTCCGTGGCATCGCCGCAGGCGCAGTAAAAGGTTGAGTTATATGAACAAAAGCGTTTCCATTCGCGATCTTTCCCTGTCCTTCGGTGCCGTTACTGTCCTGAAAGACCTCAATCTCGATATTTACGACGGCGAGTTCCTCGTGCTGCTCGGCTCTTCCGGCTGCGGCAAGTCGACACTTCTCAATTGCATTGCGGGCCTTCTGGAGCCAACCGACGGGCAAATCTTCATCAAGGACCGCAACGTTACCTGGGAGGAGCCGAAGGATCGTGGCATCGGCATGGTGTTCCAGTCCTATGCGCTTTATCCGCAGATGACGGTGGAGAAGAACCTCTCCTTCGGCCTTCAGGTGGCCAAGGTTCCGAAAGAGGAAATCGACCGGCGCGTCAAAAGGGCGGCGGGCATATTGCAGATCGAACCACTCCTGAAGCGCAAGCCCGCCGAGCTTTCCGGCGGCCAGCGCCAGCGCGTGGCGATCGGCCGGGCGCTGGTGCGCGATGTGGATGTGTTCCTGTTCGATGAACCGCTTTCCAACCTCGATGCCAAGCTGCGCTCGGAACTGCGCGTCGAGATCAAACGGCTGCACCAGGCGCTGAAAAACACCATGATCTACGTGACACACGATCAGATCGAGGCGCTGACGCTGGCTGATCGTATCGCCATCATGAAAAGCGGCGTCATCCAGCAGCTGGCCGATCCCGTCACCATCTACAACAAGCCAAGGAACCTCTTCGTCGCGGGCTTCATCGGTTCGCCCTCGATGAATTTCCTGCGTGGCGAATTGATCGAGAAGGACGGCAAGGTGGTCTTCACCACCAACGGCGTCACCTTCTCACTGGATGGTTATCAGCCGGAGGCGCCGCTTGTAGCCGGTCGTGCCGTGGTTCTCGGTGTGCGTCCCGAACATGTGCGCGTCGATGCCGACATCGTCAGCGGCGAGGTGCATGAGGCGATCGTTGACATCGAGGAGCCGATGGGCGCCGACAATCTGATCTGGCTCAAACATGCCGGTCATACCTTGTCAGTGCGCGTTGGCGGCCACAGGCGGTTTGCGCCGGGCACCCGGGTTCGCCTCGGCCTAGACCTCACCATGGCCTCGCTGTTCGACGCACAGAGCGAAGAGCGGCTTTAGGAAGGGCCCCGTTTTACCCCCAACACCATCCCAAGCACCCACATCTCTATGGAGGAGATAATGACAGAACTCGGTTTCCAGCTTTACAGCGCCCGCAATTTCCAACCGTTTTCCAATATTTTGAAGAAGCTTTCGGCGGCTGGTTACAAACAGGTCGAAGGTTACGGCGCCATGTACGCCTCGCTTGATGACGCTGGGTTGAACAGCCTGCGCTCCGAACTCGATGCCAATGGTCTTGCCATGCCGACCGGCCATTTCGGCCTTGACCTTCTCGAGGGTGATCCGAAAAAGGCTCTGAACATCGCCAAGGTTCTGGGCGCGGAAGCGATTTATTGCCCTTACCTGATGCCCGACCAGCGCCCGGCGGACGCGGCTGGTTGGTTCACCTTCGGCAAGCGCCTGCAGGAAGCGGGTAAACCATTCGTGGATGCCGGGCTGACCTTCGGCTGGCACAACCACGATTTCGAGTTCAAGGTGCTCCCGGACGGCTCCACCCCGCAGGAGCAGATTTTTGCCGGCGGACCGGACCTGAAATGGGAGGCGGATATCGCCTGGATTATCAGAGGCAATGCCGATCCGCTCGCCTGGATCGAAAGCTACGGCGAGCGCATCACCGCCGTGCACGTGAAGGACATCGCACCATCAGGCGAAAATACGGATGAGGACGGCTGGGCGGATGTCGGCCACGGCACGGTGGACTGGAAGGCCCTCGTGGCAGCACTGAGGGCAAAATCCGCCACGAAACATTTCGTGGTCGAACACGACAATCCCAAGGATATCGATCGGCTGATCACTCGCTCCATCGCATCTTTCAAAACCTATTGAGCATCAATCCGGAGTTTCATCATGCAAAGGGAACTGGGCGTCGGCATCATCGGGTGCGGCAACATCTCGTCTGCTTACTTTTCGCTGGCACCGCTCTTCAAGGGCATCAAGGTGCTGGCCTGCGCCGACCTTAACCGCAATGCGGCGGAACTGAGGGCAGAAGAATTTGGCGTCACGGCGCAGTCGATCGAGGAACTCCTCGCCAACAAGGACATCGACGTGGTGGTGAACCTCACTATTCCCGCCGCGCATTTTCTCGTGTCGAAAGCGGCACTCGAGGCGGGTAAACACGTCTATTCGGAAAAGCCGCTGGTGCTTTCGCTGGAGGAAGGCGAGGAGTTGCGGCGCATCGCCCGCGAGAAGAACCTTTTCGTTGGCTGCGCGCCTGATACTTTCCTTGGCGGCGCGCATCAGCTTGCCCGGCAATATATCGACGAGGGCAAGGTCGGGCGCATCACCTCCGGCACCTGCCATGTGATGAGCCCCGGCATGGAGATGTGGCACCCCAATCCGGGCTTCTTCTTCCTGAAGGGGGGCGGGCCGATCCTCGATCTTGGCCCCTATTATGTGGCGAACCTCATCAACCTCATCGGCCCGGTCAAGCGCGTTGGCGCACTGACATCAATGGCCAACCCCACCCGAACGGTGACCAGCCAGCCGCTGAACGGCGAGATCATCCCGGTAGAAACGCCAACCAACATCCATGCGCTTCTGGAATTCGTGAACGGAGCAACGATCACACTTTCGGCCAGCTGGGATGTGTGGTCGCATCGCCACGCCAATATGGAACTTTACGGTACGGAAGGATCGATATACGTGCCGGACCCCAACTTCTTCGGCGGTGTGGTGGAGGCGAGCGGACGCGACAAAAATATCCAGCCGCTGGAAGACTGGGCGCATCCCTTCGGCATTGCCAACCAGGAAAGCCCGAATGGCCCGCGCGCCAATTATCGCACGGCAGGCCTGGCCGATATGGCGATTGCTATCCTTGAAGGCCGCGATGCCCGCTGCTCGCTGGATCGCTCCCTGCACGGTATCGACGTGATGACCTCCATCCTCAAATCCGGGGAAGAAGGCCGCTTCATCGAGATGACCACAACCTGCACGCAGCCGGCAGCACTCGGCATCGAGGAGGCGCAGGCGCTGCTGCGCTAAGCCCGGTTTATCGAAAAAAAGAGCCCGGCGCACTGCCGTTTTGCCGGGCTCCTTCCGCTCCGCCGCATCATGGGCGAGCTTCGTGTCTCAAAAGCCGATGAAAAAACCAAGCCAGCGTGCGACGGTCGTGACCATCCAGATCAGGAAGACGAACGGGGCGATCCCTATCGTGGCGACGAGCGTCGCGGAGGCTATGAAAAGTAAGACTGCAAGATTGCGCCTGAGCCCTGGGCGTCTGTTGCCGAGTGCCTTATCCATGACGCACGGTGGCCATCAGCCCACGAACGGTAAGGGTGACATAAAGCGTGCCTGCCAACGCCATCAAAATGCCGGAGCCGATGGAGCTGAGATCGCTTAGCGAAAAGAGGAACATAGAACCGGCCGCCATCGGCAACACCCTTCAAGAACTGCAACGTTCAGTCCGTTCTAGATCAAGCCGGTTTCCCGCTTATGTCGCGATTGTTTCGTCTTGTTGCTGCGGCGGGGCAATTTCGTGGATTGCGCGGAATTTCCGCTATTTCCGCAAAGCCCTTCACAATCGCTTCGCTTTGGTTTAAAGCCGCCCCCGTAATCCGGTCGCAGCCCACCCGGTCAAAACAAGGGATCCCAACGTATGAAAACCATCGTCATCTGCTCCGGCGGATTGGACTCCGTTTCGCTTGCGCACAAAATCGCGGCGGAACATGAACTTCTCGCTCTTGTCTCCTTCGATTACGGCCAGCGCCACAAGAAGGAGCTGGATTTCGCAGCCGACTGCGCAAAACGTCTCGGCGTGCCGCATCATGTCATCGACATCACAACCATCGGCGCGCACCTCACCGGTTCCGCGCTGACGGACGATATCGAAGTGCCGGACGGACATTATGCGGAAGAGACAATGCGCTCCACGGTTGTCCCGAACCGCAACGCCATCATGCTGACCATAGCCTTCGGCCTTGCCGCCGCCCAGCAGGCGGATGCGGTGGCGATCGCCGTGCATGGCGGCGACCATTTCATCTATCCCGATTGCCGGCCGGGCTTCATCGACAGCTTTAATGCCATGCAGGCGCATGCGCTGGAAGGCTACGCAGACGTCACCTTGTTTGCGCCCTATGTCACCGTCTCCAAAGCGGCGATTGTGACTGACGCGGTCAAATACGGGACCCCATTTGGCGAAACCTGGTCCTGTTACAAGGGCGGCTCTCGCCATTGTGGCCGTTGCGGCACCTGCGTGGAGCGGCGCGAGGCCTTCCATCTGGCAGGTGTTACCGACCCGACGGACTATGAGGACCCGGATTTCTGGGTGGCGGCCACCCATGCTTATGCGGCACAGGAGGTGCGTTGATGTTTCGCATCACCAAGGAGTTCCATTTCTCCGCCTCTCACCAGCTGAAAAGCCTGCCCGCCGACCATCAGTGCGCCCGCCTGCACGGGCATAATTACATCGTTGAGGTCGAACTATCAGGCGAAGAGCTGAACGAGCACGGTTTCGTGCGTGATTACCACGAACTCGCGCCGCTTAAGCGCTACATCGACGATCATTTCGATCATCGCCACCTGAACGACGTTCTCGGCCATGACCGGGTCACCGCGGAATGTCTGGCGAAGCACTTTTACGATTGGTGCAAGACGAGCCTGCCGGAAACCAGCGCCGTGCGAGTGAGCGAAACCGCCAAGACCTGGGCGGAATACCGGCCATGACGGCGGCTGCACAGAAAGTTGCAGCGAAGGAAACAGCGATCCGCATCAGCGAAATCTTCGGCCCGACCATTCAGGGCGAGGGTTTGCTGATTGGTCTGCCTACCGTTTTCGTTCGCACTGGCGGCTGCGATTACCGCTGCTCCTGGTGCGATACGCTGCATGCCGTCGACAGCGAGTATCGCGACACATGGAAACCGATGTCCGTCGAGGTGATCTGGCAGGAGGTGCGACGGCTTTCCGGCGGTGTGCCGCTGACGGTGTCGCTTTCGGGCGGCAATCCCGCCATCCAGCCCCTTGGGCAACTAATCGCGAAGGGGCAGGGCGAGGGCTATAGGTTCGCGCTGGAAACGCAGGGCAGCATCGCAAAAGACTGGTTTGGCGATCTCGATCATCTGGTGCTGAGCCCGAAGCCACCATCGAGCGGCATGGAAACCGACTGGCGGGCCTTTGAAGACTGTCTTGCCGCCGCCGGCGATGGACCGCAGGTGGCGCTGAAGATCGTGGTGTTTGACGATGCGGACTATGCTTATGCCAAGGCTGCATCAGCCCGTTTCCCGCATTTGCCGATTTACCTCCAGCCCGGCAACCACACCCCGCCGCCGCCGGATGACGACGACGCGCGTGTGGATATCGATGGAATCATGGATCGCATGTTGTGGTTGGTGGACAAGGTCAGCGAAGACCGTTGGTTTTCCGCCCGGGTGCTACCGCAGTTGCATGTGCTCTTGTGGGGGAATAGGCGAGGCGTTTGAGGTAGTACCTCCGTCATGCCGGGCTAGATTCGGGGTGACGGGAGATAATAGTACACGCTGCAGTATTGGAAGCGGCGGCTTACGCCGCCGCGCCCTTGCAATTCAAGCCGAGACGGCCAGCTCCCGCCGTTCGCGGTCGGCGATGATCGAGAGATCAAGCACCTTCTGCAAATTCGCGGCGTGGCGGAAGTCCGGATCAGCAATGCCACCTTCCATGACGGCCTTGGCGAATTTTTCGTAATTCGTCGGCACCGGGTCGACATCGATTGTCTTCCAGATCGCCTTTTCCACATCGTCGCCGATGCAGGCTCGCAGGCTGGAATAGTCAGGCGTGTGGATCACCTCCAGCGCACCCTTGTCGCCGTGGATGCGCAGGCGCAGTTCGTTGAGATGGCCCGTTGCCCAGCGGCTGGCGTGAATGACGCCCATGGCGCCGTTTTCTAACTCGGCGGTCATGGTGAAGCTGTCATTGGCGTCGAGATCGTAGGCGCCGATCTTGTTGCCTTCATATTTGTCGAAGGTCTTCAGGCGCGTGAAGATGCGCTCCACATCGCTGCCCGCGCCATAGGAGGCGAAGTCGAGAATGTGGATGCCGACATCACCCAGAACACCGTTTGAGCCGTGCTTGGTGGAAAGCCGCCACAGCCACTTGCTCTCCGTCATCCAGTCGCCCCAGGCCTTGGAAACGAGCCAGCTCTGGAGATAGGAGGCTTCCAGATGGCGCACCTTGCCGATCTTGCCGGCCAGCACCATTTCGCGTGCCGCCTGCAAGGGGGCGACATTGCGATAAGTGAGGTTGACCATGGCAACAAGGCCCGCTTTTTCTGCGGCATCGGCCATTTCGGCGGCCTTGGCGTAGTTTTCCGCCAGCGGTTTTTCGCAGAAAACATGTTTGCCCGCCGCCAGAAGCTTGAGGCTGGTCGGGTGGTGGATGGCATCCGGCGTGACGTTTGCCGCCGCGTCGAACTCGCCCCAGGCAATCGCGTCATCCAGCGAGGTAAAGGAGAGTGGAATGTTGTGGCGAAGCGCAAAGCCCCGCACAACCACATCATCCACATCCACCGCAGCCACCAGTTCGACGCCGGGGATTTGCGAGAAATATGTGGCATGGTTGTTGGCCATGCCGCCGGTTCCGAGAATGAGAAGTCTCATGGCTGTTTACCTGTAACCTGCTTCGCCTGCCTTGTGCAGCTTGGGGCCTCGTTCTTCGATAGGCTCCAGCGCCTTGTCGACGGGAACGTTGGGGGCGTCATGAATGCTTTTCAGTGCGCCGACCGGATTATAGGCCCATTTCACCGAATTGCTGATGACCTTCTGTACATTGGCGTCGTGATAGGTCGGATAAGTCTCGTGACCGGGGCGGAAATAGAAGATGTTGCCTGCGCCACGGCGCCAGGTGAGGCCAGAACGGAAGACTTCGCCGCCCTGGAACCAGGAGATGAACACGGTTTCCAGCGGCTCCGGCACGGAGAACTGCTCGCCATACATCTCTTCGTTTTCCAGCTCGAAATGCTCGGGCAGGCCGGCTGCAATCGGGTGACGCGGATTGATCGTCCACAGGCGTTCGCGTTCGCCCGCCTCACGCCATTTAAGCGCGCAGGGCGTGCCCATCAGTCGCTTGAAAGGCTTGGAGAAGTGGCCGGAATGCAGGACGATGAGGCCCATGCCTTCCCAGACACGCTTGGCAACGCGCTCGACGATTTCATCCTGAACCGCACCGTGGTCCTTGTGGCCCCACCAGACCAGAACGTCGGTCTTGTCCAGACGCTCCTGCGAAAGGCCGTGTTCCGGTTCCTGAAGCGTGGCGGTGGTGGCGCTGATCTCAGGGTTGGTATTCAGCGCATCGGCAATGGTGTTGTGCATACCATCAGGGTAGATCGAACGCACCGTCTCGTTGATGTGTTCGTGGATATTTTCGCCCCATACAACGGTGTTGATGGTCATTTTCTTGCTCCTTGGTGAAGGCCGGAAGCTTGGGTGATCCGGCGAAAGTTAACTGTTCAGGCGGCGCCGCGCACGGGATTGCGGGCAAGGGCCTGGCCCTGCGCGTCGAAGCGGTGGATCTGCGCCGCATCCGGCACGAGAACGATTTTTTCTCCCGGCTTGCGGTCGGTCACGCCTTCCTCACGAACGACGATGGGTTCGCCAGCACCAATCTCGACATAGATGTAGCTGTCCGATCCCAGCATTTCCGAATGGATGATTTCGCCGTTCCAGCCGGTCTCACCGGCACCGATCGCAAGGTGTTCGGGGCGGATGCCGATGGTCGCGGCACCTTCGACTTCCGCATATTTGCCGGCAAGGAAGTTCATCTTCGGCGAGCCGATGAAGCCGGCAACGAAGGTGTTGACTGGGCTTTCGTAAAGCTCGAGCGGCGTGCCGATCTGTTCGACGCGGCCATCGCGCAGAACGCAGATGCGGTCGGCGAGCGTCATGGCTTCCACCTGATCATGGGTGACGTAGATCATCGTCGTGTCATGCATCTCCCGGTGCAGCTTGGCGATTTCGAGACGGGTTGCGACGCGCAGCGCCGCATCGAGGTTGGAGAGCGGTTCGTCGAACAGGAACACCTTCGGATCACGCACGATGGCACGGCCGATGGCGACACGCTGGCGCTGGCCGCCGGAAAGCTGCTTCGGCAGACGTTCCAGATAGGGCGTGAGCTGCAGCATTTCCGCTGCCGCCTCTACACGCTTGCGGCGCTGCTCCTTGTCGGCGCCTGAGAGTTTCATGCCGAAGGCCATGTTTTCGAATACGGTCATATGCGGATAAAGCGCATAGGACTGGAAGACCATGGCGACGCCACGCTTGGCGGGTGGCAGGCGGTTGACGGCTTCTCCGTCAAAGGAGAGCGTGCCGCCAGTGATTTCCTCGAGCCCGCAGATGAGGCGTAGCAGCGTGGACTTGCCGCAACCGGAAGGGCCGACGAAAACCATGAACTCGCCGGAGCGGATGTCCATGTCGATGCCCTTGATGACATCGAAGGCGCCGAAGGATTTGCGAAGATTGCGCAGTTGAATGGTGGTCATAAGTTTTCTCCTAGCCTTTGACGCCGCCGGCGGTGAGGCCGGAAATGATGCGTCGCTGGAAGATAAGAACGAGGACGACGAGCGGGGCGGTGACGATGACGGAGGCCGCCATGATCGTTCCCCAGGGGATTTCAAACTGCGAACCGCCCGAAAGAAGTGCGATGGCGACGGGCACCGTGCGCTGTTCGTTCGATGAGGTGAAGGTGAGCGCGAAGAGGAACTCGTTCCACGCCGCAATGAAGGCGAGGAGCCCTGTGGTGACGAGCGCCGGCCACATCAGCGGCATGAAGACCTGGGTGATGATGACCCATGGCGTTGCGCCATCGACGATTGCCGCTTCCTCGATTTCGATCGGCAGGTCGCGCATGAATGTCGTCAGCACCCAGACAGTGAAGGGCAGAGTGAAGATCATGTAGGAAAAGATCAGCGCGAGCGGCGTGTTGAAGATGCCAGCCCAGCGGATGAGTTCGAACAGGCCGGCGAGAACGGCGATCTGTGGAAACATCGAGACCGAGAGGATGGTGAGCAGAAGCAGCGAGCGGCCCCGGAAACGGACACGGGCCAGGGCATAGGACGCCGTTACCGCAAGGAACAGCGACAGTACGACGACTGAAGATGCAACGAACAGCGAATTGCCGAGATTGCGCAGGAACGTGCCGTTGCCGATGACGAAGTTGTAATTGGTCAGCGAGAATTCACGCGGCCAGTAGTTCACCTGGAACAGCGCTGAGCCGGATTTCAGGCTGGTCAGTATCGCGTAATAGAACGGGAATACCGAAATCACCATGATGACGGCGACCAGCGCATAAAAGGCGGTGGTTTTCAGGATGCTTGGCAGGGTCATCGCGAAGCTCCATCTGTGTTGACGCGCCCGAGCCACATATAAACGACTGTTATCGAGGCGATGATGAGGAACAGCATGGTGGAAGCGGCTGCGCCATAGGCGAACTTGTCGAAATCGAACAGGTTCTCACGCGCCAGCACCGACATCGTGCGGGTCTGGGCGTTATTCGGCGTCAGAATGTAGATGAGGTCGAAGACGCGCATCGCATCCAGCATACGGAAGATGACGGCAACCATGAGCGCTGGCCGGATCATTGGCAGGGTGACGCGGAAGAACACCTTGACGGGGTGGATACCGTCCACCTTCGCCGCCTCATACATGTCTTTCGGCACCATTTGCAGGCCGGCGAGAATGAGCAACGCCATGAAGGGCGTCGTCTTCCAGATATCGACAATAAGAACGGCGACCATTGCGGTGTCCGGATTGGCGGTCCATGCGATCTTGTGGGAGATCAGCCCGAGATTGAGGAACAGGTCGTTCAAGATACCGAACTGGTCGTTCAGCATCCACGCCCACATCTGCGCCGAAACGATGGTGGGAATGGCCCATGGAACGAGGATGGCGGCGCGCACGAGACCGCGTCCCTTGAATTCCGCGTTCAGCACCAGCGCAACGATAAGGCCGAGAACGGTTTCGAAGCTGACCGAAAGGATGGTGAATTTCAGCGTGTTCAGAACCGCGCCCCACCAGGCGGGATCAGCCAACAGGCCGCGATAGATGGTGCGGCCGCTGCTGAGCGTGATCCAGGTGAGGTAGTTCTTGAAGCCAACGAATTGTGCGCCGTCAAGATTGGTCAGCGACGCGTCGGTGAGGCTGAACCAGACGGTGCGTACCAGCGGCCAGCCGGCCACCATCGCAAGTACCAGAAACGTGGGGGCAAGGAACAGCCATGCGGATTTCAGGCGTTCCGACTGAAGGTCGGAGCCTGTGCCGGATGCCGCGGCCGGTCTTTGAAGGGCGGTATCGTTCATGGGGATATCTCGCAGTTGGGGTGTGGGAAACGCTCAGGCGAGACCGCTTCCCACACGGGCCGGATTACCAGCCGTTGCCTTTGAGATCGGTCAATTCGACTTCAAGGAGCTCAAGGTTTTCCGCCGCCGTGCCGTTGCCGGAGAGCGTGTTGTGCACGGCACCCCAGAATTTGGCCGAAACCTCGTTGTATTTCACCTTCGCCGAGGCAGAGGGGCGTGGAACGGCGGTCTGGAAAATCGGCTTCCATGTCGGCATGAAAGGCTGTGCGTCCGCGACATCCTTGTCGTCGTAAAGCGAGGCGATCGTGGGCATGTTGGAAAGCTGGATCGCACGCATCTTCTGGGTATCCTTCGATGCGAGGAACTTCACGAGCTGGATGGCAGCTTCCTGATCGTCGGAATATTTCGAAACGGCGAGGTTCCAGCCGCCGAGCGTTGAGGCGGGTGCCGCACCCTCTTCACCGGCCGGCAACGGCGTGACGCCGAATTTGCCCTTGATGGCGCTGTCGGCACCGTTTCCAAGCGCATATGCATAGGGCCAGTTGCGCATGAAGACAGAATTGCCGGTCTGCCAGACGCCGCGTGCTTCCTCTTCCTTGTAGGCAAGCACGCCCTGCGGCGCGATGGTGCCGACCCAGCCCTTGGCGGCTTCGATCGCGGCTGCGGCTTTCTCGTTGTTGATGGAGATGTCGCCGTTGGTCTCAACGATATGACCGCCACCGGCGGATGCAATCCATTCCAGCGCGTTGCAGGTCAGACCTTCATAGGCGCTGCCCTGGAAGACGAAGCCCCAGAGGTCCTTCTGCCCGTCTTCGCGTTCCTTGTCCTGAATTTCCTTGGCGGTCTCGCCCAGTTCCTTCCAGGTTTTCGGCGGCTGCTTGCCGTATTTTTCCAGAAGGTCCTTGCGGTAGAACAGAGCGGGTGCATCGGTGAACATCGGCATGGCGACGAGCTTGCCGTCCACGGTCTGTGACGCCACGATGGAGGGGAAATGATCGCCAATGACGTCCTTGGTTGCTTCGGTCAGATCCACGAATTGGTCGGAGAGCTGCGGCGCCCAGATCACGTCCGTCTGGTAGACGTCGACATCCTTGTTGCCCGCGGCAAGCCATAGCCTGTACTGGCTGAACTGCTCACTGGACGATGACGGCATGGTGACGAGATTGACCTTGTGGCCGGTCTCTTTTTCGAAGGCGGCGATCCGCTCCTTGAAAAATGCAATGTTCTTGCCGGTCGAGTTGGCGGCGATGGAAAGTTCGGCCGCCTGCGCGGAAACTGCCGCAGACAGCACGCTGCCACACAGCAACAAAGTCTTCATGGAAATATTCATTGTCAAACTCCTCCGTTGACGCTTCCAATCATCCTCAAAATTGAAAGCGCTTTTGACTGGTGTGAAGTTCGCAAAAGCCGACAAATCTGTCAATACTCTTTCTTATGGCGTGGAAATTGGGCATCTTCGGGTGTTGCCACGGAGGGTTTGCCTTTCGAAACGGCGAACTGTAAGGTTTCAGATGGGAATAAATTGAAAGCGATTTCAATTTTTGTCCGCTTGAAAAATCTGCGGCGGCGACGCATGCAGGAGCAAATTGGCAGAAAACATGAAGCTCAAGGAATTCGCAGAAAAGGTCGGGCTGTCGCCCACCACCGTCAGCCGCGCGCTTGGCGGCTATCCCGAGGTGCGTGAAGAAACACGCCAGCGGGTGATGGATGCTGCGCTGAAATACGGCTACCGTCCCAATGCCAACGCGGTCAGGCTGGCAACAGGCAGGGCTGGCGCCATCGGTGTCGTGATGGGCCGTTCGGGCGGCGGGCATTTCTTTTCGGAATTCATGGGCGGCATGGCGACGCGGCTGGAAGGCGAAGAGACCGACATTCTCGTCAGCGTCACCGTCGACAATAACATTGAGGAAGAGCTTGCGATTTTCAGCCGGCTGGCCTCGAGCGGACGGGTGGATGGCATAATCGTGCATTCGCCGCGTCCGGAGGACGAGCGCATCGCGCTGCTCAATCGGCTGGGCGTGCCTTTCATCGTGCATGGCCGCTCGAAGACGGCGTTCGAGCACGCCTGGCTCGATATCGACAATCATGATGTGACGTATCGTCCGACAATCCATTTTCTGGAACGTGGCCACCGTCGCATCGCAATGATCAACGGCCCGACAGGCCGTACCTTTGTGCAGGACCGCGAACAGGGTTTTCGTGATGCGCTCGCGACCCATGGCATCACGGCTGATCCGCGCCTCATGATGAGCGAGCATTTCAGCGAAGATGCCGCCTTCCGTTTCGCCCGCTCGCTGCTGGAGCAGACGCCGCGCCCGACCGCCTTCGTCGCCGGCGCGATGATGACGGCGCAGGGCGTCTATCGCGCGGCAACCCAACTGGGACTGGTGATCGGCAAGGACGTGTCCGTCATCGCCCATGACGACGTGTTTCCTTACCTCACTCCGGAAAGCATGATGCCGCCGCTTTCCACCACCCGCTCGCCCATGCGCATGGCCGGCATGCGGGTTACGGACCTGCTTCTGCAGATCGTCGGCGGCCGTCCCGTCCGCGAGGTTCAGGAATTGTGGCCGGTCGAACTGATCTTGCGGGAATCGGTCGGTCCAGCCTGACCTCGTCGCCATAGCTCACTGATTCCATTCCATTTTGTGAACGTCAATTGATTGCCGTTCGTCTTTCATCGCCTATACGGCAGCGTCATCTCGTGTATAATCGAAGCTGCACAGGCCTTTTGGAACAGGACCTGGGCCAGCGCGTTGAGGGGACGTGTTGAAGGAGGTGACCGATGTTTGAATTTTTAAAGCCGCAACAACAGACTGTGATCGATGATGTGGAGGCAACCGGTACCTATGCCGATGCGCTGCTCAACGTACCCAGCCCGGAACTGACCCGTTCCACCGCTCGCGAACACGGCCATGAGGCCCACTCCCGCGACTATTGCGAAAACCGCGATATTTCCCGCAGCTCGCTCGGTTTCGCCTGAGCCCTCGCAACAGCTTCCCAAAAAAAACGGAACTGACCGGCGTTTCCCTGCGTTTGCCCTGTACAATCCGCAGGGCGGCGCAATGAAACCGAAGGGACCTGACCGGCATTTGACCGATGGGCGAATTCGGTCTTGCGCCGCCTGAGGAGGGGCGGCGCGCCCGCGTTGTCCCAGCAGATGAAAGCGCATTTCAATTCCGCATTGGACGAAAGCGCTTATATCCAGGAGCTGCAATGCCAACTGTTCCCGTTGAACCCTATCCAGACCCGCCAATGCCGGTGCCGCCACAGCCGGATATACCGCCGGTCAAAGAGCCGGAGCCCGACAGGCTGCCGGACGAGGCGCCAAACCCCAATCCAGATGAAAACGACGGACCGCCCAAGGTCTTGTAGGTTTCAGGCCTGTTCGAATTTCTTGCTGAGGAAGGCCGAGCCTTCAAGACCAAACCGCCACGGATAATCCTGCGCGCGGCTTATGCCGATGCGTCTGCCGCTGGTAACGGCGGCGGCCTCCTTTGGCAGACGGAGGAAAAACGGCGGGCGGTCCAGCGCTGCTCCGTCCATTTCTCCGGTAATGGCCAAGGCCTGACAAAGCCTGCCGGGGCCGGAACATAACAGTTTCAGTTTGTCAGTTCCTCGTCGCAGTTTCATCATGTCTATGCCGGTGAGGGGTTCGATGGCACGCAGAAGCACGGCGGAGCCCGGAGCGCATACGAAGTTTGCGCACCAGTGAATGCCATAGGACCGGTAGACATAGAGATGGCCAGCCGGGCCGAACATCGCCTTGGTACGTGGGGTCTGCCCATTGAAACTATGGGATGCCGGATCATCAGGATGATAGGCTTCGGTTTCCACGATGATGCCGCCGGTATTGCCAACGCGGAATTCCACGCCGATGAGGGCGCGGGCAACGTCAACGGGATCGCGCTGAAAGAAGCGCTCCTGCATTTCCGGGCCCAAGGCCTGATCCATCTGGAACCCCTTCTGCTCTGCCATCGTTGTGAATTCAGGTTTCAGTGTGTTGTCGCATCGGATTACGCCGATGCTTTTTCAAATCGGAGGGCATGTCATGCAACTTTCTACGACCTATGTAAAACGGGATAACGGAGTGATTTCCGTGGAATTTGTCGGCAGCGACGGCGATCAGGTCTCGGTCCGCCTTGCCGACGGTCTTGATGGCATTGACGATGCGGAGGCCATCAAACGCGCGAGCGCGGTGATGGTTCAGCTGACGGCATTCGGAACGCGTCAAGGCGCCGATGCGCCGTCGCAGTTTTCAGCTCTCGGCACGGCGCAGGATGAAGTCCCGCACGGTCAGGCGAGCGCCCGCACATCGAAGGATCGTGACATTCTTGAAGAGGAACTGGAAGAGGGGCTGGAAGACAGTTTTCCGGCGAGCGACCCCGTCTCGGCAACGGTCACCTCGATCGCGTCTAGAAAAGGAGGGCTGTGACCTTGGCCACTGGTAAAGTCGCCCTCGTAACCGGCGCTGGCTCCGGCATTGGCCGGGCTGCTGCCCTTCATCTGGCTGCGGAAGGCTTTTCCGTAGGCCTTCTCGGCCGTACCGAAGCTGAATTGCAGGCGGTGAAAAATGAGATTTCCGCCTTATCCGGCGCTTCTAAGGTCCTCGTCGCCGATGTCGCGGAGGAGGCAGTGATGCGACACTCCGTTGCAGAGCTTGCGGATGCTTTCGGCCGTCTGGATGTCGTGGTGGCCAATGCGGGCGTCAACGGCGTCTGGGCGCCGATTGACGAGCTGACGCCTTCGGAGTGGGACGATACGATCCGCATCAACCTGCGAGGCACCTATCTCACTATCCATGCCAGTGTGCCGCATCTGAAGGCGGCAGGTGGCGGCTCCATCATCATCGTCTCTTCCATCAACGGCACACGCACTTTCAACTCGCCGGGCGCTACCGCCTATTCGGTGACGAAGGCCGGGCAGCTTGCCATGGCCCAGCAACTGGCGCTGGAGCTCGGGCGTCATCGCATCCGTGTCAACGCGGTGTGTCCGGGCGAAATTGAAACGGCGATTGACGAAAATACCGACATACGCGGGCGCGACAGGACCGAAGTGCCAGTCCGCTTCCCGGCGGGTGACATTCCGGTCACCGGCGGGGTTGCAGGGACGAGCGAGGATGTTGCTGCATTGATCGGTTTTCTGGCATCGGACCAGTCGCGCCATATCACCGGAACGCCGGTATGGATCGATGGCGGGCAGGGGCTTCTTCGGTAGCGGCAGTTCCATCACAGGCTTGTGTGCGTATGATTAACGAATGGGTAACGTCTGTTCACGAGACTTTGTCCTTGCGGGAGGTTGCCGCCATATGGCCACCTTCGCTAGTTAAGCCTCTGCCACAAAGGCGGGCAAATCGGGCGGGCAGAACGATCCATGGGTATGAATGCATTGCTGAACTTCGCAAGTGCGGGGCTGCGGCGCAGGGTAAAAGCGGGAATGAGAATAGCTGCGGTCGTCGCGATCGGCAGCGGTCTCGCCGCGTGCACCTCCATGGGTCTCGACAGCGTCAAAAAGGACCCGCCGAAGCTGTCATCCAAGATGATGGCGCAGATGTCTGCCAAGAGCATGCGCCCGGAAAGCCCGGTTCTCGTTCGCATTTTCAAGCAGGAAAGCGAGCTTGAGGTCTGGAAGATCGACAAGACCGGTAATTATGCGCTGCTCAAGACCTATCCCATGTGCCGCTGGTCCGGAAAACTTGGCCCGAAGACGAAGACGGGCGACCGGCAGGCGCCGGAAGGATTTTATCATGTCTCCGCAGGCATGCTGAACCCCAATTCGCAATATTACGTCTCCTTCAATCTCGGCTATCCCAACCGGCTGGAATCGGCGCTTGGTTACACCGGCGAAGCGTTGATGGTGCATGGCGCCTGTTCTTCGTCGGGCTGTTACGCGATGACCGATCAACAGGTCGGCGAGATTTATGCGGTCGTGGCGCGCGCGCTGCAGGGCGGGCAGGACCGCTTTCAGGTTCAGGCCTATCCCTTCCGCATGAGCGCCCGAAACATGGTGGCGAATCGGGACGATCCCAATATGCCCTTCTGGAAGACGCTCAAGGAAGGCTATGACTATTTCGAGGTAACGCGCCGCCAGCCAAAGGTTTCCGTTTGCGGCCGGCGATACGTTTTTAACAGCGAATTTGCCGGCGGTGAGCCTGCCGATCCGCTGGCGGCCTGCCCACCTGCGATAAACCAGCCGGACCCCTTGGTGGCGTCGAAAATGGCCGAAGAGCAACAGAAATTTGCCGCCGCGATGAACGAGGGAACTTCTGCCCCGGTCAGCGCGTATGTAGACGGCGGCATGCACCCAAGCTTCCGTGCCATCCTGAAATCCAGTGGCGCAAAGGCCATGGCATCGCAGGTCTCCGGCACGAAGTACCCTATAAGCCGCCCCGAGGCGGCGCTGGCAGATCCCTTTGCCAGCGCAAGATGACGCAGATGAGGTTTTTCAATTGAACGACACGACAACGACCCGGCGAGGTTTCCTGCTTGGAGCGGGCGGATTGGCGCTGGCCGGCCTTGCAGGCTGTAACACCACCGCGCGTGAGGCCACACGGCCACCAGCCCCCGCCGACGACCCGATGTATGCCTTGATGTACGGTCCGAAGCCCGACGAGCAGTTTCCGTTGCCGGAAATTCCCTACAAGCGGATCCCGCGCCAGTTCCTGCGGCAAATGGTGGAAAACCCCACCGGTGAGCGTCCCGGTATCATTGTGGTCGATACCGCCAACCATTTCCTTTATCTCACCTACGAGAACAATCAGGCCATGCGTTACGGCGTCGGTCTCGGCCGCGCGGGCTTCGAATGGGCCGGACGCGGCGTTATCCAGTACAAGCGTCAATGGCCGCGCTGGACGCCGCCCGACGAGATGATTGCCCGCCAGCCTGAGCTGGAACCCTATAGCGGCCGCAATGGCGGCATGGAGCCGGGCCTCAAGAACCCGCTCGGTGCGCGTGCACTTTATATCTTCAAGGACGGCAAGGACACGATCTACCGTCTGCACGGCTCGCCGGAATGGTGGACGATCGGCAAGTCGGTTTCCTCCGGCTGCGTGCGTCTGCTGAACCAGGATATTGTCGACCTCTATAACCGTGTGCCTGATGGTACGCCGATTGTGGTGACGGCGCTCGGGCCGGCACAGCAGGGTGTTCCTATCGGGCAGGCGGGCGTGCCCGTGGCGCAGTATGGCGGCGGCGTGGTCGGCGACGGCCTGTCGCAACCAATGCAGACCTATTGATATACAAAATTTCCAGCCGCCTGAGAGGGCGGCTGGAAATGGCGAATGAATGAAGGCGCAATCACAGCGCTTCGATAATGCTGCTGCCGGCGCGATCTGCGGCAGCGACCTCAGGCCACGCGACGGGTAACGTCGCGGCTACCGGCACTTTCCATTTCCAGACGGAACCGCGATACAAGCGAGCGCAGCTTTGCCGTTTCGGCGGCGAGCATTGCAGAAGCCGCGGTGGACTGCTCCACCATGGCCGCATTTTGCTGGGTGGCATGATCCATGGAGTTTACCGCCGCGTTGATTTCGGCAAGACCGGTCGATTGTTCGGTCGCCGATGTGGCGATGGCGTTCATATGGCGATCGATGCCGGCGATACGCTCGCCAATCTCCTTCAGCGCCGTGCCGGTGTCGAGAACCAGTTTCACGCCGCTTTCCACTTCCGTCGAGGATTGCCGGATATGATCGCGGATTTCGCTTGCGGCCTTTGCTGCGCGCTGGGCGAGATCGCGCACTTCCTGCGCCACTACCGCAAATCCCTTGCCGGCTTCACCGGCGCGTGCGGCTTCCACGCCTGCATTCAACGCCAGAAGATTTGTCTGGAAGGCGATCTCGTCTATGGCGCCGACGATGCCGGTGATCTGCCGGGACGAGGTTTCGATGCGGCGCATCGCCTCTTCCGCATGGCTGACAACCTCCACAGATTTCAGTGCGCTGTGGTTGGCATCGGTGGCGGCGAGCCGCGCTTCGGCGGCACGCTTGTTGGCGTTTGAAACATTGACCGTGATTTCATCGAGCGCTGCTGCGGTCTGTTCCAGAGACGCTGCCTGATTTTCCGTGCGGCGGGAAAGATCGCCGGCACCTGCGGCGATTTCCCGGCTGCTGCCGTCAATCGTGCTGATGCCATCGGAAATGGCGAACAGCGTTTCGCCGAGTTGACGCACTGAGCTGTTGAAATCGTGTCGCAAGGCCTCGAATTGAGGGGCAAAGGGCTGATCGAGCTGAAAGGCCAGATCGCCCGATGCCAGCCGTTTCAGTCCTGTCGCAAGACCGGAAGTGGCGATGCGCAGCCGCTCAGACGCATCGTCCTCCGCTTGCTGTCGCGCGGCCGCCTGATCGGCTTCTGCCTGCAGTCTGGCTGCTGCGGCCTGTTCTTCGAGCGCCCGATTGGCAATCGCCGCCTGCCGGAATATTTCGACCGCGCCGGACATGGAGCCGATCTCATCCTTCCGGTCCATGCCGGAAGGAGGTTGTGACGTGTCGCCGTTGGCAAGGATTTCCATCGTCTTCGACAGGCGCAGGATTGGACCCGTTACCGTTTTGCGGGTGATGATAAAGAGGCCTACGCAGAAGAGCGTCGCCAGAACCAGCAGCCCTTCTAATACGAGCTCGATTACCGCCTTCGTCTCCTGGCTTTCCGCGACAGTTGCTTCGGAAAGCGCTTCGATCTGTTCGCTCGCCGTTTCCATCGCGGTTTCGAGAGTGGTGAACTGGCGCATGAAGTCCGGAATCATTTTTGTCGCCGCGCCCGGATCGGCGTTGACGAGGCCAACCACCGTTTTGGCGCTTTCAAGATAGGACTGAAGCGGTTTTTCAACGCTCTCGATAACGGCTTTGGCGTTCGTACCTTCGGTAAGCGCCTTGTTTAGCTTCAATGCTTCAAGGAAAGTGGCTTCATGTTCGTCAAGCTCGGCCTTTACCGCGTCGAACGACAGGCCCATCGTATCATTCGTGGAAAGAATGGCTGCCAGCACGTCTGAGCGCAGCGCATCGTGCATCATGTCGGCTCGCATATGATTGTGAAGTATCTCGGCGGACCGCGATACATCCGTACTATTGCGATTGAGCGTATTCGTCGCCCAGATACCGACCCCCGCCGCGCTTCCGGTGATGGAAAAGATCGCAATGCTTGCCAATATGATTTTTTTCTGAATCGACGCCATGAGGCCATTCCCGCTCGGTTGGTTATACTATGGGAAATTAATAGAATATGCTTAAGAAATGATCTATTTTTGTTGCGGTCTTGATAAATGCAAAAAAAAGGCTGCAATAGAAATTGCAGCCTTTTATTTATTAGAGATTTATACTTTTAATCCGCTCTTTTCAGCGCGTCGCCCAAGATCGAGACGATATCGTCGAAATGGGATTTTTCGGCGATAAGCGGCGGCGAAAGGGCAATGATATCGCCCGTGACGCGAATGAGCAGACCGCGCTCGAAGCAATCCACGAAAACGTCATAGGCGCGTGCGCCGATAGCTCCATCACGCGATTGCAGCTCGATGCCGGCGATGAAGCCGATGGTGCGGATGTCGATGACATTGGGCAGGCCCTTCAGCGAATGGATGGCGTCGTGCCAGACATCCTGCATTTCTGCCGCGCGGGTAAAGAGCCCTTCGTCGCGGTAGATGTTGAGCGTGGCGATGCCGGCGGCGCAGGCAACCGGATGTCCGGAATAGGTATAGCCGTGGAACAGCTCTATCTGGTTGTCAGGCCCATGCATCAACGCATCGTGCACCTTGCGGCTGGTAAAAACCGCACCCATCGGGATTGCGCCGTTGGTCAGCCCCTTGGCGGTGGTAACGATGTCAGGCGTCACGCCGAAGTAGTTGCTGGCAAAGGACGAGCCCATACGGCCGAAACCGGTGATAACCTCATCGAAGATCAACAGAATGCCGTGCTTGTCGCAGATGGCCCGCAGGCGCTCCAGATAACCCTTCGGCGGCACCAGCACGCCGGTGGAGCCGGCAACCGGTTCAACGATACAGGCCGCGATTGTTTCGGCCCCATGCAGAGCAACCAGCCGTTCCAGATCGTCTGCCAGTTCGGCACCATGCTCGGGCTGGCCCTTTACGAAGCTGTTTTTCGCCAAATCGTGGGTATGACGCAGGTGGTCGGCCGGGATTTGCGGAAAAACACGGCGGTTGTTGACAAGGCCGCCAACGGAGATGCCGCCGAAACCGACGCCGTGATAACCGCGCTCACGGCCGATCAGACGGCTGCGGGTGCCCTGACCGATGGCGCGCTGATAGGCGATCGCAATCTTCAGCGCCGTATCGACTGATTCAGAACCCGAGCCGGTGTAGAACACGCGGTCGAGCTTCGCGCCTTCCGGGCCAGGCGCGATTTCCGCCAGCCGCTCGGCGAATTCGAAGGCGACGGGATGGCCCATCTGAAACGAGGGCGCATAATCCATGGTCGAAAGCTGGTGTTTGACGGCGGATGCAATCTGGTGGCGGCCATGGCCGACATTGACGCACCACAGGCCAGCTGTACCGTCGAGAACCTGACGACCGTCATTGCTGGTGTAATACATGCCCTCCGCGCTCGTCAGCAGGCGGGGATTGGCCTTGAACTGCCGGTTGGCGGTAAATGGCATCCAGTAGCTGTCGAGTGAGGTGGAGTTGGATCGGTTGGGGTTGTCCATAACGGTTCTCCTGTTCGGTGCCGGTGATTGAAAGCTATTTTCCGGGCTGAACAAGCCCTTTTCTCGCTGTGGCCAAGCCATTGAAAATGTTATAGGCGGGAAAGGTAGTTTTCGATATTTCGAACAACGGCAACGGGGGATCACGCATGTCGGTGGATATAGGCGGGCGTTTGCGCCATTTGCGGCTGCGTCACAATATTTCCCAGCGTGAACTGGCAAGACGTGCTGGCGTTACCAATTCGACGATTTCCTTGATCGAATCCAACACCTCCAACCCGTCCGTCGGCGCGCTGAAGCGCATTCTCGACGGTATACCGATCGGCCTTGCCGAATTTTTCGCCTACGAGCCGGAGACCAGCCGCAAGGCATTTTACCGCGCGGATGAACTTGTCGAAATCGGCAAAGGACCGATATCCTTCCGGCAGGTGGGCGAAAATGTTTTCGGCCGCAGCCTGCAAATCTTGAAGGAATGTTACCAGCCGGGTGCCGATACCGGCAAGGTGCCACTGGTCCACGATGGAGAAGAGGGTGGTATCATCCTCTCCGGGCGTCTGGAGGTGACGGTCGACGAGGAGCGGCGGGTTCTCGGTCCGGGGGATGCCTATTATTTCGAAAGCCGCAGGCCGCACCGCTTCCGTTGCGTTGGTCCAGTGCCGTGCGAGGTCATCAGCGCCTGCACACCACCCACCTTCTGATTCTATGGCTTTCGCGTAAAGTCACGCCGGAATGGTGGTCGGACCGTTGCAGCCGGAGATAATATGGTCCAGCCGGAGAGATTTTCTACGAGCCGACCGAACTTTGATACGGGTTCCTGCCATTATTTTGCCGCTTTTGCGCCGCTTTTGCAATTTTTCCATCGCTTTTTCTTGGCGAAGTTGGCGTGCCGGCAAAAAAATCCCGGTTAATATGTCAAATTTTATATGCATTGCCACAATCTTGCTGCGCTGCAAAAAAATTTAATATTCTTCCTGACGCATGGCTGTTCTTGGCGTTCCTGTCTCACCTGATTAAGTCACAAGAAACATATAAGAAAAGACTATCTGTTGTCGAAAACGCAATACATGCGGGAGCGGCACCCATGCTCTCAACACATGGCCGCCGGCACATTTGTTGCTTTTTTATGCAACCGTTAATATTGCCCTGACGTTGATCGGCCGCTCTCGCAAGAAATCGCATAGACGGTCAGGGGCAATGTGCCTTACAAAAAATCCATTAGCATCAAATTCAGAACACAGACTTGTTATCTCTTTTAGACGGAAAGACACGCCTCCGGGCACCGACCAATCGCAAAACATAAATGGAGTTCTCTCTATGAAGTCCGCGACCCAATCGGCTGAACAGACACTCAGCAGTTCCGAAGACTTCGATGTCAGTTTCCCTATCGGGGGCATCGCAAAACGCAGCTTCGATATGACATCGGCCCTGCTTGCGCTGCTCATCTTCAGCCCGATTTTTCTGTTGATCGCCGCACTGGTGAAATTGTCCGATCCCGGCCCGATCTTTTATGGGCACCGGCGTGTGGGACATAATGGCCGCTATTTCCATTGCCTGAAATTCAGGACGATGGCGATGAACGGTGATGAAATGTTGCGGCAATATCTTGCCGCCAATCCGGAGGCTGCCGAGGAATGGCGTGCGACCCGCAAACTCAAGAATGATCCGCGCGTAACCGCAGTTGGTGCCGTGCTGCGAAAGCTCAGCCTTGATGAGCTGCCGCAGCTTCTCAACATCATCCGCGGCGAAATGAGCGTCGTTGGCCCGCGCCCCGTCGTCGACGAGGAGCTGAGCTACTACGAAAGCGATGCCGCCTATTACCTCAGCACCCGTCCGGGCCTGACCGGCCTTTGGCAGATCAGCGGCCGCAATGACGTAAGCTACAAGACCCGCGTGGCTTTCGACACGCAATATGTGCAGAACTGGTCGATGCGACAGGACGTCTTCATCATCGTCAAGACCATTCCCGCCGTGTGCCTTTCACGCGGAAGCTACTGAAAACCGATATTGAGTTTGGCTTTATCGATCTTTGTTTTGCCACGCACCCTGACCGGGATCCCAAGTCCGGTCTTTGGGTGCGTCATTGGTGCAAATCATAATGGCCGCTTTTTTGCGGCGCTGTGCAGCCGGCACCGTCCGGCTGCTCTATCGCCTGATCGCCCGCGCGGCGATCCGCAAACAGGGAGTTTCCCGATGAACGGTCCTATTGCCGTCGCTAGCCGTCCGCTTGCAAAAAGAACCGCCGGACGCACTTTCTCCGCCCTTCTGCTTGTCGCATCCGTCGCATTTGGAGCGCCGCTTTCCGCAATGGCTGCGGAAGGCGCTCAATACAAGCTTGGCACCGCCGACAAGCTGCGCATCCGCGTTGCCGAATGGCAGCCGGCCGATGGCAGCATCCGCAACTGGGATGTCATCAACGGCGATTATTCCGTCGGCCCATCCGGCGCGCTGTCGCTGCCCTTCATCGGCCAGCTGGATGTGGCGGGGAAGACGTCCGCAGAGGTCGGTGAGGCGATTGGAGCCCAGCTTCAGAGCAAGTTCGCCCTTCGCAACCTGCCGTCGGCTTCTGTCGAAATTGCCCAGTTCCGGCCGATCTTCCTCAGCGGAGATGTACAGACGCCAGGCGAATATCCCTATGCTGCCAATCTCACGGTGTTGAAGGCCGTAAGCCTTGCCGGCGGGTTGCGGCGCTCCGATGCCGGGCAGCGTTTTGCCCGCGACTTCATAAATGCCCGCGGCGACGCAGCCGTTTACGACAACCAGCGCGCAAGGCTGCTTGCCCGTCAGGCGCGGTTGATCGCCGAGGTCAAGGGTGACACGGTCATCGCCAAGACGCCGGAGATGGAAAAGATTGCCGAGATCGACGCGCTTCTCGCCAGCGAAAGTGCGCTGATGAAATCGCGCACCGAGCGTTACACTTTGCAGCTCAAGGCACTGACGGATCTGCATGCGCTTCTGGAAAGCGAAGTCGAATCGCTGAAAAAGAAATCGGAAACGCAAAACCGTCAGCTCGAGCTTGCCAATGAGGACCGAGACCGCGTCAACCGGCTGAACGAGCAGGGCCTTGCACTATCGCAACGGCGTATTTCCGCGGAAGAACGTGCAGCGGAGGTGGAAGCCGCACTGCTTGATATCGACACGCAGTCATTGCGTGCCAAGCAGGATATCAACAAGGCGACCCAGGATGAAATCAACCTGCGCAATGACTGGGTGGCACAGCGCTCCAAGGAATTGCAGGACACGGAAGCGGAACTCGACAAGCTCAATCTGCAACTGGGTACAAGCCGGGAATTGATGTCGGAGGCGCTCGCACAATCGGCTGAGGCGATCCGTTTCGATCCGTCGGGAAAATCCGCGACAATCAGCTACGTCGTGGTGCGTGAGGAAAACGGCAAGCCGAAGGAAGTGAAGGTGGATGAAAACGCCATGCTTCAGCCAGGCGACGTCATCAAGGTCTCGTCCGAAATCCTGATGCAGTGAGGTTTTCATGCGGATCGCCAAATCGGCACTGATCGATCCCGAACGCAATGAGGTCTACGGAATGGCGGCGATTGCGCTGTCATTCTTCGTTTTCGCCTATTCGTCGCGTTTCGGGCAAATCTCGATTCTGGCCTATTATGGCATGTGGCTGCCCCTTGTAGTGGTCAATTACCGGCGCGTGCTGGGTAACTATCCGCGCTATCTGTGGATATTCGCCTTCGGCATCCTGACCGTGCTGTCGAGCTTCTGGTCGGAGGCAGCATCGGTCACAATGCGCGCTTCCATCCAGTATATGACGCATATCGTCTGTGCACTTATCGCCATGCGGGTGGTGTCCATCCGCACGCTGACGCGTGGGGCGTTGATCGGCATCACCGTCATTCTGCTCTATTCGCTGCTGTTCGGTGTCCACCTTTTCGATGCGCTTGATGGAACCTACAGTTTTGTCGGGGCTTTCTCATCGAAGAACCAGCTTGGCTTTTACGCCTCGCTCGGCGTCATTTTCGCTGTCTCATCCGTGCTGATCCTCAAGCAAAGGGGTATCTGGCTGCCGATCGCGGGCATCACCGGGCTCCTATCGGCCTATAGCCTAATTGCTTCGCAATCGGCCACATCCACCATTACCACGGCGGCGGTGGTCGCCCTCATCATCGGTTTCATCCCGATTGGCATGCTTTCACCCGCCAACCGCAAGATGACCTTTTTCGCACTCGGCGGTATTGGCATATTGCTGGTGGTCGCGTCCCTGCAGTTCGGCTTGCTTGATGCCATTCTCGGCCTTTTCGGCAAGGATTCGACACTGACAGGACGCACCTATCTCTGGCAGCAGGGCATCGAAGCGGCAAAGCAGACACCGATCCTCGGCGTTGGTTACCAGGGGTTCTGGGTGGTGGGTTTTGCCGATGCCGAGCGCCTGTGGAACGACTTCTTCATTACCGGACGCAGCGGCTTCCATTTTCACAACACCTATATCGAGACGGTGGTGGAGAATGGCATCGTCGGCATGGTTCTGCTCGGCATGGTGCTTTACGGAACGCTGCTCGGCCATCTGCGCTCGGTCCTGATGCGCCAGCGCGATCCGCAGGGCGTCATTCTCTTTGCCATCTGCGCGCTGTTCGTCGTCCGCTCCTTCGTGGAGATCGATATCATCTTCCCATTCCAGATCGGTTCGTTCCTGCTGTATTTCGCCGCCGGAAAACTGTGCCTTCCGGCGAAAGCCACGCAGAACAGCGAAACTCATCCCGCGATTGGCGTGCGGTTACAGACGCGAGCCTGAGCATTCGCTCTGCCCGATCCTAGAGGTAATCCGATGAGACGTGCGGGCTGGCGTGGATGAAACTCCACATGTCCTTGCTGACAGAGACGATGTCGGCGATGGATTTTTCGAGGTGTTCGATTTCTTTCTCGTCCATGCGTTCTACCTTGCCGTAACGGACCTGGGTTTCGTCCTCCACCAGTCGCATGAGCTGAGTGGTGGCAATTTCGCCCTTTTCGTCGAAGGAGTAGATGCAATGATTGTATTTGTTGCGCGTTTTCGATTCTTTCTTGAGCCGCGCCATGATGGAGAGAATGGTCTTGCGATCCGGCGCTGGCGTTGAGGGAAGTTTTGCCAGACGCTCGATGAGATCCATGCGCGCGCGCGTGGTGTTGAGCGTCAGAAACACGACGATGGCCGCTTCCTTCTCCACTTTCAGGAGATGTACGATCAGATAGATCATCAGGCTTTCGGTGTTGGTCCACACGTAATTCAGCCTGCCGACCATCAGCAATATATCCGACATTGCCGCCATGCTGTTCTCCCGCCCCACCAGACATATACTGGCATTCTATGCCGATCTGGACGGGATTGACAGTGTAGGTCCTTCTGCGTTCCGCATTTTCCAGACGCAAAACCGCCGTCCAACCTTCCTGGAAAAGCGGTATTTCTTCATCTTTCCTTGAATGCTCGGGACATGCTCTCGGAGATAGGCTTGGTCAGATATTCGAAGAAGGTTCGCTCCGAAGTCTGGATCAGGACATCCGCCGGCATGCCGGGAACGGGATGGAAATTATGGACCTTCGCGATCTCCTCGTCTGAAACCTGCACGCGCACGATATAGACGTCCTTAACCTGCAGGCCTGCATTTTCCTCGATGCTATCGGCGGAGACGTAAAAGACCTTACCGTTCAGAACAGGCGTGGTGCGGCGGTTCAGTGCCGAAAGGCGGATCGCTGCCGTCTGGCCTTCATGCAACTGGTCGATGGAGGTTCTCAGAACCTGCGCCTCAAGGATCAGGGGAACGTGGGCGGGCAGGATTTCCATGATTGGCTTGCCGGTGGTGATGACGCCGCCTGCCGTGTGGTAATAGGCGCGCACCACGGTACCGTTGACGGGGGAGCGGATGACGGTGCGTTCCAGCACTTCGGCGGCACCGCGCACTTGCTCGCGCACGCTGTCCAGATCGGCTTCTGCGGTTTCGAGCGCGTCGAGAGCAGCCTGCTTGTTGGCGTTGATGGCAATGACCGCTTCCTGCTTGAACTTGGCGATTTCAGCCTCGCTCTGGTTCATCTCGCCGGTCAGTCGGGCGATATCGCCCATGGCATCGGCAATGGCGCGCTCCAGCGCCAGCACGTCGGTCTTGCGGATGACACCGTCCTTGGCAAGCCTTTCCTTGGAATCACGCTCCTGGGTCAGAAGTGCCAGTTGACGGTCGAAGGACTGCTTCTGCCCCTCATAGCCTGCATAACGAAACTCCAGCGACTTGATGTTCTTTTCGATGAGATTCAGTTGCTCGTCGAGCTTCACGATTTTGCTGTGGAACACGATGTTCTGGCTCTGGATGATGGATTTGATATCAGGATCGCTGGCTTCCTTCATGACGATGTCAGGCACCTTGAAGCTTTTTTGGCCCTGCGCCTCGGCGCGCAGGCGCGTGACGATGGTTTCGAGGCGAAGGCGTCTCAGCTGGAACATGCGCTCGTTGGCGAGCGCCGTCGTCTTGTCGAGCGTCAGAAGCACGTCGCCTTCCTTGACGGTGTCGCCTTCGCTGACCATCATTTCCTTGATGATGCCGCCCTCCAGATGCTGCACGACCTTGTTGTTGCCTGTGGCGACAAAGCTGCCCTGGGCAATGATGGCGGCGGAGAGCGGTGCGGTGCCGGCCCAGTACCCGAAGCCGCCGAAGGAGGCGAGCAGCACGGCAAGACCGATTGAACTGTGGAGGCGAATGGAACGTGGCACTTCGCTGTACCACTCAAGCTGGCCCTGGGGTTTTACCTCTGCGACGGCGACGGCGGTTTTTTTCTTGAACATGACGATCCTCAACCCTCGATCTGCGGAGACTGGCTACTTTGCCGGCCATTGCCGGAAATAGCCTTCAGTACGTCCATCCGTTCGCCGAACATGGCGACCGATCCGTCCTTCAGCACCATTATCTTGTCGACGCACTGAAGAAGTGCGGGTCGCTGGGTGATGGTGACGGTGGTGATGCCCTGTTTCTTGGCGTGCAGAATGGCTTTTGCCAACGCCTGTTCGCCCTGCGTATCAAGGTTGGAGTTTGGTTCGTCCAGAACCACGAATTTGGGATCACCGAAGAAGGCGCGGGCAAGCGCGATGCGCTGCTTCTGGCCGCCCGAAAGCGGTGCGCCATCGGCGGCAACCACGGTTTCGTAACCCTGCGGGAAACCGGCGATCAGCTCGTGTACGTCAGCGAGCACAGCCGCCTCGTAGATCTGCCGGTCTTCAACATCGTCACGCATGCGACAGATATTGGCCTTGATGGTGCCGGGAAACAGCTGCACGTCCTGGGGCAGATAACCGATGCTTTCACCGAATTGCCGCTGGTCCCAGTTGCGCAGGTCCATGAGGTCAAGGCGGACATTGCCGGAAGTGGGAAGGATGGAGCCGACCAGCATCTTGCCAAGCGTCGTCTTGCCGGAACCGGAATTGCCGATGATGGCGAGGGATTCACCTTTCTTCAGCGAAAAGGAAATGCCGTTCAAGATCACCTTCTTCTGCGGCGGCGGCACGAAAAGGATACGTTCCACATCCAGACGCCCTTCCGGATTGGGCAGGCGCAGACGCGGGAAATTGAGCGGTGAGGTGATGAGAAGCTGCTTGATACGGCTATAGGAGGCTGCAGATTTGTTGAACTGATGCCAACCCTCGATCGCGCCTTCGATGGGCGCCAGCGCGCGGCCGGAAATGATGGATGCTGCGATCACCATGCCGCCGGTCAGTTCGCCTGCGAGAGACAGATGCGCGCCCCAACCCAGCAGTGCGACCTGCGTGATCATGCGGGCTGCTTTGGAAACACCTGAGAACATGATGTTGCGATCCTGCGCCGCCACATGCGACTTCAGTGATCCGGCTGTTTCACGACCCCACATCTTCACGGCCTCTGGGATCATCGCCATGGCATTGATGATCTGCGAGTTGCGCGACATGGAATCGAGATGGAAATTGGCGCGGCTCAGATAACCGGAGGCTTCCGCGAACTGTCTGGCGGTGAAGCGCTGGTTCAGCCAGGCTATGATGAACAGCACCGCGCAGCAGACCATGATGATGATGCCGAGATGCGGATGTACAAGATAAACCACCACGATGAAGAGGGGCATCAACGGCGCATCGAGAAAGGCGATCAGGGTGCCGGAGGTAATGAAGGAACGCAGCTGCTGCAGGTCCTGCAGAATCTGGTAGTCCTTGCCGCTGCCATGCAGGGAGGCACGGGCCGCTGCCGACAGGATCGGCGCTCCAAGCTGCACTTCAAGCTCGACAGCGGTGCGCATCAGGATGAAGCGCCGGATGGCGTCCATGAAGGCTTGCAACAGAACCGCGCCGAGAACGGCGACCGTCAGCATGACGAGTGTATCCATGGAGCGGCTTGTCAGGACCCGGTCCGAGATTTGAAACAGATAGAGCGGGATGGCAAGCAGCAGAACGTTGATGGCGATGGTGAACAGCATCACGATCGCCATGTTGCGCCGTATCGCGGCGATGCCCTTGGCGAGGCTGGCGGCGAAATTGACGGGTTCACTGCGCTTGTGGAAGCCGCTCTGGCTTCCGCCGCCGCCTCCGCCACCGCCGCCATTCTCCGTCGGCTCCTTGCCGTTGCCGCCGCCGCCCGTCACCGGACGGCGCTCGTTTTCACGGATAGGCCCGTCATTATTGTCGATGGTCTTGACGAAGGGCAGGTCGGGTGCGCTTTTCAGCTCGGTATTGTCCACCTTTGCTTCCGGCTCCGGCGGTGAGGCGGGGCGCCGGTCTTGCTGCGGCGGCACTGGCCTTTCCTGCGGAACGTCACGCATTTGCGGTTGTTCGGCGTATGGGGAATGTTGTGGAAGGGGCCGGGGCGGTGTGATCTCAGGGGAGGGCGAGGCTGCTTTCACGGTCGGTTCCGCGCCGGACAGGTGACGCAGGTTTTCGACGGCCTCGTTTATGGCCGAAATGCAGGCATCAGTCAGCTTGCTGTCTTCCGCATCCTGATCCAGCGGCAAGTCCAGCGAGTGCCCGGCGGTAATGGTTTTTCTTGAAATATGATCCATTTTTTTATTAATCCCCTCGGTGATCTCGCGGTTTCTGCGGCTTTGGCGGCGGGTGTTTCTCCCCGCCTGTCAAAACCTATGCAGTGACCGCCTGCATGACGTCGGATGAATGCGCGCTCGACCACGACATGTCGTGACCGGCGTTGATGACGCCATCGGATTCATTCTGAATGGTGGCGGGATCGTCGTGCAGAAACGCGATCACTTCGTTTGCCAGCTGCTGGCCTTGGTGACCCGGTTGCGACGCATCATTTTCGATGATGCCGCCCTGTATAAGGATAGCATCCGAATAAAGCCCGCCTGAGACGTAGGTGGTGGAACCGAAGCTGTCGTAATCGATAATCTGCGCGAGATTGATGACGGCGTTGCTGCCGGTATCGATATGGATCGTGACGTTCTCGTTGTTTTCCAGAATCTTTGCGGCTGCCTGCGTCACATAGTCGGAATCGCCCAGCACGCTCACCTGTTTGATGATGCTGACGTCATAAAGATTGCCAGTGATGTAAAGGACGTTGATCCCCTGATAGCCCGCAAAATTGGCATCGTGGGCAAGCGCGTCCGGCATGTTCGGATCACGCTCGTTAATCGCTTTCACCGTCTGCGCCATATAGTCCGGCATGGTTTCGAAACGGTCGTTGCCACCGACATTGTGGATGCTGGCGTCGTTCCACAACAGGTTGTTGCCGGACTGAACGGTGGCGCCCTCAGGCGCGTCGGGGTTGGCGCGGATCCAGTCATTGTCGTAAAGCACGGCGATCTGGCTGATGAGGTTCATGTCCAGCACATTGCCGCCGACGATGACCAGATCGTACTGCATGCCGATGCCGAGGAAATTGGCGATGTTGAGGGCAGCGTTGCCACCGCTCAGCAAGCTGACGCTGGCACCCGAAGAGGTAACCGTCAGTGTGTCGTTGTCGCTGATGAACTGGTACTGCTCGATCCAGTGGACGAAAGACACGTCTCCCTCGAGGACGCTGACACGCCAGGCAGTGGGAAATATTGGCGGTTCACCACTATCGTGGCTGCTATCGGCGCTTTCTGCACCCGGATAGACACTGCGTGAGAAGGTCGCAATATTGTAGGCGGCGGTTGCGTCATGGTCTTCGGACTGCGTGAAAACGGAATCGACCTCATCGCGGTCGCTATAGACATAGGCCTGGGTGATTGCATCGATCTGGTGATAATCGCCCATGACGGTGGTGACGGAGGCCATGACGGCAGTATTGACCAGCGTTGCTATGTTGGCGACGACATTTGCGCCGGCAGCCACATCGAGGCTGTTTCCGGCGGGGCTATCCTCATGCAGCGAAACATCGCTCTTTTCAGGCTCTTCAGCGGGCTTGGCAATGCCACGATCCGGCATGAAGTCGTCGAGCATTGGCTTTTCGCTTGCCATGGAGCCATTGATGTAGAGGCCGTTGATGTCATTGCCGGCGAGAACGAAATCCTGTTCCGCGCCGGTTCCAAGGGACGTCACGTCATTTTCGCGCGCATGGTCGATATAATCATGTGCTGATTTGGCGAGCGCCTGCAACGCGTCGTAGCTGTCGGTGCGCTGGAAAACGGAAAAGGGCGTGAAGACGGCTGCTTCGTTATGGAACTCGACGGTGCGCTGGGTCACGAAACTGGTGTCGCGCGCCACATTTGGGCCGTCCGTCATGTTCAGATAGTCGTCGTCCTGAAGAATGTTGACCTGCGTGACATGCGCGATAACCGAGCCAGGGCCGGTGTGCACCACCAGTTCGCGTTCTTGCTCAAAGGAGACACTGCCCGGAAAACGGAAATGCGCGGCTGACATATCGACCGGTATCGCATTTGCAAGCTGCTGCATGTCGTGTTCGACCATGCGAGCGAAATGCGGTTGCAGATAGTCGAAGTCGTAATAGCCGGCGCGATATTTAACGCCGGGATCGTAATCCTGAAGCTGCAAGTCGTAGGTCTTGTCTAGCAGTCTTGCCGCGTCATCATCCGACAACCGGTCTTTGTTCGCGTGTGCCGTGCCTTCGGCATAGTTGCTTCTTAGACGCGCTTCCTCGATCACCGTGTCGAACAGGCCGATGAAATGCGCAATCATGTCTGAAATTCTGTCGATTTGCATTGCAGGTCCCTCCCTGATCATCGCGGCAGAGCCTGGGCGGCGGGCGGCACACGTCCAAGAGGCGGTGCTTCGTCTTCGCGCAAACCCGGTCCTTCAACCGCAAACTGCACCGGCGAATGCCGGTGCAGCTTTTTTCATAGAGAGGTACTCGTCAGGAGCCGCTGTCCTCGCCGGTATCAGAAACATGCGAGTTACCGCCTGTGACCGAGACATCAACGGCATTGGAGAGCATGTTGGCGCCCTGCACCAGTTCCAGATGGAAGCCGGAGTTTGCAAGGATAGCCGATGCATCTGCAGTGCTGGTACCCGCAGCGTCGTCGCCAGCCTTGAGGTCCCATCCCTTGCCGTCCATGCCTTCTGCGCCAAAGGCGTCGCCGGCATTCGCGCTCAGGTGGTTCTGGGCACCACCATTGTCCATCCTGACATCCCAGGCCTGATCCTGATCCGCCAGGTGGTTGGCCTGCACAAGGCTGAAGCCCGTGTCGTTGCCTTCGCCGTTGAGCGAGCTGTTGAGGATATTGTCGACATCAAGTGTGAAGGAGAAGTCGTCACCGAGGTTAAAGGTGAGGTCTCCGCCAGCGATGCCGAGATTGCCGACATCCTTGACGCCGGCGATGTTGCCGAAGTCGTCATCCGACTTGTAGAAACTGTCAGCGGAGTTGAAGCTGTCGGAAGTCGTCGTTGTTGTTGTTGTCGTGTCGTCGTCGGAATAGGAGAAGGTCTTGGTGTCCGTATCCGTGACCGTCTTCACGTTGGTGTCGTTGTCGCTGTACGACTTGCTTTCATAGCTCCAGTCGTAATCGGTCTTGATTTCGGTGCTGGTTTCGGTGCTCGTCTTTACGGTCGTATCGTTGTCGCTGTAAGACTTGCTGTCATAGCTCCAGTCATAGTCGTTGTCGCGATTGTCGCCGTTGCCCACTGCAACGTCGATTTTGGCGTCAACATCCACATTGGTGCTGTTGTCGCTGTTGTCGTTGTTGCGGTTTTCACCGTTTGCGGTGCCGACGTTGCTGTCGTCCACCTTTGCGTCATTGGTCGAGGTGTTGGCGAAACCCTCCGAAAGCGCGCCAATCTTGGTGATGTCGTCGCCCGCAGGCTGTGGATTGTAACCCATGTCGATTTCCTCCGAAAAAGCTCGGAGCAGCTTTCGAAATCCCTCTCATCTAAAACGGGATTTTTTCGCGCTTGCTCCGCGTTGCACAAAGATTGATGTTCTGCAGATGCACTCGGTACGTCTCATCTGCGGCTTGGCATCGGCCCGTAACCGGGCTCTTCTCGTTCAGCCCTTGTGCGCTACTCGGTATTAAGGCGCACAAATCCGTTCCTCGCTCCGTTGGGAGCGCGGTGGCTTCGTCTTTTTGCTTTCGTTATGTCTTGAAAAGGAACCGGCGTTTGCAAACACACGTCAAAGGCCAGGGTTGTCTTTCCATCGGTCACTGTTTGCAGCGACGGTCAGACTGTGCAGCAGAAAAATCGCGCTTCCTAGCTATCAATTCGGGCTAAACATATCGGCACCCTTACCACCAATATATATGTCGGAAGGCGGTCGCATGGAGATTTGCCGCCGGTTCAGACGCAAATAATCGCGCTCAGGCCGGGAAAAGCTGCTTTTTCTAAAAATGTAGTCAATGGCGGTGAGAAGGGTCCCTATCCCGAAATGGCACATTCCGGAAGCTCCTTTGCCGGGCAGGTATGTAAAGGGATATCAACCAAAAGTTATATTTTCCCGGATTGCAAAACCGGAGCGAAAGCTTTTCCGATGTGTTTGTTTTTACACTGGTTCCGGGCTCAACGATTCATTACGGGCGTAACCAATTTTGTACGTCAATTGCAAGAAATAACCCATTTGGGCCATTTCTTTGCACAGCTTTTCGTATTAGCCTCCTTAATTAACGGGTAATTAATGATAGTTGACATGGCGTGAAGCGGGAGTTGCCCCATTTGTTTCTAGGGGTATCCCGGCGAATGACAGAGCACACAACCAAAAAGAACGTAATGCGTAGCGCTTTAGGGGAGACGTCGATGTTCATGGGAACTTCAGATTATGCGGCAAAACAAAGTGGAGCCGTTGCGCCTATAAATGGGACTTTATTGATCATCGCGGATCCGGACCTGTTTTCCGAGTGCCTCGTGGAGGCGCTGGGCAAAAAGTTCCCTACATTCGCTGTGATGAGCGTTATGTCGTCGGCAACGATCGACGATGACTATGGCGCCGATGTCCGGCTGGTCCTGCCGTACCGTATGTCGGGCGAGCGGCTTCATAGCGTTCTTTCGGCAGTCCGCGAAAAGCATCCGGATGCCCCAATTGCACTTGTCGTCGAAACCATCGACAAGTTTGAGGAGCCGCTGAAGCAACTGGTGGGGATGCGTATCATCGATGGCGTGCTGCCGCTTAATCTGCGGCTCGACGTTTTCATGGCGGCGGTTGATCTCCTCATGAAGGGCGGGGAGCATTTTCCCGCTGCCCTTCTCGGCAAGCTCACCCCCTATTCCCAGGCCGTGAACGGCAAAAGCGTTCAAAGCAACGCCGTGATCGCCAACCGCGCCGACGCTCTTGCCGTCAGCAAGAGTGAAATGGCGGCGCTGACGACGCGCGAGGTGCAGATCCTCGACCTGCTTTGCAAGGGAACGCAAAACAAGATCATCGCCGACCGGCTTCACCTGTCCGAGAATACCGTGAAGGTGCACGTTCGCAACATCTACAAGAAGATGAATGTGCGCAACCGAACGGAGGCAGCGTCGCGCTTTTTTCACAAGGACGACGACGCGGCTATCTCCGGCTGGAGAAACTGAACATCTGGCGGCCCGATGCCGCAAGGACGCCAGTTTCAAGCAGAGGTTATGCCTGAGGCTTAGGGCCTCAGGAAGCAGCGGGACTTCTGACCAAATCCGCTCGGTGAGCAGATATAGGGAGAAGAACCGGAATAGGAATGCCGCGGCGATATCGTCGGTGTCTCGTAAGTATCGGCAACAAGCGTGACGGCTGCGTTGCCTGTCTTGTCATAGCCGTAGGACGCCTTGGCTGGAGCAACCCGGCTCTTGATCGTCGCCGTATTAGCAGATGCGGTCTTGATCAGAACGGCATCTTCAACGACGGAGCACGAGGCCGTAGCGAAAGTGAACGTCGCAAGTGCGGCGGCAACAAGTGCAAAACGACAGCGGCGGGCCGCTTTGCTGTTATGGGAATAAGGCATTTCATTCATGATGTATGTCCCCTGAAATCGACTAGCTGTCGCATCTCGCCGGGTGGTTTTGCCCCGGTGGACCGAGCCTTACAAAACCAGAATAGTCCCGACTGGTTGAGCGAAGCTTGCGCTAATGCTCAATAAGAAAGGCATAATGGAGGCGTAGTTAAAAAGTATTAAATCGAGTGATTAATACGAGTAATTCGGGGTAATCAATTGTAATATTTCGATAAAATAAAGTTGACCTGTTTTATGACGCGCCTATCATAAAAGTTGAAATATACCGAATCCAAATATTAAAACCTCCAGAAGAAATAAAAACCGGAGGTGACATTCGAAATATCCTGCAATCTGGAGTTTGATCTAGTTCAAGTCGAATCAGCCGGGCTGGTTCCTCATTGGGAGGAGTGTGTAATGCGTAATTTCGTTCCCAACGACCATGACAACGGCGCTACAATCTATTCCGAGTGGCGGCCAGGCCAGCGCGTTCTGGTCAACGGCGGGGCTGGTTTCCTTGGCTCCCATCTTTGCGAACGTCTGTTGGCTTGCGGTCATGAGGTGATCTGTCTCGACGATCTTTCGACTGGACGGACCGTGAATGTTGAGCATTTGCAAGCCAACAAGCGGTTTTTGATGGTCGAGCATGATGTCCGCAAGCCCTATGACATCGACGTCTCGCTGATCTTCAACTTCGCGTCGCCGGCCTCGCCGCCGGACTACCAGCGTGATCCAGTCGGCACCCTGCTTACCAATGTGCTTGGCGCGGTCAACGTTCTCGAAGTCGCTCGCAGATGCGGTGCAACCGTGGTGCAATCCTCGACATCGGAAGTCTATGGCGACCCGCTCGTCAATCCGCAGCCGGAAAGCTATTTCGGCAACGTAAATACAATCGGGCCGCGAGCCTGCTACGATGAGGGCAAGCGCAGCGCCGAAACGCTTTTTTTCGATTATCACCGCTTTTATGGCGTCGATATCAAGGTTGGGCGCATCTTCAACACCTATGGGCCGCGCATGCGCCCCGATGACGGGCGGGTGGTCTCCAACTTCATCGTCCAGGCGCTGAAGGGTTCGGACATCACCATTTATGGCGACGGCAGCCAGACGCGCTCCTTCTGCTACGTCGATGATCTGATCGACGGGTTCCTGCGTTTTTCAGCTAAGCCGAAGGATTGCACCGGACCGATCAATCTCGGCAACCCGACTGAAATTCCGGTGCGGCAGCTGGCCGATATCGTCATCCGCATGACGAATTCCCGCTCGCGCATCGTGCATCTGCCCGCTGCGATCGATGATCCGCAGCAGCGTCGTCCCGATATTTCGCGTGCCAAGGAAATGCTCAGATGGCAACCGCGCGTACCGCTCGAAACCGGTCTGGAGAAAACCATCGTCTATTTCGATGCGCTGCTGGCCGGCAAGAAGGTTGCGGAGGCCGTATGAGATGTCCCGTACAATCCTCGTCACGGGCGGGGCCGGATTCATAGGCAGCCACATCTGCAAGGCGCTGGCGCATTCCGGCTTCAAGCCCATTGCTTACGATAATCTCTCGACGGGTCACGCGGATTCAGTTCGCTGGGGTCCCTTCATTGAAGGCGACATTCTGGATCGTAGTCTCTTGAAGGCCACGCTCAAGGAGTTCTCGCCAGCCTTCGTCATCCATTGCGCCGCAAATGCCTATGTCGGCGAATCCGTTGAGGATCCGCGCAAATATTACCGCAACAATGTCGGCGGCAGTCTGGCGCTTCTGGATGCTTGTCTCGACCAGAATATCGGCGGGCTGGTATTTTCCTCCAGCTGCGCCACCTATGGCGTGCCGCCGCAATTACCGATCCGCGAGGAAACGGCGCAGATCCCGGTCAATCCCTACGGTCGTACGAAGCTGATTTTCGAAATGGCGCTCGATGATTACGCTGCCGCCTATGGCATGCGTTTCGTCGCTCTGCGCTACTTCAATGCGGCGGGTGCCGACCCGGATGGCGAACTTTACGAACGCCACGAGCCGGAAACCCATCTGATCCCCCGGGCACTGATGGCCGCCGCCTCGCGGCTGCCGCAACTTGACGTCTTCGGCCAGGACTACGACACCAGCGACGGCACCTGTATCCGCGACTACATCCATGTCAGCGATCTGGCTGACGCCCATGTGGCCGCCGTCAACTATCTTTCCGATGGCGGCGAGACCCTGCGTGTCAATCTCGGCTCCGGCCACGGCACATCGGTCGGGGATATCATCCGCGCGATCCATCGCGTCACGGGACAGGAAGTGCCGGTACATTTCGGCGCAAGGCGCGCCGGTGATCCGCCCGCCCTGTTCGCTGATATAGAAAGAGCGAGGGCGACCCTCGGCTTTGCGCCGAAGCGCTCCGATATAGACACCATCATCCGCACGGCTGGTCCCGGCTTCGGGTTGGAGGTGCTGTCATGAAAGCTCGCTCTACCCCTTCCGTACCATCATCGCGTCCCGTCGCGGGCCAATTGCCAATGCTGCCCGTCTTCACCGGCTGGAACCGCATGGCCTATCGTCTCGGCATTGGCGGTTGGCTGGTGACGCTTGCCTATTTCTGGATCTGGTGGCTGGACCGGGATCGGGTCATCGACTGGCCGTATTTTACGATCGTTACGGTAACACTCGCGTGGATCACGCTTCTGCCGTCCTATTTCATCTTCATCTTCCTGAACGCAAGGGTCGTCGACCGGCGCTCTCCTCTGCCGCAGGGCAGGGTGGCGATGGTTGTAACCAAGGCGCCGTCGGAGCCATTTACCGTAGTACAAAAGACGCTGCAGGCCATGCTGGAGCAGAAGGGCCTGGAATTTGACGTGTGGCTTGCGGATGAGGACCCGGATGCGCAAACGTTGAAATGGTGCGGCGCGCACGGTGTTTTCGTTTCGACCCGGAGGGGTGTCGTCGATTATCACCGCAAGACATGGCCTCGCCGCACCCGTTGCAAGGAAGGCAATCTCGCTTATTTCTACGATCATTACGGGTATGAGCGTTATGATTTCGTCGCGCAATTCGACGCCGATCACGTTCCGGAACCGGACTATCTGAGTGAAATCATCCGTCCTTTCGCCGATCCGGCGGTTGGATATGTCTCCGCACCAAGCATCTGCGATGCCAATGCAAAGGAGAGCTGGGCTGCGCGTGGCAGGCTTTATGCCGAGGCAAGCCTGCACGGCGCCCTGCAGCTGGGTTACAACAACAGCTGGGCGCCGCTTTGTATCGGCTCGCATTACGCCGTGCGCACCAAAGCCCTGCGTGAGGTGGGCGGTCTGGGACCCGAGCTTGCCGAGGACCATTCCACCACGCTTTTGATGAATGCGGGCGGCTGGCGCGGCGTCCATGCCGTCAACGCAATCGCGCATGGCGACGGGCCGGTGACTTTTACCGATCTCGTGGTGCAGGAATTCCAGTGGTCACGCAGTCTGATGACCATCCTCTTGCAATATTCGCGGCATTACGTGCCGAAGCTTCCCTTGCGGTTGAAATTCCAGTTCCTGTTTTCACAGCTCTGGTATCCCCTGTTTTCCGGCTTCATGGCACTGATGTTCGTGCTTCCCGCTTTTGCACTGTTGAGCGGCCAGGTACTCGTCAATGCCTCCTATCCAGTGTTTCTGGCGCATTTCCTGCCGATTTCGCTCATCATGATCGTGTTCGCCTTTTTCTGGCGGGCCACGGGGGCCTTTCGCCCGCATGATGCGAAACTCTTCGGGTGGGAAGCCATCGTGTTTCTGTTCCTGCGCTGGCCCTGGTCGTTGATGGGTGTGCTTGCGGCGATACGCGATACGATCCGTGGTGATTTCGTCGACTTTCGCATTACACCCAAGGGCACGCAGGCAAAACCGCCGCTGCCGCTGCGTGTAATCGCGCCTTACATGGTTCTGGCGGCACTAAGCCTTCTCGCAATGGTGCTGGCGCCGCGTGAAAACGCTGCGGAAGGTTTCTTCGTCTTCGCCGCGATCAATGTGGCGATCTACGCGGGCCTTTCGGTTTTTCTTCTCGTCCGACACACCATGGAAAACGGCTTGCCACGGCTGCCGGCATTGCGCGGTGGGGCGACGGTTGCCGCCTGTTCGTTACTGCTTGTGGCAGGTAGTGCCGCGGAACTCAGCTCCCATGCGATTGGTGGGCTGGAGGCCCTGTCGCACGGGCAACCCTATGTCAGCTTCACCGAAACGCGGTTCACCGTGGCCGGTGCTGGCGTGGAGGGAGCGAGATCGGTGCGTCTGAAACTGCGCATCGTACTGCCGGGAATGCCCGGAATTCGAAACATGCAGGCGGAGCCCATGGTGCCGCCACCGGTCATGACAACCGGAGAAATCATGCTGGCCGACAATAGGGTCGGACAATAGAAGGAGGAGGCTGTGATGAGAACAACAATAAGCAAATGCGGGTTCTCCGCTTTCGTACTCTGCCTTGCGGTGATCGCGCCAAGTGCCGTCCACGCCGCGGGCGGCACGAAGACGCCGAAACCGCTCCGGACCAGCGAAGTCGTAGATATGTATTACGACAAGACCTGGAAATGGGAGACTGGTGGCGGACGCTTCATCGCCGATGGCCGCAAGTTCATCGCCCTGACTGAAGAGAAAGGCAAGAAGGCCGTCGGTGAAGGCCGCTGGACCGTCGATGCCAAAGGTACGCTGTGCATGCGCGCTACCTGGAAAACCGATGCCGGAAACGGCAAGGCAGACACGTGTTTCGACCACGGTCGCATCGGTCAGGTGCTTTACCAGCGCAAGCAGGGCGGCCCCTGGTACGTCTTCCGGCATAATCCGCCACGACCCGGAGATGAATTCCTGAAACTTGTCCGCAAGGACGACGTCACCCCGCAAATCGCCGCCTACGGCAAGGCGATGACTGCGACGAGGTAGGAGGAAAGTGTCATGCAAATAACAAGAAGAAGACTGCTCTTTGCAAGCGGGGCTGCTGTTGCTGCTTCAGCCAGCATGTACCCCATATTCAAACTGGATGCCCAGGGGGTCGCGCCCATGGGCTCCACGGGCATGAAGACGCTTGCCGACAAACGTCCGACATTGCACGCGGATGGTATACGCTTCGGCGCCTACGATCCGCACGGCGATTTCACCGGCCAGACCGGGGTGGCGACGGAACATCTGTTCTTGCCCTGGGAGGACGTGGATCTCGACAGCCTCGCGCTCGCAGACGCTTACGCTCTGGAGCGCAAGCGTAACGTGCTGATCACGGTCGAACCCTGGTCATGGGACGTCAACTGGCGGCTCACCTCCGACGAGTTACGCCGCAAGGTGATGGGAGGCGACTACGACAAGAACATGCAGGCGATCGCCGCACGCATGTCCGCAATGAAGAGCCCGCTGATCCTGCGTTGGGGACAGGAAATGGAAGACACATCCGGCCGCTTCTCGTGGTCGGGCTGGAACCCGCAGGACTATATCACGGCCTACAAACGCATGGTGGACATGACCCGCAAGGCGGTCCCCGGCGTCAAGGTGATGTGGTCGCCCAAAGGTCTTGACGGTCTGCGCGCTTACTATCCTGGTGACAATTACGCGGACCTGGTCGGTCTCTCGGTCTTCGGTCTCGAGGACTATGACAAGATCGAATATGGCGGGCCGCAGAAGTTCACCGATCTCCTGCGCAAGGGCTATGGGCTTGTCGAAACCTTCAATAAACCGGTCTGGGTTGCTGAACTGGGTTATGAAGGTGGCGATTCCTACGTCCGTCCATGGATGAACGACGTGACGCTGAAACAGGCGGATTTTCCAAAGCTGGAAGAGGTCGTCTATTTCAACGACAAGGACGTGCATCCATGGCCGCACAATCTCGGCAAGCCCGACTGGCGCGTTGTGCGCCCGGCGCGGCTTAACTGAGGCTGGAGCGGGTAGAGCGGACGCCCGGCCCGCTCGCCCGCCCGGACTCTAATGGCTGGAGGCGAGTACGGCCTCAGCCTCATAGATGGCGCAGACGATGTGGTAGAAAGTGCTGGCCGGTGCCGGTTCGTCCAGCATCGGCTTGTCGGCCGGCCATTTGTCGAACCAAAGTCCTTTGACCGGTGTGTCGAGGAAAGGCTGCAGCGCGCCGATGGCCCTCAGGCCCGAGGCAAGATAACGCTGTCTTTCTTCACCAATGGTCACGCTGGCAAGGCGCAAGGCTGCCTTCAGCCATTCCGTCTGCGGCCAGAGCCGTGCCAGCCCGTCATGTACCGAAAAATCATCGTACAAGCTCATGATCGCGACCTTGCGGCGTGGGCAGATGCCATGCGCTTCGCCGATCTCGAACATGCGCTTGGCCTTGGCGATTGCCTCGCCATTGTTGCGCAGGCTGCCCCAGCGCACCAGAAGCCAGGCCCATTCGAACTGGTGACCGGGCTCCATGATGCGGCCCTTCTCACCTTCAAACGGCATCCAGTCATGGCCGAAGAATTCGCGTAGCCCGCCATTGGTGCCATCGATGAAGCGGGTGAGTGCAAGGCCGGCGATCTCGTCGGCCAGCGCGGTCCATGGACCTTCGGGGTCCTGCACTTCCCAGGCAAGCATCGCCTCGAAAAGATGCATATGCGGATTGGAGCAGAGCGGCGTGCGCGGCGGGTTCGCTTCCTCAAAGCCGGCGACGGGGTGTTTGTAGTCGCGATTGAGGACGGCGAGGATCTCGAGCGCCCGGGCACGCATCTCGTCCTTGCGGTCGGGAAGGGCTGCGGCCGTCTGTGCTGCGGCGAAAAGCGCGAAAGCCTGATTGTAGAGATCGAAGGACGGATCGATCAGCTTGCCGGTTTGGTCGGCGAGGTTGCCGTAAAGGCCGTTATCGAGGCGATAGACCTCTTCGAACCAGCTCAGCCCATGCAGCAACGCATCCTTCCACGGACCCTGCCAGCCGTTCTGGCCGGCGGCAGCGAAACAATAAGCCTGACGAGGCTGCACGCGGGCGCGGCGGTCATCAGAAAAAACCGGTTTCGCATCCTGGCCGAGGCGCTCGTAAAAACCGCCGTCCGGACGGGCGGAGCCCACCTCCCACCACAGCGGCAGCGCGTCCTCTTCAAGCCATTTCCGTAAGGTTCCGATCTCTTCGGCAAGCGCCTGAACGATACTCGGAAATTGCACAGTCATGCGTCAACTCTCTGTTTTTACAGTTGAATGAAAAAAGTGATCAATAAAAATACGTCATCATAGACGCAAGTAGACCATGGGACATATTGCGCTGCAACCGTAAAAATATCGATCTCACGCCGAGCGAACCCGCACCAGCGCGATTTGGTTCCGTCGTCTCGTCCGGCAAAGAAGGGATCTGAAACGATTCGGAGCCCACAAAGCATCAGAAATTACAATATAAATTTGATATTGCTTATTCGCCTGCCTCCAGTATTTCGTAACAATGGTCTGGTCATTAGTGATTCGGTCTCCTTTTAACCTGTTAGGGCTTGGGGAAATAAAGGGGCACGGGGCAGTGAAATTTTCTGCCTTTACTTCATTGCTATTCTCTATTGCAGTTCTTTCGGGCTGCAATACTCCCTCGGGCGTCAGGTCGTTCGGGGGCGCAAAGATGTTGTCTGCGTCCGAAGCACTGGTTTTCCCACCGCCCGGCGGTCCGGAAATCGTCACCGTGGTCAATCGCACCTACTCCAATGCCGTGGCACAGCAGGTCGTATTGCGCGCCGAAGCCGCTACGCCCGGACAGAACTACATCAAGGCCGAGTTCTTCGGTCCGCAGCAAGCCGGCGACACCGATCGCGATGCTTTGACTTTCTCCGGCTTTAAGGCATCCTCCGTCGCGCGGGAAATCCGCTCGGAGTTTCCGGGTGAGAATATCGTCATGTCGGCGAACTATCTGCAGAACGGTTACGGCGCCTTTTCTTATGCGGCCGGCAAGGGCCGGGGCAGCGATACCTGCCTTTATGGCTGGCAGGACATCCGCTCACCCGAAAGCATGCGGCAGGATTTCCGCAACCTGGGGCGTATCAAGGTGCGACTGCGCCTCTGCCAGTCGGGGGCAAGCGTCGAGCAGCTTCTGACGGTCATGTATAATTACACGATCACCGGCACCTATGCCTCGCAAAGCTGGAACCCCTATGGCACGCCGCAGGCGGTGGATCAGAACCTTGGGCGACCGGGCCATCCGGTCTATCCCATGAAGACCAATGAGGTGCCGATGCGGCCCGGCAGTGAAGTGACTGCGAGCATACCATTGCAATCTGTGCGCCGTGCTGCCGTACCCGTCACGCCTGTTCAGCCAACGGCGCAGCCGCTACCGCCGGTGGCGGCAGTCAGTATTCCCTCACCCGCATCCGTTGGCGCGCCTGCCCAGCCCGCGAGGCCTGCTGCTGTAGTCGGCAGGCGCGCGGCCAGCGTGCAGGTGGAGAGCCAGCAGCCGACGCAGGTTCCGCAGGTGGCCATTCCGTCGCCCACATGTCTGTCCGGTTCGACAGCGCCTCCGGGATGCAGGTGATGGCTGGAGCAACGGCAGAAGAGGGCATCGCAAAAGATCCCGGTAAAAATTCCGGGCGGGGAAGAGAGCGGAAAGTTTCGGGATGAACAAGGCCATCACAATCGTTGTCTGGTTTCTTGTGTCGCTTTGCGTTCTGGCCATCGTCACGATGCCGGTCAGCCTGCAGACGCACCTGGTCGCCACGGCGATCTCGCTTGTCCTTCTCGCAACAATAAAGAGTTTCAACGGGCAGGGAGCCTGGCGGCTCGTGGCGCTTGGTTTCGGCACGGCCATCGTGCTTCGTTATGTCTATTGGCGCACCACAAGCACGCTGCCGCCCGTCAACCAGCTCGAAAACTTCATTCCCGGCTTTCTGCTTTATCTCGCGGAAATGTACAGCGTCGTGATGCTGGGTCTCAGCCTCGTCATCGTGTCGATGCCGCTGCCTTCCCGAAAGACCCGGCCTGGCTCGCCCGATTACCGGCCGACGGTCGATGTTTTCGTGCCGAGTTACAACGAGGACGCGGAGCTTCTCGCCAATACGCTGGCGGCGGCCAAGAACATGGATTACCCGGCCGACAAGTTCACCGTCTGGCTGTTGGACGACGGCGGCTCGGTGCAGAAGCGCAATGCCAGCAATATCGTCGAGGCGCAGGCGGCACAGCGCCGCCATGAGGAGTTGAAGAAGCTTTGCGAGGACCTCGACGTGCGTTATCTGACGCGCGAGCGCAACGTCCACGCCAAGGCCGGAAATCTCAATAACGGCCTCGCCCACTCGACCGGCGAACTGGTGACGGTGTTTGACGCCGACCATGCGCCGGCGCGCGATTTCCTTCTGGAAACGGTGGGCTATTTCGAAGAAGACCCCCGGCTCTTTCTGGTGCAGACGCCGCACTTCTTCGTCAATCCCGATCCGATCGAGCGCAATCTGCGCACCTTCGAGACGATGCCGAGCGAAAACGAGATGTTTTACGGCATCATCCAGCGCGGTCTCGACAAGTGGAACGGCGCGTTCTTTTGTGGTTCCGCCGCCGTGCTGCGGCGCGAGGCACTGCTGGATACGGAAGGGTTCAGCGGCGTCAGCATCACCGAGGACTGCGAAACGGCGCTCGCGCTGCATTCGCGCGGCTGGAACAGCGTCTATGTCGACAAGCCCCTGATCGCCGGGCTGCAACCGGCCACCTTCGCAAGCTTCATCGGCCAGCGCAGCCGCTGGGCGCAGGGCATGATGCAGATCCTGATCTTTCGCCAGCCTCTGTTCCGCCGTGGTCTCTCCTTCACGCAGCGTCTTTGCTACATGTCGTCGACGCTGTTCTGGCTTTTCCCGTTCCCGCGCACGATCTTCCTGTTTGCGCCGTTGTTCTACCTGTTCTTCGATCTTCAGATTTTCGTGGCTTCCGGCGGCGAGTTTTTGGCTTATACGGCCGCGTATATGCTCGTGAACCTGATGATGCAGAACTATCTCTATGGCAGCTTCCGCTGGCCGTGGATTTCTGAACTCTACGAATATGTGCAGACGGTCCACCTTCTGCCAGCCGTCGTGTCGGTGATCTTCAATCCCGGCAAGCCGACCTTCAAGGTGACGGCGAAGGACGAATCCATCGCCGAGGCGCGGCTTTCGGAAATCAGCCGCCCGTTCTTCGTCATTTTCGCACTTTTGCTGGTTGCGATGGCCTTTGCCATTTGGCGCATCTACGCCGAGCCATACAAGGCGGACGTCACACTCGTCGTCGGCGGCTGGAACCTGCTCAACCTTATCTTCGCGGGCTGTGCGCTTGGCGTCGTCTCCGAGCGCGGCGAAAAATCGGCGTCGCGGCGCATCACTGTCAAGCGGCGCTGCGAGGTCAAGCTTGAGGGTAGCGACGCATGGGTGCCGGCCTCCATCGACAACGTGTCGGTGCATGGCCTGCTGATCAATCTTTTCGACAGCACCACCGCTATCGAAAAGAATACGACAGCGATCATTAGGGTGAAGCCTCACAGCGAGGGCGTGCCGGAAACCATGACCATCAATGTGGTCCGCACGGTCCGGAACGACGGTTTCATTTCCATAGGCTGCACATTCTCGCCGCAGCGCGCCATCGATCATCGCCTGATCGCCGACCTGATCTTCGCCAATTCCGAGCAATGGAGCGAGTTCCAGCGCGTGCGCCGCAAGAACCCCGGCCTCATCAGAGGCACGGCGATCTTTCTGGCGATATCGGTGTTCCAGACGCAGCGCGGCCTGTTCTATCTGGCCAAGGCGCTCCGGCCCGCCTCCAAAACCGTCAAACCTGCCGGAGTTGTAAAATGAACGGCGGTAAAACGATCAGGAGTTCACTGACAGCACTGATGTTGGGTGTCGTCGCAACCGGTGCGATGGCGCAGTCCTCACCCTTCGACATGTCGCCGGAGAAGCCCGCACAGACAGCCCCGGCACCTGTGCCGTCGCCGACACTTCCCCCAGCTGTACCGCGCCAGCCGCAGCCAGCCCAGCAATCGACCCAGCCTGCAGTGGGCCAGCCTCCTGTGGTAATGCAGCCCGCACCTGCGCCGCAACCGCCGCTGCGGCCGCTGACGCCACCCGTATCCATGCCGCCGCAGGGTCAGGCGAGACCCGTACCCGTTCAGGCATCGTCACCCGCGGCGGATAGCCGTCGCCGGTATATCTTGCCGTACGAAAAGCTCAGCCTTTCCGGCGAAATGGATCGGCGGCAGTGGAGCATTTATCTGACGCCCGAGCAGGTGAATGCCGCCGTTTCGCTGAATATTGGTTATCAGAACGCCATCGTGGTCGCGCCGGAAGACTCGAATTTCCAAGTCAGCCTCAACAATGTTCCGCTGGATACGGCGCGCATTGAGGCGCCCGACGGTGAGGGCAATGTTTCCTTGAAAATTCCACCCGGTGTCCTGCAGGTGGGCGCGAATGTCGTGACGCTTGGCGTGCAGCAGCGCCACAGAACCGATTGCACGATCCAGTCCACTTATGATCTGTGGACCGATGTTAATCCGGCAAATACCTATATCGGCTTTAACGCCGATGTCGCGGGCAACTTCACCAATATCGACGATATCCAGGCAACCGGTCCGGACGCCAAGGCGGCAACGTCGATCGAGATCGTTGCACCTGCGCTCGGCAATCCGGCATTTGCAGATTCGCTGCTGCGCCTTTCGCAGGCTCTGGCGCTCCGAACCCAGATGCCGAACCAGACGATCCGTTTCGTGGCAGCACCCTCCGCCGAACGCAAGGCGGGAACGCTGGTGGTTCTTGTCGGTACCGCGCGCGAGATTGCCGGCTTCACCGGCGCGGTGCCGCCCGAGGCGTCGGCGGGTGCTTTTGCCGGCTTCGATACCACTGCGCCGGGTGGCCTCTCGCCGCTCTTCGTCAGCGGTCCCACCCCGCAGGCGGTACAGGCGGCGATTGAGACGCTGTTTTCCTCGATCTCGCGCACGCCCGGTGCCCAGAGAACGACCTTTTCCACTCGCAGCTGGCATGCGCCGGATGTGCCGCTCGTCATGTCGGACCGTCGCATCGCGCTTTCCGAGCTTGGGCTTGAGAGCAGCGAATTTGGTGGACGGCGTTTCCGCAACGAATTCTACGTCGGCATGCCCGCCGACTTTTATGCGTCGGCCTATGGCGAGGCGGCCATGCTGCTCGATGCCGCATATTCCTCGCAGGTGCTGCCCGGTAGCCATATAGACATCTACGTCAATGACGAGATCGCCTCGACCGTGCCGATCTCCAACAATGGTGGCGGCATTTTCCGGCATCTGCCCATCAATGTGACGATGCGCCACTTCAAGCCTGGCCCGAACAAGATCACCATCGAGGCCGTGTTGATGACGGCGCAGGATCAGGTCTGCGCGCCGGGAGCGCCGGCCAGCACGACCCCGCGTTTTGCCCTGTTCGACACATCGGAAATCCATATTCCCGATTACGCGCAGATCGGTCGCAAACCGGATCTCGCCGCGATGTCCGGTGCCGGGCAGCCCTACAGGTTTGCCGCAAATCCCGTCGCGCTGTCGCTTGATCGTTTCGATAACGACACCATGTCGGCGGCGGCGACATTGGTCAGCCGGCTGGCAAGCGCTGCGGGATATCCGATCAAAGTCGAGACCGTGGCCTCTCCGCTGGTGATCGGCGACCGTGACGCCCTGTTCGTCGGGACGATTTCGCAGTTCCCGCAATCGCTGATCAGCCAGTTCAATCTTGTCCCTTCCAGCCAGATATCCTGGAAAATGGGAACGGGCGTTCAGCCGCCTGCGCAGAATAGCGAAACCCTCTTTAATGACTGGCGAGAGCGGGTGGACGGCGGCATCTGGCAAGGCCAGGTTTCCTCCTTTGAGGAGTGGATGAAGCGGAATTTCGATCTGAGTTCCGATACGCTGCGTTTCCTGCCGGCGGCCGAGCAGCCCTATGCGCCGCCCGGCAATGTCTCCTTCATGCTGGTGCAGGGTCTAAGCCCTTCCGGCGAAGGGGTCTGGACGCTGGCTACCGCCCCGACGTCGGCGGAGCTTCGTGACGGCATGTCTTCGATGGTGCGTGAAAACCATTGGCGCGACGTCACCGGGCGGGTCGCAGCTTACGATTCCGGTGCAGAAAAGATCGAAACGGTCGAGGTGGGGCAGCCGTATTTCTATGTCACGCGGGCGTTTTCCCTCTCGAACTGGAGGCTGATCGCTGCTAATTGGCTGTCTTCCAATGTTCTTTCCTATTCGCTGGCATTCATCGGGTTCGTGTCGCTCCTGGGCTTTGCCACCTTCGCGATGCTGCGTATGATGGGGCGACACCGATGAGGCGTGGGATTTTAAGACTTGCCGGCATTTTCTGCGTGTCGCTGATGGCGTTGATCTCAAGCATCTCGATTGCCCGCGCCGCATCTGTCTCGCCTGAGGCCTGGTCGGCCTATAAAAGTGCGTTTCTCGATCCCGGCGGGCGCATCATCGATACCGGTAACGGCAATATCAGCCACAGCGAAGGCCAGGGTTACGGCATGTGGCTTGCCGTTCTTTCAGAGAACATTGCCGACTTCGAGCTGATATGGAGTTTTACCCGCACGGAACTCCTGGTGCGCGACGACGGTCTCTCCGCGTGGAAATGGGACCCGCGCACCAGACCGCATGTGACTGACATCAACAATGCCACGGATGGCGATATTCTGATTGCCTACGCGCTGGCGCTGGCTGCTGGCCAGTGGAACCGGCAGGACTATGCCGAGGCATCGGCTGCCATCGCATCAGCCGTCCTCAAGAAGACTGTCGTTCAGCGCGGCGGGCGAACGCTGCTTTTGCCCGCCGCCAGCGGCTTTGGCGAGGTTGACCGGGGCGACGGCCCGGTGGTCAATCCTTCCTATCTGATTTTCGAAGCATTTCCGGTCCTCAATCTCGTCGCACCATCGCCACTCTGGAAGGCGCTTGCCGACGACGGCGTGGCGCAGATCGCCACATTTGCTTTCAGCGACAGGAAACTGCCCGCCGACTGGGTCTCGATGAAGACGAAACCGCAACCGGCATCGGCGTTTCCACCCGAGTTCGGTTACAATGCAGTGCGGATTCCGCTTTATCTTGCAAGGGCGAAAATGGGCTCGCCGGAGCTGCTTGACCGCCTGAAAAACGGCATGACGCTGGAAAGCGGTGCTGCGGGAACCTTCGATCTCAAGAGCGGCGCGGTCAAGGACGTTCTGTCGGATCCCGGTTATCGCATCATTCCGGCGCTCGCAGCCTGCGTCGGCGGCGGCCCGGCTGTGCCTGCCGAACTGAAAGGCTTTCAGCCAACGCTTTATTATCCTTCTACATTGCATCTTCTGGCATTGTCGTTTCTGGCAAGGAATAACGGGGAGTGCCGATGAACAAACCGCTGTCTACCTCGGCTCTCATCCTGCTTTTGATTGCTCTCGCCGCCTTCCACTGGCGCGACACCATTCTCGGACGTGTATCGGACATTCATACTTCGGCGGTTGGCGACAACCGTGCGGCGCAGCGCGTTTCTCCAGCGGCAGCCAATCCGGCCCAGATCAACGCGTTCCTTAAAAATCGCGAGATGGCGCAGCTAACCCAACCCGTGACGCCAGCGGTAACGGTGCCGACGACTGATCCGCAACCGCCGGTTACGCAGACACAGACGGGTGGACAGATATCGCAGCCCCAAATGGCGCAGGCGCCCGCACCCCGCCAGACCCAGCCGGCGTCATCAGACATGCCCGAGGTCGATCTCAGCGCGCTGCGCTATTTCGCGGCCAAGGGCGATACCCAGCGGCTTCAGGCTGAAATCGCGAGGCTGCGCACGCTCTATCCGAACTGGACACCGCCTGCCGATCCGCTCGCCATTCCCGTTAACGGCGATCCCCGGCTCGATGCCATGTGGCAGCTTTATAGCGACGGCCGTTACGCCGAGGTCAGAAAGGCGATCGCCGACCGCCAGCAGGCGGAACCCGGCTGGCAGCCTCCCGACAATCTGACCGGCATGCTTTCCCTCGCCGAGGCCCGCCAGCGGCTCGTCAACGCTTCCGATCTCAAGCAATATTCGACAGTGGTGGACGCGGCCGCCAGCAATCCCGGCCTGCTGACCTGTAGCGAGGTGGATGTCCTGTGGCGGGTTGCCGATGCGTTTGCCAATACCGACCGCATGGGACGGGCGCGCGACGCCTATCTCTACATTCTCAACAATTGCACGACGCCAAGCGACAGGCTCGCCACGGTGCAGAAGGCGTCCGCGCTTTTGCCGGCGGAGATGATCGGCGATTTGCTTGCCAAGGAAAAGCCCAACGCAGACGGTCAGCTGGAATTCGAACCGGTCAAGAACGATCTCGCCCGCCAGTTCGTGGCGAAGGCAGGTGAGAAGGAGGGAATTTCCGTTCCTTCCGCCTATCTGATGCGGCTTGAAAGGCTTGCTGAGACCGACAAGCTTGCAAGCGATGCCTTGTTGCTCGGCTGGTATAATATCCGCCAGAAGAACATGGCGGAGGCGGAAAAGTGGTTTCGCAAGGCGCGGGAAGAGGAAGACAGCGGGTCTGCATCGCAAGGGTTGGCGCTGGCGCTGATCGACCGCAACGAGCCACGTGAAGCTGAGGACGTCATGTATAAGTGGCGCACCGCTTCGGACGACGGGCTTGCGACCTATCTTGCCGCGACAGCCAATCTTCTGGCGCTTGAGCCGCCTGTGGTCCTGCCGCCGGATGTGTTGCAGCGCATCGCCGCTGAAACAATAACTCGCAAGGATGCGGCGACCGCGCAGCAGTTCGGCTGGTATTCGCTTGCTTTCAGGCAGACGCCGCTCGCCTTGCAATGGTTCAGCACTGCGCTTGGCTGGAAGGCCGATGACGAACCATCGGCCTATGGCATGGCAGTCAGCTATCACGATCTGCGCAATCTCGCCGGTCTGCGCAGCATACAGCAGCAATGGGCAAGCCGCTCGCAACGCATCGCTGATGTTGGAACGGCACGTATGGTGGACCAGTCCGCGCAGCAGATAGCGCCCGTCACCGCACCGCCTGTCGCCACAGCTTCCCAGACAACGGCACCCGCGCCCTATGCGCCGCAGCCTGAGACAGTGGTGGCTTATAGCCAGCCGTCTGTCCAGCAGCCGGCTCCGGAACCTTCGCGCAAGCAGGCGCGTCTGCCAGCGCAGACGCAGAGGACCGTAAGTGCCTCGTCACGTCCACGCTCCTGCGCGGTCTATCCCGATCCCCAGCGCCTGCCCGCACAGCAGGCGCTTGATCTCGGCTGGTGCCTGATGGAGACTAACCGGCCGGCGGAAGCACTGAAGGCTTTCGAATCCGCCATTGCCGGCGGCCAGTCGACTGTTAAAAGCGATGCGGCCTATGGCCAGAGCCTTGCCTATCTGCGCATGGGGCTGACGGACCATGCCGCTGTCTCGGCGACGAAATCGCGCATGGACCGCCCGCGCGCGACTGAGTTGCAGGTTTCAATCCTGGCCGACAGGGCGGTTTCCGCCTTCCAGTCCAAACGTTATGCGGAAACGCTTCTCCTGCTTGATCAGCGTGCGCGGCTTGCCGATGAGCGCACCGATCTCATGGTATTGCGCGGTTATTCCTATCTTGCCATGAACCGCTACGCCGATGCTGCGCAGATTTTCGAAAGTCTGACGTCCATTGGCGATAAGGAGGGCATCAGGGGACTGGCAGCGGTCCGTGCCGCCCGGCCGAGCAGAGGGCCCCAGGGCGGCTGATGGCGTGGGGCGGCAATGGGCTGCCGTTGCTTACCCCGCGTCTGTGAGGTTGCGGATGATGCGCATGAAGATGCGTGCGCCGATATCGATCAGCCCATCCGGAAAGTCGTAGTCGGGATTGTGCAGGTTGGGATAGTCCTTGCCTGCGCCCAAAAAGAACATGGCCGATGACGAGACGGCGCGGAACCTTCCGAAATCCTCGGAGGCCCGCATCGGCAAACCTTCCGACCCGTGGGAAATTTTCTCCGCAGTCAGCGCCCGCAGGATATGGTCGACGGCTTCCGGCGCATTTTCGCAATGCAGGAAAATATCGTCATAGGCGATATCGAGTGTCAGTTTCTGTTCTTCGGCCACCTTTTTTGCCAGCGCTTCCGCATCCGCGCAGAGTTTTTCCATTCGGTCGTCTGTCAGCGTCCGGAGCGTCGCCCAGATTTCCGCATCTGCCGGAGAAATGCCGAAGGCCGCTTCACCCATCACGGCATGGGTGATTGTCACCATCGAAAAATCGGGTTGCGGTGGGAAGCCGGAACCGAGATCGGTCAAAGCCGGCATCAACTCAGATATCGCCCGCATCGGCGAGACGCCATGCTCCGGTGAGGAGGCGTGCGCGGTCTTGCCGGAGAAGCGGATTTTGATGCCGCGTGATGCGCAGTTGACCGGCCCTTCCACCACGCTGACATGGCCGAATGGCAGGCCTGGAAGATTGTGAAGAGAAAAGGAATAATCCGGCTTCATCTCGCCAAAGCGCGGATCGGCGATGACGGCGGCCGCGCCCGCACCTGTCTCTTCTGCCGGTTGGTAGAGCAGTACGACGCTGCCGGTTTCCGGGCGCTTTCTGGAAAGTCCAAGTGCAAGCGCCGTCAGAATGGTGGAATGACCGTCATGGCCGCAAAGATGGCCCTTACCATCTGTGCCGGAGCGGTATTCGGCGTCGGTTTTTTCCTGAATGGGCAGAGCGTCGAGTTCCGAGCGGATGAGGACTACCGGACCGCTTTTGCCGCTGTCATAGACCGCTGCCACGCCATGACCACCCAGATCGGTGAACATCCGATCCGGTTTTGCCTGTTCGAGGAAATCGCGAATACGCCGCGCTGTTTCCTTCTCCTCGCCGGAAATTTCCGGATGGCGGTGCAGCTCATGGCGCAGCTCGATGAGGTCAAGCATATCCTTGTTGGTCAGAAACATAAAAAACCCTTGCAAGTCGTCCGGCCGATTTTTTCTGCCGCAACTTACAGGTCATTACGTTCAATGCAAAACCTTTGGCGGACGCCAGCGCTTGCCCGTCGATTTTGGCCTGGCGCTCAGCGTGATGACATCGGCAGGCAGCGGAATCCTGGCCTTTCCCAGTTCCAGCCGGGCAAGGGCTGCGCGCGCCTTTTCGGCATATTCCAGATGCGTAGCGTCGTCAGAATGGTAATGCTGCAATCTGTCGAGGATTTCGGCGCCTTCCATCGTTCTTTCGGCCGCAATCAGCGCCACGGCGCATTTGTAGAGCGCCTCGCGGTGGAAGGGGGCGCGATTGGTCACCTGACGGAATGCTTCGGACGCCTCGTGATATTGCCGTTGCGCCAACCGCGCTTCGCCTATGCGCATCCACAGCAGAACCGGGTCCTGACCGCTGCCGAGGAGACCGAGGAAAGCGATTTCCGCTTCGCGGAATTCACCGCGGTCGAAGGTCAGATTGGCCAGCCCGAATTGTGCGCCAAGGTGATCGGGCGCGGCTGCCAGCACCTGGGAAAAGGCGATGTTGGCGGCCGCCTTCTTGCCCGTCTTGTAAAGTTTGAGACCCTCTTCGTAGACGAAGCGTATGCTGCGCGGGTGGAGCTTGCCACCGAGATTGTCGCCCGAGCGGGTGCGGAACAGCGTGCAACTGAGCTTGTGCTCCTCCGGGCCGAAGAAATATTTGTACGGCTCGTTGCCTCGCAGGAAATCATAAGTCTTGAAACCCTGTTCGATCGCCCTGCGGATGCAGTGTCCGTGCAGCACGAGGCCGGGTGAGGGGGTCTTCCAGTTCTCGTCACGACCGGTAATGTAGAACAATACCGACTTTTTCTGCCGGTCGATGATGTTGGCAAGCGCGCCGAGCGGCTGGTCGCCGAACCACAGGACCGGCACTTCCAGATCGCCGCGTATATAGACATCCATCAGCATTTGCCGTGTTGCGCCGATCAACAGTTCGGTGCGCTCCTTGCCCTTGTGGGGCGCCCAGCGGATGCGCCAGAAATCGAACAGGATGCCCATGTCCCGCTTGATTGTTTCTCTCGTTGCGAAGGTGATGCGGTATTCGTCACCGCCTTCCACCTTCCTCATGAAGCGCCGGAGCTTTTGCCGGGACTGGCTGCTCATATGGCTATCGAGATAGGAGTCGAACGTGTCCGGCAGGGCCACGACCGGGCAGATGCAATTGTTGATGTTATAGGGGTTGGTCGGCATGTTGTCGCGGAACATGACGAGCGGTCCCTGAAGCGCGCGGATCATCGCGTCGCGCCGCTCCGGTGGGCCGGAAAGATAGTCGAGCTTGAGTTCGGTCCAGTTCTGCTGCCGAATATAGGAACAGAAACCGGCAACCGCGTTATTTTCATATTCCGGCAGGGTAATGAAGCCGGTGTAATCCGCCGCGGCATTGCCAGCCATGACGATGCTGTCGTGGAAGCGGCCGGTTTTCTTGTCCGGTTCGGTGACGATGCGTAGCGGAAAAAATGCCACATAGGGCGAGCCTTCGGGACGTTCCCTGAGCGCCAGGATGAACCAGCGCTTGCGGCGCGGCATATAATCCCGCAGCCAGCCCCAGGACAGGAAGTGTCGGGAATGGGGATCGGCCATGAACACCGTTTCCCAGTTTTGCCGGATCGCCTCGAAGCCGGCGTCGGTGTCGATGATGTCGATACGCATTCGTCCCCCTCCCAATACGGATCACAGATTCGGGAGGTTGCATTTTATGAGCAAATGGCCGGCTTCAAATATTCCCTTCGGGTGAAAGGCCTATATCAAATGGGATTAGCCCGTGACGCGGCTCCCATTCGTGCACCGCGACAAAATAGCCCTTGTCAGCGGGTCGCAGCACTCTAACATGCGGGCTGAATGCGCGACCGGCTCAACGGTTCGCATGGCAAAGGAGTTCTTTCATGGCTGTTCCTTTTATGCTTTTGACTGGTGCGAGCCGCGGAATAGGGCATGCCACCGTCAAGCTGTTTCAGGAAAAAGGCTGGAGAATCCTGACCGTATCGCGACAACCCTTTTCGGAGGAATGCCGCTGGCCATCTGCGCGCGAAAGCCATATCCAGGCCGATCTGGAGGACCTGTCCCGCATCGACGATCTGGCCGACGAGGTGCGCTCGCGCCTGCCGGAAGGAAAGCTGGCCGCACTCGTCAACAATGCCGGAATCTCGCCGAAGGGCGAAGGCGGTAGCCGCCTTGGCGTTGCCGACACAACGGCGGAGATCTGGACGCGGGTGCTAAACGTCAATCTCGTCTCGACGGCGCTTCTTGCCCGTGCGCTTTTGCCGGAACTGGAGGCGGCAAAAGGCTGCATCGTCAACGTTACCTCCATTGTGGGCTCGCGGGTGCACCCTTTCGCGGGCGTCGCCTATGCCGCATCGAAGGCGGGACTTGCGGCGCTGACACGGGAGCTGGCGCATGAATTCGGGCCGCGCGGCGTGCGCGCCAATGCCATAGCGCCCGGCGAAATCAACACCGCCATCCTTTCACCCGGAACCGCTGAACTCGTGGAAGCGCAGGTCCCGCTCGGGCGGCTAGGCACAACGGCGGAGGTGGCGCAGACCATCTACTTCCTCTGCTCGGAGCAGTCGAGCTACATCAACGGCGCAGAAATTCTCATCAATGGCGGCCAGCACGTCTGACGCTTCAGCCCATCCAACCGAAACGGAGCCTTTATCCCATGACCATTCTGCCGAATTCCGTCGAGGCACGCGATATAGCCTACCAGATGCATCCAAACGTCAATCTGCGTAAATTCGAAAAGACCGGTGGTCTGGTCATCGAAAGTGGTGAAGGCATCTATGTGACCGACAGCAGCGGCAAGCGTTATATCGAGGCGATGGCAGGGCTTTGGTCTGTGGCGCTTGGCTTCGGTGAACAGCGACTGGTGGACGCTGCGACGAAGCAGATGCAGAAGCTGCCCTATTACCACACCTTTTCCTACAAGACGCACGGCCCGTCGGTCGATCTTGCCGAGTTGCTGATCGAGCTTGCGCCAGTGCCGATGTCGAAGGTTCATTTCACGTCTTCGGGATCGGAGGCGAACGATCTCGTTGCCAAGATGGTGTGGTATCGCTCCAATGCGCTGGGCAAAAAGGACAAGAAGAAGATCATTGGCCGCATCAAGGGTTATCATGGCGTGACGATTGCCTCTGCCTCGATCACCGGCCTGCCGCGCAACCATGAAAGCTTCGACCTGCCGCTGGACCGCATGCTGCATACGGCCTGCCCCTCCTATGTGCACTTCGGCAAGCAAGGTGAAAGCGAGGCGGATTTTACCGCGCGTATTCTGAAGGAACTCGAAGATCTGATCCTCAGCGAAGGCCCGGAAACCGTCGCCGCCTTCTGGGGCGAGCCGGTGATGGGTGCCGGCGGGGTTCTTCTTCCGCCTGAAGGTTATTGGGAAGGTGTGCAGGCGATCCTGAAGAAATACGACATTCTGCTTGTCGTGGACGAGGTCATCTGCGGGTTCGGCCGCACCGGCAAGATGTTCGCCTGCGAGACCTACGGCATCAAGCCGGATGTGCTTGTTGTTTCCAAGCAGATATCTTCATCCTACATGCCGCTGTCGGCGATCATCATGAATGACGGTTTCTACCAGCCGATCGCCGACGAATCCGACCGGATCGGCTCCTTCGGCCATGGTTATACCGCCTCCGGCCACCCGGTCGCGACGGCCGTCGGTCTCGAAAACCTGAAGATCATTCAGGAGCGCGATCTGGTCGGTAATGTCGCGAGGCTGGAAGGCAAGTTCCTCGATCATCTGAAAGCGCTTTCCGGCCATCCGCTGGTGCATTCCTCGCGCGGCGTCGGTCTTCTTGGCGCGCTGGAGATAAAGCCGTGGGAAGGTACGAAGCCGGGCGATGCGACGCTCGCCATTGCCGCCGGCATTGAGGATGAGGGCGTGATCACTCGTCCGATCGGCGAATCGATCTGCTTCTGTCCACCGCTGATCATCACGGCCGAGCAGCTTGATGAGCTGTTCGCCGGCGTTAAGCGGGGACTGGACAAGGTTGCGGCCGCACGCGCCTGATGACTTTGCGAATTTCCTGGCCGGTTCGTCCGGCCGGGCACCGCTGTCAGCTTGCCTTATCCCCGGTATGCCACAAGCACCGCGCCGCAGGCGATTAGCACCACACCCAGCCAGTTTGGCAGCGACAGCCGTTCCCCCAGAAACAGAACCGCGAAGACGGCGACGAACACGACACTGAGCTTGTCGATGGGGGCGACGCGGGCGGCATCGCCGATTTTCAGCGCCCGGAAGTAACATATCCAAGATGCGCCGGTCGCCAGCCCCGAAAGCACGAGAAAGGTCCAGGTCCGCGCCGAAATGGTGGAGGGCTGCTGCCAGTTGCCGGTAACATAAACCATCAGGCCAGCGGCAGCGAGAATGACGATGGTGCGTATGAAGGTGGCGAAATCGGAATTGACGTTTTCGATGCCGATTTTCGCAAAAATCGCGGTCAATGCCGCAAAGGCCGCCGATAGCAGCGCCCAGAATTGCCAGGCCAGAAACAGGTTCTTCATAAGGGCCTACTCCGTTTTTCGCATTCGTTCTCGCTCGATCTGGCCTATAACATCCGCACGGCGATAAAAACCGTTTTCGACGGTTGGGAGGGCTTCAAACGATGAAAGGCCGGAGCATCGATCTGATGCGCCGGCCTTCATGCGAGAGCCTGCCCGGACAAACCGGGACAGGCTGGACCTTGGGAGGTCGTGTTATTCGGCGGGCTGAACCGCACCCGGAAGCGAATCCACATCGGCGATGCCGGTGAATTCTTCCTTGCCGCTGAGAACGCGGGCGAGCTGCTCCTGATCCAGTTCACCTTCCCAGCGGGCAACAACGATGGTCGCGACCGCATTGCCGACGAAGTTGGTGAGTGCGCGGCATTCCGACATGAAGCGGTCGATGCCGAGGATGAGCGCCATGCCGGCAACCGGAACCGACGGCACGACGGAGAGCGTTGCGGCCAACGTGATGAAGCCAGCGCCTGTGATGCCGGCAGCACCCTTGGAGGAGAGCATGGCCACGAGCAGCAGAAGGATCTGTTCGCCGAAGGAGAGGTGGATGCCGGTCGCCTGTGCGATGAACAGGGCAGCCAGCGTCATGTAAATGTTGGTGCCGTCGAGGTTGAAGGAGTAGCCGGTGGGGATGACGAGACCGACGACAGAGCGCTTGCAGCCCGCCTTTTCCATCTTGCTCATCAGGCCCGGCAGGGCGGCTTCCGAAGACGAGGTGCCGAGAACCAGCAGCAGTTCTTCCTTGATGTAGCGGATAAGCGCGACGATCGAGAAGCCGTTATAGCGGCAGACAGCGCCGAGGACCACGAACACGAACAGTGCTGATGTGACGTAGAAGGTGCCGATCAGCATCGCGAGGTTGGTGACGGACGAGATGCCATATTTGCCGATGGTGAATGCCATGGCGCCGAAGGCACCGATGGGGGCGGCCTTCATCAGGATCGCGACCAGCTTGAAGATCGGATACATCATGGCATGCATGAAATCGGTGACGGGCTTGCCCTTTTCGCCGACGATACCGAGCGCGATGCCGAACAGCACGGAGAAGAACAGCACCTGCAGGATATCACCGCTGGCGAATGCGCCGACGATGGTGGTCGGGATTATGTTCATCAGGAAGCCGGTGATGGTCTGCTCATGGGCCTTGTCGGCGTAGGTCGCGACGGCCTTGGCATCCAACGTGGCCGGATCGATGTTCATGCCGGCACCCGGCTGCACAGTGTTGGCGACGATGAGGCCGACAATGAGCGCGAGGGTGGAGAACACGAGGAAGTAGATCATGGCCTTGCCGGCCACGCGTCCAACCTTCTTCATATCGTTCATGCCGGCGATGCCGGTTGCGACAGTGAGGAAGATGACGGGAGCGATGATCATCTTGACGAGACGGATAAAGCCGTCGCCGAGCGGCTTCAGCTGTTCGCCAAAGGCCGGATAGAAATGGCCAAGCGCGATACCGGCGATAATGGCGACCAGAACCTGGAAATACAGGTGCTTGTAGAATGGCTGCTTGGCGTGGCCTGCCGCCACGGTTGTTGTATCGATCATGTTTTTTCCTCCTCGGCCTCACCCTGCCTTAATTGGCCTCCCGGGATCGCCGTGTCGTTGACGGCTTCGCGCCGATTGAGGAGTCATGAGCAATACGCATGCCAGACTTGCTTATTTGGTGTAACTGGCTGATTTAAAAAGTACTTTTTATTGACGCCGTATCAGCTCGCCGGCGTATGTGCGGATATCCGGACAAAACCTCTTGCGGTCTGTGTGTAAATCCGCACAATTGTCGTATGACCCAAGAAGATCAGGCCTCTCATTCCCAGGCACGACGGCGCGCTCAATGGCTGGCGTTGGTGGGCTTGTGGCTGCTCGTCAGCCTGGGAGTTCTGTTGGTTGCCGATGACTTTGCGCGAAACCAGGCAATACGCACCGCCGCGTCCGAGGCCTCCACCGATGCCGAACTCAAGATCGCGCTTCTGAATGTCGCGCTCGAGCGGCCGCGAGCCATTCCGCTGGTTCTGTCCGGCGATCCCGACCTTGCGACTGCGCTGGATGGCGGTGGCGCGTCTGCCATTGACCGGCTGAACCGCAAGCTGGAGGGGCTGATCGAAGGCACGCAGTCCTCTGTCATCTACGTGACCGGACCGACCGGCTTGACAATTGCCTCGAGTAACTGGCGACAGGCCGACAGCTTCGTCGGCTCCAATTATGCCTTCCGCGAGTATTTTCAGGCGGCGATGAATACCGGCATGTCCGAACATTATGCGCTTGGCAATGTCAGCCGCCGGCCGGGCCTTTATATCTCGCGCCGCATCGATGCCGCAGACGGTCGGCCGCTCGGCGTCGTCATCGCCAAGGTGGAGTTCAACCGTCTGGAGGCGGATTGGAACATCGGCGGCAAACCGGTCTATGTGGTTGACAGGAACGGCGTCGTGCTGATGACGAGCGTGCCGGATTGGCGCTTCAAGACCGTAGCGCCGATTGACGAGGCGCGACGCAAAGCCATTTCCGAAAGCCTGCAATTCGGTAACGAGGCGCTTACGACGCTGCCGTTCCGGATGGCGCGACTCTCGAGCGACGGCGTTCCGCTCGTCCGTGTCGATGACCCGGCAAGTGAGCGCGGCGATTATCTGCGGTTGGAAACGCCGGTGCCGACGACCTCATGGACACTGCATTATCTGCAGCCGGTGGCACCGGCGCTGAACGCCGCCATTCGCGAGGGCAGGGTGGTGGCGCTGGCAACGCTGATGCCGCTGATGGCGCTTTCGGCTCTGTGGCTGTGGCGCCGGCACAAGGCGCTGAGGGAAAAGGAAGAGGAGCAGCGCGCCCGCACCGAGCTGGAAATGAAGGTGCAGGAGCGCACCCGTGACCTGACGAGGACCCGCGACCATCTTCAGGCGGAAATTGCCCTGCACGAAAAGACGACAGGTGAATTGCGCAACGTGCAGCACGAGCTAGTGCAGGCCAACCGTCTCTCCATTCTAGGGCAGGTGGCGGCGGGCGTTGCCCACGAAATCAACCAGCCGGTAGCGACGATCCGCGCCTTTGCCGACAATGCCCGCACCCTGCTGAAACGCGACCGCATGGCGGAGGCCAACGAAAATCTCGAAAACATCGCGGCATTGACCGATCGCATCGGCACGATTACCGGCGACCTGAAGATATTGGCGCGCAAGGGCCGCACCGCTGCCGAACCGGTCAGTCTCAAACTGGTCATCGAAGGCGCGGTGATGCTGTTGCGCAGTCGTTTTTCCGGACAGATGGATGCACTTGATATCGTGTTGCCGGATCAGGACCTGAAGGTGCTTGGCAGCCGCATCCGGCTCGAGCAAATTCTCATCAACCTTCTGCAAAACGCACTGGAAGCCACTGAAGCGATTGATGCGGCGCGTGTCGAGGTGCGGGTGCGCGAGGAAGGGGACATGGTCTTGCTTTCGGTCAGCGACAATGGGACCGGCATTCCCGAAGCGATCCGCGCCCAACTTTTTTCGCCCTTTAATACATCCAAGGAAAGCGGCCTAGGCCTTGGTCTCGTCATCTCCAACGATATCGCCTCCGATTATGGCGGGCGTATTGAGGTAACGAGCAGCGAGGCAGGCACGTCTTTTTCCGTATATCTGAAGCGAGCATGACATGATGGCAGGTGGAACCATATTTCTGGTGGATGACGACTCCCAGCTGCGCAAGGCGATGGTGCAGACGTTGGAACTCGACGGATTGCCCGTCACCTCCTTTTCCCGCGCCGAACAGGCACTTGCAGCGCTCAACGAGGATTTCGACGGCGTCGTCATCACCGATGTGCGCATGCCCGGCATGACCGGGCTTGAGTTCTTCGACCATGTTCGCAGGATCGATGCCGACCTGCCTGTTATCCTCATCACTGGCCACGGTGATGTGCCGATGGCGGTCGATGCCCTGCACAACGGCGCCTATGATTTCATCGCCAAACCATTCCCCGCCGAACGCATGGTTGAAAGCGCCCGCCGCGCGCTGGAAAAGCGCCGCCTCGTGCTGGAAAACCGCGCGCTTCGCCGGGCGAGTGCTCAAGCCGAGGACGATTTGCCGCTGATTGGCCAGACGCCCGCAATGGAACGCCTGCGCACCACGCTCCGGCACATTGCTGATACGGATGTAGACGTGCTGGTGGCAGGTGAGACGGGCAGCGGCAAGGAAGTGGTGGCAACGGCGCTGCATCGCTGGAGCAAGAAGCGATCCAGGGGCAATTTTGTGGCGCTGAATTGCGGTGCGCTGCCGGAAACGGTGATCGAAAGCGAGCTTTTCGGCCATGAGCCGGGTGCTTTCACCGGTGCGCAGAAAAAACGCGTTGGTCGCATCGAACATTCAAGCGGCGGCACGCTGTTTCTCGACGAGATCGAAAGCATGCCGCTTGCCGTACAGGTGAAGATGTTGCGCGTTCTGGAAATGCGCGAGGTCTCGCCACTCGGTTCAAATGAGGAGCGACCGGTCGATATTCGCGTGGTGGCGGCGGCGAAGGTGGATCTCGGCGACCCGGCCGAGCGTGGCACGTTTCGCGAGGACCTATATTACCGGCTGAATGTGGTGACGCTGTCGATACCGCCGCTGCGCGAACGCAAGGCGGATATTCCGCTGCTGTTTTCGCACTTCGTCACCAAGGCCGCCAACCGGTTCAACATGCCGGTGCCGCAGATCAGCGCCGGCGTTTCCCGCCGCCTTAACGACTACGACTGGCCGGGCAATGTGCGCGAACTCGGGCATTTCGCTGAAAGGGTGGTATTGGGGCTGGAGATGGATGCGGCCACCACGACTGTTTCGCAATCGAGCGTTCCGGCTTCCGGCACCCTGCCAGAGCGAATGGATGAAATGGAAGCGCAGATCATTCGCGAAACGCTTGTGCAATCTAATGGCGACGTGGCCGAAACCATTGCGACACTCGGAATTGCCCGCAAGACCTTTTACGACAAGCTGCAACGTCACGGCATCAACCGGGCGGATTATGTGAAAAACGGCGCTGCTTGAGGTGCCGCAGGATCTGGGGTGACACTTAATGAAAAGCCGCGGACGTTTCCGTCCGCGGCCTGATTATTAACAGCGATAACTTCGCAGACGTTGTCCCCGATCAGCCCGCTACGCAGAAATGACGCTGGCCGTCATTGCCGACATAGGTGCCGGAGCGGCCGTTGAAGCTGCGATAACGTTGCGAGCAATAATCGTACCAGGCATTCGTCCATGGCTCGATGGTGCGGTAGGTACGGCGTTGCTGGTAGTAGCCGGAATTATTGTCGTAGACCGGTTGGGCACGGTAAACCGGTGCCGGACGATAGGCCGGAGCGGGTCGATAAACGGGCTGCGGCTGCGGTTGATAATAGCGGTAGTCCGGCTCTTCGTACACATAGCTCGGTTCATAGCGACGCGGCGGGTCGATATAGACGCGCTCGTCGTCTACCGGTGCCGGGCGGGAAAGGGCTGAGCCAACGGCGACACCGGCGGCAAGGCCAAGCACGCCACCCAGAATAGCGGCATCGCGACGGTCGCGGCGGCCCCAGTCATCGGCGGAGGCGCTGTTGAAGGGCACGATGGTGGCGGCGGCGACGGCGATAGCCAGAACGGTTTTAGCTGCAAAGGACGACATGATCTTCTTCCATCCGGATGGCAGGGCGCTGCCAGTTGCAAATTCGATGGTTAAAGAAATATAGCGCGCCTGCTGAACGGGCGCTGAATGAATTGTGGCGGCTGGCGATAGCTCGCAATTCCTGTTTGCGCAAGCCGCGCTTGGCGCTAGAACTCAAGTTCAAACAGGACAATTCCATGAGCCTTGCCCATATAACCGTCAATTCCGATTCATCCCACGAAGACCGTGCCCAGGCTATTCGAGATACGCTGCGCGACGCCATTGTCGACCGACGGCTTGCCCCGGGAACGAAGCTGTCGGAATCGGAAGTGGGAACGCTGTTCGATGTCAGCCGCACGGTGGTGCGGGCGGCTCTTCAGATGCTGGCTTACGAAGGACTGGTCAAGGCCGAGCGCAACCGCGGCGCTTTTGTCTCCAATCCCACACCGGACGAAGCGCGGCAGGTTTTTGCTTCGCGCCGGCTGATCGAGCCCGGCGTTCTGGACGCCGCAATCGAAAAGATCACGCCTGCGGCGGTGAAGCAGCTGAGAGAGCATCTGGTTCAGGAAAGCCGCCACCAGCATGAGCGCGGCCCGCACGCCAGGCGCGCGGAAATCAAGGCATCAGGCGATTTCCACCTGATGCTGGCCTCGCTTGCCGGCAATGCCATCCTCGAAAAATTCATGGACGAACTGGTCGCCCGCTCGTCGCTGGTTATCGCGCTCTACGGGCGCTCGGGCGTTTCAAGCTGCGGCCACAACGATCATGCCGACCTGCTCGATGCTCTGGAGGCGAAGGATGCGGCAAAGGCCCGTGCCTTGATGCTGCAGCACCTCGATCACATCGAGGCCGATCTCGACCTTCGCATGAAGGAAGGATTGGCGCTGAAGGATGCACTGGCACTTTGAGCGGCCACCATCCCCGCCTTTCAGACGGGGATAAGCGCCCTGTCGCACTTCAGGCTGCGTAACGGCTGAGTGCCAGATCGTGCGTGTCTATCTCGGGCTTGTTCCCGCTGATGAGATCGGCAAGCACACGGGCCGAGCCGCAGGACATGGTCCAGCCAAGCGTACCGTGGCCGGTGTTGAGATAAAGATTGCTGTAGCGGGTGGCGCCGATGACAGGCGTACCATCCGGCGTCATCGGGCGCAGGCCGCACCAGAATTTCGCCTGGCTCTGGTCACCTGCGCCGCCGAACAGGTCTTCCACCGAATGGGCCAGAGTTTCCTGTCTTGCTGCGGGCAGATCCTTGCTGAAACCGGCGATTTCCGCCATGCCACCGGCGCGGATGCGCGAGCCGAGCCGGGTGATCGCCACCTTGAACGTTTCGTCCATCACGGTCGAAACGGGCGCGCGTTCCTCCTTCACGATCGGAACCGTGATGGAGTAGCCCTTGACCGGGTAAACCGGCAGGGTAAGGCCGAGCTGGCGGACGAATTGCGGGGAATAGCTGCCCAATGCGGCGACGAAAATATCGGCTTCCACCAGCCCCTTGGTGGTCTCCACGGCCTTGATACGGCCTGCCTCGACGATGGGGCGCATGATGCCGGTATCGTAGATGAAGGTGACACCCGCCTCTTCAGCCATGCGCGCAAGTTCGGTGGTGAACATGAAGCAGTCGCCGGTTTCATCACCGGGCAGGCGCAGGCCGCCGACGATCTTTTCCCTGGAAGGAGAAAGGCCGGGCTCGATGGCGGCGCAGCCGTCGCGGTCGAGAATTTCGAAAGGCACGCCACCTGCCGTCAGCACGTCCACATCCTTGCCGATGGCGTCGAACTGCTTCTGGGTGCGGAAAACCTCCAGTGTGCCCTGCATGCGCTGGTCGTATTCTATCCCGGTTTCGTCGCGCAGCGCCATTAGGCAATCGCGGCTATATTCGGCAATGCGCACCATGCGGCTCTTGTTGATGGCATAACGCGCCGATGTGCAATTGCGCAGCATCTGGCTCATCCAGCGCCACGCCGCCGGATCGGCGGTCGGGCGGATGATGAGCGGGGCATGTTTCATGAACAGCCATTTCATGGCCTTCATCGGAATGCCGGGCGCGGCCCATGGCGAGGAATAGCCGGGGGAAACCTCGCCGGCGTTGGCAAAGCTGGTTTCAAGTGCTGCGGCCGGCTGGCGGTCGATCACCGTCACCTTGTGTCCGGCTTTGGCCAGATACCAGGCGGAGGTCACGCCGACGACGCCGGCTCCGAGGATAGTGACGTTCATGATCGTCTCACTTATGGCTGACAGATGTTGAAGCGACGGCCGGGTTTTCGCCCGGCTGAATATAATTGCGGCGGTAACGGCGTCCGAGGCCGGTCAGGATTTCATAGGCGATCGTGCCCGCGTCCTCGGCAATGTCTTCCAGCGTCTGGTCAGGCCCGATCATCTGCACGAAGCTGCCTTGCATCAATGTTCCCAAGGGCAGGGCGGATATGTCGAGAATGATGCTGTCCATTGAAACGCGACCAGCGATGGGCAGGCGAACGCCATTGTACCATGCCGCACCGCGATTGCTGAGCGATCGCGGCAGGCCATCGGCATAACCAGCAGCGATCGTCGCAAGCCGCGTCGGCCCGGCCGCTTCGAAAGAGCCGCCATAACCGACCAGCGATCCGGCGGGAACGTCGCGGGTCTGAATAACGGCGACATCAAGCCGGACAACCGGTTTCATAGGGTTGGGACGGGTAACGGAGGGCGCGCCGCCATAAAGCGCAATGCCGGGGCGTAGCAGGGAGTTGTGATAGTCGTTGCCCAGAAAGATGCCGCCGGAATTGGAAAAGCAGACGGATACATCAGGAAAAGCGACAGCGGCTTTTCGCATCACAGAGAGTTGGGCGGCATTGGAGAGGTGATCCGGCTCGTCGGCGCAGGCGAGGTGGCTCATCACGAGGGCGATGTCGATACCATCAAGCAGTTGCGGCCGGGAGGCGAGGACTTCAAGCTCCTCGGGAGAGAGGCCGAGACGGCACATGCCGGTATCGATCTGCACTGCGGCGGGTAACGTCTTGCCAAGATTTTTGGCGTGGGCCGCCCATTGGGCGATCTGCTCGAGCGAATTTAGAACCGGTGTGACGGCCATGGCTGCGCAGGAGGTTTCGTTACCGGGTTGAAGCCCGTTGAGGACGAAAATCCGCGCTTCCGCTGAAAGACGCAGCCGGAGCGCCAGCGCTTCATCGATATGGGCGACGAAGAAATTCCGACAGCCCGCGTCAAACAGCACCTGCGAGACGATATCCGCGCCGAGGCCGTATGCGTCAGCCTTGACGACCGCTGCCGTCTGCGATGTGGGCGCCATTGCCGCAAGCGCGAGATAATTATCGCGCAATGCGCCAAGATCGATGGTCAGATGGCCGCTTGCACCACCCGCTGCCTGCTGGCGGCTGATCTGCATGTCCATGGTCGTTCACCCTCATTTTTATCATATGAGAGTATTGCAACGATTATCGAATTTCTTGGCTATTGTTCGAATAAGATGCGATAAAATTGCAATCTACGCAACTTTCATTGTCATATTGGAATTTTCTATGTCGTCACTCGACGCGACTGACCGTCACATCATCCGCCTGCTCCGGCTCAATGCCCGCATCAGCAATGCGAAACTTGCTGCGGAAGTCGGCCTTTCGGCCTCTGCCTGCCTTCGCCGGGTCGATATTCTGGAACGGGAGGGTATCATCCGGGGCTATACGGCGCTGACCAGCGGCCTTGCCGGCGGCGAGGTGATCTCGGTCATCGTGCAGATCACGCTCGACCGCCAGACGGAGGATTTTCTCAACAGGTTTGAGAACGCGGTGCGGCGTTATCCAGAAATCCGCGAATGTTACCTGATGACGGGCGGGTCGGATTATTTCCTGCGATGTGAGGCGGAAAGTGCGGGCGATTTCGAGCGCATCCATAAGGAGATTCTGTCGAAGCTGCCGGGTGTTTCGCGGATTCATTCGAGTTTTGCGATCAGGAATGTGCTGGCGACGCCGAAGGCGCGGTGAATAGTTTTTTCGAGAGGACAATTACGCAGCGGAAAATGCGGTTACCCCTCTGTCCGGCAGGACAGAGGGGGGTAAGCCTCACTCTGCGTGTCGATGTCACCCCCACCACCGATAAAAATGATGCACCGGTCCCCGACCGTTCCCGACGGCAAGCCCCCGACCAGCGTCAAGCGCCCCATTCAGATAGTCCTTCGCAAGACCAACCGCCTCACGCAATTCACAACTCTTGGCCAAATGAGCCGTAATCGCCGCCGCCAGCGTGCAGCCGGTCCCATGGTCGTTTTTCGTGTCCACTCGCGTAGCGGAAAGCGCCTGCACGGTGCCGTCTGCAAACAGATAATCCGTACTCTGCGGCCCGTCGCCATGGCCGCCCTTGATGAGCACGGCTTTCGCGCCCACCTTCAGGATCATCTCGGCCTGACGGGTGATCTCCGCCTCGGTGTCTGCAATCGGCAACCCGGTGAGAAGCGCTGCTTCAGGCAGGTTCGGCGTGACGATGGTGGCGAGCGGCAGCAGGTCGCGCCGCAATGTCTCGATCGCATCCGCATGCAATAGACGGTCGCCGGAGGTCGCAACCATCACGGGGTCGAGCACCACCGGCTGGGGCTGCTGCCGGAGCCTTGCAGCTATGGCCGCGATGGTTTCGATCCGCGATACCATGCCGATCTTCACCGCATTGACGGCAAGATCGGAAAAAACCGCATCCATCTGCGCGACGATGGTGGCGACGGAAATATCCTCCACTGCCGTCACACCTTTGGTGTTCTGGGCGGTGATGGCGGTGATGATGCTGGCGGCATAGGCGCCGAGTGCCGAGAAAGTCTTGATGTCGGCCTGAATGCCCGCGCCGCCGCCGCTGTCTGAGCCGGCGATGGTCAATGCGATTGCTGTCATGACTGTCTCGCTTTCAGCGCTGCATCGACTGCCGCGCGGAAGTCCCTGGTTGCGCTGGCAATATCGCCTGCGCGGAAGATTGCAGAAATAACGGCGACACCATCCGCACCGGCAGCGATGACGTTCGGCACGCGGGCAAGATCGATACCGGCGATGGCGCCCACCGGCATGCCCGGCCGCAATTCGCGGAGCAGAGTGCGGAGCGTCGTAAAGCCGTCAAGGCCGACAGGCTTGTCTGGATTGACCTTGGAAACGGTTTCGAACACGCCACCAATGCAGGCGTAATCGGCGGGCATGGAGGCCGCCCGCTCGCCATCGGCGCGGTTCTTGACGGTGAGGCCGATGATCGCCTTATCTCCAAGGATGCGTCTGGCGGTTTTGGCATCCATATCATCGGCGCCGAGATGCACCCCGTCCGCGCCAGAGGCGAGCGCCACATCCACCCGGTCGTTGATGACCAGCGGCACGCCCGTGCCGGCAATGGCTTCGCGAATGGCGCTGGCGTTTTCGATCATCTCCCGCGTGGAGGCGTGTTTGTCGCGATATTGCAGAATGGTCGCGCCGTTGAGTGCGGCCGCCAGAGCAAGCTCGCCCAAGGGCGCAACATCGCCGAGGCTCGCATCGACCAGCGCGTTGAGACGGTAATCAACCTTGTTCATGCTCAATCCTCGCATGGTTTATTATGTCTTCGCCGGAAATTTCTGAAAGCACATCCAGAAATGCCGGCTCGAATGTGCCGGGGCCTTTGGCGTTTTTCGCTGCCAGTTCGGCTGCGACACCCGTGATGGCGAGGGCGGCGGCGGCGGCCGTCAGTGCGTCTTTTTCCACCGCCATGAAGGCGGCGATGACGCCACCCGATAGGCAACCCGTGCCTGTCACCTTCGCCATCCACGGGTGACCGTTGACGATTCTGACGCTCCTTGTGGCGTCGCGCAGGTTATCGACAGGTCCGGTCTCTATCCTGATGGCGTTCGGAACAGCACCGATCAGGCTCATCTCAGCGCTGTTGCCGCGCACGATGGTGGGTCCAAGCGAGATCAGGTCACGCGCGAACGCCAGTCGCGATGGCGAATAGTCGCAATGCACGGGGTCCAGAATCCACGGCTTGCCAGCCGCGCGGGCGATCTCGACGGCAAATCGAATGACTTTGCGCCGGTCGGCGTCGAGCGTGCCGAGATTGATCGTTACCGCATCGGCTTTCGTGACGAAAGCACCGATTTCTTCGAGTGAGGTTGTCATCGAGGGGATGCCGCCGACGACGGTAATGCCATCCGCGGTGAATTTCTGTACCACGGTGTTCATCAGGCAATGCACGCGCGGGCGCGTCTGCCTTACCCTTTCGAGGATCTCTGCGGCCTTCGCCGCAGTCGGAAAACTGTTTGCCATGGTTATTGCAACTCCACGGCAATGTCTTCCGCCGCCGGCGCCTGCTTGATCAGTTGCATGTCCTTCATGAAAGTGCCGAAGCGTGTGTAGCGGGTGCGATCGAGTGCGGCTGGACGTTTGGCGAAACGCGGCAGCGTATCGAAAAACGCCTGTTTGTTCAGCGCGTCGTCAAGGTTCGGATAGGCCTTGATGAAAAGCTGCCAGGATTCTTGTGGGTGGTTGGTGATGAAAATCGCGGCCTGCTCAACGGCCGAGAGAAAACGCGGCAGGCGGCTATCTTTCACGAGATCACGATGGGTGACGAAGATGAGCTCGTCATAGGCGGGCACGCCATGTTCCTCGGGGAAGAACGAGCGGCCTTCGTGGCCTTCAAGCTTCATCTGCGTCAGTTCGAAATTGCGGAAACCGCCAAGCGTGGCATCGACCTTGCCCGCGATCAGGGACGGCGAGAGTGAGAAATTGACGTTGACCAGTTCCACATCGTCTTTCGTCAGTCCCTCCTTCTCCAGCATGCGCTTCAGCATTGCATCCTCGAAGCCGGAAACGGAGAAGCCGACCTTCTTGCCCTTCAGGTCCTTCAGGCTCTTGATTGGACCATCGGCCAGAACGGTGACGGTGTTCAGCGGGGTTTCGACCAGCGTGCCGAAACGGACGAGCGGCAGCCCGGCATCGTGGTCGAGATAGAGGTTCGGCTGGTAGTGTACACCGATATCGGCCTGTTTTGCCGAGACAAGACGCGGCACGGCGGATGGGTCCGCAGGCGGAACCAGCTCAACGTCCAGCCCCGCATCTGCGAACAGGCCGCGTTCCTTGGCAATCACCATCGGTGCATGGTCCGGGTTCACGAACCATTCCAGCAACACGGTAAGCTTGTCGGCCGCCTGCGATTGCACGGGCGCAAACACGCTTGCTGCCGCGAAGACGAGGGAAAGAAGAGTTCGTTTCATGGTGCCGAAAGTCTCCGCAAATGTTTGAAAGGAATGACGTGGTCTGTTTCTTTGGCCCAGGGGGCGAGGTTGGCCGTTGCCCGGTCGACGACAAGCCGCAGCAGCACCGTCATGAGGGCGAGAATGGTCATGGCGGCGAACATTGTGTCGGTCTGCATGCGGGCATTGGACTGGATCATGACAAAACCGAGCCCGGCGGAGGCGCCCACCCATTCGCCAATGACCGCGCCGAGCGGGGCGAGCGGAGCTGCGACCCTCAGCCCGGAAATGAGTGAGGGAAGCGCCAGCGGCACACGCAGCCGGGTGAGGATTTGCCAGTGGCTCGCCTCTGTCAGCGAGGCGGCATCGAGGATTGTCCGATCCGTGCGATTGAGGCCGTCGGTGAAGGCTGAAGCGACGGGGAAAAAGATGATGATCGCCGTCATGACAACTTTCGAGGCCATGCCGAAACCGAACCAGAGTACGAGAATGGGGGCCAGCACGAAGACCGGAAATGCCTGCAACACGAGAACCATGGGCCAGACGAGGCGGCCAAAACGCGGGACGGCGGCAATCGTAAAGGCAACGAGAATGCCGGCGGTAATGCCAGCCGCAAGCCCGACAGCCATTTCACCTGATGTCACCATGGCCTGTCCGAACAGGAAGGCTGGCTGGCGCAGGAGTGCTGCGGCAACATCGGCGGGCGAGGGCAGGATGTAGCGGGGCGGTGCGAACAGCCAGATGCCCAGCTGCCAGACAAACAGAATAAGAACGACGCCCTTCAGCGCATGGGAGGCACGCATCGGCCGGGGCTCAGACGCAGCCGTACCGTATACGAAGGGAAGGATGTTTCATCATCATCGTTCGGTCTCCAGCTGTGGCGATCACGGAGATCCGGGCAAAGCGGAGAAGAGAAAGGGCAGTACCGCAAACGCGCTACAGTTTCCGTTCCTACGCCGGCATGACCCGGATCAGGTTCAAGGGTCCGGCTCATCGCCATCTCAGCACCGTCAGGTGCTCCCCTCGGAAGAGACTGTTTTGCTAGGAGGGTTTTGAAGTAATGTCAACGTTGAAAGTTAACGAGAATATTGGCGAATTTGCCGCGCACATATTAGTTGTTGGTTATATTAAGTTTATCAAAAATTAGTTATTTATTGAAACCGCTTTTCAATTCCGCTGTATTAGCTTCAGCTCCCAGATTGGTTGGGGGCGAACTTGAAAAACTTCTGGCAAGAGAAATCTGGAAATTTTGGCATTCTGACCGCGCTGCTCATGGTGCCTCTGTGCGGGGCTGCCGGTGTGGCGCTCGATATTACGCGCGGCATGTCGGTCAAAGCCGATCTGCAGCAGGCGGCGGATTCCGCGGCTCTGGCGGCAGTCGCCGATATGTCCGCAAGTGTTCAGGCGGCAAAGAAGATGTCGGGGGACGGTGTCATTCCCGTCGGCAATGAAGAAGCCCGGGCATTCTTCGATGGCAATCAGCGCGGCGACGCGGACTACACCATAACCTCTGTCGATGTTTCGGTGATCAAGCACGGCAATGTGGTCGAGTCGTCCGTCAGCTTCAAGGCGTCGGTCAGCACGACGCTCTCAGGGCTTCTGGGGAAGGATTTCGTTTCGGTTGGCGGCACGGCCACGGCCAAATACGAAACGGAAACCTTCAGCGATTTCTATCTTCTGCTTGATAATACGCCCTCCATGGGAGTGGGCGCGACACCCACGGATGTTGCCACCCTGGTTGCGAATACTGGCGATAAATGCGCTTTTGCCTGTCATATCGTGAAGGACGGCGTGGCAGACCCGAACAGCTATTACTTCAAGGCCAAGAAACTCGGGGTTACGACGCGTATCGACGTGGTTGCCAAGGCAACCGCCAGCCTGATGGACACGGCAAAGTCCACGCGCAAAAGCAGCAATCAATATCGCATGGCCGTCTATACCTTCGGGGAACGGGCGGAAGATACCAAGCTGCTTGAGGTCGTTTCGCTAACCTCGGATCTGGACGCAGCAAAGAAAAAAGCTGGTGAAATCAACCTGATGTCGATCCCCTATCAGGGATACAACAACGACCAGCAAACAGATTTCGACCGGGCACTGATCCAGATTGGAGATAAGGTCGGCAGTTCGGGCACGGGCGCAAGCTCGGCGAACCCGGATAAGGTTATTTTCTTTGTTTCAGACGGGGTGGGCGACAGTTACAAGCCGTCCTCCTGTACGAAAAAACTGACGGGAGGCCGCTGTCAGGAGCCGATCGACATCAAAGACTGTACGAAACTGAAGGAAAAGGGTTTTCGTATCGCGGTGCTTTATACCACCTACCTGCCGCTGCCGACGAATGACTGGTATAATAGCTGGATCAAGCCCTTTCAGGCGGAAATCGGCTCACGCATGCAGAGCTGCGCTTCCCCGGGTCTGTACTTCGAAGTCAGCCCGTCCCAGGGCATCAGCGACGCGATGACGGTGCTGTTCAAGAAAGCCATTACATCACCACGCCTGACGGGCTGATGGCCGTCTAGCGAGGCCTGTTAAAGCATCGGTTGAACGCCGCAATATCTGCGGCGTTTTTTGGAAATGGCCGGAAGGTGATGCTTCAAGCGATATTGCGAAGCTGTTCAAATAACGCAGTAAAGGGCGTTTCAGCGCGGTAGAACACAGCCGGCTGGCCTATCGGAGCCTCCACGGTGATCTCGTGCCCGCCAAAATACCGCGCGCCACTCCAAAGATGCATCCATTCCCCATCGCCCGGAAGGTAAAGCGTGCGCTGCGTCTCCCCCGCCTTCCAAACTGGTGCGACCAGCATGTCGGCCCCGTAGAGATAGCTGTCCTGAATGGCATAGGTCTGCCGGTCGTTCTCGTGATGCAGGAAAAGCGGGCGCTGTACCGGCAGGCCGTTTTCGGCCGCTTCAGTGGAGAGCGATTTCAGATAGGGGGCGAGTGCGACATAGATTGCCGTCATGCGGGCAAAATGGCCAAGAACGGTCTCGTCCTGATCGATCTGGAGATTGTCGCGCGGGCGATTGCCCTCATGGGTTCGCATGACAGGAGTAAAGGCTGCCATCTCCGTCCAGCGCATGATGAGTTCCGGGGTTCTGACATTGCCGAACAGGCTGGTATAACCGCCAATATCGGAATGGTGATAGGCATTGCCGAGAAGACCGGAGGACAGCGCACCGCATATGACAGTGACGAGACCGTCATGGCGGGAGAAATCGACGGACTGGTCGCCGCCCCACAGCAGCGGGCAGTGGGCTTGCACACCGGTAAAGCCCGCCCGCATGAAGAACAGCGCTTCGCCGGTTTTGCCACGGCTTTCAACAGCCTTGGCGTTGACCTCTGCCCAGAGCGTCGGCCAGGCATTGTGCATCAGCTTGGCGTCGATGCCGTTCGATAGCGTGATGTCGATCGGCAGATATTCGCCGAAATCGGCCATCCAGCCGGAAAGGCCGAAATCAAGCATGTTCTTGCCGATGATCTCTTCGGAAAACCACTCGGCTGCGGCCGGATTGGTGAAATCGACCACGCCACAATCGAACTCGCCGAAATCCACGAGCGCCGTCTTGCCGTCCGCGCCGGTGGCGAAATAACCGGCGGCCTCCGCCTCCGGAAAAAGCGGGCCGTCGACGCAGAGATAGGGGTTCACGTATCCCAGAAAACGAATGCCCTGATCGGCAAGCTCGGCGATCTTCTGACGCAGATGCGGATAACGCGCCTCATTGGCCTGCCAGTCCCAGAAGAGCCGGGCGCCGAAGGATGTCTGGCGAAGCCCCACCCAGTCCTCGCACCACAGGCCGGAGACCTTGGTTCCGGCAGCGCGGATTTTTTCCAGCCGGGCAAAGGAGTTGGCGCCATCCTTTAACCCGATGATCGCGCCGCCATAGACCCACTCCGGCAGTTCCGGCTGGCGTCCGAACCGCAGCGAGAGGGCAGAAACGATATCGGTGAAACGATCGCCGGTGAAAAACTCGATCCTCTCGGGGATCGCCCATATCTCGACTTCGTGGAAATCTTCGTTGCGGAAATCGAAGACTGAATAGGCGCTGGTTTCCACATGCAGCGCATATTTGCGCGACGACAGATAGGTCGGCTGCGGGTAATTGGTGTTGTAATAATCGCCACCCGCCTTGCCGCTGACGTCAGCCTTGAAGGTGATTTCAGCGGTCTTGTCGCGGCCGACACCGGGTTCGGAGGTCCAGAGCGGAAAGCGGCGACCGCGCATGTCGAAATAGGACATCTGTTCGCCACCGCCCCAGACATGTTCGTCGTCATTTGCGATGATCCGCAGCCACAGCCGATTGATGGTTTCATCCAGCGCCGTGACCCTGATGGCATTTCCATCCAGCGCCAGATGAAGGCGCGCGGCCTGCCCGGGTGCGGAAGACAGCGTAACGCTGTCGCCACTGACTTCGGCGTGGCGGATCGCAGTTCGTTCGATGACATAGTCCTCGATATCGAAATTGCCGCGATACATATCCATCCGCTCCTTGCCGAAACCGGCGAAGAAAGCCGGGTTCTCAGGCGAATGAGAAAGAATGGTGTGGCTGCCAATCGCAAGCTTGAAGCCGTCTCTGGTCTTTTCGAATTGCATGACTGTACCTGTTTAACCCTTGAGACCGCCGGCGGTGAGGCCGGAGACGACGCGTTCCTGAAAAATGACGATCAGGATCGCAACCGGGACGATGCCGACCACCAGCGCCGCCGAGATGACGGGCCACGGGAAAGCGAACTCACCCTGGTAAAGCTGGATGCCGACCGGCAGCGTGCGCAGTGCCGGATTGGAATTGAAGGAAAGCGCCAGCAGGAATTCGTCCCAGGCGTTCACGAAAGCGAGAATGCCGGCGGTGAAGACGCCTGGCGCGCATAGCGGCACGACAACCTTGAACAGCGCGCCGATGCGGGTGCAGCCATCAATCATGGCGGCGTTTTCCAGATCGCGCGGGATGCTTTCGAAGAAGGATACCAGCATCAGCGTGCAGACCGGCAGGGAGAGCACGGTGTAAGGCAGTATAAGAGCGGTCCAGCTATTGAGCAGGTTGAGCGCACGCATGATCTCGAACAGAGGCACCAGCAGCGTTACCAGCGGGAATGTGGAAACGGCGATGATGAGCGAGAGGATCAGCGCCCGGTACTTGAGATCGAGCCGCGCAAGCGCATAGGCTGCCAGCACCGAAATCAGAATTGTGAGTGCCGTGGAAAGCAGCGCGACCATGAAGCTGTTGAACAGGAAGAGGTGCAACGGCTGGTCGGAAAAGGCCTGCATGTAATTGGCGAGCGTCGGCGCATGCGGAAACCATGTGATCGGTTTCACCGTCAGTTCCGCTTCGGTTTTCAGCGAGGTGAACAGGATCCATATTGCCGGAAACAGGCCGTTGACCAGCAATATGGAGGCGGCAATGAAGCGCAGCGGCTTGCCGGAGAAGAAGGAGGACAGACCGGAGGAGGTCGCAACGGTGCTCATGGGATCAGTCCTTCGTCCTGATAATGCGGAGATAAACGGCGGTGACGCACATGGAGAGCGCAAACATCATGACCGCCAGTGCCGAACCGTAACCGAGATCGAGGAAGGAAACAGTGTTCTGGTGAATGTACATGGCGAGCGTCGTGGTTGATGTGCCGGGGCCGCCGCCGGTCATCATGTATGGAATATCAAAAGTCTGCAGCGCCGTAATCGTACGGAAGATGAGAGCAACGACGATCGAGGGCTTTAGGAGCGGCAACGTGATCTCGAAGAACTGCCTGAGCTTGCCGGCGCCATCCACATCGGCGGCTTCATAAAGCGAGCGCGGAATGGTTTGCAGCCCTGCAAGGATCATCAGTGCCATGAAGGAGGAGGTCTTCCAGATGATGGTCAGGCAGATGGCCGCAAAGGCCCAGTTCGGGGAGTTGAACCAGATGATGCCTTCAAAGCCCAGCCGGTTCAGCACATCGTTGACCACGCCGTATTCGTAGTGGAAAAACCACGCGAAGATGAGGCCGGCGAACGAAAGAGGCAGCGCCCAAGGGATGAGCAGCGACAGGCGCATCGGCCATTGCATGGAAAACGGCAGGTTGGCGAGGAGCGCAAGGCCCAGGCCCATGAACAGCGCTCCCGGCACCGTTATCAGCGTTATCAGCACCGTATTCCAGGTCGTTTCCCAGAAAATCGGGTCATCGAGCATCGCCGTGTAGTTTTCAAAGCCGATGAATTCCGCCGGCAGACCTGATGTCAGCGAAAGGCTGAAAAACGAGGTGTAGACGAGACGCGCCACCGGATAGACGATGATAAGGGAAAGAAGAATGGCTGCAGGCGCCAGCAAAAGCACGGCAAGCGACCGGTCACCGAGATCGAGCCACCGCGTCCAGCGCGGCTGCGGTTTCTCGTCCACCCTGACCATTGTTCTCTCCGGCATCGTCACGTCTGCCACTCCCGCAACTGAATTCACGTCATCGTCTCCCGATCAGACCGGTTAAGTCCCGGCCCGTTTATCGCGCCGTTCAGGCGATTTTCACTGGTTCGGCCAAGCGGGCCGGCAACGGCATGTCCTGCATGCCGCCCCCGGCCACAGGGCTTAGCGCAATACGCGGCGCAGACGGCTTTCCATCTGCTTTGCGCCGTCTTCCGGCGACATCACGCCCGCAAGCACGCCATTGACGGTGGTGCGGATCGTTTCGCTGACCTCGTTGTAACGCGGTGTGACCGGACGTGCCTTTGCCGTTTCAACAACCGGAAGAGCATCCGCAAACCAAGGGATGGACTTGGTCACATCAGCATCCTTGTAGAGCGAGGCATAGGTGGGCAGCAGCGCGGCATTGATGGCCATGAACTTCGAAACATCCTGGCTGGACAGATATTCCACCAGTTTCTTGGCTTCGTCCTGCTGCTTGGAATAGGCGGAAACGCCGAATTCCCAGCCGCCGAGGCACGTCGTCTGCTCTCCGCCCTTGACGGCCGGCAACCGGGCGACGCCAACCTTGTCGTTCACTTGGGATTCCTTGCCCTGAAAATGGGTCCAGGCGTAGGACCAGTTGACGGCGAAGAGAACCTTGCCCGCCTGGAATTCCTTGCGCGTGTCGTCGGTCGCCACTTCGGAAATGTTCTTCTTGGAAATGCCTTCGTCGACGAAGCTCTTCCAGAGCTTCAGCGAATCCACGGCCGCCTGATTGTCGAAATTCAGCTTGCCGTTTTGAACCAGCGACTTCCCTTCGCTCCAGTAGGGCAGCAGGAACGTGCATACCGCACCTTCGATGGCCTTACCCTGGAAGGAGAGGCCCTGAAGTTCGGGGTTCTTTTCGCCCTCCATCACCTTTTTTGAGGCTTCCTTCAGCTCATCCCAGGTGGTCGGCGGCTGGATGCCGTATTTGTTCAGCAAGTCCTTGCGATAGTAGAGGAACATGGAATCGGCGAACGCCGGCAGCGCCACGATCTTGCCGTTCACGGTGTTTGCTTCTGCATAGGTCGGCAGGTAGGCGGACAAGTCTTTGCCGGAGAAATCGCTGGTCCAGCCAGCGGTTGCGAACTGTGCGGGACGGATGACATCGAGCATCAGCACGTCAAGGCTCGAATCCTTGGCAGACATGACGGTGTTGAGATATTGCGCCTGCATTTCGGAGGTATTACCGCCGGTCTCGATCACGACTTTCACGCCTGGCGTCTTCGCCTCATATTGATCGAGCGCCTTGCGCCACACGTCGGGTTGATGCTGGCTGGAAACGAAGATTTTGAGTTCGGCGTCGGCAAAGGCCTGTCCCGAAAAGCTGAGCATCGTTGCGCAGAGCGCCGCTCCCGTAAGGGCTTTGAATTTCATATTTTCCTCCCGTTATTGAAATCTTGAAGCCGGGCCGGTGGCGGCCCGATCCTGTCACTGAATGGAGCGTTCCGTCGTCAAGTCGAACAGGTGCACCTTCGATGGGTCGAGGCCGATCTTCAGTTCCTCATTCGGAGCCGGTTTCATCTCTGGCGGCATTCTCGCCGTCAGCGCCGCATCACCGAGGGTGAAATGCACCAGCGTATCCGACCCCAAAGGCTCCACCACCTGCACCTTGACGGAGAGCTGTGTGTCAAATCCCCCGGCAGGACCGAAATGTTCAGGGCGAATGCCGACGATGACCTCCCGTCCATCGAGCGCCGTTTCACGGGACGGTCTGATTGCTGCCAGTGGAAGAGAGTTGCCGTCCGTAAATGTCAGCTTGTCGCCGGTCACTCTGGCGCGAGCGAAATTCATGGCAGGCGCACCGACGAAACCGCCGACGAACACGCTTTCCGGACGGTTATAGACCTCGTCCGGCGTGCCCACCTGCTCGATATCGCCGCCGCGCAGAATGACGATGCGGTCAGCCAGCGTCATCGCCTCCACCTGATCATGCGTAACGTAGATGATGGTGGTGCCGAGCTGCTGGTGCAGGCGCTTGATTTCCGTGCGAACCTGTCCGCGCAGTTTTGCGTCGAGGTTGGAAAGCGGCTCGTCGAACAGAAACACCTGCGGGCGGCGCACGATGGCGCGACCCATGGCCACGCGCTGGCGCTGGCCGCCGGAAAGCTGGCCCGGACGACGGTCCAGCAGATGGCTGATGCCCAGCATATTCGCTGCCTCATCAATGCTGGCATTGGCCTGCGAGGCGCTGACACCACGTACCTTCAGGCTGAAACCCATGTTTTCACGCACCGTCTTGTGCGGGTAAAGCGCGTAGTCCTGAAACACCATGGCGATGTCACGCTCGCGCGGCGGCAGTTTGTTGACAACGCGGTCGCCGATCATCACCTCACCGCCGCTGATGCTTTCCAGCCCGGCGACCATGCGCAACGTCGTGGATTTTCCGCAGCCGGAGGGGCCGACGAAAACCACGAATTCACCATCGTTGATTTCAAGGTCGATACCCTTGACGATGCGCAGGGCACCGTAACTCTTGTCCAGCTTGCGCAGGCTGACTGAAGCCATCTTTTCCTCCTCACGTCCGGGGCGTCCAAAATCCGATGAACGCAAACCCGGCATCAACCTTCAAATCCACGCATCGCTTTTCGAAAAAATCATCCCGATCGTCCGGCGATATCGTGGGACGGCCAAACGCCTGTCTCCCTAGGCCCGTGATATTACCTTTCGTCAAAAGGAAATCAATAGTGTATCAATTTTATTTCTGACAGAAATCAAAAACCGGCAAAGCTTTGATTTGTAGAAATATTTCAACGAAAACCCCTGCGTGGCAGGTCGCGGCTTCCTTGCCTGTGGTCAATTTTCTCTGTCCATGTGGATCACGCGAATTTCGTGCGTTTTCAACGTATGCGTGAAACGTACCGTGCGACGGTGTGGTCGAACCATGTCCATGAGACTTCAGCCACGGCTCCGTCCTGACCCTGGCTCAGGCGAAGGACACGCGGCACCGACGCGCCGGGTTTCTGGCCGAATTGTGCAGGCGCCCATTCTGGCACTTCCCCGAGGTCGATGCGGTCTTCTGCCTTCGATATCCAGAGATTGAGGCGGGTGCGATAATAGAGATAGAGCGATTCCGACAGGTTCTCGATGGTAATCGTGTCGACATAGGAACCGTCTAGCCAGATCTCCTCGATTGCCGCCGGTTTCCCCGCGATACGCCTCAGGCGGCGGATGCGGTGGCCTTCCGGCGATGTGCCAAAGGCGGGTAGGGTGGATGGCTTGGCAAGGCGCGCAACATCCAGCACCTCCGCCGTTGGCAGGCCACCCCCCTCGATCATCTCCAGCCGGAAGAAGGCATAAACGCTCTGGGGATCGCTGACCGCGCGGATATAATTGCCGGAACCCTGCACACGCTCCAGCAGCCCACGCTCCTGCAACTCCGCAAGCGCCTTGCGAAGCGTGCCGACAGCAATGCCGAGATCGGCTGCCATATCCCTTTCGGGAGCAAGCTTTTCACCATCTGTCAGACGGCCCGCAGCGACTTCGCGCACCAGCATTTCGGCGATCTGCAAATACATAGGCAGGCTGCCGCCCGTGTGTTTCATGATGCTATCCCCTCCGCAAAACAAAAATTGATACATCATTGATTTACATATTTCTTGATGTTATGCAAGAAAAACGAGAGCGGCCTTGAGGAGGAATTGCATGACCGTCGTACCCGTTACATCCGCTGATCTCGATGCTGCCGAGGTCTCCTGGTTTTCTGCCCTTTGTTCCGATGATTACGCCTATCTGGGCGTGCCGGATGGTAGCCTGCGCTCCAGCTTCGAACATTGCTCGGATATCGTCAAAAAGGCCGAGGAACTCGGTTTTCGTAACATTCTCTGCCCCTCTTCCTACCAGGTCGGCCAGGACACGTTGAGCTTCGTGGCAGGTTGCGCTCCGATCAGCGACCGCATCAATTTCCTTGCTGCAATCCGTTGCGGCGAAATGCAGCCGATCATGCTGGCGCGTACGGTGGCGACGCTCGATCACATGCTGAAGGGCCGCCTGACGCTCAACGTCATCAGCTCCGATTTTCCCGGCGAGGTGGCTGACAGCGCGTTTCGCTACAAACGCAGCCATGAAGTCGTGCAGATTTTGCGCCAGGCCTGGACCCGTGACACGATTGACCATGACGGCGAGATCTACCAGTTCAAGGGTGTCTCCACCGAGCCTGCACGTCCGTACCAGCAGAATGGTGGTCCGCTGCTCTATTTCGGCGGTTATTCGCCGGATGCGCTGGAGCTGTGCGGCGCGCAATGCGACGTGTATCTGATGTGGCCCGAAACGAAAGACCAGCTCGCAGACCGCATGCGCGCTGCCCATGAGCGTGCCGCAGCCCACGGCCGCACGCTGGATTACGGCCTGCGAGTCCACATGGTCGTGCGCGATACCGAACAGGAAGCGCGCGAATATGCCGAGCATCTGGTTTCGAAGCTCGATGACGAGTATGGCCAGCTGATCCGCAACCGCGCCCACGACAGCGGCTCACTCGGTGTATCGCATCAGGCGCGGGCCCGAGAACTGGCCGACAAGTTCGGTTATGTCGAACCAAACCTGTGGACCGGCATCGGCCGGGCGCGCTCCGGCTGTGGTGCAGCGCTCGTCGGCTCCACCGACAAGGTCCTTTCGGCGCTGGAGGAATACCAGAAAATGGGTATTCGCGCCTTCATCCTCTCGGGTTATCCGCATCTCGACGAGGCTGAACACTTCGGAACCAAGGTCCTGCCGCAAATGAAAACCTGCTCCCTGCCGCATGCATACGGCCGGGTGCCTTCTGAAACACCTGCCACGCCGCTGGGCAACGGGGAACGCCACTGATGGAACGTATCGCTCTTTCTGAAAACCTGGAACTTAGCCGCATCGTTTACGGCATGTGGCGCATCGGCGACGATGCTGATACTTCGCCTTCCCATGTACAGGCAAAGATCGAAGCCTGCCTGGAGCAGGGCATCACCACCATGGATCAGGCTGATATATATGGTGGATACACGGCGGAAGCCATTCTGGGTGCCGGCCTCAAGGCAGCTCCATCCCTTCGCGACAAGATCGAGATCGTGACGAAATGCGGCATCGTGGCGCCAGCCGGGCGTCACTCATCCGCCCGCGTCAAGCATTACGATACCACGGATGGCCATATCAACGCTTCAGTCGAGGCCTCCTTGCGTGACATGGGCACAGATCATGTCGATCTGCTGCTGATCCACCGGCCCGATCCGCTGATCGATCCCGAAGAAACCGGCAAGGCGCTCGATGCGCTGGTAGCTTCCGGCAAGGTCAAGGCCGTGGGTGTTTCCAATTTCCGCCCTTGGGATTTCTCCCTGCTGCAATCGGCTATGAGCAATAGGCTGGTTACGAACCAGATCGAAATGAGCTTGCTTGCGACCGATAGCTTCACCAATGGCGATCTGGCCTTCCTGCAGGAAAAGCGCGTTTCACCGATGGCGTGGTCGCCGCTTGGCGGCGGTTCGCTGTTTTCCGGTGCGCATGGTGGAACCATGGCTGCCCTGCAGCGCATCGGCAACGAGCAGGGCGTCGATGCCACTGCCGTTGCCATCGCCTGGCTGCTGCGGCATCCGGCAAAGATCGTGCCCGTGCTCGGCACCAACAATATTCAGCGCATAAAAACGGCGGCCGATGCCCTGCGCGTTACCATCGACCGCCAGACCTGGTTTGAGCTTTACACACTTGCAATTGGAAGCGAGGTGCCGTGATGACAGTCGCAGAAGCGATCAAAATGCCCAATGAGCACGTATTTGTTCCCGGCGGCGAAAACAGCCGCAGCTTTCGCAATGCGCTCGGCGCTTTCACCACCGGCGTGACGGTGGTGACGGCAACGACGCCCGAAGGGCCGATCGGTATGACGGTCAACAGCTTCGCGTCGGTATCGCTCGATCCGCCGCTGGTGCTGTGGTCGCCTGCCAAAAATTCATCGCGCTATCCGGCCTTCAGCGGCGCAACGCATTTCGCCATCCATGTGCTGAGCGCAGATCAGGACGTGCTGAGCGCCCGCTTCACCCGCAACGGCCGCGCATTTGACGATCTTGACTGGGAAATCAACGACGAGGGCGTTCCGGTCATTCCGGGCACGCTCGCCCGTTTCGAATGCCGGCAGGCGGCAGCCCACGATGCGGGCGATCACACCATCATCGTCGGCGAAGTGCTGCGTGCCGCCCACCGCGATGGCGATCCCCTGTGCTTTTCAGGCGGAGCCTTCGGGCGGTTTTCAAAGCAGTAGGCAGAACGGGATTTTCCCGTTCGATCTCGGTAGAGATTTACTCCAGCCATCTGTTGCTTATTTAACGGAGCACGCCTGTCGTGCTCCGTTTTTGTTTCGTCTGTCAGTAAAAACCTCGCTTTGCGCTGTTCATACTGGAAATCATCTTTCAAACTGGCGTAGTTGATCTGATTCAAAAAATGATTCGCTCGATCAAAGGAAGACCGCACGTCGCGCGGGTTAGGGAGACTGAATGTCCGCTTGTTTCTGCCATGTTTCGGAAGGGGAAACCTGTCCGACAGCGGAAATGCGTGCCTTGACGCCAAGCAGGCTTTTCGTCTGCGGGACGGCGGGTCTTTTTTTCTTTATATTTTCGCTTGCCGCTACATCGGAGGCTATCGCCGAAACGTTGCTCTGGACGGGGTCCGATGGGGGTGACTGGTTTACCGACGCGGACTGGGGTCCGTCGCGCCGCGTGCCTGGTGCCAGCGATGATGTGATGATCGATACCTACGGCCCGGTCATTACGATAGGGACGAGCGCCAAAGCCCGTGAATTGTTGATAGGCACCGCGCCAGGGGCCGGCACGCTGGTAGTGCAGGGCGGCTTGCAGACAGATTCAGTTTTTCTCGGCGCTGTCAGTGGCGCGTCCGGCACGGCAAGTTTCATCGGTGCGAAATGGCAGAATGACGGTGATGTCTCCATCGGTGGCAGCGGCGTGGGTAACCTTTCCCTTTTGCACGGCACGACGGCATCGTCGAAGAACGTCCTTATTGGCGGAAGCGGGACTGGAAATGGCTCCCTCAAGCTCGATAACTCTTCCACTCTCACGACTTCCGACACCGTTTTTGTGAGCGGGTCGTCTTCCGGAGCTGGCGGCGGTGGAAATCTGGAGGTGCTCGGCGCCAGCGAGCTTTACAGCGCGAGAGGCGTTCTGGCCGAAGACCTCGGCACGACGGGAACCGCGCTGGTTTCCGGTGAAGACAGCCACTGGACCATGTCCGGGGATATGGTCGTTGGCGAAGCAGGCGTTGGTAAGCTCACCGTAACCGGTGGCGGCACGGTCATCAGTCAGACAACGACGGTGATTGCAAATCTGGCTTCTGCGGACGGAAGTTCTGTGACGGTAAGCCGTCTGGACTCCGCGCTGCAAAGCGGCGGATCGCTCGTCGTTGGCAATTCTGGAGCTGCAACGCTTCTCGTAGAGGCCGCAGGGACCGTAACCAGTGGCGAGGCCATTATCGGCCGCCATTCGGCAAGTGAGGCGACTGTCACCGGCGACGGCTCGAATTGGAGGACCGGCGACCTGCAGGTCGGCGGCGATGTCGCCGATCCGGGCGGTGCCGCCGGCAACGGCAAGCTCAACGTCCTGGCGGGTGGCTCCGTGGATAGCACGGCGGCGCAGCTCGGCGTTGTGGCGGGCGCGACCGGCGCTGCCGTTGTGGATGGGCAGCGGTCGGTCTGGAAAGTCAACCGTGGTGATCTCGAGGTGGGGGTGAATGGCACGGGTTCGCTGGCGGTCACGGGCGGCGGCCTTGTCGATGCAGCGAATATCATCATCGGAGCAAATGCCGGTGGTACTGGTTCCGCCCGGGTATCCGGTGCCGGCAGCAAATTGCAAAGCCGCGCCGATCTCAATGTCGGCCTTGACGGCAACGGTTCCATGACCGTCGAGGCCGGTGGCACGGTGGAAAGCCGCGACGGCTATGTTGCGGCCCATGGCGGCTCCACTTCCACCGTAACGGTGGCGGGCGACGGATCGAGCTGGGCGATGACCGGAACGTTTTTTGTCGGATACGGAGGCGGGACTACAGGAAATGTGTCGGTCAGCGCCGGCGGCGGTATCAAAGCTGCCAAGGTGATGCTCGGTGATCTTGCCGGTTCCTCCGGCACGATGACGATCACAGGATCGGGTTCGAACGTCACCGCTTATATCGACAACGGCGTTGTGAACTCCGGCTCCGTCGATGTGGGTTTTGAAGGTTCCGGAAGCTTGACCGTTACGAACGGCGGATCACTTGATGCCTATGATCTCTATGCGGGCAGTGCGGCGGGATCGAATGGAAACGTTCTGGTAAGCGGTGTGGGATCGCGCGTTGCGGTTGGCAATCTCATGGTCGTCGGCGATGCCGGAAACGGTTCCGTTGAGATAACCGGCGGAGCCTCGCTGGCTGCGCCCACTATTCTCATTGCCGCATCGGCGGGTTCCACAGGCGTGCTCAACATCGGAGCTGCCGCGGGCCAAACCGCCCGCTCAGCCGGTGCGTTGGAAGCGCGCACGATTGCTTTCGGTGCAGGCAACGGCAGCATCGTCTTCAACCATTCCGAGACCGGATATATACTCTCAGCCGATATTTCAGGTGCGGGCAAAGTCGTTGCCGAAGCTGGCGTCACAACGCTTGGCGGCAATAACAGCTATTCCGGCGGCACTACGATTTCTTCCGGCACGCTGAAAGGCAACTCAAAAAGTTTCGGCTCGGGCGGCATCGCCAACGATGCGCAACTCGTTGTCGATGGTGCCGGCACGCTTTCCAATGCCATCAGCGGTACTGGCACCTTTGAAAAGACCGGCGATGGTAATCTGGTCTTGACCGGAAATAGTACCTATACGGGCACCACTGCGGTTTCCTCTGGAAAGCTCAGCGTCAATGGTTCGGTTGCAAGCGCTGTTTCGGTCGGTACCGGTGCCACACTCGGCGGCTCCGGCACCATCGGAGGCCTGACCGTCGGCTCGGGTGGCACGCTCGCGCCCGGCAATTCGATCGGCACGCTGGCTTCCACGGGCAGCGCAACATTTGCCAATGGCTCTCGCTATGAGGTTGAAATCGACGCCGCCGGCAATTCCGACAGGCTTGCCGTGACCGGAACCATCACCATCGACAATGATGTCAGTCTTGTCGTTACGTCGCTGGCGAACCAAACTGCCTATAGCCTCAACACCCGCTACACGATCCTGACGGCAACGGGCGGAATTACCGGTACGTTTTCAAGTGTCGGCGAAAATTTCGCCTATCTGACCGCAAGGGTAGCCCGGAGTGCCGACGACGGCAGCACCTATCTTTCCTTCGCCCGGGCATCACCGGATGCCGGCTTTTTGGCCGCTGAAACATCGACGGCCAATGCGCGCGGGGCCGCCAACGCCATAGAGGCGCTTGGGGAAAGCTCGCCGCTCTACGAGGCGGCCGTGTTTCTGCAGCAGGGCGAAACCCAATCCGCCTTCGCGCAGCTTGCCGGGGAAATTCATCCCTCGCTTGCCATGGCTTTGATCAACCGCAGCCAACTCACCCGCGATGTCATTCTCAACCGGCTGCGCAGTGCTTTCGAAGGTGTCGATGCGCGCCCGATCCTGCCGGTCGCCTATGCTGAAGGCGGATCAAACCCGTTTGACATTGACGAGGGTTCACTCACGTTCTGGTCCAGTGGTTTTGGCTCTCGCGGCCGCATCGATGGCGATGGAAACGGCGCATCGGCCGAGATGAAGGGCGGCGGCGTCCTCTTTGGTGTTGACGGAGATCTGGCTGATGGCTGGCGTGCTGGGGTGGCCGCCGGTTACGGCCGCGATGTGATCAGCCAGGGTTCTCCTGCTGCATCTGCTGACGTAGACAGCTACTATGTGGCGGGTTATGCGGGCAAAACAATTGGCCCTGCATCCCTGCGTCTTGGTGCAACCCACGCCTTTCAGGATGTCGAAACCCGCCGGGCGGTTTCTTTTTCAACATTGAAGGAGGACCTAACCGCTGGTTACGACGCTTCCACCACGCAGGTCTTTGCCGAAGCCGCCTGGCGGTTCGATTTTGATCTCACCCATATCGAGCCTTACGCCAATATCGCTTACGTGAATACGCGGACGGATGCTTTCCGGGAGATGGGCGGTATCGCCGCCGTGTCTTCGGGTGCCGTCAGCCACGACGAGTTTTATTCGACGCTCGGGGCGCGCATCAGCCGTGACATTGCGTCGGAGGGGATGCTTGGACGCGCGATGCTCGATATCGGGTGGCGTCATGCCTATGGCGATCCGATGATGGAGAGCGCACTGTTCTACGATGGTGGCAGTGCGTTTTCTGTGACAAGTGCTGCCATGGCGCGCGACGTGGCATTGATCAATCTGGGGCTTAGCTACAATCTCAACGCATCCGCCACCTTGACATTCCGTTACGGCGCGGTTTTTGGCGCGGGTCTTCTGGATCAATCTGCTTCAGCCCAACTTGGAGTTCGTTTCTGATGAAGCGCAGTCAAAACACGCTTTGGAAAACGGCTCTCACGGTGTTCCTGTCCGCCGGTTTGGTGGCAGGCGATGCTCCCGCGCAAGATGCAGAAAAAAAGGCGGACGCGCCGTTGCGTGAGGTTCACGGGAGTTGGCAGCTTGCTTGCGTCGCGCCTGCGAAAAAAGATGATAATGACGCGAGTAAGCTGGTGGCGGAGACGGCAAAACCGCTCTGCGCCATCGCTCAGGTCCAGCTTGAGGAGAAGACACGCAAACTGGTCGTCTCCGTCGAGTTCCGGCTGGATGATGTCGGGACGCCGGGTAAGCTTTCCGGCACCATGGTCATGCCTTTCGGCCTTGCCGTCACAAAGCTGTTTTCGGTAAAATCCGGAAATGTGCGGTTGCAGGAAGTTCAGGTCAGCACGTGTCTGCCCGTGGGCTGCATCGTTTCCTTCACGCCGTTCGTCGAACTTGTAACCGCGCTGAAGGCCGGACAAACCCTGACAATAGAGGCCCCCGATCTGCAGGGCCGAACGGTTTCGTTCCAGTTGCAGGGACAGGGATTTTCCGAGGCACTGGAGCGCCTCGGAAGCTTGCATTAGAGCATTTCCGGTAGAAACCGCATCGCGGTTTGTGTCCGGAAATGCGTATCTACGACCTATGCCGCGACGGAATCGGGTTCGCCGGCACTTTCCGGCTTTTGCGGTTCCGCGTGTTTTTCGGCCGATTTCTTGCGCGAAAACAGCCCGGTGAGGTAGGTACCCAACCTGTCCATTTCCACGAAGATGACCGGAGTGATGAACAGCGTCAGCAATTGCGAGACGATGAGACCACCGACCACGGCAACACCAAGTGGCTGGCGCAGTTCCGAGCTGGCGCCTGAGCCGAGGGCGATGGGCAGGGCGCCCAGCAGCGCGCAGAAGGTCGTCATCATGATCGGCCGGAAACGGCGCACGCAGGCTTCGTGGATGGCGCGGGTGGGCGGTTCGGCCTTTTCGCGGATCAGTTCCACCGCAACGTCGATCATCATGATCGCGTTTTTCTTGACGATGCCAATCAGCATCAACAGCCCGATCAGCGCAATGATCGAGAAATCCATGCCCATCACCTTCAGCGCCACCAGCGCGCCAAAAGCCGCCGCCGGCAGACCGGAAAGGATGGTCAGCGGGTGGATGAAGCTTTCGTAAAGCACACCCAGCACCACATAGATGGTCAACACCGCCGCAAGAATGAGGATGCTGGTATTGCCCTGGCTCTGCTGGAATATCGCCGCCGTGCCGCCATAGCTGGTGAACACGTCCTGCGGCAGGCCGATGGTGGTTTTGATCTGGTCAATACGGCTCGTCGCATCCGAAAGCGCCACGCCATCCGGCAGGTTGAAGGAGACGGTCGTAGAAACGAGCTGGCCCGTCTGGTTGATGGTCACCGGCGCCTGCGTGCGGGTGAGGGTGGCGAAGTTGGAAAGCGGAACCAGAACACCCGATTTTGCCGAGAGAATGTTGATGTCGCTCAGGAAATCGTCATTCCACTGTTTCGAGCTGTCGAATTCGACGATCACATCATAGCTATCACCGGTCGACTGGATTTGCGCCGCCGTATAACCGCCGAACGACATTTCCAGCGTCTTGCGCAATTGGTCGTTGGTAATGCCGAAGGCGGCTGCCTTTTCCGGGTCGACCGAAATCGTCGCCGCAATTGCGCCGTTCTGAGCGTCGGAGTTGACGGCGGCGAATGTGCGGTCGCGGCGCATCGCCTCCATCAGCTTGTTCGACCATTCATTGGTCGCGTCGGCATTCAGGCCCTGAATGACGAGCTGGTATTGGCTGGCGGAGCTGCGCCCGCCCAAACGCAAGCTTTGCTGGGGATTGATATAGGTGCGGATGCCCGCCACCTTCGATGTCGCCTGGCCAAGTTCGGCCAATACCTGGCTTAGCGGTGCACGCTCTTCCTTCGGTTTCAGCTCCACGAACATCGAGCCGTTATTCAGCGGGTTGCGGGAGTTGCCGCCGACTGTAGAGGTCACATGCACCACGGCCGGGTTCTTGCGGATCTGATCGGCCACCTGCGCCTGAAGATCGCGCATCGCGGAATAGGAAATGTCCTCACGCGCCTGCGTCGACACGGAAAGGCGACCGATATCCTCCTGCGGGAAGAAGCTGGAAGGCAAAGTCTCGAACAGATAAAGCGATGCTGCGACCGATGCCAGGAATGCGCCCAGAACCACGCGGCGATGGGAAAGGCACCAGCCAACGGCCTTGCCGTAGAGGCGAAGCGTGTGCTCGAAGCCGGCGTCGAACCAACGGATGATGGCTGGCGGTCTGGAGGAATGACCCGAAAGCCTTGAGGCGAGCATGGGCGTGACAGTCAGCGAAACCAGCGCCGACGCCATGATTGCCAGCGTTACCACCATGCCGAATTCGTTAAACAGCCTGCCGATCACTCCGCCCATCAGCAGAATGGGAATGAACACTGCAACCAGTGAGATGGACATGGACAGAATGGTGCCGCTGACTTCCGCTGCGCCCTGAAGGGCCGCCTCGCGCATCGTCAGGCCTTTTTCTTCGTGCAGTCGCAGGATGTTTTCCAGCATGACGATCGCATCGTCCACCACAAGTCCGACCGACAATGTCAGCCCGAGTAGCGAGATATTGTCGATACTGTACCCCAGAACATACATGGCCCCGAAGGCGGTAATCAGTGATAGCGGCACGGCAAGGCCCGGAATAATGGTCGCCGTCAGATGCCCGGTGAAGAGATAGATAACCGCGACCACCAGCCCGATTGTGAGGAGCAGCGTGAACTGTACGTCGGCAATCGCGTCCTTGATTGCAGTCGAGGCGTCATTCATGACGTTGATATTGACCGATGGCGGCAATTGCTGGCGCAGCGCCGGTAACTTGGCCCGGATGGCATCCACCACATCAACGGTGTTGGCGTCCGGCTGGCGCTGCACGGCAAGAACGATCGCCTGTTCGCCATCGAACCAACTGCCGGCATTGGGGTTGTCGATACTGTCCGTGACATTGGCGATATCGCCGAGATGGATGGAAGCACCGTTGCTTGTCGCCACCACCAGCGAGCGGAAGGCCGCCGCATCGGTGCGCTGGGTGTCTGCCTCTATCGTCAGGCGCTGGTTGTCATTCTGCAACGCGCCCACGGGCACCTGATTGTTCGCCTGCGCGATGGCGGTTGTGACGGTATCGACGCCAAGCCCTCTTGCCTGAAGCTGCGAGGGGTCGAGGCCAATGCGCACGGCATAGGTCTGCGCGCCGTAGATACTCACCTGCGCGACGCCGGAAATGGTTGAAAGCAGCGGCGAGATGATGTTCTCGGCAATTTCGTCCACCTTGCTGGTCGGCATCTCCTTGCTGTTGATGGCAAGCAGCAGTACCGGCGCATCAGCCGGGTTGGTCTTGCGGTAACTCGGCGTTGTCGTCATGTTGCTTGGCAATTGCCGCTGTGCGCGCGAAATCGCCGCCTGAACATCTGCTGCCGCTGCGTCGATGTCACGGTTGAGATCGAATTGCAGCACGATGGAGCTGTTGCCCAGAGTGTTGGTGGCGCTGATTTCGCTGACACCCGGAATGGTCTCGAACTGCTTCACCAGCGGCGTGGTGACTGAGGTGGCCATGGTTTGCGGCGAGGCGCCCGACAGCGACGACGAAACGCTGATCGTCGGAAAATCGACTTTCGGCAGCGCAGCGACGGGCAACAGGCGGAAACCGGCAAGCCCGGCGAGCACGAGGCCGATGGCGAGAAGGGTGGTTGCAACGGGTCGGTTGATGCAGAAATTCGGGATCATGGGTTACCCACCTGTTCCTGCTGGGGAATATTGGCGGCCAGATTGGCGGCCGCGCCGCCCTTGTCCGAGAATTGCTCGACCACCTGTTGACCGTCGGCAAGTCCCGACTGGCCTTCAATGATCACATGCTCGCCGCCGGTGAGGCCGCTGGCAATGGCTGTCATATCGCCGTTGGAGCGGGCAACTTCCACGGTCGTCATATGAACACGGTGGTTGTCATCGACGGTGTAGACGAAATTGCCCTTCGGCCCCGGCCGCACGGCAACCGTCGGCACGACGATCATCTCCGCGTCGGAGACGAAATGAGCCGTGACGTTGACGGACTGGCCGGGCCACAACAGCCCGCGATCGTTCTTGAATTCCGCTTTGGCAAGTACGGTACCGGACGTTTGGTCTACGACGTTGTCGTAAAAACGCAGCATGCCGCTCATGGGCTCGCCGCCGGTTGCCGCCGGGTCTACATCGACCGCCGTGTCCTTCTGAACGCCTTCGCGCAATTGCGGCAGGTAGCGCTGCGACAGGCGAAAACTGACAGAGATGGGATCGTATTTCGTGATCGTCACAATATTGATGCCAGCGCTGAGATAGGCACCGGGGCTGACGGTAACATCGCCCAGTCGCCCATCGAAGGGCGCACGGATCTCCATATGTTCGAGCGTTACCTGGTCGGAAGCAAGCGTCGCCTTGTCGGCATCGATCTTTGCGGCGGCGCTGTCCCTGGCTGCCCTTGCCTGATCCAGCACCTGCTGGGACTCTGCGCTCTGCTTGACCAGATTGGCGGCGCGCTGGAAGGCGGCTTCCGTCTGTTCCAGCGTTGCCTGATCGGCAGCGATATTGGCCTTGTCCTTGTCGACGGCTGCGCGGGCGATACGGTCGTCCATCTTGAGGATCAGATCGCCCGCCTTGATATGCTGGCCGTCCTTCGCGGAGATTTCCGTGACGAGACCGGCCTGAAGCGGCGCTATATTGGTGATGTCGGCGGCAACCGCCCATCCCGTCGCCGTAGCATCCATTGGCAACGTCGCCTTGTTGACGGCGATGGTGCTGACGGTAGGCGGCCCGCCATTGCGCCGCCCGCCACCTTGCCTCTGGCCTGTCTGCTGGCCGGCTTGACCGTTCTGCGACGTCTGGCCCTTCTTGCCGGCAGATCCATCGGCCGTTGCCGTTTCTGCATGTGGCGAAACGCTGGCGAATTGTTTGAGATAGGGAATTTGATCAAGGGGCAGGCGATCTTTAAAATACCACGCGCCGGCGGCTGCGATGGCGAGAACGCTGAGGGCGGTCCAGAAACGTTTCATCTGACGGTTCCGCAAAATGAGAGCAATACATGTTTCCCGAACATGTTCGGCAAGCCCTGGGAGCAGCTTTAGCTCCCACAAGACACCCAATGCGCTGCAAAATCACCTTAAACTTTTGTAATGGCGGCGACGATGTCTGCCGTCATGTTGCCTTGCGAAACAAGGGTTGTGGCGCTTTTGGGCATATGCCCGTCGCCGGGCTCGATGCACGGAACTTGACCCCACTCGTGACCAAAATAAAAAGCCGCCTCGTTTCCGGGGCGGCTTTGAACAGGAGCGGCGAGTAGCCGAGGGTCAGAACGCCCGGATGGCGTTGCGCGTCGCAAGCACATCCTCGGAGACGTTGCCGGCCGTTGCGGGAACGGAGCCGACGAGGTCCAGGAACTTGTAAAGTTCGGTTGCCTGCGAGTTGGTGACGTAGATGATATCGCGATCCTGCATCGGGAATTTCGTGGTGGCAAAGAAGGTTGAAGGATCGCGCAGGTTGGCGCGGAAGATGACCGGAACTTCCTGTCCCGGGAACTTGGACATGTCGATGCCAAGCTTCACGAGAAGATTGCGTTTGACGGTACGATAGACATAGACCTGCGCAGGGTCGGCACGGGAATCGAGCAATCCGCCCGCCTTGCCCAGCGCATCCGAGAGCTTCAGCGCGGCGTCCTCAAATTCGAAACGACCATTGAGGCCGGAGGCGCCGAAAGCGAGATAGGTGCGGCGTTCACGCTCCACCATGACCGTGTCGCCCGGAACCACATAGATGTTCTCGGATGGCGTGCTGACAAGGTGATTGTAATTGACGCGCGCGGTCTTGCCGCGACGGATCAGCGTGACATAGGATTCGATATTCGGGGCGCTGAGGCCTTTTGCATAGGAGATGACGTCGAGAACGCGGTCACCCGCTTCTGAAAGCTGGACCTTCGTCGGTTCCTTGACGTCGCCAAGCACGGATGCCTGTGCGGAGCGGCTGGAAATCTTGGTGATGAGGACCTGCGGTTCGATGGCCCGGTTGGCCAGACGCTCCTCGATCTCGCTCTGCACATCCTCGACATTGCGGCCTGTTGCGCGGATCTTGCCGGCATAGGGAACGCTGATATTGCCTTCCCGGTCTACCGTCTGGTTCGGCAGGCTGATGAAGTTGCCGGGACGGCTGCCCGCATCGTTTGGAATGAAAAGTCCGCCCGCCTGGCTTTCGAAGATTGCGACCTGCACCACGTCACCAACGCCCATCGGCAATGCCGGAACACCACCCTTGCCGCCGCCGAAACTGCCGAGCAGGGTAGCGGTGGTGGTGTCGCCGACATAGTTCAGGACGGAACTGTTGATATCGATGAGAGCGTAGTCAACGCCCGCAGTTTTCTTTTTGTCCTTGGAACTGAATTTCACTGAAGCGTTGGATTCGATTGTTGCCGCATCGGGGCCTGATGCCGCGGTGACGGTGCACCCCGCAAGTGCTGCGGAGGCAAGCAGAATCGAAACATTCAATAAACGCATTTGGTCCTCAAAATAAATTTCGTCCGAAAAAAGAAACAAACCGGACATCGTATAGTTTTATAAAAATCGGCACTTCATATTTGATACCGGTAAATCAAATCTCAACCGGGCATTACATCCGTTCAGCGGAATCGTGTCACGAAATGTCTACGCTGGCATCAGGCTTATTGCCTAAATTAAGGCGATACTTCAAGTTAAGTCGTCGCTCGATTGCGCCGGAAAATCCGTAACATGCAAAATATTCACGAACCCGAATGGCGTCAGTATCATCGTTCTTCAATATTCAATCGGACGGCATAATCACTGCGATTACCGCATAGCGCTAGTGCAGTTTTGTCACGCCTGTCCAGTTTCTTTCATGTTTGGCTTAAAAACACGATAATTGGTTGTTTTAAAGTATCTTTTCCCCGCATCAGCGGCCGATCCTCAGTCTCCCCGGCTGGCCTGCGGCGCTGGTTTCACGCTTGCGGTGGGCGGAGGCCGGCAGCGCCAGCCACTCTTGGATCCCTAAGCGGATAGCGGCCATCTGTACGATGGCCGGTATGGCAACGCCGATAACGGTCGTGATCGCTAGCAAGCTCGCCATATCCGTGACGTGGAAAAGCTTCACCGCGACAGCTCGGCCAAAGCCTATAGCGATGATGTGCATGACATACACGCCGACAGATAACTGGCCGAGTGTCTTGAGCATCGACGAAATCGCGCTTTCGCGAATAACAAGCGCCTGCGAAATTGCGATAATCAGGAATATGCCGAGAATTGCGGATGGGAAAGGAAGCCGTTCGGGAATTTCGGTTTGCCACGATAAATAGGTGGAAATCGCAAAGGCGACGAGAAGCGCGAGAAATGAGTGTACCGTGTATCGCCTCTGCCGAAAACCATATTGCTTGGCAACAGTGCCAAGTGTGAAATAGACGAGCCCATATGCGATATCCAAGGGAACAGACTGGCTGTGCAGATAAAAAAGTGTGAAGAGGGCAAGCGCAAATGCCGTGCGGACAATCGGAGGCACCTGAACGAAAATATATGATGCAAGTTGGCAGAAAAACAATGCGTAGAGAAACCAGAAGGGGCTGATCGGGTTCCACAGGATTTCGAGGACACGGGTGAAATCTATGGTCGTGTTAGTGAGACCAAAACGACCCATAGCCACCATCAGACTGCCATGCAGAATTGACCAGAACAGATAAGGGTAAGCGATATTCTTTCCGAGTTTGGTAAGAAAATCCGTCGGGCCGACATTTTTTTCGGAGAAAAAAAGTCCAGACACGAAGAAAAAAAACGGCATATGGAAGGTGTAAATCGTATAGTCAATAAAGCCCATAAGGCTGAAGTGCGTCGGCATACCGGAAATACTCAAACCTCTTTCCGCGTGACCAAAGACAACCATAATTATGCCGAGACCCTTGGCTATATCATAGCTGTGATCACGCAACGCCTTATCTTCCATGAAAACACCTAATGTAAATTTTAAAATTATTTAGAATTTAGTGAGCTATTTATTTGATATGGATACAAAATTTATTATGAATTACTAATTATGTATAGGAAGTATTGAATAATATTAAAAATCTGTCTATTGTGGCATCTGTATAAATATGCTGAATATTAAAACCCTGAAGATTCGTATTTGCCGAGGCCCGATCCTGGTGTTGTTATACGCTCCCTGAAGCGTAGCAGAAGTACGGATAAAATTGCCTCTACCATCTGGACGTCGCGAATGTCCGATATGGTTTTGGCCAGCTCGTTATAAATAAGCGCGGCCTCCGTTATTGTAGACCGTGTAGGCGACTTTTGGCGACACTCCGCGAAGATCTTCTCGACCCGGTCGCTGATTTTTTGCAGCAGGGCAACGTCGTAGGCAAGCGTAGGTGCCGCTGGCGCCGTGTCAAACATGTCGCCCATACCGGCCACGAGCCAACTTATATTGATGCCGAACCGCTCACGATAGAGAGCCAAAACGCCAGCGTCGGGAATACGGTCGCCCCGTTCATAGTAACCAAGCATTGCGACTGTCAGGCCTAGTGCCTCGGCAAATGGCTCACGCTCGTCAAATTTCAGTGCTTCGCGGACCTCGGTCAGCCGTTTTCCCAACGGCGTCTTTGGCTCGACGCGTTTCCTGCTCATAATTCCGCATAAATATCACAAATTGGTATTTACTAGATACCAATTTGTGATATTCCTCTGTTTGTACAAAGACCAAATCACTCATGAGGTAAGGCCGGTCAGGGCCGCCTCGCTCACAACGAGGAATCATTATGCACGGCGACTGCATTGCGGACAAGGCGACGGCGAGCCTGCGCTGGATAAGAGAATGCCGGTGACGCCACTTGCTTGACCTATGAGTGTCTCTGTCGAAGACAACAGAGTATATCCAATATGGATATATTCGACCTTGAAAATTGCATGTCAGGCCCGTTCAGCCAGCGCGAAATTCACGGTATCGGCAAATTCTCGCAGGAAGCGTTCACTTGAAAAGCGGGCGGCATTGTCGACACAGGCGTTCTTGTCGAAACTGTCGGAGTTATCGACAAACTCCTGCACCGCAGCGCAGATGGCTTCAGGCGTTTGCTCGCGGAAATAAAGCCCGGTTGGCTGATTGGAAGCGCCGAGAGGAACAACGGTCTCTAGTACACCGCCTTTTCCATAGGCGATGACGGGTGTTCCCAGCGCTTGCGATTCAACCGGGACGATGCCGAAATCGTCTTCGGCGGCAAATACGAATGCCTTGGCTTCCGCCATGTATTTGTGAAGCTCGTCATTGCCGACGAAACCTAGGATCTCGACATTGGGAGTGGCGATTTCCTTGATGCGTTTCATGTCCGGGCCGTCGCCGATGACGACCAGTCGTCTATCGGGCATTTTTGCAAAGGCTTCTACGATGAGGTGGACCTTCTTGTAAGGCACCAGCCGCGAAGCAGTGACGAAATAATCGCCTTTCAGGTCGGAAGGGGAGAGATGGGAAGTATCCACGGGCGGATAAATAACCGTGGAGTCGCGTCCGTAGCATTTGCGAACCCGGCTGCGAATGAATTTGGAATTGACCGTCATGAGATCGACGCCATTGGCGGTGCGGATGTCCCAAATGCGAATATAGTGAAGAACGGCACGGGCGATCCACGAGGCGAAACCGCGACTAAGCTTCGATTCTTTCAGGTATTGGTGCTGGAGATCCCACGCGTAACGGATGGGGCTGTGAATATAGGAGACGTGAAACTGGCCGGGTCCGGTGATGACGCCCTTGGCGACGGCGTAGCTTGAGGAAATCACCAGATCGTAGCCGCTGAGATCAAATTGTTCGACGGCCAGCGGCATCAGCGGCAGATAGGAGCGATATTTTTTACGAGCGAAAGGCAGTTTCTGGATGAAGGAGGTGTTGACCGGCCTGCCACCGAGAAAGCCCCGGTCTCGATCGCTCATGAAATCGACAAGGCAATAGAGATCCGCGTCAGGATAGATCTCAAGAAGGTTGTGAAGCACTTTTTCGGCCCCACCTCTGTCGGTGAGCCAGTCATGCACGATTGCCGTCTTCATGATTTCCTCAATAATTTCAACGTAATAAAAATTTATAACCCGCCCCGGAATAAAGCTCGGCGGTTTAGAATATCTGGTCTGTCTGCAGCCCTTAAAAACACGGCTGGGAAGGCGAATAACGTAACGATTAATAAGAATGCGAGATTATGTCTGTCGTAATCTGGTCTTGGTCTGATCCTCAATAGCACTTTGTTCGCAAATGCGAAATATCAAAGCCTCTTAATTCCTCCTCTTCGTTTTCCAGTTGAAAGCCAGCCGTAGTTTCCGCAGTTCCGGCTGGCAGCAGCGGTGTTTGCCGCGCGCCGTGTTTCGGGCGAAATAGCCTGTTTTCCATCGACTTACGTTCCGTTTCCGCCTCCTGCGAAGGCCCGTCTTCCATTTCGCCTGTCTTGGAAACCATTCCTCGCGTCGCATTGTCATTGACAAGGCGCCCTATCGAGTTATTCTGTTATAAAGATTGATATAACATAATAATGGAACTCATAAGGTCGGAACCAAGAGCTGGGAGCTTAACAATGAGACGTAAACTTGCATTTCTCGCCACTGCTGCATTGATGCTAGCGCCGGGCGTGATGATGGCTGCGGAAAAGGGCGGTGTCATCAATGTCGCCACGATCGGCGAGCCGCCGACACTCGATCCCATGGCCTCGACGGCCGATCTCGTCGGCATTGTCACGCAACATATTTTCGAAACGCTCTACACCTTCGACAAGGGGTGGAAGGTGACGCCGCTTCTGGCGGAAAGCCTGCCTGACATCAGTGCGGACGGCAAAACCTATAAGATCAAGCTGCGGAAGGGCATCAAGTTCCATGACGGCAGCGATATGACCTCGGAAGATGTCGTCGCCTCGCTTGGCCGCTGGATGAAGATCGCATCACGCGGAAAACAGGTCGCCGGTTTCATCGACAATATCTCCGCGCCTGATGCCGAGACGGTGACAATAACCCTCAAGCAGCCCTATGCGCCGCTAACCTCGCTGCTTGCTTTCAACAACTCCGCAGCCATCATTCTGCCCGCTGAAAAGCAGGCTGAGCCGATGACAGAATTTGTCGGCACCGGCCCTTATATGCTGAAGGAACGCAAGGCGGACCAATATATCCAGCTCGTCCGTTTCGACGGCTACAAGTCTCGTGACGGTGAAAGTGACGGATATGGCGGTGCGCGCCATCAGTATCTCGATGAAATCCGTTTCGTTCCGGTTCCCGATCCGAATACCCGTGTCGAGGCCGCTGTTTCCGGCCAGTATGACTACGTCGATTCCATTCCGGTGGAATCCTTCGCCAAGGTGAAGTCCTCCTCGGCCTCGCAGCCGTTGATGCTGAAGCCCTTCGGTTATCCGGTCTTTGTATTCAATACCAAGGAAGGTTTGTCTTCCAAGCTTGAGGTCCGCAAGGCGGTGACCGAAGCGTTGAACATGGAGGACATGCTGGCGGCGGCGTTCGGCAGCACGGATTTCTATGCGCTTGATGGCGCCTACTATCCGTCCAATTTCTCCTGGCATTCGGAAGAGGGCGTCGAAGGCAATTATAATGTCGGCAACCCGGAGGCCGCAGCCGAAAAGCTGAAGGCCGCCGGATATAATGGCGAGCCGTTGCGCATCCTCACCAGCCGTCAGTATGAGTTCCACTACAAAATGGCGCAGGTGGCAGCGGAGTATCTGAAGCTTGCCGGTTTCAAGGTGGATATGCAGGTGGTGGACTGGGCGACGCTGACGCAGCGCCGTGCCGACCCGAAGCTCTGGGATATCTACATCAGCCACAGCCCCTTCCTGCCGGAGCCGGCGCTGATTGGCGCGCTTTCCACAGGTTCGCCGGGCTGGTGGGACACGCCGACGCGCAAGGCGGCGGTGGACGCTTTCACCTCGGAGGCTGATCCGGAGAAGCGCATTGCTCTCTGGGCCAAGGTGCAGAAGACGATCTATGACGAGCTGCCGCTCATCAAGATCGGCGACTTCAACGCCGTGGCGGCGAAGTCCAACAAGCTTGATGGCGTCGATCCGGCTCCCTGGCCCTATTTCTGGAATGCTTCGGTTACGAAGTAAGACCGCTCCGCACTCCGTGACCCCGGACTGAATCCGGGGTCCAGCGCGATCAAGTCTTTGACCGCAAGAGGACGCCTTCACCACGCAGACGCGCGGTGGCTGGATGCCGGATCAGATCCGGTATGACGGAGGCGGGAGTTTTCCAGCCATGAGCGCCGGGTTTACCGGCACTCGTCGACAACTCTGTTCAACCGTCGCCTGAGAGCGGCCCATCACGCGCTTCGGAGCATTCATACGTGATACGGTATATTTTCCAGAGACTTGCCGGAATGATCGTGGTGATGTTTCTCGTCGTCACCATCGTTTTCATCATCCTGCGCGTCACGCCCGGGGATCCGGCGGCGGTGATGCTCGGGCCGGACGCCTCGGCACAGGACATCGCGGAGTTGCGCACCAGACTTGGCCTAGATCAGTCGCTTGGCGTGCAATATGTCTACTATATCGGGCAATTGCTGCGAGGTGATCTCGGTCAGTCGATCTTCCTCAACATGCCGGTTGGATCGGCGCTTCTGGATCGGGCGGAACCGACCTTCTTCCTGACGATCTTTTCGCTGTTGATCGCCAGTGCCATCGCGCTTCCCATCGGCATCTATGCCGCTTACCGGCGCGGTTCCTTCGTGGATCAGGCAGCGACAACCATTGCTATGCTGGCGGCGAGCATTCCGAGCTTCTGGCTTGGCCTGATCCTCATGCAGTTCTTCGCCGTCCGGCTCGATATGTTCCCGGTGTCGGGATATGGCGGTCCGGGCGCAAGCTTCCTCGAGCGCATGTATCACCTGACCGTGCCGGCCATCGCACTCGGCCTCGTTTCTTCTGCCCTCATTCTGCGCTTTACCCGCGCCTCGATGCTGGATGTTCTCGGCGACGACTATGTCCGTACCGCCAGAGCCAAGGGCGTAAAGGAACGCCGGGTGGTGATGAAACACGCGCTGAAGAACGCACTCATCCCCATCCTCACCGTGCTTGGTCTCACCGCCGCCGTGCTGATTTCCGGCGCGGTCGTTACGGAAACCGTGTTTGGCCTGCCGGGCGTAGGCAATCTCGTCGTGTCAGCCGTCTTGAGGCGCGATTATCCGGTCATTCAGGGCGCGCTTCTCGTCATCGCCGGGCTTTACGTGCTCATCAATTTTGCCATCGACATGCTCTATCTGCTGGTCGATCCGAGGGTTCGTTACTGATGGCCGATATCACCTCCACCGCCCAGCCGGCGCGCAACCCGACCATCCTGTTCATTCGGCGTCTGTTGAAGCGCAAGACGGTCGCAGCCGGTCTGATCGTGCTGCTCGTCTTCGTGCTGCTCGCCGTTTTCGCGCCGATGATCGCGCCTTATTCGCCGTCGAAACTGTCGATCGTCAACCGTCTGAAACCGCCGAGCGAACTCTACTGGTTCGGCACCGACGAGTTCGGCCGTGACGTTTTTTCCCGTACCATCTTTGCGGGAAGGCTGTCGCTTCTGGTCGGGGCCGCCGTGGTGGCGCTGTCGGCGTTGATCGGCATCACGCTCGGCCTGCTTGCCGGTTTCTTCCAGAAACTGGATACGCCGATCGCGCGACTGATCGATGCCATGATGGCGTTTCCGGATATTCTGCTGGCCATCGCGCTAGTGGCCGCACTCGGGCCGTCGCTGACGACGGTAATCATTGCGCTTGCCGTCGTTTATTCGCCGCGTCTTGCCCGCATCGTGCGCGCCTCGACGCTGGTTATCCGGGAATTGCCCTATGTGGAGGCGGCCAAGGCGCTCGGCATCTCCACCTTCCACATCATGACGCGGCATGTGCTGCGCAATCTGATCTCGCCGATCCTCGTGCAGTGCACCTTCCTTTTCGCCAGCGCCATGTTGGCCGAGGCCGGCCTTTCATTTCTGGGGCTGGGTGTCAGCCCCGAAATTCCGACCTGGGGAACCATGATCTCTGCCGGCCGCCAATATATCGGCCAGGCGGACTGGATGACCTATTTCCCCGGCTTTGCCATCATTCTTTCCGTGCTCTCGCTGCAAATGGTCGGCGACGGACTGCGGGACATGCTCGACCCAAGATTGCGAAGGGATTTGTAATATGACGTCCGGTGAACAGGCAAAAACGCCTTTTCAAACTCCCATTCTTCTCTCCAATGTGAAACCCGTCGGCTTCGAAAAGGGAGCGCCACAGGCCCAGACCGATATCCTGATCGGCGGCGATGGCAAGGTCGTGGCGGTTGGGCCTGCCCTTCAGGCGCCGACTGATGCGCAGCGCATCGACGCAAAGGGCGCATTCGTCTCGCCCGGCTGGGTGGATCTGCACGTGCATATCTGGCATGGCGGCACCGATATCTCCATCCGCCCGTCAGAATGCGGGGCCGAGCGCGGCGTGACGACGCTGGTGGATGCCGGTTCGGCGGGGGAAGCAAATTTCCACGGTTTTCGCGAATATATCATCGAACCATCGAAGGAACGCATCAAGGCCTTCCTCAATCTCGGCTCCATCGGGCTTGTCGCCTGCAACCGGGTCCCGGAGCTGCGCGATATCAAGGATATCGACCTCGACCGCATCCTTGAATGTTATGCCGAGAACAGCGAGCATATCGTTGGCCTCAAGGTGCGGGCGAGCCATGTCATTACGGGTTCCTGGGGTGTTACGCCGGTCAAACTCGGCAAGAAGATCGCCAAGATCCTGAAAGTGCCGATGATGGTGCATGTGGGTGAACCGCCTGCGCTCTACGATGAGGTGCTTGAAATTCTCGGTCCCGGCGATGTCGTGACCCATTGCTTCAACGGCAAGTCCGGCTCCAGCATCATGGAAGACGAGGACCTGTTCAACCTTGCGGAGCGCTGCGCCGGGGAAGGCATCCGGCTGGATATTGGCCACGGCGGTGCATCCTTCTCCTTCAAGGTGGCGGAAGCGGCAATCGCGCGCGGCCTTTTGCCTTTCTCGATCTCCACGGATTTGCATGGCCATTCGATGAATTTCCCCGTCTGGGATCTGGCGACGACCATGTCGAAGCTGCTTTCGGTCGATATGCCCTTCGAAAATGTCGTCGAGGCCGTCACCCGCAATCCGGCCTCCATCATCCGCCTCGACATGGAAAACCGCCTCGACGTTGGCCAGCGCGCGGATTTCACGGTTTTCGATCTTGTCGATTCCGATCTGGAGGCGACCGATTCCAATGGCGATGTTTCGCGTCTCAAGCGACTGTTCGAGCCGCGCTATGCGGTGATCGGTGCGGAGGCCATTGCCGCCAGCCGTTATGTCCCAAGAGCGCGCAAGCTCGTGCGCCACAGCCATGGCTATTCCTGGCGCTGAACCGACTGGAGCGGCGGGGAGGGATGCTCTCCGTCTTCCGCAAGAATAGGGATACCCGTCCCGGTATTATGAGGAATTCGCGTGAAACAGTCTTCGCTTGAGGCAGATGGGCGTCATTCGCCCTACGACCGGCTTGCCGCGCTCGGCATCTCGTTGCCGCCACCACCGCCGCCGATCGCCAATTTCGTCACGCATGTGGTGGAAGGCAACATGCTCTATCTTTCGGGGCAGGGCCCGAGGGAGGAGAACGGACACCTGTACGCCGGCAAGGTCGGAGCCGAGATCGGGCTGGACGAGGCGTACCAGCATGCGCGTTTAACCGGCATCAATCTTCTTGCCGTCATGCATGAGGCGCTTGGGGATCTGTCGCGGGTGAAGAAGGTGGTCAAGCTGCTGGGCATGGTCAATGCCGTCAGCGATTTCCGCGATCATCCAAGCGTCATCAACGGTTGTTCGGATCTCTTCATCGATGTGTTCGGCGATGCGGGGCAGCACGCCCGTTCCGCCGTGGGGTTCGGTTCGCTGCCGGGCAACATTACCGTCGAGATTGAAGCGATCATCGCGCTGAGGGATTGAGGCCGTTCAATGGTTGCGCCAGCCCATCAGCTTCTCGATCCTTTCGGCCGAAACCCTGACCTGTTCGGTATAGTGGTTTTCGTCCGCCAGCACCTTCTGTTCCGGCAGCACGATGGAGATCGTCGCCACGCATTCTCCATTGGTGTCGCAGATCGGCGAGGCGATGCAGGCAACAGCGTAGTCGGATTCCGCAACCTGTATCGACAGCCGGTCACGGAACGCCGTGCCTGCCGATTGAGAAAGCGCTTCCGGGTTGATTTCCGCACGGCCGGTGGGCGACGTGCGGGCGCAGCGTTTGAAAAGCTCGACGCGCTCCTCTTCCGGCAGATGGCCAACGAGCAGGCGGCCGGATGCCGTCCAGTTCAATGGAACACGGGTGCCGACGCGCGAGGCAACCTGGAAATGGCTGGGGCCATCCGCCATGGCGAGCACCAGCATATGGTCACCGTCGCGACCGCAAAGCTGCACCGTCTCACCCGCATGGCGGCACAGATCATGCATTTCGTGGGTTGCGACACCCATGAAATCCAGCGAGCGGGCATAGGCAAGGCCGTAGTGATAAAGCCGTGCGCCGAGCCATATGTTACCTTCGGCGTTGCGCGCGAGCATGTTCTTTTCGACCAGATCGTCAACGATCACATAGACGGTGGAAAGTGGCGCCTTGATCGCCTTGGCAATGGCGTAAGCGCCAGCTGGCGATCCGGTTTCGTAAAGGTAATCAATCACCTGAAGAGCGCGATCAATGCCGCTGACACGCGAGCGCTTGGCCACCTTCGCGTCCGGGTTTTCCTCGGTCGCGGACAAGGCGTGTGAAGACAATTCGTCCAGTTTATGGGCGTCCAATTTCGGGCTCCTCATGAATTTTGAGAAGCTATTACATTATTATGGCATATATGTCGATGCCTATCGCATCGCAAAGCAGGAGAAAGACATGACCGAGGATATCAGAAGCAGGATCGGCCTTCGCCCGGTCATCAACGTCTCGGGCACCATGACGTCGCTCGGTGCTTCCATCGTCGTTCCAGAGGCGGTTGAGGCCATGGCGGCGATCCTGCCGCAATTCGTAGAGATCAACGATCTGCAGCGCAAGGCAAGCGCGATCATCGCGAGACTGACGGGCGGCGAGGCTGGTTTCGTCACTGCTTCCTGCTCTTCCGGCATCAGCCTTGCTGTTGCCGGCGCCATCACCGGCAACAATCTCCTAGCCATCGAAAAGCTGCCTGATATCGCACCGGAAAAGAACGAAGTGCTGGTGCAGATGGGGCATGTGGTGAGCTACGGCGCGCCGGTGGATCAGGCGATCCGGCTTGGCGGCGGCAAGGTGGTGCTGGTCGGGCAGGCCACATCGACCCATCGCTTCCACATGGAAAACGCCATCACCGAAAGGACGGCGGCGGCGGTCTATGTCATCTCGCACCATGTCGTGAATTACGGCCTGCTGCATCTTTCCGAATTCGTAGAGATCGCCCATGCCAAGGGTGTTCCGGTTATCGTGGATGCGGCGTCCGAATATGATCTGGAGCTGTTTCTGGCCACCGGGGCAGATATTGTCCTCTATTCCGGCCACAAGTTTCTCGGCGGCCCCACCTCCGGCATCGTGGCCGGAAGTAAGGAACTGGTGCGCAACGCCTTCCTGCAAAATATGGGCATTGGCCGCGGCATGAAGGTCGGCAAGGAAAGCATCTATGGCGTTATGGCGGCACTGGAAGCCTGGGAAAAGCGCGACCATGCCGGCATCCGTGAGCGCGAGACCGGATATCTCAATCTCTGGAAGGAAACGCTGGATGGCCGCCCGGGCGTGACCGCGCTCATCGAGCCGGATCCGACCAATAACCCGCTCGACAGGCTGCGCGTGATCATCGATGCCGAAGAAGCGCATATCACTGCCTGGGACCTGACGACGGCGTTGGCCAAGGGCAATCCTCCCATCATCACCCGCGACCACGAGGTAGAGCATCGCTATTTCTATCTCGACCCATGCAATCTGCATCCCGGACAGGAAACCATCGTGGCGTCTCGTCTGGCCGAGGAACTGGACAAGGCGCGTGCCTCCAACGAGGTGATTGCAACACCTTTCGAAGACCGGAGCCGACACCGCTTCGACGGCATGCTGCGCTGGCCGGACTAGGCTTGACCGCTTGCGCCGCCAAAACCTAACGACAAGAAGGGAACGATCATGACCATGCCGCAGGCCGCACCCGTTGGTGCCGAAGATGCCGTGCTTTCCGTCCGCAATCTCACCACGTCCTTTCACGTGGATGGCGGCTGGAAACCCGTGGTTCGTGATATTTCCTTTGATGTCGGGCCGGGTGAAACGGTCGCGATCGTCGGTGAAAGCGGTTCGGGTAAAAGCGTTACCTCCCTTTCCATCATGCGGCTGCTGGATCGTGAAAGCAGCAGGGTGGAGGGTGAAATCCTGCTTGGAGGGCGCAACCTGCTGTCCCTCTCCGAAGATGCCATGCGGCAGGTGAGGGGAAACGAGGTCGCCATGATCTTTCAGGAGCCGATGACCAGCCTCAATCCGCTGTTCACAATCGGCGACCAGATTTCCGAGGCCTTGTTATGCCACCAGCCGATGTCGAAAACCGACGCAAGGGCGGAGACGGTTCGGCTGCTCGAAAAGGTCCGTATTCCTTCAGCCGCATCGCGTTTCGATGAATATCCGCATCGCTTTTCCGGCGGCATGCGCCAGCGCGTGATGATCGCCATGGCGCTTGCATCCCGGCCGAAGCTGCTGATCGCCGATGAGCCGACGACCGCACTCGACGTGACCATTCAGGGCCAGATCCTTGACCTCATCAAGACGCTTCAGGAGGAGGAAGGCACGTCGGTTCTGTTCATCACCCATGACATGGGCGTGGTGGCTGAGATCGCCGATCGTACCGTTGTCATGTATCGCGGCGAGCAGGTGGAAGTTGGCGCGACCGCTGATATCTTTCATCGCGGCAAGCATCCCTATACCCGCGCGCTTTTGTCCGCCGTTCCGGTTCTGGGTTCCATGACGGGTGAGGAAAGACCGCTCAGGTTTCCCATCGTCAACACCACCACAGGCGAAACGCAGCAGCCGGCGCGGCCGGGCGATACCGTTGACGCGAGTGCCCAGCCGGTGCTCAAGGTAGAAGGGCTGACCAAGCGCTTCGATATTCACTCCGGCCTTTTGGGGCGGCTCAGCGGCCGCGTGCATGCGGTGGAGAATGTGTCCTTTGATCTCAGGGCCGGCGAGACATTGTCGTTGGTCGGCGAAAGCGGTTGCGGCAAATCTTCCACCGGGCGCGCCATCATGCGGCTGATCGAGCCGGATGCCGGCTCAGTGATGGTTAATGGCGAGAATATTCTCGCCCTCGACAAATCAGGCATGCGCGAGATGCGCAAAACGGTGCAGATGATCTTTCAGGACCCCTATGCCTCGCTCAACCCGCGCATGACGGTGGGTGCGGCGATTGCCGAACCGTTTCTGGAGCACCGCATGGGAAACGCCCGCCAGGCGAAGAATGTTGTGGCCGATATGCTGGCGAAGGTCGGCCTTTCGCCCGATATGGCGGCGCGCTACCCTCATGAATTTTCCGGCGGCCAGCGTCAGCGTATTTGTATCGCCCGCGCGCTTGCGCTCCAGCCGAAGGTGATTGTCGCCGATGAGAGCGTTTCGGCGCTTGATGTTTCGATAAAGGCGCAGGTCATCAACCTGATGCTGGATCTGCAGCAAAGCCTCGATCTCGCCTTCCTGTTCATCAGCCATGACATGGCGGTGGTGGAGCGCGTCAGCCACCGGGTAGCGGTAATGTATCTCGGCGAGATCGTTGAAATCGGCCCACGTGCGGCGGTGTTTGACAATCCGCAGCATGATTACACCCGCAAGCTGATGGCCGCCGTGCCGGTGCCGGACCCGGACCGCAGAAACACCCGGCGAAATGCCGCGAATGACGAGCTGAAAAGCCCGATCCGCGCGATCGATTACGTGGTGAAACCGCGTGAGTACCGTGAGGTCTCGCCCGGTCACCTTGTCGCCTGCTAAAGCGGGTTAAAGACCCGGTACATCGGATGTCGCGAAAGGCACGCGGTAACCGCGCCGGAAGGTTTCGCGCTGTCCGAGCTGGCGATACCATTGCTGTACCGCCGGAAAATCGTCGAGGTCAATTTTATGGCGCGCGAAACGCGAAACCCATGGCCAGATGGCGATATCGGCTATGGAAAAATCACCGGCGATGAATTCCCGGCCCGTCAGGCGCTGGTTCAGTGTGCGGTAGAGGCGCTCCGTATCCGAGGCGAAACGCGCCTCTGCAAAGGGTGCCTGTCCGGTATTGTAGGTCAGGAAATAATGGGCATAACCGAGTGTCGGGCCAAAATTGGCGGCCTGCCACATCAGCCATTCGGTGACTGCCAGCCGCGCAGCAGGGGAGGCAGGCAGAAGACGCCCGGCCTTTTCGGCGAGATAGATCAGGATCGCGTTCGATTCCGCTAGAACTGTGCCGTTATCGCGGTCGATGATTGCCGGTATTTTCGAGCCGGGATTGACGCGGGTATAGTCGGCTGAGAATTGTTCGCCTTTTTCAATGTCGATGGCGTGGCTGACATAGGGCAGGCCGAGTTCCTCCAGCGCAATCGAGATTTTCAGGCCGTTCGGGGTGATCCAGGTGTAGAGGTCGATCATGCTAATCGAACATCGCCTCATCTAGTGGCAAAGCTCGCCTGCCTTTCTTGCCGGTCACATCAGAAAGATCAGTATAAAGACCGCGCAATGTCGCAACGAGTTGGATGACGCGCGGGTCGGTGACGCGATAAATCACCTGTTTGCCTTCCCGCGAGCCCTCGATCACACCCGCATCGCGCAATTCGGCAAGCTGCTGGGAAAGTGTCGGTTGCTGAATGCCGAGTTCATATTCCAGTGCGGAAACGGAAGCCTCCGTTTCCATGAGATAACAGACGATGGCCAGGCGATTGGCGTTGGCGACTAGCTTTAAAAGCTCGCTCGCCTCCACCACGCTGCGGCAGATGAGATTGGAAACCGGTTTCGTCACGACTACAGGTCCATTTTTCAAACTATAAAAAAGTAAATTGTATTGCGATAAATTTCAATGGTTTGATTAAGCCGAGTTTGACCGCGTCAGGAAATTTTTAAAATCTACAGGATTGATAGATTTCTCTTTCGCTTTCCCGCAGAGGATCGCCAAAACGTTCCTCGAAAACATTCTATAAAAAAGTAGATTGATTGAGAAATGAGGTGTCGACATGAAAATCGGGGTCCATCCCAACAATCTGCATTTGCGGCTCGCCCGGCTTTGGCCCGGCGCGTTTGATGAATTCGATCCGGCATTCGTGCCCTACCGCGAGGGGCGCGATACCGCAGCGCTTTTGGAAAAAGGCGAAATTCATTTCGGCGGCACGGGCTCGACGCCGCCAATCGAGGCGGATGCGCGCGGGCTTTCCGTAGCTTATATCGCCGCCTCGGCACCACGCCCCGCAAACGGCGCGATCCTCGTGCGGCGCGACAGCCCCATCCGCTCTGCGGCCGACCTTTCGGGAAAACGCATATCGCTGATTGACGGGTCTTTTCATACCTATCTTCTTGCGCGTAGCCTGGAAGGGGTGGGGCTTGGTCTTGCGGATGTAATACGCATCGAGAGCGGTGACAGCGATAGCCTGCGCGATCTCGTGGAAGGCCGCGTCGATGCCTGGGTGACGATGTCGCCACGGCTCGAAAAAGCCCTGACCCATGACGGGATCAGTCTTCTGGTCCGTTGCGGCTCCACCATTCCCAACCGTTCGCTGTTCTGGACGCTTGCGCGTCACACTGTGGCGCTGGAACAACGCGATGCGATTGCCGCCGAACTGGACCGCGTTGGCCGCGCCGTCATGGCGGATATAGACAGAGCCGCGGCCCTTCTTGCCGCCGAGCCGGGCAGCGAAGGCGATGCGCAGTCCTGGGCAAAGGTGCTGCGCTCACGCGATCTTTCGGTGGTGCCCGCCGCCGAAAATATCCTTGCCGAACAGCAGGAGGAGGCCGATACGCTTTACAGGCACGGCCATTTCTCTCTACCGGTTCTGACCGGGCAGAGACCGGCCCCACAATCAGCCAGCGCGGGAGGCGACAGATGAACGTTTTCTGGTATATGTGCGCGCCCGATGGCGCCTATCCCTGGCAACCGGAAGGATCCCGCAAGGTTGATCTCGGTTATTACAAGCAGCTTGCTCTTGCTTATGATCAGCTTGGTTACACAGGCGCCCTGTTTGCCACCGGCGCGCATGATGTGTGGGTTCTGGCTGGCGCGCTGCTTTCCTATACCGAGCGGCTGAAGTTTCTGGTCGCGATTCATCCGGGTCTTGTCGCGCCAACGCTGCTCGCCAAGATGGCGGCGACGCTTCAGGAATTTTCGCGCGGACGCCTGCTGATCAACGTCGTCTCGGGCGATGCCAAGATGCTCGGTGCATATGGCATGACCATGCCGCATGACGAACGCTACGATATGGCGGATGAATATCTGCAGATCTGGCATCGTCTTTTTGCCGGTGAGACGGTCGATTTCAAGGGCCGCCATTTCCAGACCGAAGGCGCAAAGTTTGCACTGCCGGTGGGGCAAGGCATAGAGCCACCACCGCTATGGTTCGGCGGCTCTTCGGACAAGGCGATCGAGGTTGCCGCCAAACATGTCGAGACCTATCTTTCCTGGGGCGAAACGCCCGACCAGATCGGCGCGAAGGTCGATCTCGTCAAGGCGCGGGCGGAGAAACTCGGCCGTGAGCTGGAATACGGCATTCGCCTGTATGTGATTGTCCGCGATACGGATGAAGAGGCATGGGCCGCCGCCGCCGATCTTTACGGGCGCATGGACGAGCGTGCCATTGCAGCCAACCAGCGTTTCGTCGGCAAGACCGATTCCGTCGGCCAGCAGCGCATGACGGCGATGCATGGTGGACAGACGCCTGAGAACCTGCGTGATCTCGAAATTGCCCCCAATCTCTGGGCCGGCATCGGTCTTGTCCGGCCGGGACCGGGCACCGCAATTGTCGGCTCGCCCGATACGGTGATCCGCACGCTGGAGGCCTATAAAAAGGCGGGCGTGAATACCTTTATTCTGTCCGGCATGCCATTGCTGGAAGAGGCCTTCCGTTTCGGGGAAAAGGTTCTTCCGCGTCTTGATGTATCGCGGGAAGTCTCGTCAGCCAAACAATTCACCTGGTCGACCTTGTTCGACCGCGACCTCTCGGCAAAGGCATCGTAAACATGGCCTTCCGGGAGTGGAGAAAAAAGACATGACGGCTGGTCCGGCAACAACGATTGCACAACGGCGCATCGGCCCTCAGCGTGCGGCGGAGCGGGCGCTTGCCGTTCTGGACAAGGCGCTTGGCGCAGTCGCCGCCGCAATCCTGGCAACTCTTCTCGTGGTGGTGCTGGTCAATGTCACCCTGCGTTATCTGTTTCACACCGGCTTCATCGGTGCGGAAGATCTCGGCATCTGGCTGCATGTGGCGATGATCGCGGTCGGCGCGCCGCTCAGTCTCAAAAGCGCGCTTGCCATGCGGCTCGATGTTTTCGTGCGGTTTTTGCCTGAGCGGTTCCATGCCGCCACCGAAGTTCTGGCGGATGCCTTCTCCTTCATCGCAGCACTGATCCTCGCCTTCGGTGGGGTTGAAATCGCGGCGATGCTGGGCGGTACGTCTCCGACGCTCGGTCTGCCGGAATGGGTGCGTTTTGGCTTTCTGGGTGCAGGCGGCGCGTTGATCCTTCTTTACCTGGCGCTTCAGCGTGTCAGTGAGGGCAAGACATTTGCCGTTCTAGTGTCTCTCACCATTGCAATTGCGGCCTATGTCGGCCTGCCGGAAGTCTTCGTTGATACGAGCCTGCCGCCCAGCCTGTTTCTGGCGCTTACGGCGGCGGTGGGGCTGGTGCTGGCAGCACCGCTCGCCCATGCCTTTCTCGCCGCAGCCTATGTGGCGATCGCCTTCGGCAGTACCTTGCCGGAGCCGGCCATCGTTTCCTCAACGGTAACAGGCATGTCGAAATTCCTGCTGCTCGCCATCCCCTTCTTCCTGCTGGCCGGAAGCCTGCTGACGGAATCGGGCGTTGCCAACCAGCTGGTTCGGTTCGCCGCCTCCATGGTTGGACACCGCCGGGCAGGGCTGGCGCAGACGACGCTGTTGACCAGCGTGCTGTTTTCCGGCGCATCCGGTTCCTCTGTCGCCAACGCCGCCTTCGGCGCTTCAACGTTCCAGCCGGAACTGGTCAAACACGGCTATCCGCCGGCGCAGGCGGGCGCGATTATCGCTGCAACCTCGGTGCTCGACAATGTCATCCCGCCCTCCATTGCCTTTCTCATCCTCGCAACGGCTACCAACCTGTCGGTGGGCTCGTTGCTGGTCGGCGGCTTTTTCGCCGGCGGGCTGATGGCGATCTGCCTTGCGGTGGCTATCCATTGGAGCGTGCGCAGCGTCGATACCCTGCCGCGCGCCACGGGCACGGAGCGCTGGCGCTCGGCTATCGCCGCTATACCCGCCTTCGGTCTCGGCGTCATCGTGGTGGTCGGCATCCGCATCGGTGTCGTCACCACCACGGAGGCGGCCGCACTTGCCGCACTCTACACGCTGCTTCTCGGCTTTGGGTACCGGTTGGGCGCGGGGCGTATCTTCGCAACTTTCCGGCAATCAGCCGGTGAGGCGGCGGCCATCGGTCTCCTTATCGGCACGGCAGGCCCCTTCGCCTTTCTTCTGGCGGTCGATAACGTCTCCGGCCTCGTCACGGATTTCGTGACATTGCTTGGCGGCAGCAAGATCGCGGTGCTTCTGCTTTCCAACCTCATCCTGCTCGTGGTGGGGCTGGTGCTGGATATCGGTGCGGCCATCCTGCTGTTTGGACCGATCCTGTTGCCCGCGGCCGTCGCGGCCGGCATCGATCCCATCCATTTCGGCGTCATTCTCGTGGTCAACCTGATGATCCATGGCCTCACACCACCGCTCGGCATGCTGATCTTCGTCGTCAGCGGTGTCACCCGCATTCCGGCGACAGCGCTGTTCCAGGCCGTGGTTCCCTATCTCCTATCCCTTCTCGTTTCCCTCGCCATTCTGTGCGCCTGGGCCATTGTCTTCTAAATCCGGGGTTTTATTCATGACTATTATCGATCGTCGCAATCTCCTGAAACTCTCCGCTGCGGGTGCGGCAGCACTTGCCACGCCCGCCTTCGTGCGCAACGCAAATGCCAGGACCCGCAACATTACGGTCGCCTCCCTGTTCGCGGACGACAAGCCGGAGACGAAAATCTGGGTGAAGATCAGCGAGCTGGTGGAGGCAAAGCTGCCCGGCCGTTTCCGCTTCAACATCGTCAAGAGCGGTGCGCTGGGCGGCGAAAAGGAAGTGGCGGAAAATATTCGTCTCGGATCGGTTCAGGCGAGCCTTTCCACGGTCTCTTCGCTCTCCGGCTGGGTGCCGGAACTGCAAATCCTCGATCTGCCCTTCCTGTTCCGCGATGCAGACCATGTGCGCAAGGTGGTGACGGGCGAGACCGGCAGCGAGCTGAAGACAAAGCTTGGCGCGCAGCAATTCGTGGCCGTAGACTTCATCAATTACGGTGCGCGCCATCTCCTGACCAAGGAGCCGGTAACCCGGCCAGAGCAGCTCAACGGCAAGAAGATCCGCGTCATCCAGAGCCCGCTGCATACCAAGCTGTGGAGCGCCTTCGGCACCACGCCGGTCGGCATTCCCATCACCGAGACCTATAATGCACTGTCAACCGGCGTAGCCGACGCCATGGATCTGACGAAGTCCGCCTATGCGGGTTTCAAGCTTTACGAGGTTGTACCCTACATGACCGAGACCGGCCATATCTGGGCATCGGGCGTGGTTTATTATGGTGCGGCTTTCTGGAACCAGCTCGATGACGAAGAGAAGATGGCCCTGACCGAAGCATCAAGCGAAGGCGCGCTCTATTTCAACCAGTTGATCGTCGAGGACGAGGCGAAATCGGTGGAGCTTGCGATTTCGAAGGGCGGCAAGGTGTTGCAGCCGGAAGCCTTGGATGAGTGGCGCAAGGGGGCGCAGGGCGTCTGGCAGGATTTCGCCGGCACTGTCGGCGGCATCGAGAAAATACAGGCGATCCAGTCGGCCTGATACCGAAGCACTATTGTGAATGGGGAGGGCGCAGGAGCGCCCTCCCCATTTTTTTGATCAGCGGATATCCTGCGGCAGAACGTCCGAAGGAATATTCTGGTAGGAAACAGGGCGCGTGAAGCGGCGGATCGACATGGTGCCGACCGAGGTCGCGCCGAAGTTCGTGGAAGCCGGGTAGGGGCCGCCGTGAACCATGGCTTCGGAGACTTCAACGCCGGTCGGGAAGCCGTTGGCGAGAACGCGGCCGGCCTTGCGCTCGAGGATCGGCAGCAGCTTGCGGCCGAGTTCGGCGTCACCTGCGTCAAGATGCATGGTCGCTGTCAGCTGACCTTCGAAGCTCTTTGCCACTTCGATCATTTCTTCAGCGCTGTCGACCGTCACGATCAGGCCGAGCGGTCCGAAGACTTCTTCGGCGAGCGCGTGGTTGGCAACCCAGTCCTTGCCCGAAACGCGGAACAGGTAAGGCGTTGCGTTACGCAGGTCGCAGGTGGTGGTCAAAACGTCGCGCACGCCGTTGCCGGCTGCGATGCGGTCGCGACCGTCACGATAGGCAGCGGCGATACCGTCGGTCAGCATGACCTGCGGGCCGACTTCGGAAAGGGCCGCCCGTGCGGTTTCCGACACGGCATCCGCCTGCGAGGCAAGCACCACGGCAATGCCGGGATTGGTGCAGAACTGGCCAGCACCCATGGTGAGCGAACCTGCCCAGCCCTTGGCGATGGCTTCACCGCGCGCGGAAACGGCTTCCGGCAGCAGGAACATCGGGTTGACAGAACCGAGTTCGCCGAAGAAAGGGATCGGTTCCGGACGCTGGGCGCAGAGATCGAACAGCGCGCGGCCACCGGCGAGCGAGCCGGTGAAGCCGACTGCCTTGATGCGCGGATGCTGGACGAGCGCAGAGCCGACATCGCGGCGGCCGCCCTGGATCAGCGAGAAGACGCCGGGATGCAGATTGTGCTTCTTGACGGCGGCGAGAACGGCCTCGGCGATAATTTCACCGGTGCCGGGATGGGCGGAATGGCCCTTGACCACAACCGGGCAGCCGGCTGCGAGAGCGGCGGCGGTATCTCCACCGGCGGTCGAGAAGGCGAGCGGGAAGTTGGAAGCACCGAAGACCGCAACGGGGCCGATCGGACGCTGCATCAGACGGATATCCGGGCGCGGCAGCGGCTGGCGATCCGGAAGCGCTTCGTCGTGGCGGCGGTCGAGATAGTCGCCCTTGCGGATATGCGATGCGAAAAGGCGAAGCTGTCCGGTGGTGCGGCCGCGTTCACCCTGCAGGCGTCCTGCGGGCAAGCCGGTCTCGGACGTGCCGATTTCAGTGATGGCGTCGGCGCGGGCCTCGATCTCATCGGCGATGGTGTCGAGGAATGCGGCGCGCTCTTCGCGGGTCGTATAGCCATAGCTCCAGAAAGCCTCTTCGGCTGCTTCTGCGGCCGCATTCACCAGATCGACGGTGCCGACCGAAAAATCGAAAGCTTCGCCATGTGCAGGCTCGCTGCGGAATTTCGCTTCCGTGGCGACCCATTCTCCTGCAACCAGATGTTTGCCGTGCGGCTTGAAACTCATTGTGCTCTTCCCTGAAAATCTGATCCTGTGTGGAAAATCCACCCGATACCGTAAAACCGGACCGAAGGGCGACAGCCTGAAAGGCCATCAGCCGCGATCCTTGTCCGGTTGCCCTCTGCCTTAGCCCGAGTAAGGCTTCAGCGAAAGCCGGTTTGTGCAGTATCTGTCCAAAAAGTGTGATTTATTGGGCGGTGGAAGAAAAAGACGATCTTCCGTTTATGCGCGCAGCGCTCTATTGTGACGCCATGATGACAAATAGACTTCCGAAATACATCGCCTGGTCGGTTCTGCTGCTGATCGTGATCGTTACAGTTTGCCCGATCGGGCTTCGGCCGCATACGCTGACGACCGTCGGCATCGACCGCGCCGCCGCCTTTGCCTTCTGTTCGGCTGCCTTCGTGCTGGCTTATCCGCGTTACTGGCTTGCCATCATTGTCGCGGGTGTCGTGGCGGCTTTCGGCATCGAGGCGCTGCAATTTCTGTCGCCCACACGGCATCCGCATATGACAGATGCAGTTGTGAAAGCCGTTGGCGCCATTGCCGGTGGGCTTTCCGCCTTTTCGTATCTTCAATTCAGGACGCGATTGACCGCAAGCTAAGAGGCTGCCGGCGGCCAATCGTGACGGCTTAATTCGCCTGCTTCGCCAATCCGAAACGGCCATGCGACAGCGTGCGCTCGATGCCGCGAAGCTCTGCCAGCCCCTTCAATCGGCCGATGGCGGGATAACCCGGCTGCGCCCCGCGCGTCAGGTCATCAAGGATTTCCTGGCCATGGTCGGGCCGCATCGGAATGGTGTGGTCTGCACGGCCCTCCGCGCGACGGCGGGATTCTTCCGACAGAAGTGCTGCGATAACGGCGACCATATCCGTTCCACCTTCCAGATGCTCGTCTTCGAAGAAGGAGCAGGGCACGGTGTCCGTGTCGCGCGTGACGTTGCGCAGATGCACGAAATGGATGCGGTCTGCAAAACGGCTGGCGATGAACGGCAGGTCGTTATCCGCCCGCGCGCCGAGCGAGCCGGTGCAGAGCGTAACACCATTGGCGCGGCTGTCGACTTGCGAGAGCATATGGGCGTAGTCGGACTCCGTTGAAAGAATACGCGGCAGGCCAAGCAGCGGCCATGGAGGATCGTCGCCGTGGGCGCAGATGTTGATGCCGACTTCTTCCGCGACCGGCGTCACTTCCGACAGAAAGTTGATCAGATTCTGCTGCAGTTTTTCGCGGTTTATGCCGTGATATGAGCGCAGCTTTTCGAGAAGCTGGCTGAGCGTGTAACCATCCGCCGAACCCGGCAGGCCCGCGCCGATATTACGTCCGAGTGCGGCGATCTTCGTATCCGGCATATCGGCGAAACGTTTTGCCGCTTCCTCGATCAGCCACTCCGGATAATCGGTCTTTGCGTCGGGGCGTTTGAGAATGTGAATGTCGAAGGCGGCGAAATCGGAAAGGTCAAAACGCATGGCTTTTGCGCCGTGCTTCGTTTCCCAGCGCAGATCGGTGCGGGTCCAGTCCAGCACCGGCATGAAATTGTAGCAGACGGTGCGAATGCCCGTGGCGGAGAGGCGGCGCAGCGTCTCCTGCCAGTTGGCGATATGGTTTTTCCAGTCGCCCGTCTGGGTTTTGATCTCCTCGGAGACCGGCACGCTTTCCACCACGTCCCAATACAGCCCACCGGCCTTGATCGCCTCATGCCGTTTGGCGATCTCGTCCACCGGCCAGACATCGCCGGTGGCGATGTGGTGCAGCGCGCTTACGATGCCTTCCGCCCCTGCCTGAGCCGCATCCTGAACCGTGACCTTGTCCACCGGGCCGAACCAGCGCCATGTATGTCTCATTTTTTATCCTCAAACATTATTCTGCGGAAAATGTCAGCTGCACCTTGCAGGCGGCGGAGCGGTCTCCAGCCTGCTCGAATGCAGATTTCGCCTCTTCAAGAGGGAAGCTGTGGGAAATGATCGGCCGCACATCGATCCGGCGCGTGGAGATCAGGCCGGCGGCAATGGTGAATTCGTCGTGGAAACGCTGCGAGCCGCGCCAGAGGATTTCCTTGCCCACCAGCGCATTGAGCGGAATGGTTATGTCACCGGTGACGCCCACCTGCACGACCGTACCGCGCGGACGTACACAGGCGAAGGCGGCGCGAAGCGCAGGTGCCGCGGCGGAGCAATCGAAAACGACGTCGAAATACCCCTTATTGTCCTGATAGGGTAAAAGTGCTTCTGCGTTTTTCGCGACATTAATGGTGCGGTCCGCCCCCATGGCGGGCGCGCGCTCCAGCGCCGCATCGGTCAGGTCGGTGGCGAGAATGATGCCGGCACCGGCATGGCGGGCGGCGGCAATCGTCAAGAGGCCGATCGGCCCGGCGCCCGTTACCAGCACCTTGGCGCCGGTCAGATCGCCCGCTTGTGCGACGGCATGCAGACAGACCGCAAGCGGTTCGGTGCAGGCGGCTTCGGCGGGCGAAGTGGTGTCTGAAAATGTCGCGCATTGTTTTGCCGGAACCACGAGCCGATCACGGAACATGCCCTGTTCGTGCGGCAGGCGCATGGCGCTGCCCATGAAGCGCATATCGAGGCAATGGATCGGTTGGCCCTTCAGGCAGAAATGGCAATGGCCGCAAGGCTGCGAGGGATTGACGGCGACGAGCTGGCCGAGTGCGAGCCCGCTGACGCCTTCGCCCAGCGCCTGCACCCGCCCCGATGCCTCATGGCCGCAGATGATCGGCTCGCGCACCCGCACAGGCCCGAAGCCGCCGTCCTGATAATAATGTAGATCGGAACCGCAAATGCCGCCCGCCGCCATGGCCAGCAGCACTTCACCGGGGCCGGGGGCCTGCATGTCCTGCGTTTCAACGCGGATATCTTCACGGCCGTATAGACGTGCCACGCGTGTCTGCATGACGATGCCTCTCATCTTATGTGGATTGGATGAATGAAACCCGCGCGGCGAGCCGCGCGGGCAGGGGTTGTGCTGGTCAGCGGATGAGACCCATTTCCGTCGGAAGCCATAGCGTGATCGCCGGAATGAAGGTTATCAGCAACAACGCCACGAACAGCGGCACCAGCCACGGCAGAATGGCGACGGTCGTGCGCTCGACGGAGAGTTTCGCCACGCGTGAGAGCACGAACAGCACCATGCCGAGCGGCGGATGCAGCAGCCCTATCATCAGGTTGAGGGTGATGATGAGGCCGAAATGCACCGGATCGATATTGAACTGCAGCACCAGCGGCAGCAGGATCGGCACGAGGATGGTGATTGCCGCGATCGTGTCTAGGAAGCAGCCGACGAACAGCATCAGCAGGTTGACCAGCAGGAGGAAAATCCACTTGCTGTCGGTGATCGTCAGGATCGCCGCCGATAGCAACTGTGCTGCCTGGCTCACCGTCAGAAGCCATGCGAAGATTGATGCCGCCGCAACGATGAAGAGAACCGATGCCGTGGTCTCTATCGTGTCGAAGGTCGATTTTGCCAGCGACTTGAACGTCATCGTCCGGTAACGGACAAGCCCGAGGAACAGAGACCACAACACGGCTGCGACAGCCGCCTCCGTCGGCGTGAACCAGCCCATCGTCATGCCGCCGATCAGGATCACCGGCGTCATCAGGGCCATCACGGCAGAGAAGTCGAAATACCAGTCGCAGGCGAGCAAGACCACCAGCACGATCAGGATCGACAGGTTGAGCGACAGGCCAAACAGCGTCAGTAGATAGATGCCGAGCGGCACCATCATGACGACGAGCACTTCAAGCGAAGCGCCGAAGATGGTTCTGAGGTTGAACGGCGTATCGGAACCCCAACCCTTGACGTAGGCGAAAACGGCAACGGTGATCATCATCAAAAGCGTCATGACGACACCTGGAACGATGCCGGCCATGAACAGTGCGCCGATCGAGACGTTTGCCATCATGCCGTAGATGACGAAGGGCAACGATGGCGGAAAGATCGGCCCGAGCGTTGCGGAGGCGGCGGTGACGCCGACGGCCGCTTCGACCGGATAACCATGATCCTTCATGGCCTTGATTTCGATGGTGCCGATGCCGGCGGCGTCGGCGAGGGCCGTGCCGGACATGCCGGAAAAGATTACCGAGCCGATGATGTTGACCTGTGCCAGACCACCTTTCATCCAGCCGACCAACGCCACGGCAAAGGAATAGATGCGTCCCGTCACCCCTGCCGTGTTCATGAGATTGCCGGCAAGGATGAAGAAGGGAACGGCGAGAAGCGGGAAGCTTTCCACGCCCGCAATCAGACGCTGCGCCGCGATGATATCTGGCGCGACATTATACGAGACGATGTAGAGAAGCGATGCCGTGGCCATTGAAATGGCGACTGGCAGGCCGATCAGCATCAACAGAAGAAACGAGCCGATAAGAATAAGCATATGTTCAATCCCCCGCGCTCTGGAATTCTTCCGGCCGTTCCAGAACGGAATAGCCACGCTGCATATTGGCGATGAAGACCTGCACCGAACGGAAGAACATGAGGACGAAAGCGGCCAGAACCGTATAGAAAACGATGTTGCGCGGCAGGGCGACGGTGACCATTTCCTCGTCCGCGACGATTTCCAGATACCGCCACATCAGCCACGAGGTGTAGGCGAAGAACACGATGCGCAGCACGTCGACAAGGATCGACATGACGCGGGCAACCTGCGGCGGAACGTAGTGATAAAGCACATCCACCTGGATGTGGCGTGACATGCGCACGCACATGACCGAACCTAGAAACACCACGCCAATCAGGCAGTTGACGGCGATTTCTTCCGTCCAGGCATAGCTGTCGTTAAGCACGTAACGGGTGAAGAATTGAAGGAACACGCAACCTGTCATCAGCCAGAAAAGGCCAAGCGTAACCCAGTCCTCGAAGGCGTAGACCTTCAGGTCAACTTCGGGCGGCGCCTCGTCAAACGTGTGGGCGAGTTCTTCAGGCGTGACCTGAGTATGAATTTCCTGCGACATTGAGATATCCCGTCTGGAGAGAAAGGGCGGTGCGGCAACGAAGGCCGCACCGGATCTTGGCTCACTTGACGGCGCGAATGGCTTCCCAGTCGGCCTTGTCGTAACCGAAGTCCTCGAACTTCACCTTCTCCATGACGTTCTTCTCAAAGTCCGCCTTGTCCACCTCTGCGACGTTCAGGCCACGCTTCTTGAACTCTTCCACGAGGCTTTTTTCGCGTCCTTCGATGGTCTTCGTGGTCCGCACGGCGGCTTCCTGCATGACGTCCGTGAAGATTTTCTTGTCTTCATCGGAAAGCTTGGACCACAGGTTCTTCGAGATCACCGTATTGAGGTGGTCGACGATGTGGCCGGTCAGCACGATGTTCTTCTGCACTTCGAAGAACTTCTTTGCCTCGATGGTGGTCAGCGGGTTTTCCTGTGCATCGACCGTGCCGTTCTGAAGCGCCAGATAGACTTCTGCGAATGCGATCGGCGTCGTGTTGGCGCCGCAGGCGCGTGGCATGGCGAGATAGGCCGGAACGTCGGGAACACGCATCTTCAGCCCCGCCATGTCGGCGCAGTTGGCAATCGGCTTGTTCGACGTGGTGTGGCGCGTGCCGTAGTAACTGACGGCGGCGATGTGGTTGCCGGTCTTGTCCTCGTAACCCTTGGCAAGACGCTTGAAGATATCACTCTTGGTATAGGCGATCAGATGGCTCGGGTCGCGGAAGATATATGGGAAATAGGTGACGCCGATCGGCTTGAAGTCACGTGCGGCAAAACTGGAGCCGGAGATGATGATATCCACCGTGCCGATCTTCAGGCCCTGGTTGATATCCGCTTCCTTGCCGAGCTGCGAGGCGGGGAATACATCCACCTTGTAGCGGCCGTCGGTGCGCTTGGCGATTTCTTCCGCAGCCCAGACCGAATCCGTGTGGAACGGTTCGGAGGTCTCGTAGACATGCGCCCATTTCAGCGTTGTTTGCGCCTGTGCCGCCAAAGCCGAAAGCAAAATGGCAGCGGTTGCACCCATCAAAGTCGACAATCTGATTTTCATTCTTAACTCCTCCCGAATTAAAGCCAGATTTCTGTTTTTCCCGTCGCCGGTTGCGGCGCGGTCACTCTTCTCCGATCGTTTCCTCCCCGAAACTCTCGGAAAATCTCTTTTGCGACAGCGTCAGATGCTGGCGCATCGCCTCGCGTGCCCCTTCCGGATCGTTCGCCGCGATCGCGTCGCGGATCACCCGGTGTTCCTGAACCGCAAGAATCCATGTGTGAGGACCCTCGAAATAGCTGGCGAGCTTTTCGAAATAGGGCGAAAGGCTGCGCTCGTCATAGATCAGGCCGGTAAAGCGGTTCAGCGCCGAGTTGCCGATGATGTCGGCAATGGCGGTGTGGAAGGCGCGGTCCAGGTTGAGGGCCTGCGGCGAATTGTCGAGCGCCCCGGCCATGCGTTCGATGATGTCGTCCAGCCTGGCGATGCATTCAGACGTGGCAAGCCGCGCGGCCTCCTCGGCAATAGCGCTTTCAATGATGCAGCGCGCCTGCAGGATTTCGAAGGGGCCGTGCGCGTCCGGCACGGGTGACTTTGCCTTGTTAGCCGTGCGGGACGTGTTCACATACACGCCCGAACCCATGCGGATATGGATATGGCCTTCCACTTCCAGAACGATCAGCGCTTCCCGCACCGTCGGGCGGGACACGCCAAAACGTTCCGCCAGATCGCGCTCCGCCGGCAGGCGCTGACCGTCCGTCAGTTCCCCGCTCTCGATAAGCAAGCGAATTTGTTCCGCGACCAGCCTGTAGAGGCGGCGCGGCTCCAGAGCCACAAACATGATGTCCTCCCAGCGCGAAAGTCTCCCCCCTTCGCGCAAGCGGTAAGATGGTCTTACCAATTTTATTAGGTAGGATTTATGCGGTGCTGTCAATTGGCCGCTAGAGGAAAACTACACGGCGAAAGACTGGAGACCGGTGCGGCAGGCTCGGCGCAATGGATTGGATTTTACGAAACGTGATTGATCCTCGGGACAGACCCGAGGATGACACCGCATGTTTGGGTTGGCTTTTCAGCCCTTGTTACTTGTGAGCTTCAAGCCGCCGCCGTCGCCGATAGTGACGTCCAGCTCACCGTACCCACCGATCGAAAGGTGCGGCGTTTCGATGGGATGCGAATGAGTGGCGTTAATGACCACGACCGTTGCGCCCATGCTTTCCCCCGCCTGAATGCCGGCGGGCGCATCTTCGAAGACGACGCAGTCTTCAGGTGCAACGCCGAGCTTCGCAGCAGCCTTTCTGTAACCCTCCGGGTCAGGCTTGCCGTTCACAACGTCCTCGGCGCAGATCATCACTGGAGGCGGTGTGAGGCCTGCCGCAGCCAACCGGAGTTCGGCAAGGGCGCGGGCGGCGGAGGTGACGATAGCCCATTTTCCGGCCGGCAATTTCTCAAGAAATGCGGCTGCCTGCGGAATCTGGAGGATGCCGTCAACATCGTCCATTTCCTTTTGCAAAAGCATATCCGCCTGTTCCTGGATATCGAGGCCGGGAACTGCCTCGCGACGCACAACCTCGGATGCGCGCATGCCATGGATGCGCTGCAGGAAAGCCTCCGGCTCTATCCCGTTGTCTACGGCCCATTCGCGCCAGACCCGCTCTACCACCGCAATGGAATTCAGCAGCGTTCCATCCATGTCGAACAGGAAGGCGCCATATTCGCGCGAGGAGATCTGGGCGGTCGCCGGGACTTTGCTGTGCATCGCATTCTTCCGTTGGATGTGTCGGGTTGGCCTCGTGTCTATAGCATCGGCAGGCATAACGGAATCGTTTTTCCGCTCCTCAAGCAAATGGCGACCCATCCGCCAGTGGCGGACATCGTGCCGGAATCGGACAGTTTGAACGGACTGCGACTCGGGGCATGGTCAGGCAGGGGAGGGCGTCCGCATACGGTCATGCGGGCGTCAGGTTGCAGCAAGGATCAACTGCTATTGTGAGTTTTCGAAAGAAGTCAAAGTTCGCAAAATCAAAAGCTAAACGGAGCTTATGAATGTTGTGCATGAGATTTTTCGCAGCGGAATTCTCTTAACGAAACCGTCGTTTAAGGGGCGTTGTTAACCATTTGTTAACCATATTCGAGGTACCTAATTGTCAACGATTTGTTTACCTAGATGACCAAAGTGCTAACAGACCAGCGTTCGATCCGTATCAAAGGCCGCTCCTTCCTCGCGGTCGTTCTGTCCCCTGAAGCTCCGCTCGATCAATGGCTGGAACGGCTGGATGATCTTGCTGCACGTTCAGCCGGGTTCTTCCTGTCGCGTCCGGTGGTTCTGGATGCGTCTGAGCTGTCGCTGGACAAGGCAGGGCTGAAGGCTCTGCTGGCAGCGCTGACGGAACGTAATGTCGGCATCATGGGGATCGAAGGTGTTCGCCCCTCGATGATCGAGCCGGGCATGCCGCCGTCGCTGAAGGGCGGAAAGCCCGCTTCAGATGTCGAGGTCGAGCCCGTCGCCATTGCCGCCGAATTGCCCGAAGAAAAGCCGCGCGCTTCGGGCGAGGTTCGGGCCGTGGTCCAGTCGCTGGTCATCAACGAGCCGGTGCGCTCCGGCCAGTCGATCATGTTCCCCGAAGGCGATGTGACCGTCATCGGTTCGGTCGCCTCGGGTGCGGAAATCATCGCGGGCGGGTCGGTGCATATTTACGGGGCGTTGCGCGGTCGCGCCATGGCCGGTTCGCTTGGCAATGTTTCGGCGCGCATCTTCTGCCGCAAGCTGGAAGCGGAGCTACTGGCAATCGACGGCGTCTACAAGGTTGCCGAGGACATTGACGACAAGCTGCGCGGCCAGCCCGTTCAGCTGTGGCTGGAAAACGATACGATAAAGGCCGAAAAACTTGGCTGACGACATAGAGAAAACAACACAGGAACAGGAGAGCCGTATGGGGAAGGTAGTCGTTGTTACTTCCGGCAAGGGCGGGGTTGGCAAGACCACCTCGACCGCAGCGCTTGGCGCCGCATTGGCGCAGAACAAGCAGAAGGTCGTGGTTGTCGATTTTGACGTCGGACTGCGTAACCTCGATCTCGTCATGGGTGCTGAACGCCGGGTGGTCTACGATCTCGTCAACGTCATCCAGGGCGATGCCAAGCTGACGCAGGCGCTGATCCGCGACAAGCGCCTCGAGACGCTGTTCCTGCTGCCCGCCTCGCAGACACGCGACAAGGACAATCTGACGCCGGAAGGCGTGGAATGGGTAATCGCCGAGTTGAAGAAACATTTCGACTGGGTCATCTGCGACAGCCCGGCCGGTATCGAACGCGGAGCGACGTTGGCCATGCGCCATGCGGATGTGGCCGTCGTGGTCACCAATCCGGAAGTCTCCTCGGTGCGTGACAGTGACCGCATCATCGGCCTGCTCGATTCCAAGACGCTGAAGGCCGAACGCGGCGAGCGCATGGAAAAGCACCTGCTTCTGACGCGCTACGATTCGGCCCGTGCCGAGCGCGGCGACATGCTGAAGGTCGACGACGTTCTGGAAATCCTCTCCATTCCGCTGCTCGGTATCATTCCCGAAAGCACGGATGTGCTGCGTGCTTCCAACGTCGGTGCACCGGTTACGCTCGCGGATGCCCGTTGTGCACCTGCCATGGCTTACTTCGACGCTGCCCGCCGCCTGTCAGGCGAGGACATTCCGGTGGTCATTCCGGGCGAAAAGCGGGGTATCTTCTCCAAGATCTTTGCTAGGAGGGCTGCATGAGCATTTTCGGCCTATTCCGTAAACAAAAGTCGGCACCGCTTGCGCGCGAGCGACTGCAGGTGCTGCTTGCCCACGAAAGGGCGTCGTCGGGAACCGATCTCGTCGCCGTCCTCCGGGAAGAAATTCTCGCCGTCATCGCCAAGCATGTGCAGATCGATAACGATCGGGTGCATGTGAAGATGGATCGTGACGAGCACGTCTCCATACTGGAGATCGATGTCGAGATACCGTTGAGCGCCGACCTGCGCGCCGCGTGATGTTTTCTCCGAATACCGCCGCCCCTTGCAGGGCGGCGTTTTTCTTTACTCGGCCGTCGTATCGACCGGCATTCTAAATGCCTCGGCCAGATCGTCGGGAAGCGGGCGCTTGAGGTTTATGCCGTTCGGCGGGATCGGCGCGTTGAACCACTTGTCGTAGATCGCGTTGATTTCGCCGCTTGCATAAATTTTCCCAAGGGCTTCGTTGACGGCGTTCTTGAAGGCGGTGTCGCCCCGTCGGAGCATCAGGCCATAGGGTTGTGGTGGGGCGAGATATTCGTTCGAGATGGAATAGTCTTCTGGCTTGCCCGTTTCAGCGACGAAGGACCTCAGAAGAATATCGTCCATGACGAAGGCCGAGGCTCGATCTTCCGTCACCATGTCGAAACTGCCTTCCGTACTGTCATTTTGCAGGACGGCGATGTTCAGTCCCAGTTTGCGGTTAAGCACATTCAGCTGACTGATATTGATCGTTCCCGTCGTCACCACCACGGTTCGTCCGGCAAGATCGCTGACGCTTGTCATGTTGCTTGATTTCAGCGCGACATAACGCGTGCCGGTGATGAAGTGGCTGTAGGAAAACCACACTGCCTTGCGTCTTTCCTCCGTATTCGTGCTCGCCACGCATTCCATGTCGATTGTGCCGTCATTGAGAAGCGTGATGCGGTTGCTGGGGGTGCGCTTGACGAAATCGATTTTCAATTCCGGCAGGCCCAACTTCTTCTTGATGGAATCCGCCACCTTCAGGCACAGTTCGATGCTGTAACCGATCGGCTCCGGACCAATTCCCATATAGGAAAAGGGAAGATTTCTGTCGGCAAAGCCGAGCCGGATGGTGCCGGTTCTGGCAATGGTTTCGAGTGTAGGCGGTTGGGTCTCGTCGGCGGCTGCAATGGTGGGTAAAAGACTAAAAACCCCAAGCATGAGCCACAATGTCGATCTCTGCATCGCGCATCTCCAGCCAAAATTATCTGTCAAAACATTTTCATAAAATAGAGGTGGGATTTTTACTCCCTCAGTCCCGGTATTCGCTCGGATGGTCATAGGCTTGTTTTAACGAGGCGGTCATCGGCAGGTTCAGGTTCATGCCATTGGGCGGAATGGGTTTGGTGAACCATTTTTCGTAAAGGCCGTGAATGGTGGGACCGGTGAAGATCTGCCGCAGGCTTTCGTTGACCGCCGCCTTGAAGGCCGGGTCGTTGCGCCGAAACACCAGGCCGTACGGTTCGGGTGCGCTCAGCGTTTCGTCCGAGAGCGCGTAGAGGTCGGGATTCTCCGATGTTGCCGCCAGCGCCGCCAGCAATATGCCATCCATGACGAAAGCAGAGGCCTTGCCGGCAACGACGAGTTCGAAGGCTTCCTCATTGGTTTTTGTGGGCATCACCGAGATATTTAGGTTCTTTTCGCGGTTCACCGCATTCAGCTGCTCGATGTTGACCGTGCCGGAGGCGGATGTGACGGAGCGTCCGGCCAGATCGGCAAGGCTCTTCAGATTGTCCTGTTTACGGGAGAGAAATTGCGTCGCGGTCATGAAATTCGGATAGGAGAAATCTACCATTTTCCGGCGTTCGCTGTTGTTGGTCGTCGCCGCGCATTCAATATCGATCTTGCCGCTACGGACGAGAATGAACCGGGTTGCGGGCGTGGCCTTTACATATTCAATGTCGAGTTTGTCCAGCTTCAGTTGCGTGCGGATGTCCTCGCTGATCGCGCGGCAAAGATCAGTCGAGAAGCCGGTCACTTCTCCATCCGGCAGCTGATAGGAAAACGGCGGTTCGGCCTCACGATAACCGATGCGGATTTTCGCGGTCTTGGCAATCTGCCGAAGCGTATCGCCTTCGCCGGCGGCCTGCACCGGAGTTGTGGGGATAAAGCATGTGAGGAAAAGGCAAAATACTGAAATGCGCATTTTATGTCCTTTTGGCTGTCAGCCGCGTTCTCAAATCGCTTTTTGTGGCGGGTAATAGGTTTCCTGCATCGGTCGCCCGACGTCGCTATATTCGTCGTTTCCGGTTTGGGCGATGACGGCACGGTTCTTGAGTATCCGGGCAAGCGGCGCCGGCTCGGCAAAATAATAGCCCTGTGCCTCGTCGCATCCGGAAAGCTTGAGGGCCTCGACCTGTTTCTTGTCTTCCACGCCCTCGGCGGTGACTTTCAGGCCGATCTGTTCTGCCATGTCGATGATGGTGTTGACGATGGCCGAGCACATTGGATTTTCCGGCAGGCCGGAAACGAATTCGCGGTCGATCTTGATCTTGTCGAAGGCAACATGCGTCAGCGTGCTCAACCCGGCATAACCGGTGCCGAAATCATCAAGCACGAGGCGGACGCCCATTTCCTTCAGCAGCTTTAAAGCCCTGGCGCTGTTGTCGCGCTCCAGCATTGCCGTTTCCGTCACTTCAAGCTCGAGCCGCTCGGCCGGGAAGCCGGAGGCTTTCAGCGCGCCGTCAACGATCGGGACAATATCGTCATTGCAAAGCTGCACGGCGGAAAGATTGACGGCAAGTCGGATATCCCTGGGCCAGGTCATGGCGTCCATGCAGGCCTGCGCCAAAACCCATTCGCCCAGAGGTTTGATGAAATTGTTTTCTTCGGCAAGCGTTATGAAGCGATCCGGCGTGATGATGCCAAGCTTGCTGTGCCGCCATCTGGCAAGGGCCTCGTAGGCGACAATGCGGCCGCTCTCCAGATTGACCACGGGCTGGTAATACAGCTCGAATTCGTGGTTTTCGAGCGCGGATTTCATGTCTATTTCGAGCGCGTGCTTGTGCTGCGCCGCCATGTCCATGCCAGGCTCGTAAAAGACAAAAAAGCCGCATCCCATGGATTTCGCCCGGTAGAGACCAAGGTCCGCATGTTGCAGAAGCTGGGTGGCGGAGTTGCCGTGATCGGGCGCGCAGGCGATGCCGATGCTGGTATCGACGCTTATATGGCTACCTTCGAGGCTGAAGCTGCGCGAGACCGCATGGACCACGCGCTTTGCCAGCGCGCCCGCATCCTCTCGACAATTATCGCTCACCGCTTGTATGATCGCAAATTCGTCGCCGCCGAGCCTGCTCACCATGTCGTTTTCACCGAGCACGGAGGAAATCCGCGAGGCCACGGCCACCAGCAGGGCGTCGCCTGCCGCGTGTCCCAACGTATCGTTGACGGCCTTGAAGCGGTCGAGATCGAGCAGCATGACGTTGAACGGCTGGCCTGACGTGGAAAGATGTTCGAGACGGTTCTCCAGCGTCTTCATCAAGAGCACGCGGTTGGGAAGCCCCGTCAGCGCATCGTGATGGGCCATATGTTCCAGTTGCTGCGCCATGTCGCGGATCTGCCTGAGCCGTCCACGTTCCAGAACGGCCTCCCGCAGGGTTTCGATGGCGGTGGCCATGTCGCCGATCTCGTCCCGTCGATCCTGAAACGGCGTGACGACATCGGTTTCCTCACGGGCGATCCTGAGTGTCGCCTGCACCAGCGCCGGAACGGGTTTCAGAAAATGCCTGGCAATCAGCGTCACGAGAACGCCGGTGACGGTCAGAACAACGATCAGGGCGACGAGCGAATTGTAGATGAGCTTGCGCTGCGCGCCATAAAGCGCGTCCGAACCGCCGATGCTGACGGCGACCGCGCCAATCGGCTTTTTCGTTTCCGTGCTGATGATCGGCAACAGGCCGATATAATGGCTGGAATCGCCAATCGTCGCAAAGCCGGTGGCAAAACGCGCGGCGACCGCATCTCTGGAGAAGATGGGATCGGTGGCAATCGGTTTTTCGGCGTCGTCGGTGGCGTTGTCGAAGGCCGCCGCGATTTGACGGAATCCGGAATCGGCCTCATCGTAGCGGAAAAGCCAGACGGCATTCTTGGTCTGCGCACCGATGAGGGCGAGAACGTCGCTGGGGTTGAAGCCGGTAACGAGGATGGAAGCGTCGTCGCCAATCGGCTTGTCGGTCAAGATGCCGTTCACCTGTCCGTCCGTGTCGGCGGTGACGCTGACATAGGTATAGATGCTGCGCAGGGTGGCGCTGGCAATCTGTGAATTGACGCGGGCCTGGTTGAGCCATTGCTCGCTGGCGGCGGCAACGAACATGTACCAGCCGACGAGCGCCCCGATGCTGTAGGAAAAGATCACGCCGCCGAGAAATATCAGGGTTATCTTGCTGGCGAGCGAACGCCGCCGCGAAAAGCGGCCCGGCACCGGCTGCGTCGTTGAGCGAAGCGTGTCACCGGTTTCAGTCTGTCTATCTATCCCCCGATAGGCAGTCTCTTCCATTCGCGATATTCCCCCGCGATGTCGCGTTATGATTGTTTTATGGAATTTTTATAGGGCATGTATTTCAATGGTGTCTGCTAAATAATTCAACAAAGTTTAGATGCGATTAAGAATTAATCCGTCTTTTTATAGTCGCCGCTTATATAAGGCGCCGAAAATATGTACCTCAGGTTGAAATATTCGATGGCTTGTGATGGGACATCGGCGCCAAATACGACGATGCATTGGGGCCTCTTTTCGCGCTCATCAACCGGGCTTTATGGTTGCAAGGGTACCGCGATTGACCTTGCCAAGCTGCCGATAAACGGCATGTTGTGCGTAACATGCCGGTTTCAGGGAACATATCATGGCTCACAAGAGCAAAAACATCGCGCAGCTTTCCATTCTCATCCAGAGCGGCCATCTTGATCCGCGCGCCTTGGCGGAAGAGACCCTTGATGCAATCGGGAAATCGGAAGACCGGGCGATCTTTGTCGGCTTGACGGCGGAGCGGGCCATGGCGGAGGCGGAAGGCGCCTTGAAACGCATTCGCGAGGGTCGATCCTGCGGCGTGCTCGACGGTATTCCGGTCGCCTGGAAGGACCTTTTCGATCTCGAAGGCACTGTGACCACGGCTGGATCGACGGTGCTTTCGAATGATGCGCCTGCGTCCCGTGACGCGGATGTGGTGAGCGCGCTGAAGGAGGCCGGGATGGTCTGCATCGGCCGTACCAATATGAGCGAGTTCGCGTTTTCCGGCCTTGGCATCAACCCGCATTACGGAACGCCGCGCAATCCCGCTTCCACGGATGGCCACCGGCTGCCAGGCGGCTCTTCTTCCGGCGCGGGTGTCGCGGTTGCGGCCGGTCTGGTGCCGGTGGCAATCGGTACGGATACCGGCGGATCGGTGCGCATTCCCGCCGCCTTCAACGGTGTGGTGGGGTACAAGGCGAGCCGCGGCCGTTACTCGATGCGCGGCGTCTATCCGCTGGCTAAAAGTCTCGATTCGCTCGGCCCGCTCACTCGCACTGTGCAGGACGCCGTGTGGGTAGATGCCGCCATGCGTGGCAAGGCGGCTGTTGATGCGGCGCGCACGCCTCTGTCCGGCTTGTCACTCGTCGTGCCGGAAACAGTGTTTTTCGATGGCATCGAGGAGGGCGTCGCGGTCGCTTTCGAGCAGGCAGTGGAACGGCTTTCCCGGGCCGGCGCTTCTGTACGGCGGCAGGCATTCCCGGTCTTTTCGCAATTATTCGATCTTATCAAGGAAAAGGGTGCGCTGGTAACGGCGGAAGCCTTCGCCCTGCACAAGGCGCGGCTGGAAGGTGCTGATGCGGCTCGCATGGACCCGCGCGTGGTTGCGCGAGCAAGACTGGGCGCAAATATCTCCCTGCCGGATTACATCGCCATTATCGAGGCGCGCGAACGCATGACGGCGGCTTTTTCGGGCATGATTGGCAAGAATGAGCTGCTGATATCGCCGACATTGCCTCATGTCGCGGCCAAGGTCGCACCGCTTGTGGAGAATGATGAGACCTTCTTTGCAATGAATGCCAAGACCCTGCGCAACACCCAGATCGGCAACTTCTTCGATCTCTGCGGCGTTTCCATTCCCTGCGGCACGGGTGAGGCGGGCATGCCCGTTGGCCTGCTGCTATCAGGCCTGCACGGCACGGATGACCACGTTCTGGGTGTGGCGATGGCTGCGGAAGAGATTATTCGGGGCTGATGATAAAGAAAAAGGCGGCCTTGTTTGGCCGCCTCTCAATGCACGCTTTAACGTGCCGCCCAGTTGGCGCCGCGGCGGAACATGGTTTTCATCTGCGGCACGGAAAACTCCTTGGCCTGATGGCCGAGCGCCGAATAGAAGACGCGGCCCTTGCCGTATTTGCGTTTCCAGACCACCGGCATCACTACACCGTCGATCCACCAAGCGTGGTCGCCGGTGAATTTTGTCGTCGCCAGCACCTCGTTGGAGGGATCGACATGCATGTAGTATTGCTCCGATGTGTAGGGGAAATCGGAAATCCCCTCCATCAACGGGTCGTCGGGGCGGGTGATGTTGACGTGATAGTCGATGATATTACCGGGATGGGCGACCCATTGGCCGCCGATCATGAACTGGTATTCGACGCAGTCGCGGAAACTGTCGCCTGCACCGCCATGAAAGCCGGCAATGCCGACGCCGTTTTCGACGGCGGCGGTGAGGTTCTTGATCTCTTCCTTCTCGATCTTCGACATTGTCACGATCGGCACGACAAGGCTCAGGTCATGCACGGACGGATCGGCAAAAGCCTCCGTGCTGTGCTCGACATAGACCTTGAAACCATCCTCTTCGAGAATGTCCTTAACGATGGTGGCGCATTCCTGCGGCTCGTGGCCGCTCCAGCCGCCCCAGACGATGAGTGCTTCGCGCATTTATTTCCTCCTCGGGATTATTTGCCGAGCTGGCCGTCGACCAGCGAAGTTTCGAGAGGAGCAGGGCGCTCCACCTCGGTGGTGATGGAAACGGTGGTGCCGCTGTCCGATGCCGTCTGGAAGGCCTCCATGACCTCCAGCACGTGCAAGGCAAGATCGCCATTGGCGCGGTGCGGGCGGTTTTCGCGGATCGCATGGGCCATGTCGGCCACGCCGATCGAGCGGTAGTTGCCGTCAGCATAGGGCGAAGACAGTGCCTGCGGCTCGAACTGGCCGCCCTTTTTCAGCAATTGCACCTCACCGCCGAAATGATTGGGGTCGGGCACGATCAATGTGCCTTCCGTTCCGTAGATTTCCAGCGGTACATGTTTGTGGCCCGCCACATCGAAGCTCATGCCCACCTGCACCACCGCGCCGTTCTTGAATGCCAGCACGCCGGAAACATGGGTGGCGACATGGACTGGGATTTTCTCGCCATTCTTAGGTTCGCTGGTGATGAGGCGTTCGTTGCGCGGCGCGATGGCGAAACCTGCCACCTTGGCGACCGGGCCGAACAGGTTGACGAGATCGGTGATGTAATAGGGTCCCATATCCAGCATCGGCCCGCCGCCGACTTCGTAATAAAAGGCGGGGTTGGGATGCCAGCGCTCATGGCCGGGGCACATGAAGGTAGCCGTTCCGCCAACCGGCTGGCCGAGCACGCCTTCGTCTATCAGGCGGCGCGCGGTCTGGTGCCCGCCGCCGAGGAAAGTGTCCGGTGCCGAACCGATGCGCAGGCCCTTTGCCTTTGCCGCGTCCGCAAGCCGTTTACCCTCCGCGAAATTGATGCCGAGCGGCTTTTCCGAATAGGCATGTTTTCCCGCCTCAAGTGCGCGCAGGCCCACCTCCACATGCGCCTTGGGAATCGTCAGGTTGACGATGATTTCCACGGAGGGGTCAGACAGAAGTTCGTCGATACTTCTTGCCTGAAAGCCGAACTCGTCTGCCCGCGCTTTTGCTGCGTCCTCGTTCATATCCGCCAGTCCGCGAATGTCGAGAATGGGAAACGACGCCATCGCCTTGAGATAGGCGCTGGAGATGTTGCCGCAGCCGATGATGCCGATACCGACCTTGTTCATGTGATTTCCTCCCGTAAATCAGAAATGCCTAAGCCCACTCTCAACCTTGCCGGCTAGAGCGCCGGCCCTGTCGTGTTCCATGGCGATTCGTAAAGCTCGTAAAGTGCGACGGCTGCCGCCCCCTGCGCCCACAGTTCGTCGCTTGCAACGTCGAAAACCAGCTCTGCGACGCCTGCCAGCGATGGCGGCACGGCGGCGTTGTAACTGTCGCGGATGCTGGTAATGAAGGGCTCGCCGAGCTCGAGACTGGAGCCGGTGATGATGACCCGTGGCGGCGCAAACAGCGTGACGATATTGGCAAGCGTCAGGCCAAGAGCTGCACCGGCGCGCAAGGCTGCCGCTATAAGATCGTTGTCTTCCGCCGCAATCAGCGCATGGGCATGCTGCATGCCGCGACCAAGCCTGATAGCTTCTGCAAAACGCCCGTCCACCGGGCGGGAACCGAGAATGGCGTTCTCGCCCGCCTGGCTCGCCAGCCGCACGGTTCCTTCACTGGCAAGGCCGATCACGAGGTCGCCGAGATTGTGGCTGAGGCCGCCTGCACCACGAAACAGCTGGTTTTGATGCATCACGCCAAGCCCAAGTGTCTGCTCGAGCGAGATCAGCACCATGTCCTCCAGATCGCGCGCATGTCCGAACCAGTGATGGGCAAGCGTGATGGCGTGGGCGTCGCTTTCGATGATGGTGGGGGAATTCAGCCGTGAGGTCATTTCCTCGGCAAAATCGACGTTTACTTCCCGCAGGATAGGGCTGCTGCGGATCCTGCCGGTGCGATGTTCGATGACGCCTGGCAGGCCAAGGCAGACCATGTCCACATCTTCCAGCGACAGTCCGGCATCGACCACGCAACGCCGCACCCCGTCTTCCACCAGATCGGCAATGACGCCGATCGGTTGGCGGTCTACACGGATCGGCAGGGCGAGGGTGGACAGCACGTTGCCGCAAAAATCGGTGACGACGAAGACCATGCGGCTTGCCGCAATCTTGGCGCCCACCACGCGGGCCGCATCCGGGTTCAGCTCCAGCATCACCCGCGGCCTGCCGCGGGCGCCCTCCGTGCGGATATCGCCGATATGGCGGGTAAGGATAAGCCCGTCATCGAGCAGCGATGCGGTGATCGCGGATACGGTGGTGGTGGAAAGCTGCGTTCTTTCGCTGATTTCCACCCGGGAGATCGGTCCGTGGCGGCGGATGCTGTCCAGCACGCTTAGCCGGTTGATCGCGCGCATCAGTTCTGGGTCTGCGGTCTTCATGGGGTCCTGCTGCGATCAATGCCGGTTCGAAAACCAATTTATGTCGGATTGCGGATTAAATAACGGTGTGAGGGAGGGGTGTGTCAAGCCGTTCGCTCAAAAAATCAGCATGGCGCCTTGACAATAAGCGAATGCTAAGGTGAATTAATCCGCATTGGGGAATAAATGAGGAAATCCCCGAGGGAGGATCACGATCATGACGATTAGGCACGCAGGCGCAAGCCTGAGCGGCAGGCTGATAGGCTTTGCCACAACGACAAGCATTGCTCTCATGCTCGGCGCCGCAAGCGCCTCGGCCGCAACGGTCGTTAAATGGATGCATGTGGAGCTGGACCCGAAATCCGTGGCCGTCTGGGAGGAGATTGCCAAGGACTATGAGGCCAAACATCCTGACGTGGACGTGCAACTGCAGTTTCTGGAAAACGAGGCGTTCAAGGCAAAATTGCCTACCCTGCTGCAGTCCAACGACGTTCCCGATTTCTTTTATAGCTGGGGTGGCGGTGTTCTTGAAGAACAGTCCAAAACCGGTGCGCTGAAGGACCTGACGGAAGTTTTCGACGCCGATGGTGGCAAGCTGCGCCAAGCCTATAGCGCGGCCGCAATCGATGGTCTGTCGTTTGACGGCAAGGTCTGGGCCGTGCCTTACCGCGTCAGCCTCGTCAGTTTCTTTTATAACAAGGAGCTGTTTGCCAAGGCGGGCGTAAAGGCGGAAGACATCAAGACCTGGGACGATCTCGGCGCCACCGTCAAGAAAATCAAGGCAGCGGGCATCGTTCCGATTGCCGGTGGTGGCGGTGAAAAATGGCCGATCCATTTCTACTGGAGCTATCTCGTCATGCGCAATGGCGGACAGACCGTGTTCGACGCCGCCCGCAAGGGCGAGGGTGAAGGCTTCATGGTTCCCTCCATCATCAAGGCGGGCGAGCAACTGGCCGAGTTCGGCAAGCTCGAACCCTTCCAGCCCGGCTATCTCGGCTCTACCTGGCCCCAGGCGCTCGGCGTCTTCGGTGATGGCAAGGCCGCGATGATCCTCGGCTTTGACAATACTGAAGCCAACCAGCGCAAGAATGCCGGTGACGGCAAAGGCCTTGCGGCAGACAATATCGGTCGCTTCGCCTTTCCCGCCGTCGAAGGTGGTGCTGGCAAAGTCACTGACACGCTGGGCGGTCTGAATGGTTGGGCAGTTACGAAAAACGCTTCCAAGGAAGCGATCGATTTCGCGGCCTTCCTGACCAGCAAGGAAAGTGAAGAAAAGATGGCGGCTGCGGGCATGATCCTGCCGGTTGCGACGGGTGCGGATGGAGCGGTCAAGAACCCGCTGCTGGCGGATTCGGCCAAGCAGCTTGCAAGCTCTACCTGGCACCAGAACTTCTTCGACCAGACACTGGGCGCTGCCGTTGGCCGCGTGGTCAACGATGTCTCCGTCGAAATCGTTTCCGGCCAGATGAGCGCCGAAGAAGGCGCCAAGCAAATTCAGGATGCTTTCGAGCTTCGCTGATTTCGGTTCCATGACGGCGCCGCGCGGGACGCGGCGCCGCAGTATCTGCCTGAATGAAAGCGGATAGAGATGACGGATATTTCCATGACTTCTGCGTCCATACCGGCGCGCGGCGCGTCGAAGACGAAGCGCAAGCAAAGCTCGGTCGCGCATGACCGTGCGCTGACCCTGCTGGTCTTCCTTCCGCCCGCATTGCTGCTCTTTACCCTGTTTGTCATCCTGCCCATGGGCGAGGCAGCATGGTACAGCCTTTACCGCTGGAACGGTTACGGCACGCCGACCGATTTCGTGGGCTTGAAGAATTTCCAGGTCCTGTTCGGCAATGCCGCCTTTTCGCAGGCTCTGCTCAATAACGGCCTCATCATCCTGATTTCCGTGCTGATCCAGATCCCGCTGGCGATCTGGCTTGCCATGATGCTGGCGCACCGCCTTCCGGGCGTCGTTGCCTTTCGGCTGGTTTTCTTCCTGCCCTATGTCCTTGCGGATGTCGCGGCCGGCCTGATCTGGCGCTTCGTTTATGATGGCGATTACGGCCTTTTCGCTGCCATCTCCAATTTCTTCGGCTTCGCCAATCCTTACGTGCTGGCCGACAAGGATGTGGCGATCTACGCCGTGCTTGGCGTCATCGTCTGGAAGTATTTCGGTTTCCACATGATGTTGTTCATCGCCGGCCTTCAATCCGTCGACAAAAACGTGCTGGAAGCTGCCGAAATCGACGGCGCCTCCGGCTGGCAGAAGTTCCGATACGTCACCTTGCCGATGCTCGGCTCAACGGTGCGCCTGTCCGTCTTTTTTGCGGTGATCGGCTCGCTACAGCTGTTCGACATGATCATGCCGCTCACCGGCGGCGGTCCGTCCAACTCCACGCAAACCATGGTCACCTTTCTCTACACCTACGGCGTCATGCGCATGCAGGTGGGGCTTGGCAGCGCGGTGGGTGTCGTTCTCTTCGTTATCTGCGTGACGCTCGCCTTCGGTTACAAAAGGATTTTCATGCGCCATGACTGAACCATCCACTTCCGTCCGCATGCCGCTGCAAACAAAGCTCTATCTTTATATATCGCTGAGCCTGATCGCGGCCATCGTGCTCATCCCGCTTCTGACGACGGCGCTTGGCGGCTTCAAGACGCTGGGGGATCTGCGCGTCAACCCGTTCGGCTTGCCAGCCGAGTGGCAATGGGCCAATTACGGCGATATCCTCTTTGGCAAACGCTACTGGCTGCAGATATTCAATTCGCTGGTGATTGCGCTGTTGACGGTCTTTTTGACGCTGACCGTCTCTGCCATGGCCGCCTTCACCTTTGCGCATGTGAAGTTCTTCGGCTCGTCTTTCCTGCTGAATTACTTCCTGCTGGGACTGATGTTCCCGGCGGCGACCGCCATCCTGCCGCTGTTCATCCGCATCCGCGATCTCGGTCTGCTCGATACCTATTGGGGCGTGGTTCTGCCGCAGGTGGCTTTCGGGCTCGGCATGAGCATCCTTCTGTTTCGCAATTACTTTCGCAATCTGCCGGAAGAGTTGTTTCAGGCCGCTTTTGTGGATGGTTGCGGCTATCTGCGCTTCTTCTGGCACATTTCGATGCCGCTCTCACGACCCATCGTGGCGACGGTGGGGATCGTTTCCTTCGTCGGCAGCTGGAACAGCTACATTCTGCCGCTGATCATGCTGAACTCGGAATCGAAATATCCCTGGCCACTCGGCATCATGGTCTATCGCGGCGAATTCGGCACGGAATGGCAGCTCGTGCTCGCCTTCATCACGCTGACGATCCTGCCGACCGTCATCGTCTTCTTCCTCGCACAGAAACACATCATCGCGGGCCTGACGGCCGGTGCCGTCAAATCGTGACTTGAAAGGAGCAAAACATGGCTTCCGTCGAACTTAGGGATATCCGCAAGTCCTATGCCTCGCTCGATGTCATTCACGGCATCTCGCTCGATATAACCGATGGCGAATTCATTGCGCTGGTCGGGCCTTCGGGCTGCGGCAAATCTACCCTGCTGCGCATGATCGCCGGGCTGGAGGAAATCACCGATGGGGATATCCTCATTGGCGGCACCGTCGTCAATTCCATGACGCCGCGCGAGCGCAATATCGCCATGGTATTCCAGTCCTATGCGCTTTATCCGCATATGACGGTCGCCGAAAACATGGGCTTCAACCTGAAGCTTGCCGGGCAGCCGAAAAACGTCATCGATGAGCGCGTGGCGGAAGCCGCACGCATGCTCGATCTCGGCAAGCTTCTGGACCGCAAGCCCTCGCAGCTTTCTGGTGGCCAGCGCCAGCGCGTCGCCATGGGCCGCGCCGTGGTGCGCAACCCGGCCGTCTTCCTGTTCGATGAGCCGCTGTCCAATCTGGATGCCAAGCTGCGCGTGCAGATGCGTAGCGAAATCAAGGCTCTGCATCAGAAAGTAGGTACGACCTCCATCTACGTCACCCATGATCAGATCGAGGCAATGACGCTGGCCGACCGGGTGGTGGTGCTCAATCACGGCCGTATAGAGCAGCAGGGCACGCCGCTCGAACTTTACAAGACACCTGCCAATCTCTTCGTTGCCGCCTTCATCGGCTCGCCGGCCATGAACCTCATCGAAGGCGTGGTCGACGGCGAGGGCGATCAACCTGCCGCCCGGCTGAAGGACGGGACGGCGATCCGCATTGCCGCCTCAAGAAATGTCAAGCGCGGCCAGTCGGTGACGATTGGGTTGAGACCGGAACATATCGGTTCGACCGTCGGCGGCGATATTTCGCTGTCCGGCAGGACGGTGTTGGTCGAGCCGACAGGCGCGCAGACGCATGTGGTCTTCGAACTGGCGGGCGATCAGGTTACGGCGGTGGTGGATGGCGAGCAACTGGTCAAGGTCAACACCCCCTTTGCCGCCACCGTGCATCACGAGCGTGTGCATGTATTCGACAGGGCAAGCGGTCTGGCGCTTTAGACGTGTTTCGTTTTTTAGTGGAATAACGAAATTCTCTCGCTCCCCGGCATTTGGGGCTTGTCTGAAAATTATGAGCGGTTAGCTTGGCAAATTGGGAGCCAAAGCGGTTTTACCGCTAAACTGTATCGATACAGGAGGAGATTTTTATGAAAACGATCAAGGGACCGGGTCTTTTTCTCGGTCAGTTTGCCGGTGATGCTGCGCCTTTCAATACATGGGACGGCATTACCAAATGGGCGGCAGAAAAGGGTTATGCCGGCGTGCAGGTTCCCACCTGGGCCGGGCAGTTGATCGATCTGAAAAAGGCCGCCGAATCCAAGGATTATTGCGATGAATTTGCGGGTGTCGCCCGCCAGAACGGCGTCGAGGTAACCGAGCTTTCCACCCATTTGCAGGGCCAGCTGGTTGCCGTTCACCCCGCCTATGACGAAGCCTTCGATGGTTTTGCAGCACCTGAAGTGCGCGGCAATCCGAAGGCTCGCCAGCAATGGGCGGTGGAACAGGTGAAGCTTGCCCTGAAGGCTTCGAGAAATCTCGGCATCAACGCACATGCGACCTTTTCGGGCGCTCTTGCCTGGCCCTTCATCTATCCGTGGCCGCAGCGCCCGGCCGGTCTGGTGGAAACCGCCTTTGACGAGCTGGCAAGACGCTGGACGCCGATCCTTGATTATGCCGATGAGCAGGGCGTGGATGTCTGCTACGAAATCCATCCCGGCGAAGATCTGCATGATGGCGTGACTTTCGAGATGTTCCTGGAGCGTGTGAAGAACCACAAGCGCGCCAACATGCTCTACGACCCGTCGCATTATGTGCTGCAATGCCTTGATTATCTTGACAATATCGACATCTACAAAGACCGTATCAAGATGTTCCACGTCAAGGACGCTGAGTTCAATCCGACCGGCCGCCAGGGCGTGTATGGCGGTTATCAGGGTTGGGTCAACCGTGCGGGCCGCTTCCGCTCGCTGGGTGACGGGCAGGTGGATTTCGGTGCGGTATTCTCGAAAATGGCTGCCAATGATTTCGACGGATGGGCAGTGGTTGAATGGGAATGCGCGCTGAAACATCCTGAAGACGGTGCCCGGGAAGGGGCCGAGTTCGTCAAGCACCATATCATCCGCGTCACGGAAAAAGCCTTTGATGATTTCGCATCTGCCGGCACCGATGATGCGGCCAACCGGCGCATGCTTGGGCTTTAAAAGCATTTCCAGGAAAAGTGTGAAGCCGTTTTCCGTGTGGGAATGCGCTTAGAAAATGCCGAGGAGACATTATGGCTATTGAAGGAAAGACAACCGACAAGGCGAACACGCGGATTCGCCTGGGCATGGTGGGTGGCGGTTCGGGTGCATTTATCGGCGGCGTTCACCGCATGGCCGCGCGGCTCGACAACCGCTTCGATCTCGTGGCCGGGGCCTTGTCCTCGACACCGGAAAAATCCCTCGCCTCCGGCCGCGAACTCGGGCTTGCTCCAGAGCGTTGCTATGGGTCATTCGAAGAAATGGCAGAGAAGGAAGCGCTTCGCGAGGATGGTATCGAGGCGGTAGCGATCGTCACGCCCAACCACGTACATTATCCTGCGGCGAAGGCGTTTCTGGAACGCGGCATCCATGTCATCTGCGACAAGCCGCTGACCTCCAATCTGGAAGATGCCAAAAAGCTGAAGGACGTGGCGGACAAGGCGGACGCACTATTCATCCTCACCCATAACTACACCGGTTATCCTATGGTGCGGCATGCGCGTGAACTGGTGGAAACCGGTGCGCTCGGGAACATCCGTCTGGTGCAGATGGAATATCCGCAGGATTGGCTGGCTGAGCCGTTGGAGCAGACCGGTGCGAAACAGGCCGTCTGGCGCACCGATCCGGCGCAATCCGGTGTCGGCGGCTCCACAGGGGATATCGGCACCCATGCCTATAATCTCGGCTGCTTCATTTCCGGTCTGGAAGCCGATGAACTGGCAGCGGATGTACATACCTTCGTGGAAGGTCGCCGTCTGGACGACAATGCGCATGTGATGCTGCGCTTCAAGCCAAAGGACGGCAAGCAACCAGCCAAGGGCCTGCTTTGGTGCAGCCAGGTGGCTGTCGGGCATGAAAACGGGCTGAAGGTCCGCGTTTACGGCGACAAGGCAGGCATCGAGTGGACGCAGGCTGATCCGAACTATCTCTGGTTCACGAAGCTTGGCGAGCCGAAACAGCTCATCACCCGCGGCGGTGCTGGCGCCGGTGCCGCGGCCGCGCGTGTCACGCGCATTCCCTCGGGCCATCCGGAAGGATATCTCGAAGCCTTCGCGACCATCTATACCGAAGCGGCACACGCCATCGAAGCCCGCCGCACCGGTTCGGAGCTCGACAAGGCGGTCACCTATCCGACCGTCGATGACGGTGTCAAAGGCGTTGCTTTTGTCACCGCCTGCATCGAATCCGGTAAAAAGAATGGCGGCTGGGTGAAGCTGTAAGATCGACATGGCGTCGCGGCGCATTTCTTCTCCCTTGGGGGGAGAAGGGCCGGATGAGGGGGCAAGCTCTCGGCATATCTCTGCCTGCTTCCCCTCACGACCCACCTGAAGACGTGATCAATTTGCGCGTGTCATCTGCTGCTGCATTCGTTCAGTCACGGGGCAACCGTCCTGTATTCTCGTCCAGGATGAGACGTTGAGTTTCATTTCGCAGCGCGCGAGATAGGAGCCGCCATCGACCCTCAGGCAGGATGTCTGGCCGAGTTCGAACATGACACCGCGATTTCGGCATTTGCAATTGTGGGCATCCGCCAAGGTGGGGATCAGGGCCAGGGCTAGACCAATTACGAGCACTCCAAAACGCATGGCTGAGGCTCCAAAAGACAGGCCACCAGATTATACCTGTCCGACGGTATAGTCAAAACAGCCACCTTCAACGAGGCGCACCGCAAGGCCATAACAGGCTCGAACTCTCCTGCTTTCACCCGATCAAAATCGCCCTGATATCATTCACATTCGTCAGCGTCGGACCGGTAACGACAAGGTCGCCAACCGCCTTGAAGGCGGTGTAGCTGTCGTGTCCCACCAGCGACTGGCGCGGATCGGCACCGGCGTTGCGCATACGCGCAAGCGTATCGGGCGTCACCAGTGCGCCTGCCGCATCCTCAACGCCGTCTATGCCGTCGCTATCGCCGGCAATGGCCCAGATACCGTCTGCACCCTTCAGCGTCAGTGCAAGGCTCAGCAGAAATTCCGTGTTGCGCCCACCCTTGCCGGCCAGCCCTTTGCCGATCGTCACCGTGGTTTCTCCGCCGGAAAGCAGCACGGCCGGGCCTTTGACTGGCAGGCCCTTGCGGCTGGCGGAGAGGGCGATACCCGCCATCACCGCGCCGACATCCTTTGACTCGCCCTCCAGCGAATCCCCGAGGATGAGCGGCGTAAGGCCAAGCCTCACCGCCTCGTCCGCCGCCGCCTGTAGGGCGAGCGAGGGTGTCGCGATCAGCCTGATGTCCTCTTCTATATCGCCTGTCTTCGGCGTTTCCTCGCCCTTTTCCAGCACTTTGCGCACATTCTCGGGAAGATCGAGCGCATAACGGGAGACGATTTCCCGCACATTGTTGATATCGCTCGGATCGGCAACCGTGGGGCCGGAAGCGATTTCGGAGGGATCGTCGCCCGGTACGTCTGAAATCAACAGCGAAACCACTCTGGCCGGTTTGGCGGCCAGCGCCAGTCGTCCGCCCTTTATGCGGGAGAGGTGCTTGCGCACGGCATTCATCTCGGAAATCGTCGCACCGCTGGCGAGAAGCGCGCGGTTGACGGCCATCTTGTCCGCAAGCGTCATGCCTTCGGCAGGTGCGACCATCAGTGCCGAACCGCCGCCGGAAATTAGCGCGATCACCATGTCGTCTGCGGTCAGCCCTTCAACGGCGGCAAGAATGCGTCTTGCCGCTTCCGCACTCATGTCGTCGGGCACGGGATGGGAGGCCTCGATGATTTCGATGCGCCCGGCCGGAACGGCATGACCGTAACGTGTTACGACGATACCGGAGAGGTTCACATCCGCCCAGGCCTTATCAAGCGCTGCGGCCATGGCAGCCGAGGCCTTGCCCGCGCCGACCACCACACACCTGCCCTTGGGCGGGTAAGGAAGATGATGTTGCAGCACCTTTGCGGGATCTGCACTCGCCACTGCCGCCATAAATATGCGGTTGAGGGCGTCTTTTGCGCGGAGATCGTTCCATGCGGTCATAGGTTCATACTCCGATCCAGAGGAAGCCGAGCGCAAACAATGCCGGCAAAGCCTGAATGAACAGGATTTTCATATTGGCGGTAATGGCGCCGAAAATGCCGGCTACCAGGACACAGGTGAGGAAGAAGACCTTGAAACTCAGTCCTTCATCGCCCTGCGTGAGCCCATAGATCAATCCGGCTGCCAGAAAACCATTGTAAAGCCCCTGATTGGCGGCAAGCACCTTCGTCTGTCGCGCAAAATCCGCAGAGAGGCCGAAGGCCTTGCGGCCGGCCGGCTTTTCCCACAGCAGCATTTCCAGAATGGTGATGTAAACATGGATGGCCGCAACCACGGCAATCAGAATGCTGGCGATCATCGGCGGTTTCCTCCAAACCCTGATGTCCGGCGCGTCAATTATCCGCAAAAAGGGAGAGGCCGACCGGATAATCCGTTTTAACGGTGGTACACATGGCCGCAAGGCCATAATCCCTCTCTTCCCGCGCAAACCTGTTGAAGAGCCGCACAGCATTGCTTGACTCTTTGCTGAAATAAGAACAAAACAGGAACAATAGAACTGAAAAACCGGAATTGAAACCTGTCATGCCATGCAAAAGCGCGCGGAACAGTTGCTCGTTGTCGAAGAGCTGCGTGAAAGGCTGGAAAGGATCGGTGGCGGTCCTCACCGCCTGCACGAGGCCTTGCCTTTTGGCGTGGATGCCATCGATCACCATTTGCCTGGAGGCGGGCTGAAGCTCGGTTGCCTGCATGAGGTGAGCGGCGGCGGCAATGGCGCCGCCGATGGTGCGGCAGCGGCGCTTTTTGCGGCCGGTGTGGCAGCAAGGCTGTCCGGCAAGGTCTTATGGTGTGTCACCCGCAGGGATCTGTTCATGCCGGGATTGACGCAGGCGGGCCTGTCGCAGAACCGGGTCATCATCGTCGAATGCCGCGATGAGAAAGGCGTGCTCGACTGTTTCGAGGAAGGCTTGCGCTGCAACGGTTTTGGCGCCGTGATGGGCGAGCTTGCGAAGTTGCCGATGAATGCCTCGCGACGGTTGCAACTGGCGGCGGAAACCTCTGGTGTCACCGGCATCGCCATCCGCCGCTTCCGGCGCCCGGCCGATGCGGCGTTGTTTGGCGAGCCGACGGCCGCTGTCACCCGCTGGCGTGTCTCTGTCCGGCCATCTTCGCCCCTGCCGGTGCCGGGGGTGGGCAGGCCACGCTGGTTTCTGGAACTTTTGCGATGTCGCGGCGGCGAAAGCGCTGCATTTGAAGTGGAAGCCTGTGATGCAAAGGGTCGTCTCGCTTTACCTGCCGACATGGCCGACGGATCGCTACCGGCGTCTTTCGGGGCAGAACGCGCCGCCGGTTGAAAAGCCGCTGGTCATGATCGGCCGTCAGGGAAGCCGCCGCCTCGTGCTGGCACTGGACAAGGCAGCAAAGGCGGTGGGCATCCGGCCCGGTACACCCGTCAGCAAGGCGCAGGCTTTGGTGCCGGGTCTCGTTGTCGAGGATCTGGATGCGGCGGCGGATGCCCGCGCCCTGCAACAGCTCGCTTTTCATTTCCTGCGTATCTATGCCCCGATCGTCGCCGCAGATCCGCCTGATGGGCTGGTGCTGGATACGGCAGGTGCGGACCATCTGCACGGCAATGAGACGCTGATGTTGAGCGGCATGGTGAACCGCCTGCATGCCGCAGGCTTCGCCGCCCGCGCTGCTATTGCCGATAGCTGGGGGGCGGCCCATGCGCTTGCCCGGTTTGGCCGTAAGGAGATCAGCATCGTATCGCCGGGCGGGCAGCGGGCGGCGATCAGCGGGCTGCCTATGGCGGCGCTCAGGCTGGAGGAGCGTATCGTTTCCGGATTGAAGGTGCTCGGTTTTCGCACCATAGGCGAACTTGCCGAGGCTCCACGGGCGCCGTTGACCCTGCGTTTCGGCCCGGAAGTGGTCAGGCGGCTCACTCAGGCTTTTGGCGAGACTGGCGAACCTATCGAGCCGGTGCGCATTGCCGAACTGGTGGAGGTGCGCCGCGCCTTTCCCGAGCCGATCGCGGCGGCGGAGACAATTGCCCGCTATGTGCAAAAGCTGGTTGCTGAGCTTTGCGTCTCGCTGGAAAAGCGTGGCCTTGGCGCACGTCGCGTCGATCTTGTGCTGCACCGGGTGGATAGCGGCTTGCAGGCCGTGCGGGCCGGCACCTCCAGACCGGTGCGTGATGTCAAACAGCTTGTCCGGCTTCTGACCGACCGGATCGACACCATCGATCCCGGTTTCGGCATCGAGATGATGGTGCTGACCGCCACCCATGCCGAGCCGCTTGTCGCCGCGCAGGCCCGGTCCTCGCTTCTGGAGGAAGGGCGTGCGGAAATCGCCGATACGGTCGATGTCATCCTCAATCGCGGCCACAGGGTCTATCGTTATGCGGCGGTGGCAAGCGACGTGCCGGAACGTTCTCTTGCCAGCGTTTCGGCGCTGGCACCTGAGGATACCCTCGGCTGGCCTTGCCACTGGCCGCGCCCGGTCAGGATTTTTGCAAGGCCGGAACCCATCGAAACTCTGGCGCTGCTTCCGGATCATCCGCCGCGTTATTTCATCTGGAAAGGCGTGCGCCATAATGTGCGGCGCGCTGATGGGCCGGAACGGGTGTTTGGCGAATGGTGGAAACGCGACCGCGAAAAGGCCGCCGTGCGCGATTATTTCACTGTCGAAAACGAAAGCGGCGAGCGCTTCTGGATTTTCCGCTCCGGTGATGGCGAACATACCGAGACGGGCTCGCAGGGCTGGTTCATCCATGGGGTCTTCGCATGAGCACGCTGCGCTATGCCGAGCTTCAGGTGACCACGCATTTCTCCTTCCTGCGCGGTGCAAGTTCCTGTGATGAACTGTTCGAACAGGCAAAAAATCTCGGTATCGAGGCACTCGGCATCGTCGATCGCAATAGCCTTGCGGCCATTCCCCGCGCTTATGAAGCGGCCGATAATCATGGCATCCGGCTCGTCATCGGCTGCCGGCTCGATCTGGATGACGATCTTTCCGTGCTTGTCTATCCCATGGATCGCCCGGCTTACGGGCGGCTTTGCCGGCTGCTTTCCGTCGGCAAGAAGAGGGGTGGCAAGGGTAAGTGTCGGCTCACATGGGACGATCTCGTAGCTTATGGCGAAGGCCTTATCGTGGTGCTGCTCGCCGATCTGGCTGACGATCTCTGCGCGCTTCGCCTGCGCCGGTTGAAAGCCGCTTTTGCTGACCGGGCCTATATGGCGCTGAGCCTGCGAAGACGACCCAACGACCAGATGCGGCTTTTCGAATTGTCGAATATGGCTGCAGCCGCTGATGTGCCGACTGTTGTTACCAATGACGTGCTGTTTCATGTGCCCGAGCGTCGCATGCTGCAGGATGTCGTTACCTGCATCCGGCACAATTGCACCATTGACGAGGCGGGTTTCCGGCGCGAGCGGCATGCCGACCGCTATATGAAGCCGCCTCAGGAAATGCACCGGCTGTTTGCCCGCTACCCGGAAGCACTGGCCCGCAGCCTCGAAATCGCGAAGCGTTGCACCTTTTCGCTGAAGGAGCTGGTCTATCAATATCCTGAAGAGCGCAGCCTGCCGGGGCTGACGGCGCAACAGGCGTTGGAAAAGCTCGTCTGGGAAGCGGCGCCGGGGCGTTATCCGGATGGTCTGCCGGAGAAGGTCGAAAAGGCACTGCATCATGAGTTGGGGCTTATCGGCAGGCTGGAATATGCACCCTATTTTCTGACAGTAAATGCCATCGTCCAATTTGCACGGGGGGAAAATATTCTCTGTCAGGGGCGCGGCTCAGCCGCCAATTCGGTGGTATGTTATGTGCTCGGTATCACCGCCATCGATCCTCTCAAGGTTGATCTCCTGTTCGAACGTTTCGTTTCGGAAGAACGGCGCGAGCCGCCAGATATCGACGTGGATTTTGAGCATCAAAGGCGCGAGGAGGTCATCCAGTGGGTTTATAACACTTATGGTCGCGACAAGGCCGCGCTGTGCTCGGTCGTCACCCGTTATCGCGGGCGCGGGGCGCTGCGCGATGTCGGCAAGGTTCTGGGCCTGCCGGAAGATTTGACCAAACTTCTGTCCTCGCAGGTCTGGCGCTGGAGCGAAGGGGTGGGCGAAAAACAGGTGCAGGAACTGAACCTCAATATGGAGGACCGCCGCCTGAAGCTCGCCTTCGAGCTGGCCAACCAGCTTGTCGGCACACCGCGCCATCACAGCCAGCATCCGGGCGGCTTCGTTCTGACCCATGACCGGCTGGACGAGTTGGTGCCGATCGAACCCGCCGCCATGGACGACCGGCAGATCATCGAATGGGACAAAGATGACATAGATATCGTCAAATTCATGAAGATGGATTGCCTGGCGCTCGGCATGCTCTCCTGCATGAGACGCGGTTTCAACATGCTGGAGGAGCGCACGGGCGTTAAATACGATCTCGCCACTGTCCCACAGGATGATGACCCTACCTATGCCATGATCCAGAAAGCCGACACGCTGGGTACCTTCCAGATTGAAAGCCGGGCGCAGATGTCCATGCTGCCGCGGTTGAAGCCAAAGATATTTTACGATCTCGTCATTCAGGTCGCCATCGTTCGTCCCGGTCCCATTCAGGGCGATATGGTGCACCCCTATCTTCGTCGCCGTGACAAAAAAGAAGAAGAACATTATCCCAAAGAGGAGCTGAGAGGCGTGCTGGGCAAAACGCTGGGTGTACCGCTGTTTCAGGAGCAGGCGATGCGCGTCGCCATCGAATGCGCCGGTTTTTCACCCGGTAAGGCGGATCAGTTGCGTCGCGCCATGGCGACCTTCAAGAATGTCGGCACCATCTCCAAATTCCGTCAGGATATGATCGATGGCATGGTGGATCGTGGTTATGAGCAAGAATTCGCCGAACGCATCTTCAAGCAGCTGGAAGGGTTCGGCAGTTATGGTTTTCCAGAAAGCCATGCCGCCTCCTTCGCGCTGATCGCCTATGCCTCCTCATGGCTGAAATGCCATCATCCCGATATTTTCTGTACGGCGCTTCTCAATTCGCAGCCAATGGGGTTTTACGCCCCGGCGCAGATTGTGCGTGATGCGCGCGATCATGGCGTGGAGGTGCGCCCGGTTTGCGTCAACAACAGCCGGTTTGATTGCACGCTGGAGCCCACGGGCAAGAAGAATGCGAATGGTAAAGAGCGCTACGCCGTGCGGCTTGGCCTGCGCATGGTAAAGGGGCTTTCCAACGATCATGCAGCAAAAATCGTCGCCTGCCGTCAGGATCGCGATTTCGTTTCCGTGGACGATCTCTGGCGGAGGGCAGGTGTTCCCGCCGCTGCCCTAGTCTGTCTCGCCGAAGCCGATGCCTTTCTGCCGTCGCTGTCGCTTTCCAGACGCGAGGCGCTGTGGGCCATCAAGGCGTTGCGGGATGAGCCGCTGCCGCTTTTTGCTGCCGCTGCCAGCCGGGAAAACGCTGTGGTGGATGAGCTTTCCGAACCCTCCGTCGCGCTGCGGCCCATGACTGATGGCGGCGAGGTGGTGCAGGATTATGGCCATGTGGGGCTGACCCTGCGCGAACACCCCATGTCCTTCCTGCGGCGCGATCTTTCCCGCCGGCGCATCGTCAGCTGCGCGGAGGCGGTGCGCGTCCGTGATGGCACGAGGCTGGAAACGGCGGGGCTGGTTCTGGTGCGCCAGCGCCCAGGCTCGGCAAAGGGAGTGATCTTCATGACTCTGGAGGATGAGACGGGTATTGCCAATGCGGTTCTGTGGGTAAAGACCTTCGAAAAATACCGGCGCGTGGTGCTTTCCGCCGGTATGGTCGGCATTTACGGCAAGATCCAACGGGAAGGCGAGGTGGTGCATCTGGTCGCCCACCGGCTGACCGATCTGTCAGAGGCGCTGGCAAGCGTGGGTGAGCGCAACCACCCCTTTCCTCTGCCGCATGGGCGCGGCGACGAGTTCCACCACGGTATTCCGCCGGACGATCATCGCAACATCAGGAAACGCCCACCGCCTGCGACCCAGGATGGAGATGAGGTGGAGAGGATAAAGGTCATTTCCCGCAATTTCCATTAGAGCATTTCCAGTAAAAGTGCGTAGCGGTTTTACGTCCAGAAAATGCGTAAAAACAAAGAGATAGAGCGCGTCCAAAGATTCTGTTTAAGCCGGACGTGCTCTAAGATGCGCTCTATGCCGCATCTTCCAGACCAGAGGTGTCCTTCCTGCGGAACTGGCTGGGCGGCGCGCCGATCACGCGTTTGAAGGCGCGGCTGAAGGATGCCTCGGAATCGTAGCCGAGCTTTTCCGCCGCCAACGTGACACGCATACCCTCGCGCAGCCACAGTCGCGCCTGATGCATGCGTATGCGAACGACATAACGGGCTGGGCTTTCACCCACCACACGGGTGAAGCGTTCTGCAAAACTCGAGCGGGATGCGCCCATCAGGGAGGCAAGCTCTTCCACGCTCCAGTCTTTCTCGGGGGTAAGGTGGATCGCTGCAAGCACCCGTCCGAGTTCGGGATTGCGTACGGCGGCAAGCCAGCCGCTGGAATCGCCGCAACCATATTCTACCCATGTGCGGATCAGTGTTGCCGTCAAGACATCGGCAAGCCGCGCCAGAATGCCACCGGCACCAACACGGTTCAGTTCCACTTCGCGCGCCATGGCTTCCAGGAGATGCGGAATGGCCGGATCGCTTTTGGCGAGATCGCTGGTCAGCATCACATCCGGCATCAGTTGCAAAAGCGGATGCAGATTATCCATGTTGAAACGCATCGAGGCGGTAAAGGCTACCGTGTCGCCGCCGGCACCGGCACATTCCATGTCGAAAATGCCCTGACATACTTCCTTTTTACCGAACCGGTCGAAGAGGGCGGGTGTCACATCCTCGCCGCTGCCCAGCACATGGGCGTGGCCACGGGGAAGAAGCACTGCATCGCCGCACGTAAGCGTCAGCCATTCTCCGGAAGGTTTGCGTAATTTTGCCTGGCCCACGCCAATAAAATGAAACCGCGCCGCCTCCTGCTCGGGAAAGGCCGTCGCCCAGGGCGTTGCCATGCGGCAGCGGCCATATTCCACGCCGTCAAGCCGCAGACCACGCAGCATTTCCGTCAGTGCATCATTCATGGCAACTCACAAATTCGGACGTTTGGTTAAGGAATGCGGATTTTTTAGCATGGAAACGCCGAGCTGTCACGCGTAGCTTACGACCATCGATTTGTGAGGCGACGCACCGGGCTCCCACCGGCTTCATCGTTTTGCCATTCCGTTTCAGGGCTCGTTCCCAGAATGCGCATCAGGAGATTTTCATGAATAACCGAACAATCAACGAACTTGAATATGCGCCACACAGACAAGAGCCGGATGCGAAGTGGGCGGCGGTGGTTTCGCTTTCGCTCGGTGTCTTCGGGCTGGTAACGGCGGAATTCCTGCCGGTCAGCCTTCTGACGCCACTGTCGACCGATCTTTCCATCAGCTCCGGCATTGCCGGCCAATCCATCACCGTCACGGCACTGGTCGCAGCGGTTGCCGGTCCCGGCGTCGTCATCGGCACGCGCAGCATTGATCGCCGGTGGACCCTGCTTGGCCTCACGACGTTGCTGATCATTTCCAGCACATTGGCCGCTTTTGCCAACGGTCTTTTCATGCTGTTTACATCGCGCGTTTTGCTCGGCATCGGCCTTGGCGGCTTTTGGGCCATGTCGGCGGCGCTGGCGCTAAGGCTTGTTCCGCTGGATAAGATGCCGCGCGCCATGGCCATCATCCTAACCGGCGTTTCGGTTGCCACCGTTTGCGCAGCCCCTGTCGGAGCGTGGATCGGCGCGACGCTTGGCTGGCGTGCGGCCTTTGCCGTCGCCGGCGTGCTGGGTGTCATCGCACTTGTCGTGCAGTTGCTCACCGTTCCCTCGCTGCCGCCGGCCGGTGCGCCCGGCCTGTCCACCATGTTCCGGCTATTGCAGCGCCCGCAGGTCAGGATCGGCCTTCTGACGACGCTATTCATCGTCGCGGGCCACTTCGCCGGCTTCACCTATGTTCGCCCCTTCCTCGAAGACGTGCCGCAGCTTGGCGTCGAAGCAATCTCGCTCGTTCTTCTGGCTTACGGCGTGGGCGGTTTTTTCGGTAATCTCTTCGGCGGCTTCCTCGCTGAGAAGAACACGGCATGGGCCGTGACGTTTGCCGCCACCCTGATTGCCGCATCCGCTTCCGTGCTGGTGATTGCCGGTGCATCTCCCGTTGTCGCTGGCTTTGCCATTGCCTCCTGGGGTTTCGCCTTCGGTGCGCTTCCTGTCAGCGTGCAGAGCTTCATCACCCGCGTCGCCTCAGACGAGGCCGAAAGTGCAGGCGCGTTGCTGCTCACCACCTTCCAGATCGCCATTTCCAGCGGCGCTGTTCTGGGCGGACTGCTGATCGACCTTCAGGGTGCGACGATGGTCTTCGTTTTCGTCAGCATTGCAGCACTCCTCGGCGCATCACTCATGGCATCGCGCCGTGGCGTGGTGCCGCAGATTGAAGCGTCGCAGGGGTAAGATACTTGCCGGAAGAAAAAGGGCCCGCATCCGTGCGGGTCCGAATTTTATGATGAAAAGCCACCCCCTCCGTCATGCCGGCATCAGGCCCGGGGTGACAGAAGGGATGTCGATAGGCTTTTCGCCTTCAAGGCGTCTTGATTGCCTTTCGCGTCCGGTCCTTGCCGACCTCGATTACATGGCGCATGGCTTTCACGGCGGCGTCCGCATCACGGGCGGCGATGGCGTGCACGATCCGCAGATGGTTTGCGGCGATCTCGGCGATGGTTCCGGGCGACGAGGCCGGGGATGAAAGCTGGAATGAGATCGCAAGGGCGGCCTCGATCAGCCCGCTTGCCGAACGCATGAACGGATTGCCTGACATGTGCGCCACGGCGAGGTGGAATTCGAGATCGACCTTGGCGATGGTTTCCGGGGTATGCTGCGGATTGTCGAATTTGGCGGCAATCACATAAAGGGAAACGATATCGTCATTCGATGCCTGAAGCGCGGCAGCTGCCGCCGCCGCCGGTTCGAGCGCGAGGCGGATTTCCGCCAGATGTGTAACGAATTCCTGGTCTATCCCGGCTTCGCAGCGCCAGCCCAGCACATCCGGGTCAAAGAAGTTCCAGCTCGAACGGTCGAGAACGCGGGTGCCGACCTTTGCCTTGGGTTCGACCAGCCGCTTGGCCGCCAGCGTCTTCATCGTCTCGCGCAACACGGTGCGCGAGACCCCGAAACGGAGCGACAGTTCGGCATCGTTAGGCAGCAGGGATCCTTCCGCGATCCTGCCCGAGACGATGGCGCTGCCGAGTTCGGAGACCACATGCGCGTGGCTGTTCCGGCGTTTTCGCCCGCTTATCGTCGTTTCGAGCAGCCCCAATAAAGCCTCCGTGTTGGTTATGCCGGATGTGGTCCGGCCAGTCTCCTGTTTGAATACCAGATGATTGCGCGCTGCAACACGATGAAGACAAAAAGCAGCACGCCAATAACGATTTTGGTCCACCAGGATGACAGGGTTCCGTCAAAAACGATGTAGGTCTGGATCAACCCCTGGATCAGCAGTCCGACGAAGGTGCCCGCCACCAGCCCCATTCCACCCGTCAGAAGCGTTCCGCCAATGACAACAGCTGCAATAGCGTCCAGCTCCACGCCCACGGTCGCCAAGGAATAACCCGATGAGGTGTAGAGCGTGTAGACGATGCCGGCGAGGCCGGACAGGAACCCGGAAAGTGCGTAGATGCCGATTGTCGTTGTACCGATCGGCACACCCATCAGTTCGGCCGATTGCGGGTTACCGCCAAGTGCGTAGACATTGGCGCCGAAGCGGGTGCGGCTGGCAATCAGCATGCCGGCGGCAAAGACGAGAAGCATGACAATAGCAAGTGCTGTCAGCCTGCCGCCGCCGGGAAAGCGGAAATAAAATCCCTGTATCGCATCGATGAAGGGATGCGAGATCGGTACGGATTGCGTCGAGATCAGATAGGCCGCGCCACGCGCCAGGAACATGCCCGCCAATGTCACCACGAATGGCGGGATCGACAGGAAGCGTATCATCGCCCCCATCATGCAGCCGAACAGCGTCGAGATCACGAGCACGATGGCGAAGGCCAGCAGCGGGTGAATATTATAGGTGCCGACCATGACAGCTACGAAAACGCTGGTGAAGGCGATGACGGAGCCGATGGACAGATCAATGCCACCCGACAGGATCACGAAAGTCATGCCAACGGCAGCGATGCCGAGAAAGGCATTGTCGGTCAATAGATTGCCGATCACCCGTGTCGACAGGATCGCCGGATATTGCAGCACGCAGAGAAGATAGGCGATGAGGAAGATCGTCAGTGTGGTGAGGAACGGAAGATTGCGGCTGTGGATCATCGCGCGGTACCTTCCTTGGTCATTCCGTTGGCGGTGGCCGGTTTTGCGTGTGGCTTTGGCGTTTTGACAAAGCCCAGAACCGCCATGATTGCCGGCGATTGCAGTGTCAGTACCACCATGATGATACCAGCCTTGATGATTAGGTTGAATTCCGGCGGGAAACCGGAGACCAGAATGCCGGTATTGATGGTCTGGATGATGAGCGCGCCGATCAGCGATGCGGTGATGGAGAAGCGGCCGCCATTCAGCGATGTACCACCGATCACCACCGCCAATATGGCGTCCAGTTCCAGCCACAGCCCGGCATTGTTGGCATCCGCGCCGCGAATGTCGGCGGTCACGATCATGCCGGCGATGGCCGCGCAGAGACCGGAAACGGCGTAGACGAAAAACAGCAGGAAGCGTGCCCGCACACCGGCAAGTGCCGCCGCGCGGCGATTGATGCCGGTTGCCTCAATCAGAAAGCCGAGCGCGCTCTTGCGCACCAGAAGGCCGATTACCAGCGCCGCCGCCAACCAGATGATGACGGGCAGGGGAATGCCGGCGAAGGAGCCGGAGCCGATGGCGGAAAAGCTGTCGTCGTTGAAGGTGAGAATGACACCTTCGGTGATGAGCTGGGCGATGCCGCGCCCCGCCACCATCAGGATCAGCGTGGCGATGATCGGCTGGATGTCGAGAAGGGCTACCAGCACCCCGTTCCACAGGCCGCAGGCAATGCCAACAGCAAGCGAGATGGCGATGACGGTTGGGATGGAATGGCCGTTGCTGATAAGTGTTGCCGCCACCGCGCCACAAATGGCGATAACAGCACCGATCGACAGATCGATGCCTTTGGTGGCGATCACCAGCGTCATGCCAATCGTCAGGAGCGCCACGGGTGCGGCACGCACGAGAATATCCATCAGACTGCCGTAAAGCCTGCCGTTCTGGAACGAAACATGCAGAAAGCCCGGCGAAACGATTGTAATCGCTGCCAGAATGACGAAGAGGGCGATCAGTTGGGGAGCAAGCCTTTTCAGGCGCCTTGTCACAGCCACCATCATGCCGCCTCCGTTCTGGCCGCATCCGCAATTGCCCGCATGATGTTGTCGGCCGTCACCTCGCCGCCCTTCAATTCGCTGACATGCCGGCGGTCGGACAGCACGACGACCCGGTGGGCAACGGCGGTCAGTTCTTCCAGTTCGGACGAGATGACGACGAGCGACATGCCCTCGGTGCAGAGTTTTTCGATCATTTTGAGGATTTCCGCATGGGCGCCGATATCGATACCACGGGTCGGCTCATCGAGGATCAGAAGCCGGGGATGGGTTGCAAGCCAGCGCGCCAGAATGGCTTTCTGCTGGTTGCCGCCGGACAGGAATTTTATCGGCCGGTCAGGATCGGCCGGGCGGATGTCCAGCGATTTGATGAAGCTTTCGGCCAGTTCCACCTTCTGCCGGCGCGAAAGCGGCCGCGCCCATCCCTGGCGGGCCTGGAGAGCCAGAGCAATATTGTCGGTCACGGAAAAGTCGCCGATGATACCGTCAGTCTTGCGCTCCTCCGGGCAGAAACCGAACCCGGCCGTGATTGCGGCTTCAGGCGAAGAAAGAGCGATGGTCTTTCCGTCTATCGTGGCCTTGCCGGTATCGGGCTTGTCGATGCCGAACAGCAGGAAAGCCGTTTCCGTTCGTCCCGACCCCAAAAGACCGGCGACGCCGACGATCTCTCCCGGACGAATGCCGAGGTCGAAGGGGGCGATGCTGCCGCGTTTGCCGTACCCCTCGAAACGGATCGGCGGTTCGCCCTCGGCAACCGTGTCGTCAGTGGCCTGATGCTCGTGGGTGATGTGCTGAAGCTCGCGACCAAGCATCATCGCAATGAGTTCGGACCTCGGCAGGTTGCCGATGTCGCGCGTGCCAACGAGGCGGCCGTTGCGCAGAACCGTCACCCGGTCGGCGATATCGTAGACCTGGTTTAGGAAGTGGGTGATTATGACGATGCCGATACCCCGCGCGCGCAAGTTCCGCAGCACACCGAACAGCATCTCGACCTCATGGGCATCGAGGCTGGCGGTCGGCTCGTCCAGCACCAGCACCTTGCCGGAAAGATCGACGGCGCGGGCAATGGCGATGATCTGGCGGATAGCCACGGAATAGCTGGAAAGCAGGGCGTTGACGTCGATCGAAAGCCCGTATTGGGACAGCAGCGCCTGCGATTGTCTCTGCATCGAGGCTCTGTCAATGAGCCCGAAGCGATGCGGTTGGCGGCCGAGAAAGAGGTTTTCGGCAACGGTCAGATTTTCGAGAAGGTTTACTTCCTGATAGACGGTGCCGATACCGAGGGCCTGCGCTTCGCCGACATTGGTGGGCGATATCTCGCTACCTTCCAGAAAGATGGAGCCGCTGTCGCGGTGGTAAACGCCGGTCAGTATCTTGATGAGTGTTGATTTCCCCGCGCCGTTTTCGCCGAGAAGCGCGTGAATTTCACCGCGCCCGAGCGAAAAATCGACGCCGTCCAGCGCCGTTATCCCGAGAAAGGATTTACCGATGGCGCGTGCTTCCAGAAGTGGTGCCGTTTCGGACATTGCGCAGGCCCTGCATGAAAGAAGCTGTGACGGAGCGGCACGCATGACATGCCGCTCCTTCCGAAGATAAGGGGTCTATTAGTAACCCAGACCCTTCTTCGCCTCGTAGACCTTCATCGGGTCGTCAGACGCTGTGTAGAGCTTGGATTCGGTCTGAATCCACTTCGCCGGTGCCTTTTTGTCTTTCAGATAGGCTTCGAGAGCGTCGAAGGCAGGACCGGCCATGTCAGGTGTCAGTTCCACCGTCGCATTGGCTTCACCGGCGGCCATGGCCTTGAAGATGTCAGGTACGGCATCGATGGACACGACCTTGATGTCGGATCCCGGCTTCAGGCCGGCTTCCTTGATCGCCTGGATCGCGCCGACGGCCATGTCGTCATTGTGAGCGTACACGGCACAGATATCCTTGCCGCCGCCTTCGGCCTTGATGAAGCTTTCCATCACTTCCTTGCCCTTGGTACGGGTGAAGTCACCCGTCTGTGAGCGCACGATCTTGATGTTCTTGTGCGAAGCGATGGCTTCTTCGAAGCCCTTTTTACGGTTGATGGCGGGCGAAGAGCCGGTCGTGCCCTGCAATTCGACAACCTTGCAGTCCTTCGCGCCGACATCCTTGACGAGCCAGTCGCCGGCAACCTTGCCTTCGTGAACCTGATCCGAGGTGACCGCGGTCAGGTAAAGATCATCCGGCGCTTCGATCTGGCGATCGAGCAGGATGACAGGAATTTTTTCTTCCTTTGCTTCCTTCAGCACGGCGTCCCAGCCGGTTGCGACGACAGGTGCGATCAGGATTGCATCGACGCCCTGCGCGATGAAGCCGCGAACGGCCTTGATCTGGTTTTCCTGCTTCTGCTGTGCGTCGGCGAATTTCAGCGTAACGCCGCGCTTTTCGGCCTGCTGCTTGGTGACAGTGGTTTCAGCGGCGCGCCATCCGGATTCGGAGCCGATCTGCGAGAAGCCGACGGTCAGCGATTGTGCGGAAACACTGGATGCAAGGCATGCGGAAACGGCGACAGTGATTGCCGCAAGAGCTTTTCTCATCTTATCCTCCCAGAAATGATGTCAGCGTGACGACGTCACTATGAGCATATAGTAATACTCTTGAAAAGGGGTTTTTTAGCGGATTTCCAATTCACGTCATGCCGATTTTATGGAGTTGCAGCATTAAACAGTTATAAATCAATGGCTTATTGTGTATATTCTAATTTCTGCGCCGCGCAAAACTCGCCCGTAATATCGTCTGATCCGGCTTGACAGGCCGCGCCGCTATCTAATAGTAATACAAATAAGCAAGTCAGGTCGTGACGGAATGTGGGGCCTCGGGGTCAGTTACAATCCGGCAAGGCAGGGAGGGAAGAGGCCATTGCGCAACGTCGGTATGGTCGTAAACACCGAAAAATATTCGGCTAAAGCTGAAGAACGGCTCCAGGTCACTCGTCTGGCGCTCGTCTGTCGGTTATGCGTGCTTCCGAGAAGCTGATTCCATTTTCCTTGCGCACAACATAAGCTTGTCGCATTTCGTAATATTTTACCGTTGGCCACTTCCGGCTGGAGACCGCATCATGACCAAATCCGACAATCTGCCCGCAACCCAAGGCAAGCTTCGTTCGCGCGCGTGGTTCGATAACCCCGCAAACGCTGATATGACCGCGCTTTATCTCGAGCGTTACATGAACTTCGGTCTCAGCCAGGCCGAGCTTCAGTCCGATCGCCCTATCATCGGCATCGCGCAGACCGGCTCGGACCTTTCGCCCTGCAATCGCCACCATCTGGAGCTGGCGCATCGCCTGCGCGAAGGCATTCGTGAAGCGGGCGGCATTGCCATTGAATTTCCGGTGCATCCGATCCAGGAAACCGGCAAGCGCCCGACGGCGGGTCTCGATCGCAACCTCGCCTATCTCGGCCTCGTGGAAGTGCTTTACGGCTATCCGCTCGACGGCGTTGTTCTGACCATCGGCTGCGACAAGACCACGCCTGCCTGTCTTATGGCGGCGGCCACCGTCAACATTCCGGCCATCGCTCTTTCCGTCGGCCCCATGCTGAACGGCTGGTTCCGTGGCGAGCGCACCGGTTCCGGCACCATCGTCTGGAAAGCGCGTGAACTGCTGGCCAAGGGCGAAATCGATTATCAGGGCTTCGTCAAGCTCGTCGCTTCTTCCGCACCTTCCACCGGCTATTGCAACACCATGGGCACGGCGACGACGATGAACTCGCTTGCCGAAGCACTCGGCATGCAGCTGCCCGGCTCGGCCGCCATTCCGGCGCCTTACCGCGACCGTCAGGAAATCTCCTATCTCACCGGCCTTCGCATCGTCGAAATGGTCAAGGAAGACCTTAAGCCTTCCGACATCATGACCAAGGATGCCTTCATCAACGCCATCCGCGTCAACTCGGCCATCGGTGGCTCCACCAACGCGCCGATCCATCTGAACGGCCTAGCACGCCATGTCGGCGTTGAACTGACGGTCGATGACTGGCAGACCTACGGTGAAGACGTGCCGCTGCTCGTCAACCTGCAGCCGGCCGGTGAATATCTCGGCGAGGATTATTACCATGCCGGCGGCGTTCCGGCTGTCGTCAACCAGCTGATGACCCAGGGGCTCATCATGGAAGACGCCATGACCGTGAATGGCAAAACCATCGGCGACAATTGCCGTGGTGCCATCATCGAAGACGAAAAGGTCATCCGTCCCTATGACCAGCCGCTCAAGGAGCGCGCCGGTTTCCGTGTTCTGCGCGGCAACCTGTTCTCCTCTGCCATCATGAAGACGAGCGTGATCTCGGAAGAATTCCGCAAGCGTTATCTCTCGAACCCGAACGACCCGGAAGCCTTCGAAGGCCGTGCCGTGGTGTTCGACGGTCCGGAAGATTACCATCACCGCATCGACGATCCGTCGCTGAAGATCGACGCCAACACCGTTCTCTTCATGCGCGGTGCCGGTCCGATCGGTTATCCGGGTGCGGCAGAAGTGGTGAACATGCGTGCGCCTGACTATCTCTTGAAGGAAGGCGTCAATTCGCTGCCCTGCATCGGTGACGGCCGCCAGTCCGGCACGTCTGGCAGCCCGTCCATCCTCAACGCTTCTCCGGAAGCAGCGGCAGGCGGTGGTCTGGCCATCTTGCAGACGGGTGACCGCGTTCGTATCGATGTGGGTCGTGGTAAGGCCGACATCCTGATTTCCGGCGAGGAACTGGCCAAGCGTTACGAAACGCTCTCCGCCGAGGGCGGCTTCAAGTACCCCGATCACCAGACGCCATGGCAGGAAATCCAGCGCGGCATCGTCAGCCAAATGGAAACCGGCGCGGTTCTGGAACCGGCCGTGAAGTATCAGCGCATTGCGCAAACCAAGGGTCTGCCGCGCGACAACCACTAAGGCAGGGCCGTTTACGGCTCTTTGATGGAAAGGGCTTTGCCCTTTCCATCGTCATGCCCGGGCTTTGTCCAGAGCATCTGCAAATATTTGATTGTTCGAGATTTTGTAAATCCTCGGGTCAAGCCCGAGGATGACGTTGCATGTTTAAAGTGTACGTCACGGATCGACTGTTTCACCGTGTTTAAGGCTACGCTGAACACATGTCGGCTCAAGGCCGCAGGACGGGAAAACGACGTTTCAACCGCCCCGTCAGCCTGCGCTTAAAAAATCAAATCACAGGATAAAGCGACCAGAAGAACAGTTCGTATTCCTGATCACGGTCGTCATCGTTGGACTGGTCGTCCGGTCTGCGTGGCGTCCTGTCCTGCAAATCCTTCTCGACCCGCTCGTTTATGGCGGGCGTTCTTCGGCCGATGCCAAAGAGGTCAAAGGAGAGCATGTTGAACCCTGCTACCATGGCCATTTCCCTTCTTCACGCGAGTTAACAGTGCGTTAAGTTTCGCGCGTTGCCATGATTTCGTCAAGATTGACCAAGGAATTTGTCTACCATTTTTAACAACAATGGCGTGACTGACGTTCCGCCAGCACCCGATTTCGCGCAACGAACGTTTATCGGCGCTGTCAGAGACCCTTCGAGGAGGTGCCGGAATAGCTTTTTTCGGCCGCTTCCAGCGCGGAATCGGTATCTGCGGCATGGCCGAGGCTTCTCAGGGCGCTTGAAACAGCGGTGATATTGGCTTGCACCGAATCCTGGTTGGCGCGCCGGCCGGTGTGATTGAGCCTTATCAGCCGTTCCGCACCGGGACCGACACCGCCCGAGACATCCGCACCTTGCTCCCTGGACGCAGCCGCCAGAAATGCGCCGGCATCCACCGTGTCCGGCAAGATCGCTGTCGAAACCAGAGCAGACGCGTCAGTCTCCTCCACCCACGTCGACATGCCAAGGGCCCTGATGCCGTTACGAGTAGCTGTCGCCGCTCGTTCGTGGCGTTCATTGGCGGATGCCAGACCCTCTGCCTCTATCCGGTCGAGCGCCGCCTCCAGCGCATAGAATTCCAGCGGCGCAGGTGTTCCCGGGAGCGCGCCGCGGCCGGTATCGAGCCAGAGTTTCTTCTGGTCGAGAAGTGAAAGCATGGAGTTCTCAGGTGCATTGCCATGTGAAAGAAGTTTCCAGGCACTTTCGCTGACGGAGATGGCGGATAAGCCCGCCGGGCCTGCCAGCGCCTTTTGCGGGCCGATGACCGCAATATCTATGCCGAGCTGGTCAACCTCGAAGGCATGGCCGCCGATGGAAGCGACGGCATCGACGACCGTGACGACGTCTCTGTCTTTGGCGAGCGCGGCAATGGCGGGCAGGGGGTTGAGAATGCCGCTTGCGGATTCCGCGTGCACGATAGCGAGAAGATCAAAACCTGGCCCTTCGTCCAGCGCTCTCTCGACCTCGTGAAGTGATATCGGCTTTGCCGGAGCGGTGGTCAGGTTGCGAACCGTTGCGCCGCCACGCTCCAGCCAGCCCCCAAACCACGCGCCATAGGGACTAGTGACGATATTGAGCGTTCTCAGACCAGGCCGCGCGAGGCTGGTGGCCGCGGCTTCAAGCGCAAGCACTGCTTCCGCCTGTACCAGAAGCACATCGTTATTCGTGCCCATCAGCGCCGCCAGCCGGTCGGCGAGAGCGGCGTAACGGTCTGCTGGAAAGGCGGGCGGGTCGAGCAGCAATGCGTAATCCGGGGCGGGCATGTCTTATCCTTGCGTGGTGATGGTCAGGCGCGGCGCAGCCTCGATCAGGGTTCTGGCGGTCGAGGATTGCGGCGTGGAAACGATGTTTGCTGTCCTGCCGATCTCGACGATCCGACCCGCCTCCATGATGGCGACGCGGTGGCAGACGGCGCGGATGACCGCGAGGTCGTGGGAAACGAAAATACAGGCGACGGCCGTCTCTCGCTGTATTTCGACCAGCAGTTCGAGAATTTGCCTGCGTACGGAGACATCGAGCGCTGAAACGGCCTCGTCCAGAATGAGAAGGGGTGGTCTGAGTGCGATGGCTCTGGCAATTGCGACGCGCTGCCGCTGGCCGCCGGAAAGCTCGAACACCGAGCGGCCGGCATAGCTGGCGGGCAGCCCGACTCGCTCGAGAAGGCGGCGGATTTCCGCCGGGCGTTCGCGTCGTTCGACGATGCGATGAATACGCAGCGGTTCGCCTATGGCATCCTCGACGCTGGCGCGCGGGTTGAACGCGCCATGCGTATCCTGAAACACCATCTGCATATGCCGCCGCGCCGCGCGCAGTTCGCCGCCATCAAGCGCCAGCCAGTCGCGAGTTTCAAAACGGACCGTGCCTTCGTCGGCCGGGATCAGCCGCATCAGGATGCGTGCCAGTGTGGATTTTCCGCAGCCGGAGGGGCCGGCAAGCCCAAGCGTCTCGCCGGGCTGAAGCGAAAAGGATATATCGGACAGTGCTTCCACCGTACGTGCGCCGGTCCGGTAGGTTTTCGAGAGGTTCTCTACGCTCAGAAGGGCTTCATTCATGATGCTGCCTCATTGATCAGAGGCGGTGTCGAAAGGTCGAGATAGTCGGAGAGCAGTGCGCGCGTATAGTCGTGCGCAGGCGCGGATAACACCCGCCTGGTGGTGCCGTGCTCCACCAGCCGTCCGGCATGCAGAACGGCGATCTCGTCGGCAAGGCCGGAAGCAAGACCAATATCATGGGTGATGAAGACCAGCGTTCTTTCTTCTTCACGCACCAGCCCATCCAGCAGTGCGGCAATCGCGGCCTGGCTTACCGTGTCCAGCGCGCTTGTCGCCTCGTCGGCGATCAGGATTGCGGGGTGCGCGGCAATGGCGGCTGCAATCGCCACACGCTGTCTTTGCCCGCCGGAAAGCTGGTGCGGATAGGCGCCGAGGAGATGGGTGGGATGCGGCAACCGCACCCGTTCCAGAAGATCGCGGGCAAGATCTCGTGCCTGCTTCCATGAAAGGCCAAGATGCCGGACAGCGCCTTCCGCCACCTGTTCACCGATGGTGAGAACCGGGTTCAGCGTCGCACCGGTATCCTGGAAAATATAGCCGATATCGCGACCCGGCTGCGGCCTGTCTGTGAAAAGACCGCTGTCGCGGCTCCAGGAAATATCGCCGGAAACCCGTGCGCTCTCAGGCAGAAGCCCGGCAATTGCCTTGGCGAGCGTCGATTTGCCCGAACCGCTTTCGCCGATGATCGCCAACCTTTGTCCCTGCCGGATCGTCAGCGAAATATCCTGCAGCGCCGGTCCGTCGCCGGCCGCATAGCGGACGCTGAGATCGTCGATCCTGCAGAGTGCATTGCCGCTCATGGCGTTTCTTTCCTCGTCGCCATCGCTTTGTTGATTCCCTCCGCGAGAAGATAGACGCCGAGAACCGTGACCAGAAGACCGATGCCGGGGATGACAGAGAGAAACGCCGCCGAGCGCAGGACGTTGCGTCCTTCCGCGATCATCGAACCCCAGGTGACGATATTCGGATCGCCGAGGCCGAGGAAGGACAATGCCGCCTCGGTTAAGATAGCGGCAGCGACGATGATGGCGGCGAGCGCCAGAACCGGCGGCAGCGCATTGGGAAGTATTTGCCGAAACGCGATCTCCAGCGGATACATGCCGATGGCGCGGGCGGACTGCACGTAATCCCGCTCGCGGATACTCAACACCTGCGCCCGCATCAGTCGTGCTGGATCCGCCCAGGCGCCAAGCGCAATCGCAAGGATGACGATGGGCATGGATGGGCCGATGGTGCTGACGAAGGCGAGCGCCAGAAGGAAATTCGGCACGATCTGGAAGGCGTCGGTAACACGCATCAGCGCCTCATCTACGAGGCCACCGGCAAATCCGGCAATTGTGCCGACGACGGTGCCGATCATGAGGGCGGCAGCGGCAGCGCCGATGCCGACGAGCAGGGATGCCTGCGCACCGTGGGAAAGTCCCGCCAGTACATCGCGGCCCAACCGGTCGGTGCCGAGGGGGAAGGCGGCGTCGGAGAAGGGCGCGATGAGCGGCTCACCGACGATCGACAGCGGGTCACCGGGAAACAGAAGGGGAGCGGCGAGCGCTGTCACAGCTAGCAGTGTCAGGATGATGGCGCCTGCTGCACCTTCGAAACTGCGCAGGAGCCGGAGGGTGAAACTCATGTCTGTTGCTCCCCGCTGCCGATGCGCGGATCGAACACGGCATAGAGAATATCAACGACGAGATTGATCAGGATAACGAAAACGGCGCTTGTCAGAATAATGCCCATCAAGAGCGGTGTGTCGCGGCCGCTGACGGCTTCCTGCGCAAGCCGGCCAAAACCGGGAATCGCAAAAACGCTCTCGATCACCACGCTGCCGCCGAGCATGGTTGCCGCTTGCAGGCCAAGCACGGTGACGAGGGGCAGTGCGGCGTTGCGTGCGACATGGCGCAGCACGATCCGCCGTCTCGAAAGCCCTTTGGCCTTGGCGAAGAGTACGAAATCCAGCGGCCAGACCGCCGCCATGGCAGTACGCATGACACGCAGGAAAAGCGCCAGATAGATCAGGCCGAGACTGGCGACCGGCAGGACAAGATGGCGGGCAATATCGAGCGCCCTTGCAAATCCCTGTTTTCCGGATGCGATGGTTTCGATGCCGGATGTTGGCAGCCACCTCAGTTGCACGGCAAAGACGATGGCGAGCACAAGGCCGAGCCAGAACCCCGGCGTGGCGTAGAGCGCCAGCGACAGGGCCGAGAGTACCCGGTCGGTCAACCCGCCGGGATGGGCGCCCGCCAGGATGCCGAGCGCGGTGCCGGTGATGAAAGCAAGTGCGGTGGCACTGCCCATCAGGAGCAGCGTGTTCGGCAGCCGTTCGAGTATCAGCCCCAGCACCGGTCGGTCAAACGCAAGCGACCAGCCGAAATCGAGTCGCAGCACCGAGCTGGCGTAAAGCCAGAAGCGGGCCAACACCGAACCGTTCAGACCATATTGCTCGCGCAGGGCATCCCGCAGTCCGGCGTCGCCGCCACCGATGGAGACGAGATAGGCGTCAACCGCGTCACCGGATGCGTTTTCAAGCAGCACGAAGGTAAAGACTAGAACGATCAGCAGCACTGGAATGGCGCTGATCACCCTTCGCCGTAGCAATGTCGCCGCGCGCCTCACGGCGCTTCCTCAGGTGCCGACCACCGTATCCGCCCAGTTGGAAACGGCCCAGCGTGGATTGCTGGCGACGTGTTTGACAGTATCGCGCGCAACCGTGATGAAACCCCATTCGGCGACATTGATCAGCGGCAGATCGGCGGCGACCTGCTTCTGGAAATCCTTGTAGAGTACCGTGCGGGCTGCCGTGTCCACGGTTTCCGCCGCCTTGTCGATCAGTGCATCGAGCGCCTTGTTCTCATAGCCGCCCTGATTGGAGAAGCCGACGCCGGCAGGAATGCCGGAGCGAACGAGAATGGTGGTGGAGATCGCCGGATCGCCACGGAAGACCGGGGGCGCGATGGCGAGATCGAAGGCATGGTCGGTATAGACGGCCTTCTGGTGCGCGGCGGCATCATTGTTGACCAGCTCAGCATCGATGCCGATTTCCTGTAGCGCCTGGCGAAGATAGGAACCGAATTGCTTGGTTTCATTGAAGTAAGGGGCCGGCAAAAGCTTCAGTGAAAATCGCGTTCCGTTCGCTCCGCGTGCATAACCCGCCTCGTCCAGCAGGGCGTTCGCCTTGGCGACGTCGAAATCGTATGTCTCGACGTCCCCCGTGTAAAACTGGGGTGCATTTTTCGGTACGGGGCCGGTCGATGCAGTGGCGTAACCGAGGAAGACCTTGTCGATGACGAATTTCTTGTCGATGGCGTGGGCGATCGCCTTCCTGACCTTGAGGTCGGCCAGCTCCTTGCGGCGGTGGTTAATTTCCACGACGAGCTGATAGGTGAGGGCTTCGTAACCCTCCGGGATGACCTTGATGCCCGGCTCCTTCGCGATGCGGGCAAGATCGGCAAGCGGCACGGCGGAAAAGGCAGCGAGGTGGATTTCTTCGGCTTCAAGCGCAGAAGCGGCGCCCGCCCGGTCGGGCAGAACGCGATAGATGATCTCATCGAGTTGCGGCTGGTTCTTGCCCCAGTAATTGGGATTGCGAGTCAGGCGGTAATATTCGCCGGGCTTATATTCCGCAAAAACGAAAGGTCCGGTGCCGACTGGTTTCGTATTGGCCGGATTGGTGGCGATATCGTTGCCTTCATAAAGATGTTTCGGCACGACGCTGGTGACAACCGGCAAAGCGTTGCGGATGAGCTGGAAGGGTGTCGGCTTGGAGAAGCGGAAAATGGCCGTGTGGTCATCAGGCGTATCCACTTTTTCAAGATTGGCAAAGACCAGCCGCCCAAGGTTTTGCAGCGGCTTCCAAACAGAAAGTGCGGAAAAGGCCACATCTGCAGAGGTGAAGGGTTTGCCGTCATGCCAGGTCACTCCTTCGCGCAGCTTGAACGTGGCACTCAAACCGTCCTCCGATCCATGCCATTCCGTCGCAAGCCTTGGTTCCAGCCCGTCCCTGCCATTGAAGGAGGCTTCCGCCAGCGGCTCAACGATCTTGCTCGAGATATAGAACACGCCGTTGGAGGCAACGATGGCCGGGTTGAGGTTCTTCGGCTCCGAATCGGCCGCAACGATCAACCGCCCACCGGGCTTTGACTGCTGCGCGGCGGCAATGCCCGCAAGTCCGGTGGTTGCGGCAAGAAGGAGCGAGGTTTTGAGAAGCGAGCGGCGGGACAGGTGGACAGGCGACATGAGGTTCACTCCGGAATGAGGGCGGGCGGGCCTTTCCGCTGGGCCGCGGCCTGCCCGATCTTAAGACTGCAACCGCAGCAGTGTCCACGTTAATTCACGGGCTTTACAGCAATGATTTTACGTTGCGCGACCGCTTGCGGAAACAATATGCTTCAAGGCGTCACTCCCCTTTTCTTAAGCCGCGCCGGTTGCCGTAAAACGGCGATGAAAAACTGATTTAACGCAATAAATATAGAGGCTTGGAGTGCCGATTCCTTGCTGGTGTATGTCACGTCTCACCTGTGGCTAAAGCGAAATTCTGCCTGCGTGACCCGGTTTGGAAAGGGGTAATTAACCTTTATTTTCTATTTCAGGGAGACCGAAATATGTACGTTTATGATGAGTGTGCACGCTGCCATGAGCTTCTCCCGATCCAGATTCCAGAATTCGTCCAATAGCGTAGGGGAGGGGAGCGATAAGGCTCGTCATGCCGGCGGCAAGGCCGTTGCCGGTCAGGAGCAGGTCGCGGCAATGAAGGCGGGTGTTGCGCCCCGGCCGAATGCCGATGTCAGCGCTGCCGACGCCATCGAAGGCCGCGCTGAAATGCCGGGCTGGCAGAATGCTTTCGTGCTTGGCCCGAATGTGCGTTTCACCCGTACGCCGGAAAGCGCCTTTAGCCGGCGCATGCCGGTTGAGACGCCGCATCTTGCGGAAGAGGAGGCACCCACCGACATCCTGTCTGAAACTGCCGAGCCTGAGATGGTCGTGCAGCCGGAGGCTACTGTACAGGAGCCTGCACTTGCGACGGTCGTAAAGTCGCCGGAGCCGCGCATTCAACCGCCACGCATGCCGTTTCTGCCGCAGCCGCCGGATGCGCGAGGCGCCAGGGCGCTGACCTACAAATTGCGACTGGAGCTTGCGCGCAAACAGGCGGAAGAAGCCGCTGCAGCAGCGCTGATGCCGCCTCAGCCAGTTGATGTAGCCGCCGTCTTCGACGCGCCGGTACCGGGAACCGATTCACCTGTTCAGCCGCTGCCCGCCGCGTCGGTTGCATCTGTCGAACAGGTTGCAACGCCGCAGGCATCCATTCCCGCCTTTGCCGCCCATCTGCCGGATGAGCTTTTCTGGGAAGTGATGACGCTCGATCTGCCGGATGACGCCGGCGAAGGCCTTACCGCATCTGCGCGCACCGTTCTCGCAAACCCGTTGCTGACGGCGCCTGCGATTGCCCCGACGCTGGCATCCGCATCTCCGGTCGCACCGGCAATCCGGCTTTCGGACGTACCGCCCGTCATCAGGATTCCGGGTGGTTCAGCGATCAGGCTTTACCGCGAAATCGGCGTGCATCATCCTGCAATTCCAGCCCCAACTCAGGTCGTTGAACCAGAGGTCGCTACGCAGCCGGTCGTGGAGACGGTCGCAGTTGCTGAGCCGCAGAGGCCTGTTGAGCAGGTTCAGCTGGCGGAAAGAATCGTTGCCGAGCCGCGTTTCACGCCCCGCGCGCCCATCCAGGCCTCGCAGCCGATGTTCCGGGAAGCGCCGGTCTTTGCAGACGGCGAATATGAATACCCCTCCATCGATCTTCTGCAGCAGGCTCGCGTCCAGCAGACCACGACCATGACGCCGGAGGCGCTCGAGCAAAGCGCCGGCCTACTGGAAAGCGTGCTGGAGGATTTCGGCATCAAGGGTGAGATCATCGATGTGCGCCCCGGCCCAGTTGTGACGCTTTACGAATTCGAGCCCGCCCCCGGCGTGAAGTCCTCGCGCGTTATCGGCCTGTCGGACGATATCGCCCGCTCGATGTCGGCGCTCTCGGCGCGTGTCGCCGTCGTGCCCGGCCGCAATGTCATCGGTATCGAGCTTCCCAATCCGGTGCGCGAGACGGTCTATCTTCGCGAGCTTATCGAAGCGACCGATTACAGCGAGACCCGCCAGAAGCTGGCCCTTTGCCTTGGCAAGACCATTGGCGGCGAACCTGTCATCGCCGAACTGGCGAAGATGCCGCATCTGCTCGTTGCCGGTACCACCGGTTCGGGCAAGTCGGTCGCCATCAACACCATGATCCTGTCGCTGCTCTACCGGTTGAAGCCGGAGGAATGCCGGCTGATCATGGTCGATCCCAAGATGCTTGAGCTTTCGGTCTATGACGGCATTCCGCATCTTCTGACCCCTGTCGTCACCGATCCGAAGAAGGCGGTCATGGCACTGAAATGGGCCGTACGCGAAATGGAAGACCGCTATCGCAAGATGTCGCGTCTCGGTGTGCGCAATATCGACGGTTACAACGCAAGGGCCGCTGCCGCCCGCGCCAAAGGGGAGACGGTGTTCTGCAACGTGCAGACCGGCTTCGACCGCGCAACCGGCGAAGCTGTCTACGAGCAGGAGGAAATGGACCTCACCGCCATGCCCTATATCGTCGTCATCGTCGACGAGATGGCCGACCTGATGATGGTCGCAGGCAAGGAGATCGAAGGCGCGATCCAGCGTCTTGCGCAGATGGCGCGCGCTGCCGGTATCCATCTCATCATGGCCACCCAACGCCCCTCGGTCGATGTCATTACCGGCACGATCAAGGCCAACTTCCCCACCCGCATTTCCTTCCAGGTGACCTCGAAGATCGACAGCCGCACCATCCTTGGCGAACAGGGCGCCGAACATCTGCTCGGCCAGGGCGACATGCTGCACATGATGGGTGGCGGCCGCATCTCCCGTGTCCACGGTCCGTTCGTGTCGGACGAGGAAGTGGAAAAGGTCGTGGCGCATCTGAAGACCCAAGGTCGGCCTGAATATCTCGGCACCGTTACGGAAGACGCCGACGAGGCTGACGACGAGGCGGAAGAGGAAACGGCGGTCTTCGACAAGACATCGATGGGCGACGACGATAGCGACGATCTCTATGAAAAGGCCGTTAAGGTGGTGATGCGCGACAAGAAATGCTCCACCTCCTATATCCAGCGCCGCCTGTCGATCGGATACAATCGTGCCGCCTCCCTGGTCGAGCGTATGGAGCAGGAAGGCATTGTCGGTCCCGCCAACCATGTCGGCAAGCGCGCCATCATCGCCGGTGAGCGCGACACCTACGAGGCGATTGGCGGCGACGACTGATTGATCCATTCGGGGCGCGATATTCGATTGCAAAAACGCGCCCCGTGACTAGCTTGTGCGGCATGGATTCTGGAATCGGGAGGTTCCCCTGATGTCGCACAGCAATGAAAATATCACTGTCCTCGCAAGGCTGGATGAACTGGAGCGGTTTTGCCGTTCCGTTTTCCTGGCTGTCGGCACCGATGATGAAACCGCCGATGCGGCGACCCGCGCCATGATGCATGGCACACGGCTGGGCGTAGACAGCCACGGCGTTCGGCTTCTTGCTCACTACATCGCAGGACTTGAAGGCGGGCGTCTCAATCCGCGGCCGCAGATCAGCCGCGTGTCCGGCTTCGGCGCAGTGGAGACGATCGATGCCGACCATGCCCATGGCGCCCGCGCTACCTATGCGGCCATGGACAGCGCCATGGCGCTTGCTGGGAAATTCGGCATCGGCGCCGTTGCGATCAGGAATTCCTCGCATTTCGGCCCCGCTGGCGCTTACGTGCTGGAGGCGGCGCGGCAGGGGTATATCGGCATTGCCTTTTGCAACTCCGACAGTTTCGTGCGCCTGCATGACGGCGCGATGCGTTTCCACGGCACCAACCCCATTGCAGTCGGCGTGCCGGCAGCCGATGACATGCCCTGGCTTTTGGACATGGCCACCAGCGCCGTGCCCTATAACCGGGTTCTGCTTTACCGCAGCCTGGAACAGCAATTGCCGGAAGGAGTTGCGTCTGATGGCGACGGTATCGACACGCAGAACCCCAATGCCGTTGAAATGCTGGCTCCGCTGGGCGGTGCCTTTGGTTTCAAGGGAGCGGCGCTTGCGGGAATGGTGGAAATCTTTAGCGCCGTTCTCAGCGGCATGAAGCTCAGTTTCGATATCGCCCCAATGTCGGGGCCAGATTTTTCCAAGCCGCGCGGGCTTGGGGCCTTCGTCCTGGCGTTGAAGCCCGAAGCCTTCCTTGAGCGCGAAGTGTTCGACGAGGGCATGAAACGCTATCTCGAGGTACTGCGGGGATCGCCAGCGCGGGAGGACTGCAAGGTCATGGCGCCGGGCGATCGTGAATGGGCGGTAGCGGCAAAGCGGGAGAGGGAGGGCGCACCTGTCGATCCCGTCACGCGTGCTGCGTTTTCGGAACTTGCGGCAAAATTCTCGATCATTCCGCCCGCATATCACTAAGACGGGGCCTGTCGGTGACGGCGGCTTGCCACCGCCATCGCATCGTCAGGCGGGGCGCTGTAGCATTTTGGGCTGCGGGTAGGGGGTAGTCGCCACATTCAGCCTTTTGGCGACGACCGGGCGTCCGATATAATAACCCTGCGCATAATCGATCTCGAGCTGGCGCACGAGTCTCAGCTGCTCTTCCGTCTCTACGCCTTCGATAAGGATCTTGTGGCCGCGATTGCGGATGAGACGGATCATGTCCTGCAACATCGCCCGGCCACGGGGTGTCTTGCTGTCATGCAGGAAGGAGCGGTCAATCTTTACGGTATCGAAATCCGTCATCCGCAGCCAGGAAAGGCCCGCAAATCCGGTTCCGAAATCATCCAGCCATATATTTATGCCGAGCGTCTTCAGATCGTTCAGACAGCGTAATACATCCGAATGCATCTCCATATCCAGACCCTCGGTGATCTCGAACGCCAGCCTGCCGCCGGCAATCCCCGCCTCAACGAGGATCGCTGCGACCGAAGTGGCAAAACCAGGGTTCTTCAGCTGCATCGGCGATACGTTGACGCTGACCACCGATACCTTGTCATCGGCCAGTATCTGCCGGCAGGCGGTCTTTATGGTCCAGAGACCGAGCTCCATTATCGTGCCGGTGCGTTCGGCAATCGGGATAAAGGTGCCGGGCGAAACGGAGCCACCGTCGAGCAGGCGAAGCCGCATCAACGCTTCGGCTCCTGCCGTCTCGTTGGTCGATATGTTGAGGATCGGCTGATAGACGAGAGAAACGAGGTTTTCCGCGACAGCGATTTTCAGAAGTGCGGCGATATTTTCGGTTTCGTCGCTGGTCTGCGGATCGTCCGGATCGAACAGCTTCATGCAATTGCGGCCATTGGCCTTGGCGATATAAAGCGCCCGGTCGGCCTCGTTGATGATCTTTTCGAGCTTGCCATCCGGATTGGGACGGGTGAAAGACGCGCCAATGCTGACGGTGACGATGAAGGTTCCGTCCCGGCGCTGATCGTGCGAAAGCGACAGGTCTTCGACGGTGTGGCGGATGGTTTCGGCAAGCTCACCCACCTGCTGTCTGGACTTGAACGGAGCGAGTACGATGAACTCCTCACCGCCATAACGGCCGATGGAGGCGCCATGGTCGATGATCGCGTCCTGCAGGGCGTTGCCCACCGTCACGAGGCACTTGTCGCCTTCCTGGTGGCCGTAGCGATCATTGTATTTCTTGAAGAAATCCACGTCGATCAGAAAGACGGCGAAACCTTCCCCCTTCTTGCTCCAATTGTCCCACAACAGGCGCAGATGCTGGTCGATGGCGCGGCGGTTCTGCAGGCCTGTCAGGGAATCGGTATTTGAAAGCCGCAACAGCGCCTGCCCGCGCTCGTCCGCCGCTTTCTGCTGGGCCTTGGCTTCCAGTGCGTTGAGAAAAACGTGGTAGCGTTCCCGGTTCAGGTTCCAGTTCACGTAAGAGGTGAAGACGAAGCAGGAGATATAGAAGGTGCCGAAAGCGAGCTTGTAGAACGCATCTTCGGGAAACTGCGTCGCCGCCAGAAAGTAGGTGACGAGAATGATGCCCGATGACACGAGCGAAAGATGGAAGCGGAAGGTGAAAAACAGATTGGCGCCCATCATGAAGATCGCCCCGAAAACCATGTAATAGGACATGTTTTCGAGATTGTCGGTCAAGAGCGAGGGCACAAGCCAGCCAATATAGCCCATGACGAGCGCAGTGGCGCAGGTGAGGTCAAGTGCTGCGGTGCTCGCGCCCATGCGCAATTGAATTTCGAGCGTCAGCAGGGACGTCAGGACGACGATAACTCTTGCGATTATGGTGTAAAAGGCGACGTCGGGCACCAGAATGATGTCGGTAATGGCAAATAGCAGATAGATGAAAACAGCCGTCCACAGGCCCCGCCTGATCGAACCCCGGCGGCTACGCTCACCTTCCTGCTGGTAAAGGGCAAGAAGTTCATCAGAAAACCGGGCGTCCGGCCGCCGATATTCTTGCTGTCCACTCACCTCGCCTAACGTGTGCTTCATGCACTTTCCCATAGTGTTGCGTATACTTTATCAAGTAACTGCTTATTCGACCTTTGCGTGTACTTTCACGCTAAGCGCGATTTCCTGCCGATTTCTCTCCATGCGGGCGGAAACATGAAAAGCAAGAGCGCATCATACGCTCGCAACATTAAGTTTCACTAAATCGCGTATCCGCTTTCTCCTCCGGTCCACGAGTGTGACCAAAAAAATACGCTAATAAACTAATGTATCCCTACACTGCTCAAAAATCGAAAGCGAGTGGCCTTCCGTCTCCCAGAAACGTATAGTTAACAATGTGTTAATACTGGAGGCTGAAGTGAGGCAGGTAAAGAAAAGAAATCTGGACGGGGCAAGTCTGATCACTCCTGATACTGTCGCAAAAGAGATTTTTGCGCGGAAAACGGAAGCGTTCGATGAGCATTTCGCAGTTGCGAAAGCAGAGATCGCGATCATTCTCGAATTGGCACAACAGCAGTTCGAAAATGGTGTTTCAGCACATGAGATAATACATCGAACGGCTGGCGCACTGCATGGCCTGCGCGAAAAGCTCCACTCAAGCGTGTGGGCTGAACTGATTCCTCTGGTGCAGAATCACTCCGTGTCGGACTATTTTCTGGAAGATCCCTTCACGCGCTGGTCGTTCGAAAAGCCGCGGGGCTATTCGGGCGATGCGCAGCTTCTCGACTTCATCTACGGTCACGACAGCGTTGCCGATAAGGTGAAGAACGCAACGCCGCTTGGCGCGGCTCTCTACGATTATACGAAGGACGCCAGTTCCTCGGTCGCTGTCCGCGAGCGGCGGGATTTGCTGACCCGGTTTGTTGACGAGGCTGCGGCCCGGCATGGAAGCGAAACGGAAATCCTCACCATTGCATCGGGACATCTGCGCGAGGCGGATTCATCCGTGGCCTTGAAAGAGGGCAAGATCCGGCGCTGGGTGGCGCTTGATCAAGATCCCCTGAGTGTCGGTTCCGTTGCCCGCGATTTCAACGGCAGCTGCATCGAGGCGATTGACGGTTCGGTGCGTGACATCGTCCTGCGTTCGCACGAGCTCGGCAAATTCGATCTGGTATATGCCGCCGGTCTTTACGATTACCTGAATGACAAGGTGGCGATCAAGCTTACGCGGCGCTGCATAGAGATGCTGAAGCCCGGCGGAATGTTCCTCTTCGCCAACTTCTCCGAAGACATTGTGGTCGATGGCTACATGGAGACCTTCATGAACTGGGCGCTGCTGTTGCGTTCGAAGGCGGATATGTGGCGGATCGTCAACGCCAGCGCCGATCCCGCAAGTATCGAGGCGGAGGTATTTTTCGGCGAAAACCACAATATCGTCTATGCCACGATGCGCAAAAAGGCCTGAGCCCAACCTCGTTTCGCATGTCCGCGCGAAATAGGCCGCCCGCATTTTACCATGCGGGCGGCAAGGCCTGTGCACGCCAATAATTATTTGATTAAACGTCGCTACAGGCCTAAGAATTCGCGCGAAATGCGTTGCAGAATGGAATGGCTGAAATGAAGAAATATTATTCGGATATGGGCGGTCTGCCGGGGCAGACGGAACTGCTGTCGAGCAAGGCTGTTTTCAAGACTGCCTATGCGGTCATCCCCAAAACCGTCATGTCCGATATCGTGACGAGCGTGCTCCCGCACTGGACAGGGACCCGGGCCTGGATCATCGCCCGACCGATGACCGGTTTTTCCGAGACTTTTGCGCAATATATCGTTGAAGTGCAGCCTGGCGGCGGCAGCGAGCGGCCGGAGCCGGACGCAAGGGCGCAAGCGGCGATCTTTGTCGTTGATGGTGAAATGACCGTGGAGTTTGAGGGCGTGCAGCATGCATTGCGGACCGGCTCCTTCGCCTTCCTGCCCGCCGGCTCGCGCTGGCAGCTGCGCAATTCCGGCACGGCACCGGTCAAGTTCCACTGGGTCCGCAAGGCGTTTCAGGCGGTGGACGGGCTGGAGCCGCCGCCGGCGATCTTCACGCATGAAGATGAACACGCTCTGTCGGCGATGCCCGATACGGACGGCAAATGGGCGACCACCCGGTTTATCGATCCCGACGACGTGCGTTACGACATGCACCTCAACATCGTCAGCCTGGAGCCGGGCGCTACCATTCCTTTCATGGAAACCCATGTCATGGAGCACGGTCTTTACGTGCTGGAAGGCAAGGCGGTTTACCGGCTGAACGAGGATTGGGTGGAAGTGCAGGCGGGTGATTTCATGTGGCTGCGCGCATTTTGCCCGCAGGCTTGCTATGCAGGCGGGCCGGGCCGTTTCCGCTACCTGCTCTACAAGGATGTGAACCGCCACGTGAAGCTCTGGTAACGGGCGGAATCTTGGCGAAACCGAGATTTATCGCGCAATCCCTTGGCTTGCGCGATAAAGGCTTGCGTTGGATCGAATATCCCTAATAAATCCAGATATGCGGTCAGTCATCGCTGTCTCGCACGATTTCGGCATTCGGCATCCGCCCTTATTATCCTGAAGAAGACTGCCCGTATGATTGAAACGATCGATACCAATATCTTCAATCTTGCCCCTGTGGCGATGTGGATCGAGGATTTCAGCGAGGTGAAAAGCCAGTTCGATATCTGGCGGGCGCAGGGCGTCGAGGACATCCGGGCGTTTTTGCTGGAAGATCTGTCGCGGGTGGCGGCGTGCTCGCAGAAAATCCGCGTCGTGCAGGTTAATGCCAAGACACTTGAACTGTTCGAAGCGCGGGACAAGGCGCATCTGATAGATAATCTGCACCGGATTTTCCGCGATGACATGCTTGAAAGCCATGTGAACGAGCTTTCCGAACTTTGGGCTGGAAAAACCGAATTCACCAGCAACGCCGTCAATTACTCGATTGGCGGAAAGCGGCTGGATATCCAGCTGCGCGGTGCGGTCATACCCGGCTACGAACAGACACTCGGGCGGTTGCTGCTGACCACAGAGGATGTGACGGAACGTGAGGAGGCTCGCCGCAAGGAGCTTTTCAACCGCCGTTATGCTGAAGGCATGTTCCAACATTCGCCCGTTTCCCTGTGGGTGGAGGATTTCAGCCGGGTTCGGCGTCTGATCGAGGAGGTCAGGGAACGCGGCATCATCGACTTCCGGGTGTTCATGGATGTGCATCCCGAATTCGTGCGCCAATGCATGAGCGAAATCCGCGTGATCGACGTCAACCGGGCGACACTCGACCTGTTTTGTGCACCCGACCGTCAGGTTCTGTTGCAGCGGCTTGGCGATATTTTCCGGGGTGAAATGGAAAAGCCCTTCCGCGAACAGCTGATGGAGCTGTGGAACGGCAATCTTAACCATCATCGCGAAGTGGTGAACTACGCGCTGGATGGTTCAGAGCGGCACGTGCTGCTGCATTTCTCTGTTTTTCCGGGCCACGAACGTGACTGGTCACTGGTGCAGGTGGCGCTGACTGATATTACGGCGCGGAAAAAGGCGGAAGCCTATCTCGAATATCTCGGCAAGCACGATGTGCTGACCAAGCTGCACAATCGCGCCTTCTATTCGGACGAAATGAACAGGCTGGAACGCAGCACGATCCGGCCCGTTTCGGCCATCGTCATCGATCTCAATGGCCTCAAGGACGCCAATGACAAGCTCGGGCACGACGCAGGCGACGCGCTGTTGCGGCGCCTTGGTGAAGTCCTGAACGGTGTCGTTACTGCGCCAAACCATGCGGCGCGCATTGGCGGTGATGAATTTGCGATCCTTTTGCCCGGCGCAGACAAGCAGATCGCCGCGGCGATGGTGGATACCATTTACGAACTGCTGAAGATCAACAACCAGTTCTACTCCAATGCGCCGCTTAGTCTTTCGCTGGGCGTGGCAACCAGCGAAGCCGGAGAGACAATGGAATCGCTGGTGCGCCGTGCAGACATGCATATGTACGAGCAGAAAAACGCCTATTACGCCGCGATGCGCAACAGGTCTGCCGACAACAGCGATACAACGAAGGCCTCCCCGCAACCGGAAGCCAGCTCCCTGAAGCGCCTTCTCTAGCCACAGGCATCCCGTGGGTGCCTTGCCTCACTGAGGATTTCCAACGCTCTGCGGGACCATGGCCGCCTATTTTTTAGCCTTTAGGCGCCATCGTCCTGGTCAAATTTGAGTGTATTCTAAAAGACCAGCGAAATTTGCTTTACGTACCTCAAAACGGACGTTAGCTTCTTCCCAAGAGCTTTGGGAGGAGTTCGTGCATGATGATTTCAAGTAAAATCGAGGGGCAAGCTCCGTTCATTCGCACCGCGTACCGGTGACGACACATGGCTTTTGCTGAGGAATCTCCAGATCAGGTCCTTATACGGACTGTCGGGTTGTCCAAGTCTTTCGGTCCCGTCCAGGTTCTGAAGGATATAGAGATTGCCGTGCGCGCCGGCGAAGTTCACGCCATCATTGGCGAGAACGGCGCTGGTAAATCGACGTTGATGAAACTGCTTGCGGGCAATGAGAAGCCTTCGAGTGGGGAAATCAGGATCGATGGCGAGGCAGTTACGTTGAGCGGACCTGTCGACGCTGAACATCGCGGCATCGTTCTCGTGCATCAGGAAATATTGCTGGCCCCGGATCTGACGGTGGCTCAGAACATCTATCTGGGCCGCGAATTGTGCAAAGGCCCGATGATGGACGACCGCGCCATGCGTGCCGGCGCCCTGAGGGCTATCGCCGATCTCGGCGGTACGATCGATCCCGATGCCGTCGTCGGCAGCCTGTCGATTGCCCAGCGCCAGCTGGTGCAGATAGCGCGCGTTCTGCTCGTGCCGCATCGCGTCGTCATTTTCGACGAGCCGACCGCAAGCCTCACGCCCATTGAAACCGATGCGCTCTTGAACGTTATCAGGGACATAAGGGCAAAAGGCGTGGCCGTGCTCTATATTTCGCACCGCCTGCCGGAGGTGAAGGAGATTGCCGACCGTGTGACTGTTCTGCGCGATGGCAGGTTGGTCGGCTCCCACCCAATATCGGCGCTTGAGCCTGCCGATATGGCGCGGTTGATGGTGGGACGCGATGTCGCCAAGCTCTATCCGGACAGGAACGCCGGTGGCGAGCACGAGCCTGTCTTGCAGGTGGAGCATTTCACCGTTCCCGGTTATGCGCAGGATGCCGGTTTCAGCCTGCGAAAGGGCGAAATCCTCGGTTTTGCTGGTCTCGTCGGCGCGGGCAGAACGGAGCTTATGGAGGGCGTGCTTGGCCTGCGTCCAGGGCGGGGGACGATCCGCCATCTCGGAAAGCCTGTGCATTTTGCAAAGGCGGAAGACAGTCTGAAGGCCGGTATCGTTTATCTGAGCGAGGATCGGAAGGGCAAGGGATTGCTGCTGACGAAGGATTTGCGGGTCAATCTCACACTCGCCTCGCTGAGGAAATTCAGCCGCCTGTTCCAGATCGATATTCGTCGAGAGAAGGCAGCGCTCGATGATGCGGTGCGTGATTTCGATATTCGCACGGGAAGTAAGGACTTGCTCGCGGGCCAGCTGTCCGGCGGTAACCAGCAAAAGCTGCTGCTCGCCAAGATGATGCTGCTCGATCCATCGATCGTCATCATCGACGAGCCAACACGCGGCATCGATATCGGCACCAAGGAACAGATCTACCGTTTCATAGCAAAGCTCGCAGACGAGGGCAGGTCGATCATCGTCGTGTCCTCGGAGATGCCGGAACTGATCGGCATCTGCGACCGCGTCCTTGTAATGCGCTCCGGCAGGATCGTCGGCGAGGTGACGGGGGAACGCATGACCGAAAACGATATCGTGGCACTCGCGACTGGCGTGCACACGCAGGAATTTGCCTGAGGGCTGATGTCCCGGCAGATTGGCCTGAAGAAAAGACAATTGAGGGGAAATATGACTGAGGCCGCACTTGATAACGGCAAAACGCCGAAGACCTCGAAAGACTGGGACCTGCGCGCCGTTGCGCCCTTTGTGGCGCTGGCTTTGCTGCTGGTTCTCGGCGCCGTCGCAAATCCGAATTTCATCGGTATCGACAATCTGCTGAACGTGGTTACCCGCAGCGCCTTCATCGCCATCATTGCGCTCGGCGCCACATATGTCATCACATCCGGCGGACTTGATCTCTCCGTCGGCGCGATGGTGGCTTTCGTTGCCAGCCTGATGATCCTGTTCATGAACAGTGGCGTTATTGCCAATCCGCTGGTGATGCTACTGGCCGCCATGGCGCTGGCCATCGCCATCGGCGCCGCTTGCGGGCTTGCAAACGGCCTCATCACCACCATCGGCCGCATCGAGCCCTTCATCGCCACGCTTGGCACCATGGGCATTTATCGTGGGCTGACCACCTGGCTGTCGCAGGGTGGCGCGATCACGCTGCGCAACCCGGAAATCCAGACGCTTTATCGCCCGGTCTATTTCGGCAATGTGATCGGTGTGCCGGTGCCGGTCATCGTCATCTTCGTCACTGCCGCCATCGCCGCTTTCGTGCTTTACCGTACTCGTTACGGCAGGCATCTGACGGCGGTGGGTTCCAGCGAGGATGTGGCGCGTTACTCCGGTATCTCGGTCGCTCGAGTCCGCACGATTGCCTATGTGGTTCAGGGGCTTTGCGTCGCCGTTGCCGTCCTGCTTTACGTGCCGCGTCTTGCCTCCACTTCGGCCACTACAGGCATGTTGTGGGAGTTGCAGGCCATCACCGCCGTCGTCGTCGGCGGCACGGCGCTACGGGGTGGTGTGGGCCGCATCTGGGGTACGATTTGCGGCGCCTTCATTCTGGAAATCGTTGGCAACATCATGATCCTGTCGAACTTCGTCAGCGAATATCTGATCGGTGCCATTCAGGGCGCGATCATCATCATCGCCATGCTGGTGCAGCGTTCGCTCAGCCGCAGATAGCCGGACGATCGATGAGACATCTGGCCGCGCAATCTGGGGCATGCGCGGTTTAAACAGGAGGAACGCCCCGGTCTTGGGAGGAAAGAGACTATGCGTAGAAAATTCATCGGCGTGGCATTTGTCGCGTTGGCTGCCGTTCTTGCGGGTTCTGCCCATGCGCAGGAGAAGAAGGTAACGATCGGGGTATCCATTCCGGCGGCCGACCACGGCTGGACGGCGGGCGTCGTTTACCATGCCGAACGGGTGGCAAAGCTTCTGATGAAGGAGCATCCGGGTCTGAACGTCATCGTCAAGACCTCGCCGGATGCCGCCAACCAGGCAAACGCGCTTCAGGACCTTGCCGTGCAGGGGCTGGACGCACTGGTCGTGCTGCCGTCTGATCCCGATCCGCTCGTCAACGCCATCAAGGAGATCAAGGACAAGGGCACCTTTGTCGCGCTCGTCGACCGCGCGCCGAGCGTCAACGACAATTCGATCCGCGATCTCTATGTAGCGGGTAACAATCCGGCACTCGGACAAGTGGCAGGCGAATACATCAAGAAAACCACGCCTGATGCGGAAGTGGTGGTCATTCGCGGTCTGCCGATCCCGATCGACCAGCAGCGCCAGGATGGTTTCGACAAGGGAATTGCCGGCTCCAGCGTCAAGGTTCTCGACCGCCAGTACGGCAACTGGAACCGCGACGACGCCTTCCGCGTGATGCAGGACTACCTGACCAAATACAAGAAGATCGACGTGGTCTGGTGTCAGGACGACGACATGGCGGTTGGCGTGCTGGAGGCAATCCAGCAGGCGAAACGCACCGATATCAAGTATATCGTTGCTGGCGCCGGTTCCAAGGACATGATCAAGCGCGTCATGGACGGCGACAAGCTAATTCCGGTCGACGTGCTCTATCCGCCGGCGATGGTGGCGACCGCCATGCAGCTTACGGCTGGTCATTTTTACGATCAGGTGCCGGTTGCTGGCGAGTATATTCTCGACGCTACGCTCATCACCAAGGACAATGCCAAGCAGTTCTACTTCCCGGATTCGCCGTTCTGATAAGTTGTTTCCGGCTATGCAACGCCCCGCTGAAAGGCAGGCGTTGCATCCGCACTCCTGCACCCCGGACCAGATTCGGGGTGCAGCGCGATCAGGTCGTTGATCGCGATAGAGTCATTCATGGCGCGGGCGCGCCGCGGCTCGATGCCGGATTAAATACGGCACGACCAGGGGAAGGTCGGCGGAAACTATACCGCTCCCCCGCTCTTCATCCATTTTTCCTGAACCACGCCGAGAGATAATCCACGAAGCTGCGCACTTTGGCGGGAAGGTAACGGCGGTGGGGGTAGACGGCATATATGCCGCGGTCTTTGGAAATATAGTCGTCGAACAGGGTCACAAGCTCGCCGGACTGGATGAAGGGTCTTGCAATGAAGTCCGGCACCATGGCGATGCCAAGCCCTGCGCGGGCGGCCCGGAGTGTCGCCTGCGGGCTGTTCACCTCGATCGGTCCACTGATGGTAACGGAGTTCGAGCCGCCATCCGCTTCAAGATAACGCACGGTGTTGTGGAAGCGGGTGTTGGTGTCGATGATGAAGGGCACGCGGGAAAAGTCCTGCGGACCATTGAGCGGGCCATGTCTGGCGACAAAATCCGCCGTTGCTACTGCATAGACCCGGAAATCGGAGATCTTGCGGGCGATGAGGCCTGAATCTTCCAGCCGTGTAATGCGAATCGCAAGGTCGAACCCTTCCTCGATCAGATCGACGAATCGGTCATCGGCGACGATTTCCAGAGACAGTTCCGGATTTTCCTTGGCGAAATCGATGAGGCTCTGGCCAACATCGGCGTCGATGAAGGTGCGCGGAACGGATATTCTGAGCTTGCCCTTCAGATCGGCATTCTTCTCGCGCACCAGATCGGCGAGGTTGTCGATCTCCTTCAAAATGTCAGAGGCGGTGCGATAATACGTATGGCCGGCCTCCGTCAGCGAGAATTGCCGGGTGGTGCGGTTGAGAAGCAGTGCACCGAGATCATCTTCCAGTTCCCGGACATATTTGGACAAAAGCGCCTTGGAACGCCCGGTCTTGCGGGCAGCGGCGGAAAAACCCTCCGCTTCGACAACGTCGATAAAGGCGCGGATGCGGGTGAGCGTGTCCATGAAAATCCTCCGGTTCGTTCCATATAATTGAACGCTGAGGCGCGACTGTTCAACCCGTAAAATGGTTGCCGAAAAAATCCGCTATATGGTGAAAAAATCCTCTTGATTATGACGGCGAATATTCTTATCTCCCGTGCTGCCCAAAGTCGCACGTGCCCATGTGTGTCCGCCGAGTCCTCGATGTGGTGAGGAGTTCGGTAAGGTACCTGGAACTAACCCCTCCAGTCGCTATTCCGGCCAACCGGGAAATGCGAGGACATATGAAGCAACGACGGTGCGGGCCTTTCTGGTTCTCTGCCGGCTTTCCATCAGCCGGGGTACTGAAGAGGCACACCATCATTGCCTGAAGTGCGGTCGGGTCATTCCCTCCAATCGATGGCAGACAAAGCCGAATGATGCTCTGGCAGGGCGTCATTCATATTTGCGCCTTGAGCGTATGCTATCGATTCTGCGCCTCCACCGGCTGATTCGTATGCATATCTCGAGCGTCCTTTGTCCTCCGGATTTTCCGGAGCCGGTTTTATAGGGAATATATCGATGACGACTGCACGCATTCTCGATTTCATCAAGACCCGACGTCCCGAAGGCCCTTGCCTCGTCGTCGACCTCGACGTTGTGCGCGACAATTTCAACGCGTTCCGCCATTCCCTGCCGAACAGCGCGATCTACTATGCGGTCAAGGCAAACCCGGCTCCCGAAATCCTGAAGCTGCTTGCTTCGCTCGGCTCGAACTTCGATTGCGCCTCCGTGGCTGAAATCCAGATGGCGCTTGATGCAGGTGCAACGTCCGACCGGATCTCGTTCGGCAACACCATCAAGAAGGAACGCGATGTCGCCCGCGCTTACGCGCTCGGCATCGATCTCTTCGCCGTCGACAGCCATGAGGAAGTCGAGAAGGTTGCCCGTGCCGCTCCTGGCGCGCGCGTCTTCTGCCGCGTGCTGACGGACGGTGAAGGTGCCGAATGGCCGCTGTCGCGCAAGTTCGGCTGCGTACCGCAGATGGCTGTTGATGTTCTGGTCTATGCACATCAGCTGGGCCTCGAATCCTACGGCGTTTCCTTCCATGTCGGTTCGCAGATGATGAATCTCGACGCATGGGATGCAGCGCTGGGCGATGCCAAGCGCGTTTTCGCTTCGCTGTCCAAGCAGGGTATTCACCTGCAGATGGTCAATATGGGCGGTGGTTTCCCGACCAAGTACCTGCGCGACGTTCCTGCTGCCGAAGAATACGGCCAGGCTATCGACACGGCGCTGCGCAAGCACTTCGGCAACCAGATCCCGAAGACGATCATTGAGCCGGGCCGTGGCATGGTGGGTAACGCTGGCGTCATCAAGGCGGAAGTTGTTCTCGTGTCGCGCAAGTCCGACAACGACAACCATCGCTGGGTGTTCCTCGACATCGGCAAGTTCGGCGGTCTCGCCGAGACGATGGATGAGGCTATCCGCTACCCGATCCGCACCGAGCGCGATCAGGACGAGATGGAGCCTTGCGTTCTCGCCGGTCCGACCTGCGACAGCGCCGACGTGCTGTACGAAAAGAACATGTACCCGTTGCCGGTCTCTCTGACCATCGGCGACGAGGTTCTGATCGAAGGCGCAGGTGCCTATACGACGACCTATTCGGCGGTTGCCTTCAACGGTTTCGAGCCGCTGAAAGCCTACGTCATCTGATCCGAACGCCGCCCGCTGAGTAAGGCGGCGTCTCGAACAAGCTTCCGTTCCGGCTTTGCCGATTGTGCTGTTGCGCAAATCCCTGCTTGCTGCTCCTCTTCCAGCCGAGGAAAGCGTGTCGGCGGGCCGGAACGGCTCCACCATTTTTGATCAAGGGCCGCGTGTGGGCGGTTGTGTGATGGAGGGCCGAGAGATGGCCGCTCTTCTGAATTCGGTACGTGCATTTTTCACCCCGCAGACATTTCATGTCGATCAGGAAAATCCGGGCGATGTCGTTGCCCGTGAAAACCTGCTCGACCGCGCCATGGGCGCTGGCCGCCGCCGCAAGTCTTCCGAAAAGCTGCGCGCCGGCCGTGTGCCAGCGGAAGGTCTGGCGCTCGTTGCGCGTGACGAGGACGGCCATGTCATCGGCACGGTGCGCCTGTGGAATGTCGAAGCTGGCATTTCGCGCGAAGGCCGCGCTGTCGAAGCGCTGCTGCTTGGCCCGCTTGCGGTTGATGCTGCCCATGAAGGCAAGGGCATCGGTTCGGCGCTGATGCGTGCAGCAATCTCCGAGGCAACCAAACGTGGCCATGGCGGAATTCTTCTGGTCGGCGACGCCGCCTATTATGAGCGCTTCGGCTTTTTTGCCGATAAGGCCCAGCACCTGATCATGCCCGGCCCGTTCGAGCGCAGCCGTTTTCTGGCGCTTGAACTCAAAGCCGGCTGGCTGGAAGGTGCGGCTGGTATGCTGGTCGCAAGCGGCCGCAGGCTCTCTGCCTGAGACGAGCCCTGTCACTGATATGAAACCCTGGCTTATTGCCGGGGTTTTTCTTTCTACCCTGTGGCCTGGCGGACGGCCTTTAATTGCCGATAATTGTGCGGAGTCACGCATTCTGACCGGGGAAATACTTTAACCCGGGGGTATTTTTCAGCTGATTTTGACCGGAGAGTCAGCTTGAAATGGCTAATATCTGTATCTCATTGAATCTAAGATAAAAAAACTACAGAATTTTGCAGACTTTTAAACACAGCTCGAGATCGAGCGTGCCTCTTCTATTCGTCCCGGCAGATCAATTTGAGCGACTTTGGCAGCCTTTCAGTTTGTCCCTTGCGATACTGAGCCTCATCGGTTCTAAATCGAACTCTGGGAGCAAAATCGATGAACAACCCACGACCTAGCGAAGCAGCGACGGCCAATAGACCATCGCTTGATCATTTCGACGACGAAGCGGCACGCTCTCGATTACTAGCTGAAGTAATCCGGAAATGGGGTGCTGCTGGCGCAGTTGCCTACGAACTTAGCGATCTTTCCGATACAAGCCACGATGCCCGCGACGTCTCGTATGCAGACCTCGGAATTGAATGTGACGCGTTTGTAGTTCGCTTCGGCGAAGACGTCGGTCTCTATCTCGATGAAAAGCAGGATGTGTTCGTTGATCGAGTCTTCGTTGTTGAGCAGATTTACGAGGGGAGGGATGGAGTGTTTCTTACTATCGTGGCCAGTCGCGCGGGTCGCGTACCCGAACTGTCAGAGGAGACCCCACTGATAGCGAGCGGCTGGGTCGATGCTGACCGATCTGTAGATGACGGATTGGTGCACTTAGGCTTGGTTGGCGATCCCACGATTTTGAAAGCCAAAAATCTGTTCGACATCGAGATGGCTCTCGGTCAGGCTCTCGCAAGGGTGGGCGCGGGCGCGAAATCAAAGCCTCATACGTCAACAAGTTACAGCGCTTAACCGCTTCCTCGCTATCTGGCGTGGGACGGCATCGAAGTAGTGAGTTCACTATTTAAGAAGCTGAGGGAGTGCGGAAGCAATCCAGATCGCTTGCTTTTCATTTTATCGTCGACGAAAGAGAAACACCGCAGCGGCGCTTTCAGATAAAGGAAGTGGCGCACTCCACATCGCGTTAGTGTAACGGCTGTAATCCGGAGGTCCGTTGATTCTTTGAATACTTCCTCGTCCACGATCCTAACTTATACGATTAATCGCTTCTTGATTTTATACGACTGGTTGTTAGTCTCCCCTTCTTGACGGGAGGTGGATCATGGTTTTTGATTTCGGTGGACTGGAGAAGCCCAAAGCGAGGAGCGCGTCTCCCAATCCGCGGGACATTTTCCGCAGTCGACCATCCGGGAAGGCGAAAATCAAGGAGCTCTGGCAAGGCCAAGCACAAGCGCTGGACGAATGGTACAGGAATCCGAAGCAAGACACCTTGATCTCAATGTATACTGGTGCCGGAAAAACTCTGGTTGGGGTTTTGATCGCCCAGAGTTATCTTTTGCAAGGCGTCCGAAATGTACTTTACGTTTGCCCGACGATTGACTTGATCCATCAAACGGTTCGCGAAGCCAACGGTATCGGGATTATGCCGACCACTTTTTACCAGTCGAAATTTTCAGACCAGAATTTTGCCCAGTCAAAATCGTTTTGCATAACGACTTATCAGGCCCTGCTGAACACTCGGAACAAATTCCAAGGCCAGAATGCGCCGGGTGCTGTCATCTTTGATGATGCGCATGTCGGTGAGCGTTTGGTCCGAGACGCGTTTACCCTGACGATTAGGAAGGCAAAGAACGAAGTTCTCTATTCCCAAATTGCGGCGATCATCAAGGAGTGCTTCCATGATATCGGTCAGGTCTATAATTTTGAGCAGATTGTTTCGGATTTCTCCTCAGGTTCCGTAGCGCTTTGCCCACCAAACGGAGTGCACAACCGCAGCCACGAGTTCCAAGCCGCGTTGGAACCGCACATCGACAGCGATATCGGCCTTCAGTTGCCCTTCGATTATCTGCGTGGACATTTGCAGTACTGCGCGATTACCATCAGCAAATTCATAATCGAGATCACACCTCCTTTTATTCCCGCACTCCATGTCCGCGCCCTTGAAGACAAGAGTGTGCCCAAGGTCTTCCTTTCGGCCACGGTCCAGTCCAAGGGCGATATCGTCCGTGCGTTTGGTCGATCCCCAAGGGTGATTGAACCGGACGTTGACGCCGGCCTCGGTGAGAGGCTCATGTTGTTTAGCTCGTCTCTGAACAAATTCTGTGACGACGTGAAGGGTCTCCAAGCCCTAAGCAAAAAAGTGAAGGTTCTGATCGCTACCCCGACGGAGAAGGCGGCAGATAAATGGGACGACTTTGCCTCCCCGCCCAAGAGCGCTGATACATTCACGCAAAGGCTGAACGAGTTCCGTGCGGGGACGACAGGGGCCTTCATGTTGCTGGGTAGATATGACGGCATTGATTTGCCCGACGATGACTGCCGTGTCATGGCGGTTGATGGAGTGCCAGTTGGTTCGGCGCAGCTGGAAAGATACCTGTTCGATCGTATTAAGTTAGATCAGACATTCTTCCCTCGGGTCGCCAATCGTTTCACTCAGCTCTTTGGCCGTATCAATCGCGGAAAGAACGACTACGGCATCTACTTCATCTATTCCAGCGATGCCGAGAACTGGCTGCGAAACGTTGCTAACCAAGCGTATTTTCCGAAAGTCCTTCAAGAACAGATACGTCTTTCTGAGGAGTTCTGCGATCAGCTGAAAGACATGACGCCCGATAAAATCGAGTCAATCGTGACCCAAATCATCGAGCGCGACCAAGGCTGGCTTGGGTATTATCAGGCGCAGATCGGTCAGAACCCGATCGACGAGAAGCGCATCAGCGATCGTGAGGACTACACAAAATTTGATGATGAGCTAGCGAAGCGCGAAGCGAATTTCATTCTCATGCTCTGGCAGGGGGATCACAGTGGAGCGCTCAGGCAGTTCGAGGAGATTATCGATGAAGTGCGGATGAAGAATCCGCGCCTCGCTGGTTGGTATGCAATCTGGCTCGGCGCGGCCAACGCCATTCTCAGTCGTTCCGACGCTATGTTCGATTGGTTTGACGAGGCGAGAAACAGGCTGGGCGGCAAACTTCCACTGCCCCGTCAGGAACAGGAGGAAGTCGGCCTGCTTCCGGCCTGTAAAACCGTAATCGAGGAGGGGCTACGCGAGTTCTGCGCGCTTACCGTGCCCGAGGCTAGTCGCAAGCTGATGAAACTGATGAAAGCAACTGAATCTGCGTACGGTGATCAGTCGCACAAAAAGGCGGAGGAAGCGGTTAGAGTCATTGGGGCGGCGTTGGGCTTCGAGTCTAGGCGGCCTGATACAGATGAGCACGACGGTCCGGACAACGTTTGGATCGATCATAATACCAAGGTAGCGATCCCCATCGAATTGAAGACGGACAAGCTTGGCAGCAATGCGATTAACTCTGAAGAAGTCGGGCAAGTCTACCAACATCTCGAGTGGGCGAGGTCACGCTATCCGGACTACAATGTTCCCGGCATACTCGTATACACGGAGAGCAAGTCGGTGACAGCGAGCAGTAATCCATCCAATGACATGTTCTTCGCCGATCAAAAGGCGTTGAAGGCGCTACAGGCTTCCTTCATCGCCGGCGTGACGACACTCTCGAAGCTGTCGCCGTTGGAGAAATATGGGAAAGCGTCCGAAATTGGCAGTGAACCGGCGTGGCAACCTCTGGCAATTTTCGAGCGGCTGAAAGCCGGGTGCCTCAAGGGGGATTGAATCGGGGCCGATCGATTGATCCGATGCTGCGTGCGGCTCCCCCACGACGGATCAACGACCACGGCCTCAAATTCGGAGACTTTATCCAGCTCGTACAAAACTAGCTTGCTCCGTTCGCCAGTGTCGCCCGGACCATCCGACTTCATCGGGCGACGGGCGATTGACCTCACGTCGCCCGCGACTTGTTGTGAAATCACCGGCGTAGTCTCCGTGGAGAAACTCCTGGTGCTCTTCCGTAGAAACAAGATTGCAGAACAGGCAAAGGCGAGCAGTTCGGCGCAGAGCATTGATCGCGTTTCGGCAAGGCGTCTTCAATTTTACGGCTAGCGAGTGCCGGGCATCACATCTTCAATACAATCTAGGAGTGACGATAAGGATCAAGTAATTCACGCTTGATTTGTATAGGTCCGGCATGAGACACCACGAAATACCCTAATATTACGAGAGTCCTCTATGTCCGACGCGAGTCAATCAAAAGCGCAGGATTTCAGCCAGCTGGTAAGGTCGAAGATCGAGGAGATCAGGCCAAGACTACTTGATCTTTCTGCGAAGAACCCTTTGGTCTCCTTGAGTTTCGGTTCTCGTTCCGCAGGGTATGTCCGCGTTGTCGACGAGCTTCCCGACAGGCTATTCTATTCGCTATTGAACGACGTTTCGCTTGATTTTCGCGCGCTGCCACCGCTTGAGGATGGCCCGCCCGACGAACAGGGTGCCTCCTTTCTTGAGGAGTTTGCAATCGGGCTGGTGACAGACCCCATATATCTTGAGCAGCATTCGAAATTGAACGCGGATGCTGTCGATTATCCAGACCTAGCGCGAACATTGGAGCGGGAGCTAAAGGACTGCATCCGTGAAAAACTCGGGATGCCGAAACGGATCACACGAAAAGATGAACCTCTCACCCAGCATGCCCGTAATCACGGCATTGATCCTGGGTTTGACCTGCCTGAACCTAGCGAAAACATAGACTCGAAACATAACGATGACCTCATCCAGACGCTGCTTCTCGGGCCAGATTTAGAGCGCAAGCTTAACGGACTGATGGCCAAGGGAAAAACTTGGCAGCAAGAGACGGGCTTAAACCTGCTTCGTGGCGCGTTTGGTTTCCTGGAGTGGAAGGACCCCAAGCGCGGCGATAACCGCGTTTATTACTCTCCCTTGGTGCTGTTGCCTACGTCAATGTCGCGCCAGAAAACTTCTGCAGGACCGGTATTCACTGTCGAAGGTGCCGGAGAAGAAGCAGAGACAAATTTGGTACTGCGCGAAAAGCTCCGCCGTGAATTCGATATCGAGCTACCTGTTTTCGGCGGCGGGTCTCTTGAGGCCTATTTTGAGGAGGTTTCCGCTGTCGAGCAGACAAAGGTTTCTTGGCGTGTCCGTCGTTGGATCGTGTTCGGTGTGTTTCCCGCAGCACGCATGGCCATGTACGAAGACCTTGATACAGCAATATCGGATTTCTCCGAAAACAGCGTAATCGAAAACCTCCTTGTTGGCTCTGAGGTTGGACAAGCCGGAGCGATTGCGAACGAGTACGAAGTCGACGCTCCAGATGTCGAGGCGCATGTCCCTCATCTAGTGAAAAAGGCGGATGCTTCACAGTTTAGCGTCCTCGTTGATCTCGTGAAAGGCAAGAACATCGCTGTCGAGGGCCCGCCTGGGACAGGGAAGTCCGATACGATCGTCAACTCGATTGCCGCGGCGTTGGCGAAGGGCAAGAAGGTACTTTTCGTTGCCGAAAAATCCGCGGCCCTGAAAGTCGTCCATTCTCGTCTCGAAGAAGTTGGGTTAGGGGAGTTCGTTTTGCCGCTTCTTGCGGGAAAGGGGAGCCGAGAGGAGTTCATGGACTCGCTTCGAGCGCGACTTGATGCGGTGGAACCATCGCCCCGGTATATGCAACAAGAACGAGAACGGTTTGCTGCAGCTAGAGACCGCTTGGCGCGCTACGTCAGCATCCTTTCAGAAGAGTGGAACGGTAGCGGCAAATCAGTCCATGCTGTTTTGGGCGCTGCGATCGCGACACAAGATGCCCTGTCGAGCCTTACGCCAACGGCCGTATTGGAACATCGGTTGCCCAAGGCCGATCTCAAGGAACACGAGATCAACAACTTGGTTGAGGCGGTACGAAGATTGGCAGAGATATCCTCCACGGATGCCGCCAAGCGTCCGTATTGGCGCGGCACCACATCCCTCGACACCAGCCCATTCAAGATGAACGCTATTATTGCCCGCACCGAGAAGGCGGCGTCGTCCTATAAGCGGTTTGATGAGGCCCTTTCGACCCTGCGCAAGCGGACAGGCATTTCGACCCTTACGCTTAGCGATGTTACTCAGCTAGCTTCATGGATAAATCGTCTCGTCGAATGGAATCCGCAGTCTTTGTCGGACGACGATATCACAATTGCGGTCGCGGCTCCCGCGTCAGCGATTTCGCAATTCCTTGACCGATGTGCGAGCGCTCAAGAGAAGGTGGCAAAGCTCAGTGAAGTTGTCACCGATCCTTTGATGCCAGACCTTTCTGATTCACTCACCCGTATCGCCGATATCTGTGAGGCGAACGGGATCGTAAGATTGGATGCATCTGATCGGATACTGCAAATCGAATTTCACTCGAATGCCAAAATCGAGGCAGAACGGCTTAGCGCCGATGTATCGGCTTTTGTACGCCGTGTACCCGGTGCAGCAGAATGGACTGTCCGAGACGTGCGCAACGCGCGTAGAATATGGTCGGAAACCAGTGAGCGAGTTGTCGCACAGCGCCGTGCGAGCTTGATCGACGCGGCTTCGATCGAAACCCTCAGGGGGCTTTTAGAAAGAGCAGAGGCTCTTCGCCAGCGGCACGCGGAGTTAAGTGGCGCAGTCACTGTTAAAACTCGTCTGAAGGCGTCCGACGTTGAAGGCCCACTTGTTGTGATCAGACAATCGGGAGCATTCAGCTTTCTGTCGGGAGCTTTCAAACAGGCGAAGGCGTTTTACCTGTCAATTTCCAAAAGAGGCACTTTCGACAAAACTACGGCAATCGACGATCTCCAGCGATTACAAACGTTCCTCGAGGATGAGGAAGCGTTCAACGAGAGGGCTATCCGAAGCGGAGTTTTTGGCCCCAGCTTCGAAGGTCGAGAAACAGATTTCCAGACCTTCGAAGAGTTGGCCCGCCTCTATGCCGAGATTGATAAAACACTTCCTGGTTTCGAACATCGCGAGATCAGGTCTTTCCTAAAGACGGCAGAGGCCGATCTGGTTGAGAGCATGCCTGCCGTTGGGGATTTGCCTCCCGAAATGAAGTTTGGAGCGGTCGAGGATTTCGGCAAGGAGTCGTCGACGGTTCTGGCTCAACTACGTGAGGTTCACGAGGAGCTTTCGAGACTGGAAATTCAACTTCTGCCATCTGGTAGGGAATTCGGGCCATCCGCGATAAGGTCGCTAGCCGCTGATATAGACCGTTTGCAGACAGCTCTTCTCCGATTGGATTCATTTCCCCAAGCTGCCCAACTCGGAGGACGCTTCGCGGGCTGGAGAACCGATTTTCAGGCAACGAGACCGCTTATTGAACTCGCTTCCCTGTTCGAAGAGGCAGCCAAGTCCGGCGAAATCCTTCGCCGGAGTCTTCAGGACAAGGACTACCCTCTACTGGTTGCGGAAACCAGTGCAACGGTTGCTACTGGCGTGGAGGCCAATGCCGCGCTCACCGATGCATCGCGGGAGGCAGTCTGCGATCTGCGAGCCAACGCCAACGATCTGGACGCATCTGCAATGGGCACATTCCTTTCGGCGGCTGCTACCGATGCAGAGGGACTAGAGACAGCGATCCTGATTTCGAAGGCTATGACGGACGTGGCTCGCTTCGGAATGATGGAGACTGTTGATTTGCTTCAAACGCAAGTCGCCGGCTGGGACAAGCTGCCTCGAATGGTGGAAGCGCTGGTTCGTCGGGCGGCGGCCGAACGCGTGTATGACAAATACGGATCAGAGTTGGCTGGTTACTCCGGCAAGCAGCTCGAGGACATCCGAGCCGAATTCAAGCATGCCGACGACAATGTCAGGAAACTCTCACGTAAAGCCCTCCGGTCGGAACTCATCGCAGGGGCAAGGCCAGCAAGCGGAAATTCACGCGGTCGTGTTGCTGACTATTCCGAAATGGGGCTTCTCGAACACTTGGCAAACCAAAGGCGAATTCGTGTTCCTCTGCGGGACATCACCCGCCGTGCTGGCCGCGCACTGCTGGAACTCAAGCCTTGCTGGATCATGTCCCCACTTGCGGTTGCCCAGTTCATTCCCAAGGGATCAATCGACTTCGACATCTGCGTGATCGACGAGGCATCCCAGATGCCTCCCGAAGATGCCGTCGGTGCGTTGTACCGCGCCCACCAGGCGATGATCGTGGGTGACACAAAGCAGTTGCCGCCTACGAATTTTTTCCAAAAGATTTACGCGGGCGACGACGAGGACGACGAGAAGCCCGACGCTGTTACCCAGGAATCTGTGCTGGAAATGGCGAACGGTGCATTCCGACCACGGCGGATGCTTCGTTGGCACTACCGCTCTCGCCATTCTGCGTTGATCAGATTTTCAAATAGGATGATGTACGACGACGACTTGGTCGTTTTCCCGTCGTCAAACGAAGATGATCCGTCTATGGGCGTCTTCTCTACATTCACGTCGGGCATCTACAAGGCTGGCCTGAATCCTATCGAAGGCGAGGCGGTGGTAGAAGCGGCACTGGATTTCATGAAAACCGATCCGCATCGATCGCTCGGTGTCGTAGCGATGAATAAGTCGCAATCGGACTTCATTAACGAGCGTCTTCAATATGCAATCGCTAGAGACAAAAGGGCGACCGAGTACGTCGAGCGCTGGAGTGCGGAGAGAGGTGGGCTCGAGGAGTTCTTCGTAAAGAACCTCGAAAACGTCCAGGGCGACGAGCGCGATGTGATTTTCATATCGACGGTCTACGGCCCACCTGCACCTGGTGAACGCGTCCGCCAAGCGTTCGGTCCGCTCAACGGCGCAACTGGTAAACGGCGTCTGAATGTTCTCTTCAGCCGCGCTAAAGAGCAAATTCGGACGTTTACGTCCATGACAAGCGACGACCTTCTTGCGGAAGAGGGAGGCAATGAAGGGGCGCTCATGCTCAAGCGTTGGCTCCAATACAGTGCTGGAGGTCTCCTTGAAGCTTCGTCCGGCACTCACGGTGCATTCGATTCACCGCTTGAGCAGTACATCGCGCAGCAGATCGAAACCATGGGATGCACTGTCGTTCCCCAAGTAGGCGTCGTTGGCTATTCGATTGATCTGGGTATCAGACATACGGAATGGCCAAACGGCTTCATCATGGGGGTCGAGTGCGATGGGGCAACATACCATTCCTCAAAGTCGGCGCGTGACCGTGACCGTCATCGACAGGAAGTTCTGGAAAACCTGGGTTGGAAAATTCACCGGGTTTGGAGCACGGACTGGTTCGACAATCCGCGTAGGGAGGCCGAACGACTTCGAACGGCGATCTCCGCCCGTTTGTCGGAGTTGAAGGATCGGGCCACCCGGCCGCTGCCTCAAAAGCCAATCGTGATTGAAAAGTCCGAACCGAAGGTTCCGTCGCCCAAGACGCGCCCGATTGGTGAAGATGATGGGCAGACCACCCTTGCACTGCGGGCGCACCCTACGCCCGCGCCAGGGACGAGTAGTGCTGCGGCCAAAACAATAACGGCCAGATTGGGGGACACCGTTCGTTTGCGCTATCTGGACAAAAATCAGGAAACCTATCAGTTCAAGATCGTCAAAGAACCGAGCCAACCCGAACGCGGAATTGTGAATCAGTCAGCCCCGTTGGCGAAGAGCGTCATCGATACGGAAGAAGGGGAGGAGATCGAAATCCTTCTCGGCAGCTTGATACGGAGGGCGGTCGTTGAAAAGATTTCCCGATAGGTCTCGACTTTACGCTAACGCTAATATGACCACTTATCGATTTTTAGGCGGGCCTCCAAGCACTTAGGACACAGAGAGATGTCCATGTGCATGCGGAGTTAAATTGATGAGAGGAGAGAAAATTGGCGGAGAATGCGTTTTGGGACAGTTTGTCCACTCTCCATTTCTCTAACGAGGCAGAGGTAGAAACGCGTTTGGTATTGCCATTACTCAACGCCCTCGGCTACCAAAATTCCGACATCCGGCCGAAGCCTCCCGTTGAAATCCGTGTTGGCAGCAAGAAGCAAAAGGGCAGGACGCCCGAGGCTGATTTCGTCGTGTACACTGGAAAGCCGCATAACCGTAACACGGCGGCTATCGTCGTCGAGGCAAAGCGTCCTAGAATCCCACTGCATGACGGTGTCGCCCAGGCGGAATCCTATGCCCAGCATCTGCGCGCACCTCTTATTCTGGTGACGAACGGAGTGGTCATGCAAATTTGGCAGCTCCAGCCCACGTTGGACAATGACTTGGTGTTCCATGCAGATGTCTGTGACCTGGCGTCAAGGCGATCCGATCTGGAGGCGATCGCAGGCGTCGAGGCCGTTCGCATTATTTGTGCCAACCTTGCGCATAAGCGTGTTGCTACGATTACTGAGGATTTTTCAGCTTTCGAAGAACGGGAGTTGGATAGGCTGTCGGCGCTGGGTCCGTGGATGCAACGCACCTTGCATGACCCTCAGGCCGATCAACCCGTCAGTTCACAAAGCCTCGTTGAGGGGTATAAGAGGGGTGCTATCATATTAGGGCCGTCCGGCTATGGAAAATCCATGCTCGCGGCTTCGTTGTGTGTGCAGGCGATTGAGCTGCGACGACGCGGGACACGACAGCATCTTGTACTCGAAGTCTTTATCCCGGACGTCGCTGTAGACGAAACGGGGATTGAAAAATTCCTGCACGAGCGGATTTCCCGCCAAGTTCCGCAGATAACGGAACTCGTTCTCCGAGATCGGATCAAAAGAGATGGTATCACGGTTGTTGCGGACGGTTTCGAACGCTTAGAGCCTCGGTTGCGCGAGAAGTGGATTTCCAGCCTGCGAAGTTTTTGCCGTGATTATCCGCGCGCTCAGGTTTTCGTGATGTCCCGCGCGACTGGTCGGGAGCTCGCCACTCTTGGCCTGCCAATACTACGTCTCGATGGCTACAGCGAGAGCGACCTACAGAGGTTGATGAAGCTGCGAAACGTAAGTAGGCCCAGTCTCTTGGGCCGATCACCGGCAATGTCGGGTCACCTTGAAGGGCTATGTAAGGAGCCGCTGATAGCAGACCTCGTCGTGTCTTACATTAGAGAGCACAATCGCTATCCAACACATGTACGCCCACTTTACGAAGACTGGGTAAGCAGATTGCTGATTGACTTCGGTGAGATCGAGAAATTGAAGTACCGAGCCTCGCTCACGGCGCTCGCAAAGGCTACGCGCGTCGCGCCACTGACCTTCGAAGAGGCTGCGGCTGTCGTCTCTGGCGATGGCAATGCCACGGTTACGTTAGAGCGATTGACGGACGCCAATGCCATAAGCATCACGGAGAGTAGAATCGAACTGACCCACGAGGCGCTTGCTGATTATCTCAGGGCGTTGGCGTTCATTCATGACGCGGGTAGTGACATCAAGTCTCGCGTCGAGGAACTGGACCTAGAGGAGACTTCGCAGTTCCCACGTCTTCTTCTGGCTGCGGCCGAGACATTGGAGCAGAGCCAAACCATATGGGATGCGATAGCACGGGCTAATCTCCAGACGGCGATTGACTGCCTCCATCTCACGCCTGGAACCGGCGTGGCCACCGGTCAGGACTCGCGTGGACCAAAATCCGAAGCGTATGAGTTCCTCAAAGTGGTTTTAAACGCTCTCGATACCGTGGTCGAGGCGCACCTGGAACCGATGACGACCTCGATAAGGTTCGCTTTGATCGGTACGGATGTCGATGAGATGGGAATAATCGGTGATCTCAGCCAAGACCACGCCTTCTATGCCTTTCGCGCCCTGAAGCCGGGGATGCCAAGGATCGAGGTCAAGTCTCGGACAGACGCGCACCGCAGGTTCGGCATAAATCTCAAAGCGTTCGGTCTGGGTTATGACGCAGGCCGCATAATTGGAATTAAGGCGGTTGGTTCGGCGCTCTCAAACGCGATCAAGGCGCGGCGCATTCGGGGCGGTATGGTATGGACCGAGGAGCTCGTTATGAGTCGGATCAACCACTTGGAGCGCGAATACAAGATCGTCATGCCCGACGGATACGCGCTAAAGCCAATCAGAAAAGCGCTTAGCGCATTTGAAGACCGCGTCATCTTACCGCCTTCCAACCGCCGCGGCCAAACTTTTAGAATGTGCGACCTAATCGCACATGTGGACTTTCTACTAAATTCCGGCGTCACGAATTTGCAGCAGTGGTGGTGCGATCCCCTGAGGCTCGATTTGAAACAACCTAATGATCAGCGGAAGCTCGCGAAATCACTCGACGCGCTTCATAGCAGACGGCAAATTGCGTATGCGGAGATTGTTGAAAACTCGTTTCCTGCCTTAGCACCGCTACTGGGGAATTTCCGAGAACTTCCTGTTCGAAGAAACATTGAGGTCGAAGTCATCAAGGATGCGACCCACCCTGAAATCTCTCTCAATTATTGGGACGAGCCAATGGAGCTTTTTTCAGAAGCCGGTGCAGTGGTGTCCTTTCCGCTCACTCCATCGGACGACTGGCGTTCTTGGGAATTTATTGAAGAGCTGCATCTAAGAAACCTCGGACGAATCGCCCAGTTCTCAGGCGACCGATCTCACTTTGCGACCAAAACGGGGGCCGCGATTCTCCGCAACCTAGTAGTGGGTCGTTGGGACGGAGACGGGCTCCCTGATGAGACGGGTGTCGTTCGAGATGTTGTAAACTGGCTGGCAAAAGATGTACGTCAGCTTTTTGAAGAAGTCCCAGGGTCATTAGATTCTACGAATTAGGGCGAGAGCTTGCAGTGGCAGTAAAAAAATCATCGAGTCCGACGAGCTAGCCGGGGTTTTACTTATTTGGAGAGGACACGTGGACGAACTCAAAAAAGCAGCGTCGCGATTTCGCGAACTTATCGTGGGGACACCGAAGAACAGCCTCCCAATCTCGTTACAGGATTTTCCGAATGGTTCATGCGGAGATGCGACCCTTCTTTTAGGTCAATATCTTGCTGAGCAAGGGTATGGTGAGTTTCGATACTATCTTGGATGGCGCGGCGGAAAATCCCACGCCTGGCTCCAGTCCGGATCGGTGATCGTTGATATTACCGCGGATCAATTCGAGGATTTCGACGATCCAGTCGTCGTCTCGGACCGATCACCGTGGCACGATTGTTTCGCTGGGACCGGCCAGCATATCGCGCGCATAGATGTTTTCGGGGAACAGGCAAAAGCAGTGCTTGGTAGCGCATATATAGCCATCTTGAATTCGCCCAAATGATGCTGCCAAAAACGTAAAAGGATTTTTTTGCCGATGCGAAGGTCCAATCACGGTAAAATCGGAAGCTAATGCATAAGCGATTTGAGGCGTGGTGCGAATCCTCATCTAAATGGACTATCGAAGCAGGTTCGACCCCCAAATGAAGAAGGGAGGCCATCAGACCTCCCTCTCCAAATTCTCGCTACCCGCTTCATAGCGTCCCGATATTCTCCCCTTACGGGTTTGACCTCGGTTAACGGTGCTCGCGCGGCCCTGCAGGGTTTTAGGCCCTGCTTCATATTTAACGACCCTGAGGTTGATACAGGGTCGCGGATTGCTCCGATTGCCACTGATCATACTCAAGTCAGTAGAAGGGGTCAAGTGCTACCGAGCTCCGCTGAGAAGACACATCGCTGAAACTGATGCGCCTAGTTGGTTCTGGACTACTTGCCTCAGAGACAGGATCGAAGACCCTGTTGCGAAAAGATCGTCTACCAGTAGTACATGCCTGTCCGCAAGCGGGGGCGCTTCGCCCTCAAGTATAAAGGAATGGAAGAGATGGCGAATGGAAATATCTACCTCTTTTGCCTGCCATTCTCGATTTTGGTCTGTCCTCTCCAACGTGCTGAGTTGCGACGTGAATGTCACCTTCAGACCAGACCTGACACGAGGCGGATTTGCTTTTACCTCCGCAAGAACCTCACCAACTTTCATTTTCCTCAGGAACGTTGGATCAATAATCGGTTTCTCAAGTGTATGCGCAACTAATGCTGCGAACTTTCCGCATAGGGGCGAGGACGAAGGGACCGGCATGCAGTAGTCGATTTCCGCGAAGTCTTCCGATGCAGAGGAGATGATTTGTACTGCTCTTTTCATCAACTGCTTCTCCCAAAATGGGGTGATTGAAAAGCCGCGCATGCCCTTTAAGGCAAAAATCAACGGATTGCCATCGTCTCGCCGACTACCGTTGTGGTTCCGACGGAATACGTGAACGAGGGGAATACCTTTTAAATGACCTCTGCTAGGATTTCCATCTAGTGAAGTATCAACGCCGTTTTCGTGTCGGTGATTGATGCTCACCTGGTTCGTTTTGCTTACTTCAATTCCCATGTCATCATTTTCAGCTTAGGTCTGTCGCAACCGAGAGGGAGGGCGGCTAAATTACCATCGGGTAACGTTCTATGGACACTTCATATCGCAGCTGTCTTACCTATTTATAATTGAGAAAGCTCAATTTTAGCGTGAACAACTGTGCGACCATCATCCAAAATCTCATACGGGCGCTACTTCCTTTACCCGCCACAAGTCTTTCTCGAGAAAAGGTCCAATCTGCGCGCGATCGTAGAAAGCACAACCACCCTCCGCAGTTGAGATGGCCGGCGGCACCGCATTGCCTCTAAGCAGACTGCGGACCTGCCGTTGGCTTAGCCCAGTCGCTTTGATGAGCTGGTTCACGGTGACATAGCGTTCTCGGAATTCAGCCAACTCTGCTCGCGACGTCACTCGATAGACGACAGCTCCATTGTCTGAGCGCACCTCGTCAAAGCCAATCAATCGATTGTTCTGAAGAGCCAAAAGACTTCTTTGGGAAATTTCCAGAATCCCCAAAGCTACCGCGTTATCGACGTGGCTGCCGGAAAATCTGGCGTTCTTCAGTTCGGACGGATGGACCATAACGTCATCGAGGAGCGATGGTCGTCCACTAAGTGCGACACGTTTCAGTTCACCTCTGACGATTTTTACGATTAGATCGATCCGATTAATTCCCATTCGCTCGGACACTTCTTTGATCGACTGCATCTCGGGCTCAAGCGCAGTGGTGGCTACCTTCTGGATGGTTTCGTGAAGTTCTTTCACTTCGACCTCCGAGATCAAGCGGGTATTGCGTCTCCCTCGATGACCGATTTGATCGAAGTCCAAACGACGCAATACGCCGGCGGCAGTGAGTTGGCTCACCAACATGGGCTTGCATCTGAGAATAGTTGCCGCCTCGCGAAATTGGATCGTGCCACCGGACATCCGGTCAAATAATGCCAGGGCGCTGACGGGGATTGCCTTCGTGTTGATGTTGGCATCGGTCAGCCGACGCCGAACGACGGGTGGGGACAACCCGGTCACAGCAGCAATATGCGCGACCGTCGTCCATTTTTCCTCCTGTGTACGCGCAAACTTTTTCACTGAGGCCGTAAGGGGATATCTTTCTGCCACATGAGCCTGGAACAGTTCGCAGATTTGTTGATAGCTCTCTTTGTGTTGGCTTTGCCGGATATGGGTATAGAAGCGACCGTAACGAAGAAACGTGCCCGCTGCCGCACCTTCTGAAATGCGGTCGAGAGCTTTGTGAAATTGGTCCACGCCTCCAGCCAGGACTTCATACCCAACGTCGGTGGCATCGCCGACAGCGTCTTGCGTCAGCAGTTCAAGGGTCTGGTCTCTGCCGTGAACTAATGCCACTCCCAGGACGCGGCTGATGTTGAGAACTACCGCGGTCTCAAGCTGGTCGATTAGCGGCCCATGAGAAACGTTGCTATAAAATCGGTCACCGATAAACAAATCGACAGGGCCGGCCGGCCGATCGGAAAGTCCAGAAGACAGCCTCTGAATTTCCTCCTGTTCGACATCGAGTTCCACGCAGAAGTCGAACGAAGGACTGGTTTTACGTCCGGGAAGTTCGACAAGTTCACAGTGGTGGACATGACAGATGCGATACGGCTTCAAGAGCCAAAGTGCCCGCCGATAGCGACGCGTTCCAGGAATACGATCGTCGCACAGCTCGTCGGCCTCAAAGCATTTCGGGCAGAAACGAAGCGTATTCCTGATCAGCAAAGCCTGTTCAAATGTCTGCCCGAATAGCGTCGTGGACCGATAGGTCGTAACCCCGGTCGCGTGGTGTGAGAGCTGCTCGCTTGGTAGTCCGACAAAGGAAGACAGCATTTCGATGGCGTCGGGCTTGCCGTGGTTCAGACCATGGAAGGACATCCCATACGCTTTGCAGAAGTACCCTAGAGGGCCCATGCGATTGGCTTTCGCCAAACGGGAAACAAAACCCGGTAGGACCTCATCTTCGAAAAGTGGAACTTGTAACATCGTTTACGTCATCTCCTGATTTAACTCTGTGTCAGGTCCGCCGCTTTCAATTCGGTCCATTCACTTGGGCCGTCGTCAGCCTTCCATTTTCATCGACCTCTCGAACGATGTTGAACCAGTCTTCCGAAGTGAAGACATTGGTACTGTCATCGCAATTGCTCAGCCGTCGATATCCCTCCGCGAAGTGATCATGGTTGATGACTTTGTGCTGGAAGGTCTTGTCGTCGAAGATGGCGCTTTGAATTGAGAGCTTCATCAATTGCACGATCATCCCGAACCGCTGCAATCCTCCATGCATGAGGCGCATGATGAATTTCCTCGTAGGCTTGAACGACACGCTGAAACCGACTGTGGAGCACAGTTCATTCAAAACCGAGGCTACGAAGGTGATTTCATTTTCCGTCAGCAACTCCATCTCGACGACACGTGTTCTGCGGGATGTCTGCTGATGTGGGTCGGCCTCGATGACACCCATCATATCGTCGACGCCGCTCAAGATCAGCCAAACTGGCCAAGTATCGGATTGCATAATGGCTTTGACCTGGTTCGCAGGGTGCTCCTTGGACTTGCTCGTCGTGGCGTGGAGAACGTGCTGAAATTCATCGAAGAAGACGATCTTGTACTCTTTGACCATCAAAGCGTCCCGCAGCTTGTCCCAAATTGCCGTTTCGTTTTTGAGGGCACCGCCTGGATAGCCAGCTGCCTTGAGGGCATGTTCCCCAAGCGACTTCATCGAACATCCGGCCGGCGTTTTTACCCACAGGCAAGCCTCCTTTTTGTTGCCGTACTGGTCGACGTAAGGTTGGAGGCCGGGGTGGGTTTTGAGCCGATGGCGGATCATTGTGCTCTTCCCGCTGCCGGATTTGCCCGGCACGGCAATCGCATATCCCTCTGGCATATTGCCCGCCGCGATCTCGGAGATCATGATGCTGAACTCGAGACTGAATTTGTCGTCCATCTTGGTCGCAACGTAGAAATTCTCGAGCCTGGCCAGAAGCTCTGAGCGCTTGAGCTGCACCGGGTCCATCGTTGAACGAAGGAACTCAAGCATCGAGTTAGGGGCTTGGGAATTCATGAGATTACTCCTTCGTTTCGATACGCAGACTGACGAAATCAACAGCCAATTCGTCATCGTCATCATCGTCATCATCGTCTTCGGCGGCTTTGGCAGATCGGGCTACCGTCCTAGTTTTGGTCTTGCGGGGCACTTCCAAGGCCTTGCGCTCTTCGTTTGGCTCCTCCAACGCGTCACGGTCGAAGGTTCCTGTCGGGTTCAGGGGATCATCGCCTGAGACGTTGACGACGAATTCGACTGTGCCGTTCGAAACGGGGCGCTGGTTCAGATCGGCAAAGTCAACGTAGAGGTGCTTGGACCACTGCCAGTTCATCATGTTCTCGCGCTCGAACTTCTTGATTGTCTTGTCGGTAACAAGCGGGCCACCGATTGCGTGAGCCAGGCGCGTTTGTTCAGCCACCTTTTCAACGGCCGCAAGCGCGTCGGAAACGATTTGACGTGCACGTTCCTTGCCAGGCGCGCGCGTGCCGAATTTTCTGCGCAGGTAGAGAACGGTTTCCATCCATTCTGGTACAGACACGTTATTGAAGCCTTCGAAGGTGGCGTACGCGTCGTACCAATTGCCATCACGAGGGTCCTTGAACGAAATCACCGACATGTCCTGATCGTTCATGTGAACCTCCACCTCACAGTTGAGTTTGTGCATCGCGAGGTCGTCGAGTTCTGTCGATGCGTAGATGTTTCCAAGGATCGTGATGCCTCGTCGGCCAATTGTCCTGACAAGACGGACGCCGAAGATGTCGCGGTACTGCTCGTCGGTAGGTGGCGGTGAAACACCGCGTTCTTGCTGCGAGCCTCGATACCAACGGTCGAGCGGGGTTTCACCGCTGAGGGAGCGGTGCGGTGTATTGTGGTAGCAAACCACGATCAACTGCACGAGCAGTTCGCAGAGCATCTCGCGGGTAATGTGAGCGTGCTTTTCCGGCTTGTACTGCCCCTTCAGCAGGATATTCCCGAAGGTCTGGCCAGAGAAGAAGTGCATGTACCGGGTCGACAACGAGTTGAAGAACCGTTCGATGCGGCCGCGCAGATGGGGATGTTTGCTCGGAGGGATAGCATGCTTACCCGTGAGGGCCTGCACTACGATCGGGAACTCATCGTTGGCAAAGCCGGCACCACCGTCTGTGTGGACTCTGTCGGGGGTACCGCATTGAGGCCATTCAATCACTTCCTGCGAAAGGGCAGTGGTGTACGTCTTGTGGCGAACGGCCATGGCGAGGGTGGCGATCGCCTCGGCGGCGCATGGAGCGCCGGCAAGAACCCGCATACCAAGGACTGAGCGTGAATAGGCATCGAGAGCGATGCAAATCCATACGCGCTTGATTTCTGCCACACGCTCTTGGATATCGGGGTCGAGCAATTCCCAGAAACCGAAGAGCTGACAAATGACCATCAGATCAATGAACTGTTCGTCCATTTCAACGATTTGCAGGGGATAGCGCGGCTGCAGGCCCTTGCGGCTGATCGCGTGCTCACGCGTTGTTCGATGATGATCCTTGTCTCGCGCCAATTTCACGACGAACTCGTCCATCGCATGTACCATCCGACGGAAAGTACCATACGAGCACAGTGCGCCAGGGTTCTCGCCTCGCCGAACACGATCATTATAATCGCGTTCGAGCTTCGAATAGGCAGCCAACATGTTAGGTTCGTTTTCGTCCAGGAAGGCGTTGATGTATGTGCCGAAGTACTTCAGCTCTTCCGGGGTAAAGCTACTGCCGAAAGACGCGCGACCTTTGTGTTTCCACTCAAGGCTGTGATCCAGGCGATTGCCCGTCTGAAAGTCTTTTACCCAGCGACGGAATTGGCGGGGGGACACGATCCCGCGCTTTTTGTTGCCGCGCTTTTTACGGGCGTCATCAGCCTTTTCAAGGAGTGCCGCGTTTTCAATTCGAAACTTGCGGAGGAACTTTTTGATGTCGTCGTCCGACTTGGTTAGCGTTCCCTCATCGAGTTCTTCTAGGAATTGCCGCACGGCGACTGTTTTGAGAGCGACGTCCTCTCGCAACTTGTCGAGCGATCGTTTAGAGGCACGCTTGATGGCGCTCTCTTTGGAGAAGTAATCCTTCTCGACGACCAGGTTCTTCGCCCAGATATGGTCGTAGATGTCCCGCCACGAGAGGACGAGAATGTTGTGTGGGCGATCATCGTCGGACTTGATGACAACGCCGTCGTCCAGGCGCTCGTCGAAACGATACTGGCGGCCAAAGAATTCGATACGATCATCGGACCCGATATCGGTATAGGTAACCTTTTTAGGATCGGCCTTTTTCGTGTTCATTCAGATGCCCTTTACGAGAGATACGCGGGAGAGGCGCGTCATCATCATTTCGTCAGCGTGCGGATGGTCGTGATGGAGGTTTCCGGCGTCGATAAGCGCCCATACGGCGGTCCAGCCTTCGGCGAAAGTGACCGCCGGATAGAGCTCGGAGAACAGGTCGAAAAGCATTGCCGAGCCTCCCATCATACGAAGCTTTTGGAGTAGCTGTTGGTTTGTGGCTTCGTTCTGAAGCTTGCGTGCCCTAAGGCGCTCGTCGGCACGCAGAACCGCAGGCTTATTGATATGTCGGTCGGTGTAGAGATGGATGCGATGCGCGAATTTGCCGACACATTGCTTCGTCAATAATTCATGGGTGATCGGCAGATCACGCAGATTATCCTCCGCACGGACGAGATAGAGCGACCGACAATTGTTATCGAAGTCTGCGCAGATGTCTGCATAGTGGTGCCGCAATTTTCCCTGATGCACGAAAGGCAAAGGTCCGAACTGCGTGCGGACATTGACAACCCGCGGGTTGCAAGCGAGCAACGTCAGCAGGCCAGCTTCAAGCTGGCTCTCGAGACGATGGCTGGTCCCGCTGCCACCGAATGGCATCGTGATACGGTTACTCACGATGCTCATCCGTTCTTCGACAGGCACGGTTTCTGGTTTGTTTTTTAGCGAGATGTCGCGATCACCTTCGATGATGAAAGGGTACGAGCGCGCCTGACGCCAATCGCCCCCGTTGCGGCTGGGCTTCGCGAAACTGGTGGTGCGTTTGTAGGGGACAGCGAGGAAGTCGCGGCCCTTACGGCGCTCGTGAAGAATCTGAATAGCGAGCGGAATCTCGACTTCCATACTCATGTCCTTCTCCCATGCGGGAACGCTCCGTCAGCCTTTCGGCTGCAGAATTGAACACGCCGTCGGACCGCAGAGCGGACTGACGACAGGTCTGACGCTGCAGATGCGGCTACAGACGTATGGAGAGGGAGGAGGGAGAACAGATGATCGCGCGCGCGACAGGGCAACGAGACCAATCGTTCAGGTGATCGGAATGTGAGATCACGGTGGTGGTGACAGGATTTGTCGGGGCAGTTTTATTGGACATCCCGGGTACCTTTTGACCTGATTGCGATCATCTCGCTGGCCAAGGCATCCTGTTGGGCTGCCTAGCTCAGGGAGACGCGAAACATACCTTGTTCAATATTCGCATGGGGTGGTCTCCAAGTTTGGGCTCGCCGGCAATCTGCGGCGGGCGTCTGAGCTAGGAGGTATGTTCCCACGCGAAGGTTGCTGGCTAGTTAACGCGGAACCGATGATCCCCTGATGAGGGCAAGGCGGTAGCCGAGGTCAACCACCACAAAGAGGTGTTCGGACATAGATGGGATATCGAGGTGTGTTGTAGGCATGGCACTTCCTTTCCACGCACTGATGCCGGCGGCGGCAACAGCGGGGTAGTGGTGATCGGTGAACGGGCGTAAAGCGCGCGCGTGCTGGAAAGGAATTATTTGATGTTACCGGGCATGGAGCATCTCCGTGAGCGACTCGGGGAACAAAACTCTCTCCCGGATTAACCCATCCCGGGGAGCATGCTTGTACGGGGTGACACCGTACTCCGATGCGGGGACCGTTGTCGTCCTGGGCCGCGCGCTCTCTCTGGCAAATCCCGTGTTATCCGGCGGACCATGCAACTGTTAGGTCGCCGCATCGGATTTGCAACTGTGCATTTAACGATCTTTTGGAGCTCGTCAACCGGATTCGATCGAAAAGAAAAGATAAATCTAAGTCATTGTTATTGCCTAGAAATTATAAAATTTTAGCTGTTGGTGAAAATTGGCTTATGTTTCCGGAGGTTAACAGGGCGCACCCGATCTCTCGCCATGCACCGGACCGGCGCGTGGCGGAAGATCGGACAGCGATAATTGTATCGCAGTCCTCGAACTCTCGTTTGGAAGCCATTGAAAAGCGTCTAAGCGTGCTCTAGCTTTCTATCAACATGACTGTTGCGAACGCTCGATTTCAGAAAGAGGAGGGCCTGCAAATGACCAAGAGCATCTGCCTCGAGCTTTTCTCTGGCGTTACTGAACTCGACACCGACCGCTTTCACCACGGCTCCACTGAGGTTCGATCTTTAGGGACACCCCCTAAAGTACCGATACTGGCCAAAAGGAGCTATAATGTCTGTGAAATCTCGCAATACCTCCCGCGATTCAGATAGAGGCATCGACGCGATCGATTACGAGGCTGAGTACGTCCTTCGAATTTTGGGGGCGACATCGGTGGTAGCTGAATTGATGGTGACGCTACAGGCCGACAACCAGGACCGGTCGCTTGACGGTCTGCTGCTGGTGGTCGGTGCGAAGACCGTTTCCCTAGTGAACAATAGCACCGCAGCGGAAACGAACACCGCAAATATCCCGATGCCGCGTGGGTCTCAGGTCCGTCACCTGCTGGAAGCGTTGAAGGTTAAAGATGGCGACGTCGAGTTGGCCATTAAGCTGCTTTCGGTTCGGTTTGCGGAAGCAGAAGACGATGGAAAGACCTTGAGTATGTACCGAGACGAAGAGATTGGCGGCCCCAGCGTTGCACTGCATCTGGCAATTCGAGCTTACGTGGACGGAAAAGTTTAGAACGCTATAGTCGGCAACCTCGCCTAGAACGAGTTTGCGCTCGGTCATCTCGACAGGTCGGTAAAACTTATGCGTCGACGGCTGGAAATCGCGGAAAGGCATGAAATTCTCGACGTTGTCGGGACAACGCTTCGCGATCTGGCAATCGTCAGCTTTTCGGCGGGTGATCTTATTGGCGCTGAGGATTTGTTTCGTCGCCAGTTAGCCTTTGCCGAGCGCAACGGTGACATTGGCGATGTAGCTCGAGCCAGGGCGGACCTCGACGGCCTGCTCGAGCGGTTGGGGAAGATGTCGCGATAGGGCGGCGTCATCCCAGCACCGGTCGCGTGATTGATTTTGTCTCTTTATGTGCTCCGTAGGGATAAGGTCAGCGATAAGCTTCAATCATCGATTTCGTAACGTCCTGCGCGAAACAGATTGGCGCATAGCCACCAGGCTTTGAATATGCACTTCGGTTGCCGCATCTTCGGCCTCTGCGATCTGTGCTGTAAGGGCAGGCGCATGTGCCGGGATAGCTGGCTACGGATTCGGCAATGATCCGCTGGATAATGATTGCGGGTGATAGTGTCGGCGGAGGCTCACTCTTTGGTTCCGACGGTTTTGAGATTTGCTCTCGCTTGGGGTTGTCATCCCGCAAGAACCTGGTTGCAACCCATCCTTCTTTTTGAGTCAGGATATCTTTGATCCGGGACCACTGTGCTTCCGACTGAAGGAGGTCGACTTTCCGTCCTCTATCCAGTCTATCAATGATTTGAGACTTTGGATTTGGTGCACCACGCAGTGCGACACCGTTCCCACTGACGAACTTGGTAGTTATTTCCGCGACAGTCCGCGAGCCGGCCGTCTCGCTCGGCCTGGAAGCGGTGCTTGCAGGAGGAGAGGTTGGTCGTTGGTCGCTCATTGTTGATGGCGGAGCTTTCGGTGCGCGTGCCTCCTCTGAAAAACTCGGTGATGGTGCCGTTCTCCCGTCCTCCGACGGTGTTCCCCCAAATTTCGAAATGCCGAACAGGATAAGTCCGCAAAGTAGCCAGTAGCGTTTTTTCATAAAAGAGCCCCCGCGGTATATTGCCGAGGGCTAAAATGCTCCGCAAGTAGTGACGGAGAATCCTCTCAACTTAATGGTTAATTTGGGTGCGCCTATGCCGCTAGGTGTTCTCCTTCTGGGGCCTTTGAGGATACGTGCGTAAGCAGGGCAGGGGTGGCCTGCGTTTTACGCCCCGAGGGAGTTCGTCGATATCTCGTCATCAGCGCGAACTCGACAGGCGGGACAGGGAAGGACGGTCTTGTCAGGTTTACCATCAGGAATCTGGTGCGATTGCCAAAAGCCTCAGCAGGCTGAATCAGCGCCAGCGCGGAGAAAGCTATAACTGGAAGGACGCTTCAAACTCAGCGGAGATTCTCGGCGATCGTCCGATAGCACGCGTCGTCTTTACCGACTTCAGTTTTGGTAATCGATTTCCAACTATCTCGGTCGAAATCGAAGAACTCGACCACACATGTGTTGGTGTCGTAGTCCAGCCATTGAGCACCAACCAGCCGGCTGTCGCGGCGAAAGTCCAAACTCAGATACATGTGCTCTTCCCCACCACGTGGGAAGGACGCCGGGCGACCCGTTTGATTGTTGGCGACGATAACGAATGAGCACCCGGTGCCGCACCCGATCTGGATAAGGGTATATTGGCCAGCGAAGTTTGGCCCTTGACGCATACCGTCTCGAATTCGAGTTCTGAAACTGTTGAATTCGCGGTCGCGCCCCTTGAAGTCGGGCATGACGGTCTTTCCGGAAAGACGATCTCGAGCAGGGTAGCTGGAAAGGTCTGGCTTCTTGAACGTCGCGCTGGGAGCAATCCCTACCGCACTTTCTTGGCTATAAGATGTGGTCTCACAGGCATGCCAGCGCATTTGATAGCCGTATTCCCCCTCACGACCATAACACCATCCTGCAGCCTTCAGCTTGTCGCCAATAGCTTCTCGTCGTTCACAGGCCGCACTTGTTTCCGGCAGGTCGCCGCTGCCGCCGCGACAGGCACCATTCTGTTCAGTCCATTGGGATATCAGACGTACGGGTTGAGAGACGCCCTTGTCGGTCTGAATAATTTTGCTCGTTTCGGAGAGGATCACGCCCGCCCTCTGGTCCCAAACCAGAGAAAACTCGGCCGAGCCGGATGAAATACGGTTCCCGACGTCGCGTTTCGTGTACCAGTCAACGATGCCGTCAACCTTGCAGGTTTCCGCGCAAGTCACCTTCGCCGAGCCTGCCTGCACGCTGTAGGCGCGGACTGGCCATCTGGTCGCAAATTTCCGCTTCTCGCCAATCACCACGGATTTGGGTGTGGGTTTGCCGTAGAAGTCGACAGTGTCGCCATATGCTTTTTCCAAAAACGTTAGCGCCTCTACGTTTCCGCGAGACCAAGCGTCATGGTACGACGCTACGAAGGCTAATGCTTTTTCCTCTGTTGTCGGCAAATGAGCTTCAGTGGTTTGTGGAGTTGCAGGCACCACCGTCGGTGCGACCTTGGATGCAGCGGCGGATTCCGTCAAGTCGGCCAGACTTCCCCACGTCACTCTATAGCTCTGCATCTCGCTGGCGGTGAGATACCGCATGTCGTTGCTGGGAACGGACAGGCTGAGTTGGAGCAGTTTCGGGTCGACATCCATCTCGACAAGGTACGTCATTATCTGGGCGGTCAGCGCCTGAACCGCAGCGACTGCAGTGTGCCCCTCGACGATCGTTTCCGGGGAGAAAGAGGATTGGTGCACACCGATCGCGCCGGGCTCTGCCTGCCGGTTCACGCCTCCGACGAAAGCGAGTGCACAGGCCGAAGCGCATTCGGCAGACCGGAGCTGCAGCGTCGATAGACCGAGCGATCTGATCATCCTCCCATACGCCATCGCCGTAGCGACGTTGCCGCCGTTGCTGTTGAAGGTGATCAGCTTGGCATCGCTTGCGGCGACTTCACGCGCAAGTTGGTCAGGATTGTCCGATGTCGTGAACTCACCTTTCAGCAGGAGAACAGGTGAAGAGCCATCAATTGGAACACGCTCAAGGGTGATGTCCGCATGTGAGACCCCGGCACAAGCGATGGATGCCGCAATCGCTACCAATAGACTACGCTGAAACACGACCTCTGCCCCCGTTCGCTTTCAAATGCATGCTATCGCGTCAAATCCCACGCGCAATATGGAAAGCCGCCATACCGGGTTTGATAACTGCTTTGAGTAAATGAAGAGAGTCGATGATGGTACGTGGTCTGGAGTTGGCCATCCCTCGCTGTTGCGGAGATGGCCACAGGACGTCAACGTAAAATGCGCCGATTGGTAAGGCGCTCTCTCCGGTTTTTGAATATATTTCCGTCAAAAAGACCGAAAGATTTCCAACCGGCTTCCTTGATCTCACCATACAGAATACGGACTATAACGGTTCCGTCACCAATATCTTCTATGATGGAGACCGTAAATGTCCCGCCGATCTCGGAATTCACGTCAAAGACCTCTCCGCCGAGAGCCGGCGTGGTCGCGATAGCTCGCATAAGTGCTCCAATGCTCGATGAAAATTCGGGCGTGGCGCACAAGCGAAAGGATGAACTTGCGCTTATGCGCTTAGAGTTCGGTTTGCCTCAGCAAAAGTGTCTGCCTCATGCTATCCCCCTACGTAGGAATTTCTGGTCGACGGTTCGGCGTAGCTGTCCTGCCATAAGCAAGGGATACCGTCAATCAGCGGGAAATGGCGCAACTGAATTCGGCTGTTTTTGGCCCATTGCAGACGTTGACAGAGGTGTTTCACCTCACTCTACTGGCTGCAATCGGAGATGACCGCAGCCATAAGGTTAGCCAGATGCAAATTAGGAATGCCTCGAAAGAGGATGCGCCCCAGTGCGTGGAGCTTGTCGAAGCAAGACGCAAAGAATACGAGAACTACGAGCCACGCTTTTGGAAGAAAGCCGCCAACTCAGCCGCTTCGACTCTTTCATGGTTTGAAAAACTGTTCTCTGATGAGCGCACCGTGACTCTTGTCGCCGTTGAGAACACATTGATCGTCGGTTTTCTCATCGCGCGAGAGTTTCCAACTCCGCCAGTGTACGATCCTGGTGGGGCTACCGCTTTGATCGATGACTTCTGCGTTGCTGCTAAAGATCGTTGGCAGGATGCGGGTGCAGCATTGTTACAGCGCGCAAAATCGGAGCTAAATCGGCGAGGGTTCGCACAAGTTGTGGTAGTTGGCGCTCAACGAGATGCCGCCAAAACTGCGTTATTGAGCCACGCCAACCTTTCATTAGCTTCGACATGGTGGACAGCAGAAGTGTAGCATTTGCCGAAGTTGCGCGCCCCTCAACTCCAACGGCACCCAGCCATAAGTTGGGCTCTCCGATGCCGGAACGGCCTCTATTGGCGAACGGTCGAAGCGCTTGACCGACACCATCACGCATGTTGATCCGCGAGGAAAGCGCGAGGTCGCCGAGAAATTTGTTTGAATAGGACTTACGACTTGCGAATTATACCAGTGCACGTCCGGCCCGAATCGGACAGATGAGCAAAGCCAACAACTCTGGTGGAATGAAAGCGGTTGCGCGACGTGAGCTTTCCATCCAGACGTTCACGGTCATCTCCACTATCGCCCAACGGCGTTCCAATAACTGACTTCTGCTCACACAGGCGGTATTGATACACATGGCAGCTTTGGATTTCACCGAGATTGCGTCGGCACAGAGTGGTCCCGACAGAGATCGCTTCGAACTTTTCGCAAGGGAATTTTTTCACTCTGAAGGTTTTAGAATTATTGAACAACCAGACCGGGGCGCAGATGGTGGTCGCGATCTTATCGTCGAAGAGGATCGCTCAGGTCCGGGTGGTGTGAATGTTGTTCGTTGGTTGGTGAGCTGTAAACACAAAGCGCACTCGGGCGCATCCGTCACCCCGGGTGACGAAATCAATATTCGTGACCGCCTATTCACTCATCGTTGCCAGGGCTTCGTCTCGTTCTACTCCACCCTTCCGAGCAGCGGCTTAGGTCAGACCCTCCGTGCTCTTCAGCCAGACTTCGAGTATCTGCAGCTCGATAGCGAAGTGGTTGAACGAAAGTTGCTGGCCAGCCCAAGAGGGAGAGTGCTGGCAGCTCGCTATATGCCAAAATCTTTCAACCGCTGGGTCCAAGCATCACGCGCGGCAGCGATAACATCAGCATCAGCTGATCCTCAACTGAGTACCAACAAATTCTTCCTGCGAACGCCACACGATGATTTGCAATCCGCTCAGGCCGAAGCCGCAGAGCGGAACACGATGGTTTTTATTGTTATTTATGATCCAGACCACCCTACGCACAGCAAGCTTGATTATTCCCTTGGATACTTCATGGAGTACCAAACCACGAAACGGCTTGTTGACCAGCACTTCGTGGCAGTGGTTGGACCGAGCAATGACCCCGTGTTAAACGCGCTCGTTCCAGAAGATGATCCACTAGAAAACTGTCTGTGGGTGGTAATGACCTCCAGCGGCGAGATATTAATTCGGGAGAGCGTTTACGCAAATGCCGATGAGGGCATGAAGCGTGTCCGTAAAGTAATTGCCCGTTAACATTTCGGGGCATGCGGCTTCAGTTTTTGGTCTTCCTCAGTAGGCTCGATATCGCTTGGAATTGCACGAGTGCCAATCAGATGGCGGTCGCTGGGTTCCTCACTGCTCCCTTGCTACTCAGGTGCCGGTAGTGGTGCAACAAGAAATGCGATTGCATTAAGTGTCCGCTTTTGGCGCATTGCTGACAACCCGACATCCAAAGTGACCGCATTAAATCAACTTGAGCTTGATGAGCCCTGCCTTGGTTGCCCAGACGCAAGTTGTCCTCGGTCACCCGATAAAGCGTAACATATCCCGCAGGTCCGACATCGTGTCGGTCTGCGAGTGGTGTTGACGAGCTGATAGCTTGTTCAATGGTATCAACGCGCAGATAACACGCACCGGTTCTAAGAGCCAAAGCCTGTGCGACGGCGCTCTTGCCCGATCCTGGCAGTCCACCAAAAATAATCAGCATTCACCCCTCCGTTCGTTGAGCATATACCACCTGAATAGCCCCGAGTTTCGTAGACACGTCCATGCCACCGAGCATGCGATAACCGATTTGGGCCGAGGGGCGTCTCACCGCTGCGCGCGCCAAATGCGGACATAGCTGCCTTCCCGATAACTGGATAATCAGCCAGATAGCATGTCCGTTCCCCGTCGGGACAGAGACGGAATGAGCACTATCATCACTAGAGGGAAAACATCGCAAAGTGAGTTCTGGTGATATTTTTCAACTTACGGGCGTTAATTTTTGATTCATACCTTGGAAGAACGTTCGTCTTTTGCTACGGCAAAAGCAGGTTTCCTAGAGCATTGAAGAAGCGGTCCGAATGACATTTGCAATGCCTGTACAGTTTTTCCGCGCAGGGCCAGTGTTCAGCAAGAGCCCGTTGCGGTTCTGCTCATTAGTGTCGAAAAGGCAAGCTCTGGCGGCTTCGGCCACTGCCGTTTTACTCTCACTGATGACCTCGACTGTCCATGCGCAGGAATCTGCTGCGCAATCCGATGCTGCAAAACAGCCGTCCACGGAAGTTCGTACTGAACGCTTCGATGACTGGACGTTGCGCTGTGTCATTGCAGCCGGAGTGGACCACAACGTGCCAGAAAAAGCCTCCTGCGAAATCGCCCAGCCATTGATGGTTGATCAGGGCGGCAAGCCTGTCGAGGTGCTGAACCTCGCCATTTCCCGGGCCAACGACAAGGCAGGCAAGGCGAACTGGGCGCTGGTTGCGCTTACGCCGCTCGATGTTCATCTTGCATCCGATTTCGGTTTTGGCGCGGGCAGCGCAAAGCCGTCACTGGTGCGTTATCGTAACTGCAACCATGCCGGTTGCTTCGTCATAATTCCACTGGACAACAATCGCATCAGCCAGATGAAACAGGCATCGGACGGTGCCACGTTCTTTCGGCTTCTGAACGGCCAAGCCGTGAAGGTCTCGTTTTCGCTCAAAGGGTTCACCAGGGCATTCGACGCACTGTCAGCTGGAATTGTGCCTGCCACCGGAAAAACGACCGGAGAGACACCGATGGACGCTGGCAAAGAGGGTGCCAATAATTGAAGGTACCCGCTTTACGATATGGAACGAACAGCCTCCACCGCGCTCTTTTAGCGGGTGTTGTGCTCACTGCTACGTTGGGGGACACCGCTCTCGCGCAGAACATCCGCGACGATGCCGCACGTCAGGCAAATCAGATCGACCGGTTACAAGCCGAACAGGAGCGCCTTCGCGAAGCGCAAACCTTGCGCAAGACGACGCGCGCACCGAGCGGTAAAGCGGTCGCACCGCCGGAAGTAATGACTTCTGGCCCCGGCGAGACCTGTATTTCAGTCAACAGCATCTCGGTGGGTGGCGCGACACTCATTCCAGGGGATGAACTCCGGCGCACAGCGGCACGCTTCGAAGGGCAATGCCTCGGCCTTGCCGCACTCAATAGCGTCCTCGAAGCGCTGACATATCTCTATGTCGAACGCGGCTACATTGCGTCACGCGCCTATCTGCCGGAACAGGATTTGTCTGATGGCTCGCTCGATGTTTCCGTGATCGAAGGAAGTCTCGAAGACATCACGTTAAACGGCAAAATCCCGACCGATAATCGGATAGCAACGGCATTCCCGGGCATGCGGAGCAAGCCGGCCAACCTGCGCGACATCGAGCAGGGCCTTGACCAGATCAACCGCCTGCGCTCCAGCAAGGCGACGATAGCGCTCCAGTCCGGCAAGGAACAGGGTGGTTCAGTACTGGACGTCAAAGTTGAGCAGGGTCGCCCGTGGCATGCAAGCCTTTCCTCGGACAACCTCGGCGGTGTCGCTACTGGTATCTATCAGTCGCGGGCCGATTTTGGTCTCGACAATCTATTCGGCATCAATGACGAATGGCAATTCGGCTACCAGCGCTCGATGGATCATCATCCGCTGTTCTTTAGCAACGAGCGCCCCAACAGCAACACGCTGACCGGCTCACTGTCCATTCCCTACGGCTACTGGACTGTTGGTATAAACGGCTCCTGGAGCGATTACCACTCGTCATTGGCAGGCCCGCTTTCCGCCATCGACACGTCTGGTGGGTCGAAATCGCTTTCGCCTTATATCTCGCGTATCCTTTATCGGGATCAAACCTCAAAGACATGGGCTACGGGTCGGCTGACATGGAAGGAAACAGATAACTTCCTGCTCGGCAGCCGTATTGACGTTTCCAGCCGTGTGTTGTCGGTCGCGAGCTTCGAACTTGGCCATTCCCGTCAGTTGTTCGGCGGACAGGCGAGCGCCAGCGTCGGCTATCATCGTGGCCTGGACATTCTCGGGGCTTTTGACGACGCGACCGCACCCGATGGCTCGCCTCGGGGCCAGTTCGACAAGGTGACGGCCTCGCTCGGCTATTTCCGGACCCAGGACGTTGGCGCGTCCACGATGATCCTCAGCACGAATGTTTCCGGGCAATGGTCCCCTGACCCTCTGTTCGGTTCCGAGCAAATGTCGCTCGGTGGCTATTCAACCGTTCGCGGCGTGCGCGAGGCGGTTCTTTACGCCGACAAGGCCGTCCTCATGCGTAACGAATTGTCGTTCCTGCTGCCACCGATAAACGACGCCGGATCGGTCGAGGCGATTGGAAGGCTGGAACCCTACGTCGCGCTCGATCTCGGACACAGCGTTTCGGACAGTCGCGGAAACAGCCTCGGTGGCAATATTGTCGGCGCTGCCGTAGGCATTCGCAACAGAGGCGGGCGGATCAATTTTGATCTGTCCTATACCGATATTCTCTCCATGCCTGACTTACCCGGCGACGCCAAACCGTCCTCGGGTCTCGTTCAGGCGCGGGTGTCGGTTTCATTTTAAGAATGCGGGGGAACACCCGCCGGTCGTGGTCTACAGTGCACAGGTGATGACATGGCAAGAGACAGAAAACGCATAAGGCAGAATGGCGATCTGCAGTCGTCCCGGCAAGGCTCCCGTCTTGTCCTGTTTGCGCGAAAATCTCTCGCCTTAACCCTCAGCATCCTTGTCGCAACGCAGCCTCTCATGGTGCAGGCGCAGGAAATCCGAGCCGATCAGGCAGCCAATGCGGCCAATCAACCGGGCGTCGGCGCAAGCGGCAATGGCGTGCCGCTCATAAACATCGTCACGCCAAATGGCGCTGGCCTCTCCCACAACAAATACAGTGACTTCAATGTCGGCCCAAACGGGGCGATCCTGAACAATTCAAACCAGGACCTGTTAAGATCACAGCTTGGCGGCTTGGTTCAGGGCAATGGCAATCTTCGCAATTCTGGTCCGGCCAACGTCATCCTCAATGAAGTGACCGGCTCAAGCCGTTCCGTCCTTGAAGGTGCGGTCGAAGTCCATGGCAAATCGGCCAATGTCGTGATTGCCAATCCGCACGGACTGACGTGCAACGGCTGCGGTTTTATCAATACACCACGCGTGACGCTTTCTACCGGCGTGCCGGAAATTGGGGCCGACGGCTCGCTTTCAGGACTCCGGGTCGAAGGCGGTGATGTGCGCATCGGGGCGAACGGGGCCGACCTCGGCTCGGTCAACATCTTCGATATCGTTTCGCGCAAGATCGCCATTGACGGGCCAGTCAAAGCGGGTGGCGACCTCACTCTGGTCGCCGGACGCAATTCCTACGCCTATCAGTCGGGTCTCGTCACACCGCTTGCTTCGGACGGCGACGAACCGGCAATCGCTATCGATTCCTCTCTGCTCGGCGGCATGTATGCCGGCAGCATCAAGATCATCTCCACCGACAAGGGCGCGGGCGTCAAAATGTCCGGCCAGATGGCCGCCAATGCCGGAGCGATGACGCTCAGTTCCGACGGCAAGCTGACGCTCGGCAAGGCACAGGCAAAACAGGCGATCACCGCTCGCTCGCAAAAACAGGCGGTGCGGGTTGAGAGCACGCTGTTCTCTGATGAGGCAATCACGCTAGAAGGATTGAGCGGCGTCGAGCTTGCGGATAGCGCCCTTGTCGTTGCCAAGGGCGACGTCTCGCTCAGGGGTGAGACCGTCGCCCTCGGGGTAGACGCGCTTGCCGCGTCTGGAACCGACAGCAGCGGACAGCAGGTGGCCACGGGTACGCTCAGCATAGAGGCATCAGCGCTCTCCGCCGGTCAGGGACAGCTTGCTGCTGGTGGGCTGCTGTCGATCAAGGCGAACACCATCGATCTGGCGCAAGCGGCAGATACAGGGCGCGACACGCTCCGGTCCCGTTCGGACATCATGATCGAGGCAGCCAGCATCGACGCGCGGAAAGGGCGTATTACGGCTGGCGGGGGCCTGACCGTAAAATCCGCCAATAGTCTCACTATGACGGATGGGCGTTATGTCGCTGGCGGCATGCTGCTAGCACAGGCGGCGCAGCTCACCTCCAGCGCCAGCCTTGCGGCAGGATCAGTAGCAAAGCTGGAGACGCTGAACGGAAATCTGAACCATTCCGGGGAAATCGCAGGCAACGGCGGTACAGTCCTGTCATCCTCACAGGATATTACAAATTCGGGCCGGGTCGTTTCGACGGACAAGGTGACCCTGACCGCTGCAGGCACCTTGCGCAACAATTCCGCTGGCCTTGTCGCCGCTGACGGAGGCGTCACCGCCTCGGCAGGCTCGATTGCCAACGACGGCTCGATTGCCGCGCAGGGCGGAACGCTCGACGTTACCGCGCAGAACGATCTTTCTAACTCTGGCAAGCTGTTGAGCATGAAGGGTGCCAGCGTTACCGCCGGTGGCAAGATTGGTAACTCCGGTGATCTGCTTGTCGAGGATGCGCTTTCACTTCGAGCAGCAAACAGCATCGCCAACAGCGGCACCATCAATGCCGGAGCGATCGGTCTCGAAGCTGCATCCCTCGTCAATCAGGGACTTCTCACGGCACATGATCAGTCCGTGGCCGTTTCCCTGTCCGGCAACCTGCAAAACGCCGGAGAAATCTCGGCCCGTAACGCCATTGGCCTTGCGGTCGATGGCAACGTCACGCTTTCGGGTACGCTGAAATCCAATGACACACTGAGTCTTACCGGTCGCGACAACGGCAGAGCCGGAAGTGTGTCGGTTCTGGCGGGCGGTGTCGTCAATGGCGGCACTGCGCTTTCCCTGCGCGTCGCTTCGCTCGACAATGCAGGCAGCGTGGGCTCTGCCAGGGGCTCCCTGCTCGCCGAACTTGCCGGCAACCTCTCCAATACAGGGCTTCTCTATTCCGGTACGTCCTCAAGCTACCTGCTTGACGGCAGCTTCACCAACGTCAATGCCGACGTGCTCGCTGAAACAGACCTGGCGATCAAGGGACTGAGCAGTGGTCGCGCTGGTGCGCTCGACAACAGGTCCGGTACGATTGAAGCCGTGGCCGGCGATATGGTGCTCAACGTCGCCTCGCTGACCAACCGTCGCGATGGCCTGACCTCGACCGTCGACACCACGACCGAAATCACGCAGTCTGGCGACACGACCACGACCGTCGTGACCAAACGCGAGATGGCAACCGCCAATGGTCCAGCCTCCCAGCTTCTGGCTGGCGGCGACATCACCATCGACACCGGTGCGCTGACCAACAGCTACAGCCAGATTGCGGCCAATGGCGACATCGCGATTACGGCCGCTTCGATCCTGAATGAAGGCCGTGACCTCGTTGAAACAGTCGAGACGACGGCTGTCACCCAGCATTCTGAGCGCTATTGCGCGAAGCGCATCCTTGGTATTTGTGTCGACCACGATACTCGCCGCTGGACAACCACGGACTCCAGTACCTCGTCGCGGACGTATGATGCCGTCTTCGGCACCATAGAGGCAGGTGGTGCTCTCAGCGCCAATGTCACCGGCTATCTGAATAACAATGCTGTTAGAAGCCAGGCTGGCCAAATCGGGCTTTCCTCCGGCGACCGGGCGCTTTCGGCAGCGGACGTAGCGTCCGCATCGCAGGCCCGCAATCTTGCCAGCCTCTCCGCCATCGATGTCAGCATCAACGCGCTTATAGGGCGTCAGGCGACCTTCCAGCAGGTCGCGGCACCCAACATGCCGTATCTCATCGAGACCCGTTCCGAGTTCATCGATCCTTCCAAATTCCTCGGTTCGGACTACTTCCTCCAAACGATTGGCAGCTACAATCCTGACGTGCCGCTGAAACGGCTCGGCGATGCCTATGTCGAATATCGCCTCATCCGTGACCAGATATTCAATCTGACCGGAAGCCGCTCGGTCGGCTCCGGCCTCGATCCGTACCGGCTGGTGCAGGCGCTCTATGACAATGCCGCCGACGCACAGCAGGAACTGGGGCTGACCTTCGGCGTCTCTCTTACGCCATCCCAGCGAGCCGCGCTGACGAAGGACATCGTCTGGCTGGAAAAGCAGATCGTTGACGGACAGGAGGTGCTGGTCCCCCGCGTTTATCTCTCCAGTTCAACCACCGCGAACACAAGCCTCGCCAGTGCCCAGATCAGGGCAGGGCAGGCCAGCATCGAAACGGCAGCGCTGACCAATTCCGGGGCTATCTCCACAACCGGCAATCTAACCATCGATACTTCGGCGACGCTCTTCAACAATGGTGGCAGCCTGTTTGCAGGTGCCGACCTCGTTATCGACGCAGGCAGCATCTTCTCCAACCGCTCCGGTACGGTGTCCGGGCAGAACGTTGCGATTGAAGCCGATACGATCATCAATGACACGGCCAAGACCCGTGATGTCTACGCAAACGGTTTTGCCGACCGCATCCAGCAGGTTGCCCGGATCGAGGCGCGGGACGACCTTCTGCTGAAGGCGTCCGGTTCCATCGTTTCCGAAGGTGGGCAGTTTGCCGCGGGCGGCGACATGATGCTAGATGCAGGGAGTTCGATCGATATCTCTGCGCTTGAACTTGAGCGTTCCCGCGACGACAAGATCAAGGGCGGTTATGACCGTGCCTACAGCCTCACCAACACGCTTGCCGAATTGCAGGCAGGTGGCAATCTCCTTATCGATGCTGGCGGTGATCTGGCTCTCCGGGGCGTCAGGGTCGCGGCGGGTGAAAACGTCACCTTGCATGCTGATGGCGATGTCGGCACTACCTCGGTTCAGAATCATGATAGCCGCGACCTGAAGCTCGACATCAAGACCGGCGGCTTCCTCGGAACCGAAACCAATATCCGCCGTCAGTCTGCCTCCGTCGAGACAGAGGCCACAACCATTATCGCTGGCAAGGATGTGTCCGTCATCTCTGAAAGCGGCGATGTGACACTGCAAGCGCCGCAGATCAAAAGCGGCGGTGAAACGAAGATCGAGGCCGAAGACGGCAAGGTCGCCCTTCTCACCAATACCGACCAGAATTTTAAACAGGACTTCAAGCGTGAGGAAGACCTGTTCTGGTGGAACGAGCGGGATCAGGGCAAGGCGGAAGAAACGATCCGCCATGTCGAGATCGAGGCGGGCGGCGGTCTGAAGATTGATGCCGGAAACGGTGTTGTCGTCGAGTATCACAAGACCGGCAACCTCGAAGCCTCAATCGACCAGCTCTCGCGATCACCCGGCCTTTCCTGGGTGGGGGAAATCCGCAACGACCCCGCTCTCACCGGAAGGGTAGACTGGAAGGCTGTCGATGCTCAGTTCCAGCAATGGGATTACAAATCGCAAGGCCTGACCGAGGCTGGAGCCGCACTGGTGACGCTGGTTACGGCTGCTCTCACCGGACCGATGACGGGCTTCACGTCGAGTCTTACCAGTTCTGTCGCCGGTTCGCTTGGACTGGCAGGAAATGCCGTTGCGGAAGCAGCAATTCAAGCAGGGCTTCAATCACTCATCAACAAGAGTGCGGTAGCGCTCGTTAATAATCAGGGCGATATCGGTGCTGCCCTCAAGGAGCTCGGCTCGTCAGCCAATATCCGCGCGTTGCTGACTTCCATGGTCGCGGCTGGGCTGACCGTTCAGATTTCCGACATGACTGGTATCGGGTCTGAGTTGCCCGCAAGTGCACCGCTGGCTGATCGCATCACCCGAGACATCCAGCAGGGCCTCATTCGCGCCGCCGTTAAGGCCAGCGTTTCCAGCGCCATTGAGGGCGACAGATTCGACAAAAGCCTGTTTGATGCACTCAGGCTGGAAGCGAGTGCAACGCTTGGCAAGTATGTGGCTGAGGAAATCGGAAAGGCCGCTCACAATAAGGACATAGACAAGGTCTCTCAACTGGTTGCCCACGCCGCTCTTGGCTGCGCCGTTGGTGCCATGGCGTCTGGTGACTGCAAGGGTGGTGCTATCGGTGGGGTTGTCGGCGAGATAGCCGCCGACATAGTCGACAAGAGCATCAAGAATGCTCTTTCTAAAGGCAATCTCACGCAAGCCGAAGCCCTCGTCATGGTGACTGAATGGCGGGCCAACGGGATCGAGGTTGCCCGTGTTGCCGCGGGTCTCGCAGCCGCCCTCGCAGGGGGCGATGTAGATACCGGTGCAAACGCAGGCGCAAATGCAGCCGAAAACAATGCGTTCTTCATACCGATCATCATTGTCATCATCAGCGCCGCCTACACGACTGGCGTCGGCGACGGCAATCCGATGGAGGGCCTTGCCCGGATTGGACGGGGCGACGACCCGCTCAGCAAGGCAATGTCGGCTGCGACCGAAGCGGGCGTAGAATGGTCGGCACGTAACTATCCCGAGGAAACGATGGCCGTCCTTGGCGTGCTGGAAGCCGCCAACAATGCCATGGACGCGACTCTGACTTACGTGGATGAGAAAACTGGTCAGCAAGTTTCCAAGCGTTGGAACGACATTGATCCGCGCACGCGCGATCAGCTCAAGGGGGCAGGAAAGGTTCTCTCCGTCGTCCTACCTGCCGGGTCCGTCAAGCTCCTAAAAGAACTAAAAACAGCAAGTAAGCTGCCAGACGTTCCCAACAGCTCGCAACTCATCGCTGAGTTGGCGAACAATGGTACAAAAATAACGCCCGCCAACGTGGTTGATATTCGGAGGCTACCGGACGGAAGAACTGTATGGTTGGAGAGTGGTAATGACGCTGCTGGTCTACAACATATCTACAAACGACATGAATCGAACTTCGCAGATAAAGGAATTTCACGTGATCAGATTCCAGTTGTTGTAATGAATGCCCTCGAACGCGGACAGATCGTCGGCACAAACGGGAGTGCGCCGGTGTATCGAATTGTCGAGAACGGCGTCGAACAGCACATTGCAATTGGTGTCGGTTCAAATGGATTTGTTGTTCGTGCAAATCCGGTTAGCACATGGAAGCCATTGCCATGACAATGAAATTGATAGTAGGGCGAGAGTATTTGGCCGATCCCATATTTTGCCCTGACTCGCAGTATATGGGGCATGTCGATGTCAATGACTTGCCGATATCACATGACTTAAAAGAAAAGATTCAGGAGTGGAATGACGAATATCAGGCGACGTTTGATACCGATTATCCCCCAGATTCCGCATTCAAATCACCCCAACTTGAAACGGCTCATATTGAAAAAGGAAGCGAATTGGTTAAGCGACTGCAAATGGAACTGGGTGACCGCTACATCGTGGAGTACAAACCCTGAAGAAACTGCCGCAAAAAATAAGTGTTTTCTTTTTTGAAGCTGCGCCTCGAAAACTACATTGATCAACCTATAGAAATTGCAGTGTAGTCTGGCGATTACTCACGCAGGAACAAAGTAAATCTGAGGGATGGCTATGAATGTTTCGTTCCGTCTACCGTTTCACGCCGCGATATGTCTGTTGTCTCTGACCGGCTGCACTACGTCTGAGCAACCAGTTGGCATACAAGCATCACCATCTGCGTCACGCGTCGAACCTCTTGTCGGCGAGCGGGCGACGATAGTGAAACAGCTTCTACTGGCTGACCCGAGAGACCGCCTTCAACTTCTCGCCAACGAGCCGAAGCGCGCCGGCTACACTACCTTTCCCTGTTATCAGGTGGAACTTCCGGTTGGCCTGTTTGCTTCAGACCCAAATGCGGCATATCGGCTTCACATCAACGGCAAGTCGGTCACATTGTCCGTGCAGTATGGCTCGACCGCACTTGCCTGCCGAAAAATGTAGTCGGCCCGTGATTCTTAGAGTGAAGCAGCCGATGCACGATGCCGAAACAGTACCAAAGCTGCTACGCTCTCTTCACGTCACCATTTGGAGTTTCCCATGATTGGGAGACGGCCTCTAAGGTTGCGCTCAAACATCCGGATGATTCGAAATTCAACGTATATATGCGACGTTGTCACATCCACGACAGGACGAGCCTCGTATGGTTCTCAAAGGCCGAAGCCTACGAAGCCGAGTCTAGGTTTTTGGCGATCAACAGTGGAACTATCGATTTTACGCCGGCACGTGCCTTCATCTTCTCAATGCGGTGTTCCACCGTTCGCGGTGAGAGTTTGAGCATGTGGCCGATTTCGCGTGCGAACAATCCCTCACGCAGTAGCTGCACGATAGACAGATCAATGTCATCGAGACGAACCTCACGAACGACGGCCGAGATGGAATGGACTTCGCCGAGAATGATACACCATCATGGTTCGGTTATGTTAAACAGGGCGGTAAAATCGCAGGGTAGATTTACCCTTTTGGCGAGAATATTGAAATTAATGAGCGCAGATTACGAGACACTCGCACATCTGTTCCTCGGCAATAGCTCGGTGGTTTCTTGCAGGCGACCCCGCAACTCTCAAGCATCGATACGGCCAAGGAACGGACTTCATGATCTACAGAGTAGTGACATACTGGAAGTGTGGCGACCTGCATTGCGTTTTCGATATTGGCGCGTTCTCAGATGAAGTTCGCGCACAAGAAATTGCTACCCTTGTCACTTCCCTCCAACATTTAGACGGGAGGGCGGTCGTTGGAGTTAAAGGCGGGGATAGCATCATGGTCGATAATGCCAACGCAATTTTCTACAAGGTGAATCAGGCTGGAAAAGCCGATTGGGATTTCGACCTTCCCGGCAGCCTGGATTGGCTTCTGGGAAACGGATACGAGTTCGTTGAGGATGTACGTCCGGTCGTGACACGAAATCGGAGGGTCAGTAACGACATATCTGATGCCTGGAACTGATTGTCACATGCAAATTATGATAACCTTTGTTTTGCTTGAGGCTGTCAGGCTGGGCAAGGATCAAATATGTGCCTTGTTCAACAAGTGCCGCGGCAATAGCTGCATCCTTGATCCAAAGAGTAGGTGAGAAATAGCTTTCGCTTCTGTCGTCCGAAACGCGGGTTCCTTGGCAGGAAATCATGTACGACTCCTGGCTCGGCGTAGGCGGATAGACTGCACGTACACGTATTGCAAATGCGACAGGGAATGCCATTGGGGTTTGCGCGAAAGAGAATAGCCGTTGCATGTCGTCAGGCTTGTAGAAAAAATCCCGCCATCTAATCTCGTTTCCGTCATTCGTGATCCTGACGAGGTTTCCTAAGTCAGGTAAATTGTCTACGCGAGCGGCAAGCCCAAGCACAGACTTCGCTGTTCGGAGCAACTGTCGCTGTACTCTTGTTGCTGTGATGGCGATGTTCCCGGCTCCGTCTCGGATGGGATCAGGAACTTCGCCGTACTTCAATTGTCGTAAAACCTCTCCAACGATGCCGAGACGGAATACTGCGCGTCCTCTTTGGTCGCGAACTATAGGTTCGACACCCGTGAATCCTATTGAGAATTCGATGAGCCGATTGATGCGCCGTGGTTCGTTGTATTTACAGATGCCGTGAACCCGTCCGGGCGCAAGACGGTAAAAGGGTTGCGTTGGCCCATTATCACGAGGAATTCCCCGGACACGGACCAATTGGACGTCGCAAAATTCGCAACTGGCTGAACCGCCTTCTTAGTCTTGGGCTGAAACAAGTTCGCCGGCCACCCTCGCTATTGTTATTCTAGCCGCCACTTCCCCACCTTGATTTTGCTCAACTATGCTGGCGTGGACATAGTAGGAGAGGTGCTGAGGAAGCGTTGACGGCAATGCCTCATTTTATTTCAAATTTTAGACAGTGATAAGATATTAGCACCGCTGCCGTTTCAGCGAAGGCAGCACTTAACAATTGGATAGACCTCGCAGTTGACATTGTGAAATTTGTTCTCTATTTGTTCAGGCATGCAAAATCCTACGCGCCTCATACGAATAGGTTGATCCCCGCCCGCCGTGACCTTCGCGGCGACGATCAGCTATCTTTTGTCGAGGTTTTCAATGGGTATCGCACAGCGCGCGAGATCGGTTCGCGCTAGCCGTCATTCGGCGTCCATCCGTACATTTTCTCCGGCCGCCACTATTAAATGTGACAGTCCGTCCATTTTTCGGTCCCAGGCCGCGCGTGACACCGCCTGTCTGCTGGATGTCAATCCTGCCGTCATTTCGTGGCACTGCATGCCTGTTTCCCTGGAATGTGGCGACGTAGCCCACGTCCCCGATTTCGGCATCGTGAACAATGACGGTGGCAGGATGCTTATCGACAGTCCAGACCGGGTGTTGGCGCTCGATGTCGACGGAATCGTAGCTGCCGCCTTGAAAACGGGCTGGCGTTATCACCGTCTGTTTGCCGATGAAGTCTACGAGGGTCCACGTCTTCAGAATGCCAAGGACCTGCTGTCTTACGGCGGTCACGGTCTGGCGCTGGGAGACCGCCTGCGGGTGCTCGCGACCCTAAACGATCACGGGAATCTAACAGTTGCCGAGTGCCTGACGATTTTTACCGAAACCAAGCCAATCGCCGGACTGGCCCAGATGATCTTGCGCGGTTTCGTCGAAGTCGATCTCGATACGGAATTACTCGGCCCCGAGACAATGGTGCGGCGGATACGGACCTGACCGCCCGTAAGCGTCATCATCATTCCCAGTGTTCCGAGGCATACATGCAGTCTTATAGCGATAACCTGATCGCCAATCGCGATCCGTTCCATAGCTCGAAGTACGAGCTTACCCTGCCGACCCATCTAGCCATCATCGCAATGTCGAGATCGATCCGCCAGTTCCTGAAAAGGCGATCTTCGTTCGTCGCGGCTTTCGTCATGCCGCCGAAGGCAGACATCCATGCCCACAAGATGGCCGCCAAATGGTTGCTTGAGGGGACCGTTCCGGTCGGTGGCGAGCATGGCAACAACTACGTTCTCGTCATCGGCGAAGAGACTGAACTTGTCGACGATTTCGAGGCGTTCAGGAAACTTCGAGAACTCAAGCGGGCGATCATTCTTCTCCAGGACGAGGAGCTTCTGTATGATGAGGTCCGCATCGTCGCTGATATCGTTGTCTCTTTGGCCCTGCCGGCTCCGAACGATTATCGGATTGCGGCGCGGCGGATGAGGCTCGGGACTATCACTGATGCCGATGCCGATTTTTTTGCGCACCAACCCCCCAAACGGGTCGAACTCGGTTGGCGGCGCGGACGATCCGTGGTTGCGAGCATCGGGCGTCTTCGTCGGTATCCTCATGTCGAGAAGGGGAAGCGTCCCTCCGACTCCTTGTCGACGGGGCCGAGCCTGCACGACCTATCTGGATACGGCGAGGCTAAAACATGGGGTATCGAACTCACCGAGGACTTGTCAGCATGGAAGGCTGGAAGACTTGCCTGGCACGATATCGATCGCGGCGTCCTGCTTTCGGGTCCTCCGGGATCGGGCAAGACGTCCTACGCGGCGGCTCTGGCAAGAACCTGTAACGTTCCCTTAATCCTCGGGTCGGCGGCAAGATGGCAGGCGACGGGTCACCTCGGCGATATGCTGAAGGCAATGCGCAAGGCGTTTGCCGAGGCTGCGCGGCAGGCACCGTCGATCCTCCTGATTGATGAATTCGACAGTTTCACCAGCCGTGATCACAGAACCGGCAGCAGCGACAACTACCATCGTCAGGTGATCAACGCGCTTCTCGAATTGTTGGACGGAGCACAGTCACATGAAGGCGTTGTCGTCATCGGTGCAACAAACTATCCGGACATCATTGATCCAGCGTTGCTTCGCGCGGGACGGCTCGAACGCCACTTTGCGATTCCCCTTCCTGACGGGGCGGGACGCAGAGATATCTTTCGTTTTTACCTGAGAGACGATCTTACAGACGAAAAGCTAGATGGCGTCGTCTCGGCTAGTGAAGGTTGGTCAGGTGCAGATATCGAGCGATGTGTGCGTGACGCCCGTCGTCATGCGAGACGGGCGAAGCGTCCGATGGTAATCGCCGATCTCCTCGCCGCAGTTCCGCCCATCGTATCGGTCCCGATGGCTGTACAACGTTGCGTCGCCGCGCACGAACTCGGTCATGCCATCCTCGGTGTACTGCTGGAAACGGACCCATTGGTTTCGGTATCGATCGAGAGAAATATTCATGTCGGCAGAACGCTGCAGACCATGGGGAATACGGTCTTTGAGGAACGGCTCTTTGCTCGGAAAACTGCAAGCTTTTACCGAGACAAGATTGCGACGCTGCTTGGCGGTATCGCTGCCGAGCAAGTGCTCTTCAACGAGTTCGAGAGTGGTGGTGGGGGAGATATTTCTGCCGATCTAAATCGTGCAACCGACATCGCGACTATGCTGGAAATCACGTGGGGGCAGGGGCGTACGCTATCTGTTGAGCCTGGCAATAGCCCGCGAGAATTGTCGGCATATCGCCGTCGGCGTAAGGGCCTTGCTAAGTCTGTCGAGGCGACATTGCAGGCCGAATTTGGGCGCGCGAAATCGCTGCTCGAAGAACACAGGAGCGTACTTCTTGATCTTCACTCCCATCTTTTACGAGAAGGAACTCTGTCCGCTGCGGTGATTAAAGTGGCCGTGGAGGGGAGCGAAAGCTTACCTCATGAAGCTAAAACCGCTGGACACGAATTCGGGTAGCGAGGGTGGCGGCAGTCTGTAAAGAGTGGCGGGCAAATCCCCATAGTATCGGACATGCCATTTGTCTTCGACTGGATGAAAAACGCCAGGCAATGGAAAGTATCTGTCGATCAATATGAAATCTTTCACATTGAAAGATGCGATAGGCATCTTGTGGACGATCGACAGGGCAGCGAAGAAGAGGTCATGCCCCAGCTTGTCCTTTTTTTGCTTTGGGTCGGGTACGTAGAGATGCCGTAGTGGGCCAACGGTTGTCATTTCCGCGTAAAGTCCGGCGGCTTCGGGGCTGAACTCCGCGAATTGAAAATCAACTGAAAGGATGTCTTCGATCCAGTCGTGGAGGCGTTTAGCTTTTTGTGGATCATGTTGGGAAGCCAGATGGGCACCCCGCCTTAACTCTGCTATGACGGGAAACGAGATCGCAAGAGACTTTGCCCCAATGGCTTTCATCCACCAACGCAGCCCAGGCGGGGGACGTTGCAAGCCGGCATTACTGAGTATGTTGGTGTCTAGCAAAAAAATGGGGTCTGCCATTTCTTATCCCCGCAGCGTATATGAAGCCACGCGGAATCTTAATAAAACTTTACCTTAATTTGGTAAACGTAGGGTTAAGAAATCTCATAATGGATAATTGGAGAAAAGGGACGATGTCACGAAACTGGACTGTCGATGGGGCTTCTGCTGACCTGCCGAGCCTGTTGGAAGCGGCACGGAAATCGTCGCAATATATCGTTGTCCCCGACGGCAGGTTCGAGGTGTCGTTTAAGCGGGTTGGACGCAAACCATTAGAAGATATCTTGGATACAGAAGGATCGCTGAAGCCGGGGGACATTGAGGACCTGTAATAATCCCCCACTATATTGCCATCTCTGCGGTTATGGCTTGAGCGCGAGCACTAGAAACAAACAATGGCTTCTCAGTAATTGGGAAGCGAGCGAGACTAGCCAACCTTGGCGACCATGTACTGAAAAATCGGGGGCGGGACGCAACACGGATGTGCAGCCACCAACTTGCAATTGAGGGGGGAGCAGTTGAAGCATTTCATCGGAGATAAGGACCGGATTGTCCAACAGGCGATTTCGGGCATCCTTGCATCGTCCCATGGCCGGCTTACCCGTCTCGACGGGTACCCGGAAATCAAGGTGGTACTGCGCACTGGCTGGGACAAGTCGAAGGTCTCGGTAATCTCGGGTGGCGGTTCTGGACACGAACCGGCACATGCCGGTTTTGTTGGCGAAGGTATGCTCACCGCGGCTGTCTGCGGGGATATCTTTGCTTCCCCGAGCGTCGACGCCGTGCTCTCTGCGATTATTGCGACCACCGGTCCGTCGGGTTGCCTATTGATCGTCAAGAACTACACCGGGGATCGCCTCAACTTCGGACTTGCCGCCACCCAGGCCAGAGCACTCGGCTATGAAGTAGAGGTCGTCGTCGTTGGCGACGACGTCGCCACGTCAGCAACCAAGCAGCCTCGCGGTGTGGCCGGAACCCTATTCGTGCACAAGATCGCCGGGTATCTGGCAAGCCAGGGCGAGACGCTGGCGACCGTTTCCAAGGTAGCACGGGAGGTAGCGGACTCCATCATGACCATCGGCATGGCGATTGAGACTTGCTCGGTTCCCGGCCGGGGAAAAGAAGAGCGCCTCGCAGCCGATGAGGCGGAACTGGGTCTTGGTATTCACGGAGAGCCCGGTGTCGAGCGAGTGAAGTTTGCTTCGGTGGAGGCATTGGTTGATACCGTGGTTGCTCAGTTAAGCGAAAAGCTGTCGACAGGTTCCGACCGATATGCCTTGCTCGTGAACAACCTTGGCGGGGTCACGCCGCTTGAAATGTCTATCGTGATGGATGCGATCACAAAAACACCCCTGTTCCGAAAAATCGACTATGTCGTCGGCCCGGCGTCGTTGATGACCGCGCTCGATATGAAAGGCTTCTCGCTCTCCCTTCTGCCATTGGACGACCAGGTTCTGCCAGCGTTTCTGGCCTCGTGTGAGGGTGCTTGGCCTGCGCCGTCTCAGACCGGAAATCCGTTACTGACACCGATGCCCAAGCTTCCTGGATCGAGCTGGAGCCACTCGTCAAATCCCGTCATAGAGGATTTGGTGAGGCAGGCATGTGAGCTTTTCATTGAGAACGAAGATTACCTGAACGCTCTCGATGCGAGGGTCGGTGACGGCGATACGGGCTCAACCTTTGCGACCGCTGCACGTGGAATACTTGGCCGCTTCGACAGTCTTCCATTTGGAGACATAGGAGAGTTGTTCGCGGCCCTCAGTCAGGTCCTTTCGAGAACGATGGGCGGTTCCAGTGGTATCCTGTTGGCCATTCTTCTCAGTGCCGCATCGAAAAGTTCGGCCGATGGCAACGATCCGGCTTTGGCACTGCGGGACGGCCTGCTTGAAATGCAACGCTTTGGGGGGGCACGCAAGGGTGATCGCACAATGATCGACGCCCTTTCGCCTGCGTTGGACATCCTTGTGGCGGGTGGAAATCTCGACGACGCCACAAGAGCCGCGCGAGCGGGGGCGGACTCGACCAGAGAGATGACGCACGCTACGGCGGGACGATCATCCTACCTCGTTGGAGGCGATCTGGTCGGAAATGTGGACCCTGGAGCGGAAGCGGCGGCGCGGCTGTTCGAGCGTTTGGCATCTTGATCCTTTGCGCGGCTTTGCATGCGATTTTAGCGGCTGCTGAAGAGCCAGCTTACGACCAAGGTCTCATTCTTTAGCTCTGCATGGAGATCATTTGTAAGCGCTGTTTGCCGGGCACCTTGACCACCCGCGTTTTGCCGTTTCGACCGACTTCCGCTGCTAGGTGGATGGCAACAATGCGTCAATTGCAGCGATCAGTAAGCTTATTCGACGATCAGAAAAATTTGCGCAGTTTTGATCCTGGGCCTGAACGCTCATCGGATGCAGCGATTTGAGCGGAAGCTGTAGTCGTTGACTGGGCAACACACCCGATTACCAGAAAAACGAGAATATACGCCTTTAAGTATGTTGCCATCGCCCCGGCTCCGCCCGCTATGATCGCACCATAGGAGCCGCACATTGTGACCCAATGACGGCTGAGCGCCGAATGCAGTCTTCGGAGCACATAACTGGTCCCTGTATCCCATGGCAGCAACCTATCAATCTGGCTCTGCTTGTGACCATTGACGATGGCGGTGAGCGTGGCGGTCATGTAGGCCAGCGGATCGACGGAATTGAGTTTGCAGGTTCGATGAGTGATGCGATGGTGGCCCAATTCTCTCCGGCATCGTGCTCCGCGAAGAAAGCGTTCTTCCGGTTCAACGCAATCGGCCGAATGGTTCGCTCGACGGTGTTGTTGTTGATCTCGATGCGATCGCCGGACAGGAATAGTTGGAGACCATCCCAGTATCCGGCAAGTATGCCAAGGCTTCGCCGCGATCAACCCAGACCACCATGTTTTCAGCAAGCAACGTCGACTTTGTGGCACTTGCTCCAGCTATTGATGCGCCGACGCGAATGAAATCTCACGGGAAGCAGATTCACTACAAATGAAATCTTATTCGTGTAACGAAGGCTCAACTTTTAAATGCCGAGTTAAACCTAAAAACACTTGTTAAAGGTAGATGTCGTCCGATTTTTTACGGAGTAAGACCTTGACCGCTTTCAGTCCTTTGGGCGAACTGTTTTTACGAACAAGCGGTCGTGTACCAAGGAAGACTTGGTGGCTCGGTTTGGCTTTCATCGTGGTTGCCATCCTTATTCTAACAGCGCTGTCAACTTACACCGCCATCTATGCTCTCGCCGAATTGAACGGTCGGAACGTCATTGTCTTCTACAAATTTTCGAGTTGGCTGACACTATTCGCGTTTCTTTTGGCTGCCTATCCTCTGTATGCCATTTCGATAAAACGTCGAAGAGACCGCAATCATAATGGCTGGGATTTGAAACTCTGCTTTCTTCTGAATTTCATTGTAGTTCTTGGTCATGCCGTGGGCATGCAATGGCTCCTGAACTATGGCGGGATTGGTTTCGCCATGAAAGAGGCTGCAAACACCCCGGGCCTAATCGTTCCAACGGTTAGCCCCGAAATTCAATATTTTACTCTCCTCATCAATCTGTTCACGCTCTATATTCTTATTCCTCTGGGGTTATTTGCGGGTGTTGAAAGTCCTTTGGAAGACGGTGCGCGATCACTGCCGTCGGGCCAGACGCCACGCTATATTCACTACGGCTTGCTAGGATCATCAATGGCAGTTGCCGCTGGGTTTGTAGGTATTCTCGTCAGCCAAGATGAAGAAGAAAAAATCGTGATCGGCGAACCACTTCCCAGCCACATGGCAGTAATGATGCAAACGATACCCTCCGGCAAAGAAGGGCGGGTTGGGAACATTATTGTCCGTCCAAGCGCGACGGTTCGAAACAAGCGTGGCCAACATTGTCGATCGTTTACCGCTGTTGCTGAAACAAATACGGTTGCGGTGGTATGTTGGCAAAATGGCCAATGGATCACCACCTTTGCCGCGATCAATAACTCCCAGCGAATTTTGGAGGAGAGCCGCATGGCACACTTTAAGGCAATTGGAGCAAGTAGCCCGTTCTCGGAAGAAGGCGAACGTTTAACCTTGGGCTTTCAGTGAACTCATTATCCGTGTGCCATGGAAGGAACGCCACCACTCTGGAAGGACGACGCCGCGTACGGTAGAGTGGCTAATGCCGCGCATCATCTGGACGCTTTTCGCCAACCAGCCTCACGGGCCTCCGCCTCAGAGCAGAACCACCGCTCGCCATATTCCGTGCGGACGGTTGTAACGTCGTAGTCCTCTTGTCCGGGAACGTGGAAAATCCGCTGACCGGTGTTGATGGAGATGTTACCTTTGACATTACATAGGGGGTCGTACCAACCGCGTGGCACGAGTGAATGTCCGCCCGCCGCGAGGAAGACCGCTGCCGAAGACGCTATAACAAAAAGCGGAAACTTGCTCATAGTACAAGAGTAACTCGTAGAGATTTACTTCATGTTCTCAACGTCGTTAAATTTCGACAGAACCAGCCTCTGAGCTGTTCGAGATGCATGCGCATTCTAGTGGATACGGGGAAATACTGGATTTTCAAGAAAGCGACGTCGGAAGGCTCTTGCCACAACAACACCCAGCCCAAATCCTGATATCAATCTTGCCAGCAAAAGATCAGGCAATGAATAGGACGCCAGCCAATAAAAGCCTCCAAATGCCAAGAACGATGACGCGAGTAGGCTAATACCAACCCTCATTAATCAGAACCCATGCGCCCATTGCCGCCGGCCGATGGACATGATCTTCCAGGGCCGTTCCTGCAGAGTTTGCCAGGCGTGACAGCAGTGATCGATGATGTCTTCATAGGATTTGAAGACGCGATTTGAGAGCCAGTTTTGACGCATGAACTGCCAGATGTTTTCGACGGGATTGAGTTCGGGTGATTTCGGCGGCAGAGGCAGGAGCGTGATGTTTTCGGGGACAGCCAAGTTGTTGGACATGTGCCATCCTGCCTGGTCCATGATGAGGATGGCGTGCGCATCGTCGGCGACGTTTCGGGAAATCTCGATCAGGTGCTGGTTCATGGCATGTGTATCGCACCATGGCATGACCAGAGCTGCGGCCTTGCCGTGTTTGGGGCAGATCGCGCCGAAGATATAGGCCGAGCGGGTGCGCTGGTCGTGCGGTGCGGATGGCCTTGATCCACGCTTGGCCCAGCGGCGGGTGATCTTGTTCTTCTGGCCTATGCGCGCCTCGTCCTGGAACCAGATTTCGATCACTTTGCCCTTGGCGGGACCGACAGCGATCTCTGCCACTGCGGCGGGGAAGTTTTTTTAAACGCTTCGGCCGCCTCCGCATCCTGCGCATGATGTCTCGGGCGAGCCGAGAGTTTACGGTAGCCCAGCGAGCGCACTTCCCGGCCCAAAGTCTGCTCGCTCACCGACACACGGAATTCCTCCCAAAGCCACTGGGCCAGATCACACAGACGCCAGCGCACGACGCCGTCGAGATAGGGCGTGGGGCCTTGCTCGATGACCTGCGCCAAGGCCGTGCGCTGATCGTCGTTCAACAGCGACGGCTTGCCCGGAGCCTTGCCGTTGATCAACCCATTGGGGCCGCGCGCGTTGAAACGCACCACCCAGTCACGCACAATCTGCACCGTGACGCTGCCGAGCCGGGCAGCATCTGCACGAGAGCTACCATCATAGATCGACGCAAGCGTCAGGAGACGCCGCGCCTGGCTGGCATCCTTCGTTTGTCTGGCCAGAAGACGCAGCCTGTCACCATCAAAGTCCGAACGCAAAGAAATCGCTGAACCCATCGCAAACCTCCCGTTTGCGTCATCGATTCAGATTCGTCAGCTTTTGGGAATCCCGAGAGTCAGATTCATTGAGGGTTGGTATAAGCTGCTGGTTCGTTGCCGGACGACGGCAGGCCACAAAGAAAAAGCCAGCGACACATCCAAGCAAACATGGCGCAAATTGACCGAGGGTCACCGTTGGTTTTGCCGTAAAGTTATCCAGTAGGCAAAAGGTGGATGCCAATAGTCCGGTGCCGACTAGCTGTAACCCGATGGCTGCAACGAGGCGTGTTCCGTAGGAACATTTGGGTTTCGAATAGCGAAAATACGTGACCAAGACGTCCTCCCTTGAAGGGCATCGCCATCGATAGGCGATGACCGCCTTGAATTCGTACAACCTCAACTGAAGTTGAGGTCAAGAGATGGATCAGAAATATCCGAGTGTTGAACTATTCGAATGGCTTCGAAAGCCTTGGGGAGTACGAACGCTTTGTTCGTTGGCTAAGCGATCTAGTTGTTGCTGGAGCTTGCGATGAGATTATCCATGATTTCTTAAATACCGGACTGTAGCGCCGATTAAGCTATTCAAGGTTTCTACGCTGGAGGCCGTGTTGAACACATGGTCCATGGCAGCCTCCCAGACAATGTTCTCTCCAGCATGAGCTGCGGCGAACTTTTTCGCGGTTCCGCGAGGTATTGCGTCATCAAGGGTGCCCTCTGCAATAAAAGCGGGGCCTACGTACCGTGATAGTTCAGCCACAGGAGCAAAACTTGCAACCTCCAAGAAGAATTGCGGTCCCAGGGTGATGGACGCTCCCCAAGGCAACGTCAATTTCGTTGCCCCCTTGCTGTCCAGACCTCGCAGATACGCATCTTGGCCGATCAAGCCGGGGAAAGAAATATGGGGTTCTCCCACAGCGGCCCACAGTGCCACCCCTGATGGGCGATTGGTTCGGCCCGCAGCCGCCGCCGCGACCAGTCCGCCTTGGCTCCAACCAAGCAAGACAATCTTGCCATTTCCCAGACTCGGTTGAGCGGCGATGAAATCCATGGCGGCCAAGCAGTCGTCAATCTGTGTAGAGTAGCTCGTCTCTTCGGTGGAACCATCACTGTCACCCGAGCCGCGAAAATCAATTCGCAGGGAAGAGTGGCCCAGATCACCCAGCGCGGCGGCAACGTACTCAAAAATCCCAATCCCGAGTGATGGAATCACAAGTTCATTCCGCGTGCCTGCAAAGCCATGGAGCAGCAAAAACGTCGAGTTTTCAGGGGTTTTAGCCTGACGTATGGTTCCCATAATCGTCTGCCCGCCAGATTTGAATGAAACAGTTTTCTCTGACGTCATCACGTTTATCTCTCGGTATTCTTGCACGGAATCGACGAGAACATACCGCAACTCGGCGAGTAGGGTGAAGCGCCAGTGCTTGCCACTGCCACTGTTGAACTCTCTTACCACTGCGTCTTTTGCGGTTTGGTCAAACTCCATGCTTCCGCTAAGCGGCCGCACTCCTTTGAGATGGCCTTCATTATCGTAGACCTCAAATGCCAGGAGCCGGGAGCCTCGCCAATGTAGGCCGAGGGCTTTGATACGGATAACGCTCGATTTGGAAATAACCGCCATTCTTACGGCTATCGCGTTGGCCAGCTGTTCGCAATGGTTCTGCTTGCCTCGCCAAAAGTTCGCACAGGGCCAGATCGAGCTTTTGACGGGCGCACACCAATCACAGTGACACCTGGTGGCCGTAGGACAGGACTGCGTCGCCGGATATCCGAGACATTCGCCTACCCAATCTTGTCGATTTAGGAATTATCACCAAAGCCTGCTTTCTGCACAACGGCGAGGCCTGCTTCGACGCGTGGGCCCAACGTGCTCAACTAACGTGATGGCCGCAGACGGGGTCGCCGCAGTCGACCTTGCGATGACCCGTGCTGGCGCATTTCCGGAAGCGGCTGATCTTCCGTTTTTGGCCCATTGCGGACGTGACCGATTTTGATAGGATTTCACAATGGGCAGCTTCGACCTGATGGGAGCGCCTCGCAGAAAAACGCGGATCGTCAGCAATGGAACATGGTGTGAGGCGAACGTCTACGCGTCCGACGATCTTGGCTGCGGCTAGGAAATCGCCGGGTCTGCAGTCTTAGAGTCCGAGACCACCACGGTCGTCATCCATCAGGGCGATGTCGCCACGGTAGACGACCGTGGTTGGCTCGATATCCGCGTCGCACGACGTTGAAGACGGGAGCGAGCGTTGGCTGATTGAGGCCAAACGGAAATCGTCTATCAAGGCTTGAGGCGGCCTTGCTGGACCCGGCAGAACGTCCGGAGCAAGCCTCACAAAACGTGACGTTTGTACCGATAACCATGTCCGCGGCTTGGAGCATCGAACCCTTATGGTTTCGCAGCTTTCCAAGCTTCACGAAGAGCGGGTCGTCTTTCACTTTGCCCTGTCCTATCCGGGGTGAAAAAAGGCAGGACGTCCGCGAGGCGGATTACGCTCTTCGACGGCGTAGGCGTCGCTACCGAGGATTTCTCAGCATTGCGCTGGCTACGAAAGCTATCAAAGGTACCCAGCGATTTGAAATGCTTGATCTGCTGGTCGATCCCGATGTTCCGCAGGACCTCTATGGCATGCTGATGCGTGCAAGACACAGAGGGCAGGATGAAGTTACTGGCTCGGCGGCGTAGCGACCGACGATTTCAGATAGTGGGCAGAAGGGTCACCGCTGTCCGCCGTCATCCTGCAGGTCTCCTTGAGACTCCGTGGGCTCCTCTAGCCCAAGTGCGGAAGTAATGTCGCCTTCCGCATCTTGCATCTCCAACATCGCGATCGACGTCCGGTTCGGAAAATCGAAGCGATCGATAATATCAAGCACGTCGCTGGCGGCCACGAACATATACTCGAGAAGGAGAGTCTGCTCGACTTGTCGTGACTGCGTTCTATGATCCGCGGATGTTCGCAGAGGATATTGCCCTCGGCTGCAACGACCAGCCGCTCAGGATAAATCCGCAGGCTGACGGGCCGGTTCGCGAACGATGCTGGCACACTGTAACGATTACGCTCGAAGGTGATCAGGCATGTCGGCGAGACTCGCTTGCTCTGCTCGACGAAACCGTCAAATGCAGTCGGCAACGCCATCAATGCTGCCCGCTCATCAGCCCAAACATCCGCGATCGTGCCGGGCAGGCTCCCGTGCGCTGTGTCCCGCCATAGGTCTTGGCAATGTTGTTCCAGCCAGACGTTCAAAGACTGCAAATCCGGGAAGTCCGGCATCTGCTGCCATAGGCGAGGACGAGCATCCTGAACGTTCTTCTCGACCTGCCCTTTCTCCCAGCCTGCAGCAGGATTGCAGAACTCAGGTGCAAAGACGTAGTGGTTCGTCATTGAAAGGAACCGGATGTTGACCTGTCGCTCCTTGCCGCGGCCAACGCGATCGACCGCTGTCTTCATGTTATGGGATGGACGCCTCCCTCCGAACTGTCAGAATAAAGGGCCAACCAAAGGAGGAAGTCATGACATATGAATTGCTCGCAATCGATCTCGGAAAGTTGTCATTTCATCTGCACAGCATCGCTGCAGATGGGGCCATTCTTTCGCGAAAGGTCAGCCGGTCGAAGTTGGCCGAGGCTGTAAAATCGATTTCTCCGAAGGCAATAGCAATGGAAGTCTGCGCCAGCGCTCATCACTGGGGAAGGCAGTTCAGGGAAGCAGGACGAGAAGTCCTCCTCATCAATCCACGCTTTGTGAAGCCATTTGTACGCGGCTCCAAGAATGATGCGGTCGACGCAGCGGCGATTTATGAAGCGGCGACACGTCCAACCATGCGTTTCGTACCCGTCAAGTCGACCGCACAGCAGGACCTCCAGTCGCTGCATAGAATTAGAGAGCGTCTGATCGTTCAGCGCACATCGCTGATCAATCATGCACGCGGCCTTCTGGCAGAATACGGAATCGTTTTGCCGCAAGGACCATGGCGCTTTGCATCCCAGGCACCCTCGGCTGTCAAGGATGCGGCTCTCTCTGATCTCGGGCGCGAGCTCTTCCTAGAACTCCTCGACCAACTCACCGATGTGAATGACCGAGTTGCCAAGCTCGACAGGAAGATTAGCGAGATTTGCCGCGAGCGACAAGATTGCCGCCGTCTGTCCGAACTGCCTGGCGTCGGTCCGATCATCGCAACGGCACTCGTTGCTAGCGTTGAGGACGGACGTTACTTCAAATCCGGGCGAGAGCTGGCGGCTTGGATCGGGCTGGTCCCGCGACAATACTCGACTGGCGGCAAACCACGGCTTGGCGGAATTGGTCGCCGAGCGAACCACTATCTACGTCGCCAGATGATCCATGGTGCCCGGGCAGTTATCAGCCGACTTGCTAGTCACGACGATCGCCGATCTCAATGGCTGAAAGAACTCGTCGCTCGACGGGGATTTAATAAAGCGATCGTGGCGCTCGCCAACAAGACCGCGCGGGTAGCATGGGCCTTGCTCACGCGACAGGAGCGCTATGCCGCACAATAGTCATTTGCCAATCGTTGCCTATAAGGCAATGATGAATGCGAGTATGAACTGATGGCAGAACGGCACGGACCGCAGCTTCCGATCCTGATCTACGACAAGGCCACAAAGGTCGATCATGTTATGAGGACAGAGGTAGCGGACTCCAATCAAGGCCAGGAGCGTGATCGCTCCAGCGATAGGCCGGATAGATTCACGCATCCAATGCCGAGTGCCGCCAAATGTTCATCTCGCCCGGGAGGCGTCCATAGATTATCGTAGATGCCGCGAGCGGGCACGCCGCCGAACACACGGAAGCCATGCCAGTGGGCGTCGAAGAGCATCTCGTGCGTTTGCAGCATGTATGCCCTGACCAGAAAAGCCCGACTGTGCGATAGCTTGATATGTGCGACCTGCAACTTCGTGCGCTCGCCGCCGATCACGGCATGGTCCTCACTCCAATCGAACTGGAATGCTTCGCCTGGGCGGAAAGACAGCGGAACGAATATGCCGCGGCCTGTCGTCTGCTGCTCACGTTGCCGATCAGCCCGCCAATCACGGGCGAAGGCGGCAACCCGACCATAGGAGCCGGTAAAGCCGAGAACCACCAGATCGGCATGAAGCTGCTTCAGCGTTCGGCGCTGTTTGCGCGATCGTCCGGCCTCGGTCTTCAGCCAGCCGGCGAGTTTATCGGCAAAAGGATCAAGCTTGCTCGGCCGTTCCGGTACCGTGAACGTCGGCTCGATCGTACCAGCGCTCAAATACTTCGCGATCGTGTTGCGTGACAGCCCGGTGCGCCGGCTGATCTCCCGGATCGACTGCTTCTCACGCAGTGCCATCCGGCGGATGATGTTTAAAAGTCCCATGTGGATCACTCCGTTGCCCCCGTCGCTCACCGCGTTGGGGGAAGGTTCACATGGCTCAATTCTCAATGGAAATTATGCGCCTAACCGGCTCACTTCTGCGCGGAAACCAACAAAATCCGGCAGTTCCCCGCGTCCGATAACCTCTTCGTCCACTTTGGGCGGATACCATTGAGAAAGGTACGGGCTGAACCGGGATGCCCTCAAGGAGGTATACGGGGGGAGTGTTCAGTGCAACGTTTGCGCGCTTGACCGGCCCGTCCGGCAGCCGCCATCATCAATTATCGATGAGTAGCGGAAGACGATATGCGTTTCATTTTTGCTGAACAACTCCTGATAAAGGAGTTTGCGCAAGCCCTAAGTTCCACGCGGAGTGAACTTCAAAGCCTTGTGATGGCACAGCTCGACACCATTGAATTCGAGATATCTCCTGGGCAAGCCGAGCTGAAACACCTTTGTGCCACGCAGAAAGCGATTTGGATATCTGAGATTCGGTCCGCCCTGGCTCGTCTGGTTGGTTCTTTATTACTAACCGTCATCCCGGCCTGCATCGCTTTTTTGTCTGTCCTGTTGTTCCGCGAGCGCATTGCAGGATATGCCGCCTTTGCAGCTTCCGGGATCGCGTCCTGCTGGATGCTGAGTCTTTTTTTTAAGTCTTACCGGGAACTCAGAATAAGCGCGCGCCGCGGGTTTGCGTCGATCTCACCGCATGTTTTTAGGAACCACGGCCGAAGCGTATGGTTTGTCGGTACGCGAGGTCTGTACGTGGCCCTTAATGGTTTTGCACAGTATAAACCCCAGTGCGAGTTCATATCGTTCCCTGAAATCGGAAGCATTGACGTCTCAAGGTTCGACACCGAGACCTTGGTAACACTCTGGTCGACCACACACCATCTGGTTCGAGTGATGATCTTTCCGGGCCCGCCCACCGACAGTATCCCTGGACTGGCTCGCCTCCTTGTCTCGTTTAGTATGACCAGTAATCGAGATCAGCGTTGCGACTGCGCGTCCGATCAGTGTCAGTCATTGGCTCACCATGGCACATTCTCCTGACGGATGTCCCGTCGATGCTGTACTGCGTTTCAAGCGCGTCCATTATAAGGAAAAATTCGACGCGGTGTTCGTGGATGAACCTACCGATCTCAATCAGAGTTGAACGTGGAAACAGTGCTTTGATGGGATTGGCCCACATCGCAAGTGCCATGTCACTCTGGCTGAATACGAGGACACCGAATGCTGATCCGGCCCCGCGTTTTGATCGCCGTAGGTGTTTGACGTAGTTTTCAACATCGAAAGACTCGGACCGCGTTGGTTGAGAAACCCTGTAAGCGTTTCCCGCCCATCCCGCTAGGTAAACCCATAGCTTCTCGGCTCGGCTCGCACCCGCTAAGTCGCAGCTCATGGCCGCGGAGATATTATGACCCATTTGCACGCTAATGCGCGTCACTGGGAGGCCGAACATGCAGGCGACGAGACCGTGTCCGCCTTCGTGGGCCGCGCGACGTGGAACGTCACTCATTTCTTTCATAGGCGAAGCCTGAGCCATATTTTTGTAGCGAAAGAATTACAGGGTCCTGTTACCGCTCAATCGTTACCAACATGTTGCCGCTAGTCAGTTCAATGGGGGAATACGTGGCATCCGGGAATCTCAATTTCGGCCGGGCAAGGCTCGCCTCTTTGAGTCTAATCGAAACACGTGAAAACCGTGTTGATTAACGGCCGCAAACGCCCTCGGGTAGATAGGAAACAGTTGATTTTACTTCTGATCACCGCCAAATATTCAAGCAACAAAAAGTTGTTTGCGCCGCTATTTTCTTACGAATGTCAATGTGAACTCCCGAGGATGACACGCCATGGATGGAAATACGCTCGTTGTTGGTATTAAGCCATTTCTTCACCGTTTCGCGATCGAACGGACCGGTGAGATGGAGATTGAAGGCTCCTATTCCGAGAGTGACGACATGTGGGTAGTAGCAACCCCAAGCGGCAGCAGACCGCTGATCGACCTTGCTGGATCGCAAGTTGAAGTCCTGACGAAAACTATGACCCAACAAGAAGCTGACGACGAAAAGCGACTCTCCATGCTCGAACTGGCGACCAAGAGTGACGGCGTGCAGGAATCCGATGATCGCGCAGCCTCTCCGGCGATGACCCTCGAGCTCGCCACGAAGACCCACGCGCAGATGGAAAGCGACGACACGAGAGCCTCCGAAAAACTCTTGGTCTAAGCTCGATGACGTTTCTCATCGTAACGAACCGACGCGACCTCACGACTGACTACATCGTCCGCGAGCTCAAGCGCCGCGAGCTGCCGTATCTGCGTCTCAATACCGAGAGTATTGCCGAAGCCCACGTTACCATAAATCCTCTCGAAGGCTCTTTCACGCTTCGACTTGGGGAACGGACACAACGGCTCGAGAATGTCCTCGCGGCTTATTTCCGGCGACCGGAAGAACCATCCAAACCACGTGCGGATGTCACACCGCATGACTGGGAATATGTGGCGGGAGAGTGGAACGGCCTTTTGAAATCCATCTATGTCTTCGTCGGACAGAGGTGGTTTTCCCATCCAGCCTACATCATGCTCGCCGAGGACAAACCTCGTCAGCTTATCGCGGCGGTCAGGATTGGCTTCAGGATACCCGAGGGGGTTATTACCAATGATTTCGTAGAGGTCGATCGCCTCATGAAATCCGGGCCGGTGGTCGGCAAACCCCTGAAGACGTCGATTGTTTCCGAGGAAGGTCCAGGCAGCATAGTCTTCACTTCCGCTTTGGCGGGAATTCTGCCTGAAGACGCGCCGGCGATTTCTCTATGTCCCGCCATCTATCAACGCGAGATAATCAAAGACGCCGACATACGTGTCACCGTTGTGGGAAGCCATGTCTTCGCGGTCGCGATCCACTCGCAGGCGACGGAGGTCTCGCGCGTCGATTGGCGGCGTGGCTCCAATCCCGAACTGTTACACGAAGCCATCACACTACCCGCGCCGATAAAGGACAAATGCGTCACGCTGGTCGAGGAACTGAACCTTCGGTTCGGTGCTATTGACCTGATCCGCGACGTCAACGGCGAATACTGGTTTCTGGAGTGCAACCCGAACGGCCAATGGGCCTGGATCGAAAACCGAACCGGCCTTCCGATATCGGCAGCTATCGTCGATGAACTTGAACGAATCGCCAAAAAATGACGGATTTCGCCGATCTCCTATGGCCGCGTGTACCGCGGCTCACCGCGGTGCAGATCGAGACGCGGAACAAGGAAGACGACCAAGACGTCGCGGCCATACGCGCTGCGGACTGGAGCCAGGACAGCGAGCTGGCACTTGAAGAAGCAAGAGGCTTGGCGGCTGCTGAAAAGGAGCGTCGGGCCGGGGCCGAAAGCAAGGCCTCCATCTATCTTGCCGCCGTCGCGGCAGTTGTACCTATCGCGCTACCGATCTGCACGGCCTTCTACGGTGAGACGTTCGTCAAACTCCCTCTCCCACTTCAGTTCGTGACGCTCTTGCTGTTCTTTGCCACAACCGCCTATCTCATCGGCGCGGCGTGGTGGGCGTTTAGGACCTTTCGTGTTTCGGTGCATCACAGGATAGACGCGGTCGAGTACGCGAGAATTTGGTCCGGGAAAGGCCAGAGTGCGCGGTTGATAGCCGAACTTTTCATCGTTACGAGACTAAACCGGCATATGGTCAATTGGAAGACGACATGTGTCCGCCAGGCACACGAATTTCTGCTTCGTGTCCTGATTTCCTTCACGACCCTCTTCGTGCTGGTGGTTTCGTGGCAACCGGTCCTCACCTTGTGGAGATTTTCGAAGAATTGCGTGGCGCGGCTTCTGGAGGCTTGCTGATGCCCGTAACATGACTGCGTTCTCATACAGAAGTGCTTGGCGGGTTGCTTGACGCAACCGGCGTCAGATCGTTGGGGCAGGTATCTCCATAAACTAAGTGTTCAGAAATCGCCGTTGTTTGCTCGCTCCTTCTTGCAGGCGAAAATTCGCAAGGGTTGACAAAAAAAAGATTGCAACCATTGAGTTAGTGCTGTGCGGTAAGCTTTTTTATTCGATTCGGTTTAAACGTTGGGGCAAGGTTGATGAAAGTCGGTTTTTTCGACAAACGACTATTTAAGATTTTTCTTCAGATTACGTCTGTTGTCAGCGCCTCCCTGTCGACATTGCTTCTTTTCGTGGATTTACCTGACGAATATAAAGCACTCTCGCTCGCGGCGTTCGCGTTCTTACTGCTCGCGGCTTACGTCAGTGTCTGGATTTGGTCTAATCAACTCAATCACGTCGAGATCAAAATTGATGGCACAAGTGTTGCCATTAAGGTCGGGGATATCTTTCTGCAGCCCGGTCTCAAAGCGATAGCATTCAACGAGTATTTCGACACGCAGGTGGATAATAGGATCATCAGCGAGAAATCATTGAACGGTCTCTTTGTGAAATCCCACCTGAAAATTCCGGTGGAGGAATTGGATCAGAAAATTGCAAGCTTCGTGTTCGAGGAAGATGAGGTCCTGGGGCCAACAGAAAAAATGCGGCAGGGAAAAAACATAAAGTATCGTTTAGGTACAATATATGTTTACGACGATTATCTACTGACAGCAATGTCAAAGTTTGATGAAAGTAATCGTGCCGTACTAACTATGCCGGAATACTTGGAGTTTCTCGTCCGGTTTTGGGATCAAGTGAATAAAGTCTACGCTCAACAGAGCGTCTCCACCCCGATATTTGGGTCAGGTATTACTCGTATCAAGGGTCACAAAAACATTAGTGACGAAGATTTACTTAAAATAATGCTATGGACATTTCGCATTAGTGAAATGAAATTCAAGTATCCAGCGAATTTATCGATAATAATACACAAGGATAAGATCGATCAAATCAATCTTCTGGACATGAAGCTCCTTAACAATGGCGTGTAATATGTGTCAAATGATCGATGTAAGTTGATTAACCATCGGATGAGGAGGTTGTAAATCTTGAATAGGACAGGTACGTACTTTGCTTTCGATGGTTTGGGGCAAGCAGACCCAACAAAATCCGATTTCCGATACTATGCGACCGTACAAGGCTGGAATAGCGCAGGACATATCGATTTCAAATTCGTGAACAGCCACGACAAAGCAAACTCCGTCCGAGATTCGAGCAAATTGAGTACGCTTCAAGCAAGCATACGACAGCGCTTGTCCGGCTCGAAGAACATGGTCGTTATCATATCGCGCGACACGCGAAGGACTGGGAGTTTGCTCTCCTGGGAAATTGAGATGGCTGTGGACTATTACGAGCTACCGCTGATTGTTGCGTACACGGGATATAATTCTATTCTCGACCCTGCCGCTCTGTCGGGATTATGGCCAGCGTCTCTTGAGGCACGGATTAATAACGGCTCGGCTCAAGCCATTCACGTACCATTCAAAAAGGATGCGATGTTCGATGCCATGAGGCGGTTTACGGTGAACGGCGAGAAGCTTTGGGGACCTCTGGTGAATTATACGAGGCAAGCCCATGTGAATTGGGGCTACTTGCGTTAGTCAGTTAGACGATCCCAATTTAGTTGAGCAAATCTGGGGTCGCTCATCAAATTCCTTCCTGAGGAGCGGAACCGCGAAACCTACAAAAGCCCTTACCAATGGCACTGAAAGTTGCCATTCAGAGGCAACGATGACCGCTTCGATCGTTTAAGGGTACCCGAGCAACGTTTGGCGGACGTTAGACGAGTTGGTTGGCTACGCTACTGTCAGCTCGGACACAATCCGAGGAGCACATGCACATTGGGTCCAATAATTTGGCAGCAGGACGCCATACGAATTCGCTTTCACTGAGGATCGAGCACCTTTTCCGGCTGTAAGGGCTTGCAGTTGAGTCTCTGCGGTCGATGTTCTGAGGGTGCCAAATTCCCGCTCAAAAGATCGTCTCGGCGGCATTTGGTTTGTAAAAAATAGATCGCATCAAAACGTAAATAGCGGCAGGTTTCAATAATTTAAAAATATACGGAAAAATAGTTCTCGAAAATTTTAAGTTGTATTGTGTAATGGATTGAATTTCGAATGGACTGTGAATTGGAATCAAGTTTCGTATCTTTCATTTCGAGATTTAATCACCGAAATAATAAAGAAAATGTTCGTGATTTATGCCAGGATGCGATTTTTGGTCAGAGATTATCAACATACATTTCTAAAATTTATAACTTGCTGATGTCATTTTGGTGACTCCGGGTCAGATTCTGTGACTCCGTACAATAATTTCCGAACATCTCTTGCGCAGTAGAATTTGCGGGTATATACCCGAGACAAATGCCAAACGATAGTTGTCACTGCATCCTGCTGCGCAAAGCATCCCGTAAGGTCTCGTCCTATTACGACGAGGCGCTGGCGCCGCTTGGCGTTAATATCGGCCAGTTCAGCCTGTTGCGGAACATCAACCGCATGGCGCCGGTGTCGCTCACCGATCTCGCCGCGCGGGTGGAACTGGACCGCTCGACCGTTGGCCGCAATACCAAGGTGCTAGCCCGCATGGGGCTGGTGGCCATCGGCCATGGCGAGGATCAGCGCGAAGCGATGCTGACCGTGACGGAGCAGGGGCAGGAGATACTGAAAACAGGCGCGCCCCTCTGGGACGGAGTACAGGACGAAATCGAGGCCCGGCTTGGCCCGGAAAAAACCGCTCAATTGCAGGAACTACTCGCAGCCCTGTAATTTTTTTTGATGATAAAACGGGTATCTGCCCGCAATATAGGGTATATACCCGTAAAATTTCGGCCGCTGGCCGCTGGAAAGGGATTTTGAACATGCTCTCCACACGCCTTGCCAGCTGGATGGCCGACAGAAACATACATTATGGCTGGCTTGTTGCCGCAACCACCTTTTTGACGATGCTGGCAACCGCCGGCGCGATGGGATCGGCCGGGGTGATGATCCAGCCGCTGCATCAGGAGTTCGGCTGGGATATTGCCGATATTTCATCTGCCATGGCGGTCAGGCTGGTGCTCTTCGGCCTGCTCGGGCCTTTTGCCGCTGCCTTCATGAACCATTTCGGTATTCGCCAGGTCGTGTCGACGGCCCTTGCGCTGATCATGGGCGGCATCGTCGCCTCGTTCTTCATGACTGAGGTGTGGCAGCTGTTGCTGTTATGGGGCGTGGTGATCGGTGTTGGCACCGGCATGACGGCACTGGTGCTGGGCGCGACCGTGGCGTCGCGCTGGTTTTCGAAGCGCCGGGGACTGGTGATCGGCCTGATGACGGCCAGTAACGCCACCGGCCAGCTGGTTTTTCTGCCTTTGCTCGCGGCGCTGACGGAGGCTTATGGCTGGCGCACCGCGCTGACGCTATCCGTTGCGGTGATTGCTATCGCCATGATTCTCGTGCTGCTCTTGATGCGTGACCATCCCGCCGATGTCGGCCTGCCAGCCTATGGCGAGACGGTGGTGGTAAAACCGCCGAAGCAGGACCACAAGTTTCTTGCAACACTGGCATCCCCGATACTGACGTTGAAGAGTGTGTCTGGAAACCCGGTTTTCTGGGTGCTTTTCGGCACGTTCTTCGTCTGTGGACTTTCCACCAACGGCCTTATCCAGACACACTGGATTTCCATCTGCGGTGATTTCGGCATGGCGGCGGTCACGGCGGCCGGCACACTGGCTGTGATCGGCATTTTCGATTTCTTCGGCACCATCTTCGCCGGCTGGCTTTCTGACCGTTTCGACAACCGCTTCCTGCTCTTCTGGTTTTACGGTCTGCGCGGGCTGTCCCTGATCTATCTCTCCTTCTCGGGCTTCAGCTTCGTGGAGCTTTCGGTCTTCGCCGTGTTTTACGGGCTGGACTGGGTGGCAACCGTGCCGCCAACGGTGAAGCTTGCCGCTGAGAGTTTCGGCCGCGAAAAAGCGGGCCTGGTTTTCGGCTGGGTGTTTGCGGGGCATCAGTTGGGGGCCGCCACCGCTGCCTTTGGCGCAGGTTTCTTCAAGAGCGACTTCGACACATACATGCCCGCACTACAGATTGCCGGCGTGATGTGCATGATCGCCGCTGTCTCGGTACTGCTTCTCAAAAAGCCGGGTTCCGCGACTTTGGCACCGCAGGCCGCCTGAGATTGCAAAGGAGAAGGCTTGTGAAAGCAGGCCGACTTCCGCCTGCCGGGCCTGCTATTTTGACCGTTGTCATGACTATCCGTTGCGTATTTGTCACACCAAGCACCGGGTAGCTGCCCGGGCTTATCGTTCGCCTTTCGGTTTGATCCATCTCAATCCGCTCACCTCTCCCTTGGCGATAGTGGCCGTAGCGGCTGCGGCAAGCGAGGATTCGCGAAGGCCCGCCGCCATCAGCCGGTTTCCCGGGCTTGCCCGGCTGCGGCGCGCGATAGGAGAGATGGAATGACGAACAGGAAGAAAAAAACCGCCTTGCTTGCCAGTTTTACGGTGAGCGTCGCGGCGATGCTGATGTCGGCCAACGCGATGGCGGCAGATCTGGCCACGCCGGCACCAGCCCCCACCGCTGAAGAGGCGATTGCGGCGGCGAGCCCATGGATGCTGCGTGTGCGTGGTCTCGGGGTCATCACCCATGACAGCGGCAGCGTTGACGGTGTGCCTGGTGCGGGTCTCTCCTATTCGGATACGGTTATTCCTGAACTCGACATCAGCTATTTCTTCACCCCGAATATCGCTGCCGAACTCATCCTCGGTACCACATACGCCAAGATCAACGGCGAGGGTGTGCTGGCCGGCACGCCGGTGGGCAAGACATGGTTGCTGCCGCCGACGCTGACCCTGCAATATCACTTTACTGATTTCGGCGCCTTCAAGCCCTATATCGGCGCGGGCGTGAACTATTCGATGTTCTACAACCAGTCCGAAAAACCCGGCTTCAGCAATCTTGATGTCAAGAACAAGTTCGGCGCGGCCGTGCAGGTGGGTTTCGACTATATGCTGGACGAACATTGGGGCGTGAACTTCGACGTGAAGAAGATTTTCCTGAAGACCGACTGGACCGCAGAACTTGGCGGTGCGCCAATCAGCGGCAAAGCGAAACTCGATCCCTGGTTGATCGGTGCGGGTATCACCTATCGCTTCTGACCCCTTGGCCTCGCGCCGTCGCTGCCTTTGACGGGCGGCGCTTTCTGAGCTATATGGACGGCCACGGGCAGAAGAGCCCCGGCCGTCCGCAGGCGTTTACGCCCTTGGTGAAGCTCTTTTTGGAATAACGGTCATCCCCATGTTTTGCATGTCGTCGATGGCAACGCGGACCCCTTCGGAAAAATACGGCATGCGCATGTTGGAGAACCGTTATGAACGTGTCCAAACCGCTTCCCGCGCTTGAGGGACTGAAAGAGCAGGCAAAACGGCTGCGCGCCGCCCTTGAAGGGGAGGGGCAGGCAATCACCCATTCAAAGGCGCTGGAACTCATCGCCGCGCAATATGGCTTCCGCGACTGGAACACCCTGCATGCCACGGCGGGAAACCGTCCCGCATTCAATCCCTATCTTCTTGGTTCGCGGGTGGAAGGCCTCTATCTAGGCCAGCCCTTCGTAGCCTCCGTTCTGGGCGTGCAAGCGCTCGGCGGCGACCCGGAACGCTACCGGCTGACCCTGCATCTCGACGATCCCGTGGATGTGGTGACCTTCGAAAGCTTCTCGGCTTTCAGGCAGCGTATCCACTGCAATATCGATACGTCCGGACGTACCGTGGAGAAAACCTCCAACGGTAGGCCACAGGTCGAGCTGGTCTGGTAGTCCGAGCACCCGCCGAGAGGCGGGTGTCTCCTTGTCTTTCGTAAGACCCTAAATCCGCTTCCCCGCCGCATCGAACAGATGGAAGTCCTTCGTCTGGGCGGCAATCCGCAGGTTCTCGCCGATACCAAGCTGCGAGCGGCCGGGAACGCGGAAGACGATGGTGGTGCCGTCTGTGAAGGAGCCATGCACGTAGCTTTCCGCGCCCACCAGTTCCACGGCGTCCACCCGCACGGTGCCAGTGAAAGCGGCATCGGGAGCTTCTGTTTCCGCGAGCGTGATGTCTTCCGGACGGATGCCCAGTGTTGCGGTGGTTTGCGGCAGCGCGCCTGATCCATTCACCGACCACCCGGATGCACCGTTAGCCGATGGGGTGCCGTAGGGCAGGAGGTTCATGGAGGGCGAACCGATGAAGGTGGCGACGAAGGTGGTGGCCGGTTTTTCGTAAAGCTCGATCGGAGTGCCGATCTGCTCGATGCGGCCGGCATTCAGCACCACGAGGCGGTCGGCCAGCGTCATGGCTTCCATCTGATCATGGGTTACGTAGACGCTGGTGGTGGCGAGAGAGCGTTGCAGGCGGCGGATTTCGACGCGCATCTGCACGCGCAGCTTGGCATCGAGGTTGGACAGCGGCTCATCGAACAGGAATGCAGCGGGCTTGCGCACGATGGCACGGCCCATTGCCACGCGCTGGCGCTGGCCACCCGAGAGCTGGCGCGGCCTGCGCTCCAGATATTGTTCGATTTCCAGCGCCTTGGCTGCCTCGGTGATACGCCGGTCGATCTCGTCCTTCGGCGTGTTGCGGTTCTTGAGGCCATAGGCGAGGTTCTGCCGCACTGTCATATGCGGGTATAGCGCGTAGTTCTGGAACACCATGGCAATATCACGGTCTGACGGTTCGAGATCGTTGACGACGCGGTCGCCGATGACGATCTCACCGCCCGATATGCTTTCCAGCCCGGCGATCATGCGCAGCAATGTTGATTTTCCGCAGCCGGAGGGGCCGACCAATACGATCATCTCGCCATCGGCTATATCCATCGATACGCCCTTGATGGCGTCGACATTGCCGCCGTAAACCTTGCGGACGTCTTTCAGCGCAATTTTTGCCATTACTTCTCGGTCTCCACCAAACCTTTGACGAACCAGCGCTGCATCAGCACCACAACGATAATCGGGGGGATGATGGCGAGGATCGCCGTCACCATCACATAATTCCAGGGCGTCGAAGCGTCGGTGAAATCCACCATGCGCTTGAGGCCGATGATGATTGTGTTCATCTTGGCATCGTTGGTCACGAGCAGCGGCCAGAGATACTGGGTCCAGCCATAGATGAACAGGATCACGAAGAGAGCGGCGATATTGGTTTTCGACAGCGGCAGCAGAATATCGCGCATGAAGCGGAACGGTCCTGCATTGTCGATACGAGCCGCCTCGACCATTTCGCCGGGAATGGTCAGGAAAAACTGCCGGAACAGGAACGTCGCCGTCGCGGACGCCATCAGCGGAAGCGTCAGTCCCGCATAGGTATCGATAAGCCCGAGGTCGACGATGACCTTGTAGGTGGGCAGGATACGCACCTCGACCGGCAGCATGAGCGTGATGAAGATCATCCAGAAGAAGCCCATGCGGAAGGGAAAACGGAAAAATACGATTGCGAAAGCCGACAGGAAAGAAATGACGATCTTGCCGATGGCAATGGCGAGCGCCACCACGAAGCTGTTGAACAGCAGCCGTTCAAGGCTGACGCCGACCACTCTTTCGACGCCGCCGACCATGGCGTCTGTATAGTTTTCACCAAGATGGTCGCCGGGCAGCAGCGACATCGGTGGGCGAATGATGTCATTCGACGTCATGGATGACGCGATGAAGGTGTAGTAGATCGGGAAGGCCACGATGATGATGCCGAGAACCAGCATCAAATGGGCGATCACGCGGGCGACCGGGCGATTTTCAATCATCAGGAAATCCTCAGCCGTAGTGCACGCGCTTCTCGACGAAGCGGAACTGGAAGGCGGTCAACGCAATGACGATCACCATCAGGATGACGGATTGCGCGGCGGAAGAGCCGAGGTTCAGGTTAACGAAGCCATCATTGTAGACCTTGTAGACCAGTGTTTCTGTCGCCTTGGCAGGGCCGCCGCCAGTAACTGCGTGGATGATGCCGAATGTATCGAAGAAGGCATAGACGGTGTTGACGACCAGCAGGAAGAAGGTTGTCGGCGCCAGCAGCGGGAAAACGATGGTCCAGAAGCGCCGCGAACCGCGTGCGCCGTCAATGGAGGCCGCCTCCAGCAATGATTTCGGAATTGCCTGCAAGCCTGCGACAAAAAACAGGAAATTGTAGCTGATCTGCTTCCATGCTGCGGCTGCGACCACGAGCAGCATGGCCTGATTGCCGTTGAGCAGCGGGTCCCACATGATGCCGTTGCGGCGCAGGATGTAGGAGAAGGTTCCCATGGCCGGATTGAACATGAACAGCCACAGCATGCCAGCGACGGCGGGTGCCACAGCATAGGGCATGATCATCATGGTGCGGTAAAAACCCTTGCCGCGCACCACGCGGTCTGCCGCCGTTGCCAGAAGCAATGCCAGCCCCATCGAGACGAGTGCGGTCAGGACGCTGAAAATAACCGTGACGTGCAACGCGTTCAGATAGCTTTCATCCGAAAGTACGGCGGAAAAATTGGCCAGCCCGACGAAATTGCTGTTCAGCCCGAAGGCATCCTCGCGCATGGTCGACTGGTAGAGCGCCTGACTTGCGGGCCAGAAGAAAAAGATCACCGTCAGGATGATCTGTGGCGCGACCAGCAGATAGGGCAGGATCTTGTTGGGGAATACGACGCTTTGCACGGCGATCTCCTGATGAAATGGGAATACCGCCCGCACCGGGTAAGGATGCGGGCGGGGGCAGGGATCGTTTAGTTGCCGGTTGCCTGCTTGATGGCCGCATCACCGCGCGTGACAATCTTGTCGAGTGCGGATTTCGCGTCCTGCTTGCCGGCCAGCATCGCCTCGAACTCTTCGTTCATGATGTCGCGGACCTGCGGCAGGTTCACGAGGCGCACGCCCTTGGAGTTTTCTGTCGGTGGCTTGCCCATCATCTGCAGAAGCGGCGTTTCGCGGCCGGGATTCTTGTCATAGAAGCCGGATTTCTTGGTTTCCTCATAGGCCGCGATCGTTACCGGCATGTATCCGGAGACCTGATGCAGACGAGACTGGATCTTGGTCTGGGAAAGGAAATGGAAGAACTCGGCCACACCTTTATATTCGGCATCGCTCTTGCCGCCGAAGACCCAGAGGCTCGCGCCGCCGGGAATGGTGTTCTGCGGACCATGACCCTCGTAATAGGGAAGCTGGCCGATACCGTAATTCATGCCGGTCTTGATGATATCGCCAAGGCCGCCGGAGGATTCGGTAAGGATGCCGCATTCGCCGGACATGAACAGCTGCTTGGCTTCCGAAGTGCGCCCGCCGTAACGGAAGGTGCCGTCTTTCGCCAGGTCGGCAATGGCCTGGAAGTGTTCGACGAAGAGCGGCGCGTTGACGGCAAGCTTCACATCGGTGCCGCCCAGCCCGTTTTCATTGCTGCCATAGGAGACGTTGTTCCATGCGGCAAAGTTTTCGGTCTGGATCCAGGTCAACCATGTTGAGGTGAAGCCGCATTGGGCAGCGCCGCTTGTCTTGATCTTCTTGGCAGCTTCGAAAACTTCCGGCCAGGTCTTCGGCGGATTTGCCGGGTCAAGGCCTGCCTTCTGGAAGGTATCCTTGTTGTAATAGAGGATCGGCGAGGACGAATTATAGGGGAAGGACAGCATGGTCCCGTCAGGCTTGGAATAATAGGCGACGATGCCGGCCAGATATTCGTCCTTGTTGAAGGTGTAGCCACCTTCCTTCAGTACTTCTGCCACCGGTTTGATTGCACCGGCAGCACCCATCATCACGCCGGAACCGGCGTCGAAGACCTGAATGATCGCCGGCGGCTGCTTGGCGCGGAATGCCGCAATGCCGGCATTCAGGGTTTCCGGATAGGTGCCCTTGAAGACGGGCATGATCTTGTAGTTTGTCTGGCTATCGTTGAACTCTTTCGCGAGCGCGTCCACGACCTCGTTATTGGCGCCGGTCATGGCATGCCACCACTGAATTTCCGTCGCGGCGAATGCGTTCGATGTGACAAAAAACGAAAGCGCAGATGCCGCAGCAAGATGGTAGCTGAGTTTTTTCAAGGCGATTCCTCCCATTTTAAAAACAGTAAAAGATACAGCCCCTTATTGCAGCCTATCCTCCTCGATATAGCTGCGGGCGAGCTTTTCTGTATTAGCGGTCTGATTTAAAGCGAACTCTAATGAAAATGCAATAGACGGTGGAACGAAAAAAACGAAAGTGAACGAAACGGTTTTATTATTCCATTTTGGGTCCGCTTTGGTTTTTTCGTGTGCTTGCGGGCAAGGCTCGGGACGGGATACCGGAAGCGGTCTGCGGAGGCAATGTTCAAGAGGAATTTCTAACAAGGAGTATTGATATGTTATTACATTACGTATTAAGTCTCTCCAAGATTTGCTGCTTGAAGGTGCGGATGTGTTCGGAATGAAGCGGAAGAAGGCGGTTGCACCAGAAGACGTCTCGTCCGTCACCCCATCCACCGGAACGGTGCCTGTCACACTGCTTACCGGCTTTCTGGGGGCGGGCAAGACCACGCTTCTGAACGAGCTTCTGAGCGAACCGGAAATGCGTGGTGCCGCCGTCATCGTCAACGAATTCGGTTCGGTGCCCATCGATCACGGCCTGGTCCGCACCGGTTCGGAGCGTTATTTCAGGACCACGACCGGCTGCATCTGCTGCACCGCCACCAGCGATATCCGCACCTCGCTTTACGAGTTGCATCAGGCCTTTCTGGAAGGGGTGGTGCCGGAAATATCTCGTGTCGTCATTGAAACCACCGGCCTTGCCGATCCTGCGCCGATCATCAACAGCCTGATTCCCGGCGGTACGCCTGCCGCCGGCCTGCGCGACCATATCGTCGCCCGCCACTTTCATCTCTCCGGCGTCGTTACTGTTTTCGACATTACCTCCGGCCAAGCGATGCTCGACAGTTTCATCGAGGGCTGGAAACAGCTTGCCTTTGCCGATCACATTGTTTTGACCAAAACCGATCTCACTGACGGGGCGAAGATGGGCTGTGAGAGCCTCTCCGATCTCAATCCTGCCGCGCGTCTGCATGACCGCAACGCGCGCGACTTCAATCTGATGTCGCTGTTTGCGCCGGCGGATTATTCGTTGCGTAACAAGCCGGAAGACGTGACGGGCTGGCTTGCCGCCGACAGGCTGAGCCTGCATGCCGCGCACGGGCACGATATCAACCGTCATGGTGCGGGGGTAGAGGCGTTCGATTTGACGTTCGATGGGGCTTTCGATCCGCAGGCGATCGTTACCTTTCTCGAACTCGTCACCAGCAACGTGCATTCCGGTCTTCTACGGCTCAAGGGAGTTTTCGGTGCGACGGATGATCCGGACCGTCCAGTGGTCGCCCATGCCGTGCAGCACCGGCTTTATCCGCTGAGCCGTCTGGAAAGCTGGCCGGATGGCAACCGTGCAACCCGTGTTGTCCTCATCGGCATGGATATGCCGCAGCAGCCGATCCGCGATCTTTTCGAGGCATTGGCCTCGCAGGCAGCAAGAAAGGTTTCCCGATGACGGCAAGAGCAAATCCGCTTGCACGCAGCGGCTCTGCGATAGTCTCTCAGGCCCGTCTTGTGAAACACTGGACGCGGGAGCTGCTTGCCCTCCGCGAAGACGAGATCGTTTCCGTCAACGAGATTGCCTGCGTACAGCCGGATTGCCCACCGAAGGAAACGGTAATCCTCGTTTTGTCCGCATCCGGCGAAACCCGGCAATTATCAATTCACCAGGCGCTGCTGGATATAGAGCGTGATGATATCGTCAGATCCGTTGCCGCCAATCCGCCGTAAGGCCATCTGTATCGAACGCCATGGCGCTTGACGACAGGTGTCGTCATCCGGCACTTCAGGAGCAGCGGGATTCGCTAGATGTGAAGGGTACGGAATGGCCGATCTGGCGGTATATGCGGGTTTGTTTCTGACGGCTTTTGTCGCGGCAACAATCCTGCCCATGCAGTCGGAGGCCGCACTTGCCGGCCTGATTCTTTTGAAGTCCCAGCCGGTCTGGCTGCTGGTTACTGTTGCCAGCGCTGGCAATGTCGCCGGATCCCTCGCCAACTGGCTGCTCGGCCGTGGCATCGAACGCTTCCGGCATCGGCGGTGGTTTCCTGTGGGGGAAGCCGCGCTGCAACGTGCCCAGAACTGGTACAGGCGTTACGGCAAGTGGTCGCTGCTGCTCAGCTGGGCGCCGCTGATCGGCGATCCGCTGACGGTTGCGGCCGGCATCATGAAGGAGCCGCTGCCGGTTTTTCTTTTGCTTGTTACCATTGCCAAGGTTGGGCGTTATCTTGTGCTGACGCTGGTGACGCTGAATTTTCTTTGAATTGCGTTGCCGATACCTTCTCCCCGGCGGGGAGAAGGCGAAAGAGGCATCCGCTCGTCAAAAAGGTTTGAGTTGAGAACCAATCAAGCCGCCTGCCGGTCCCAGCTGGCGAAGGGGTCGGGCAGGTGTCGCCATGCGTCCGGGGTGAAGGCATCTGTGTCGATCAGGCACGCATCGAGCTGCGCGCGGATGCGCGCTTCGCTCATGGGATCGGAACCGATGAAGACGATTTCCTGCCGGCGGTCGCCAAAGACCGGGTCGAGATAGGGCTTCATCATGTCGAGGAACTGCTGCTCGCGCGGCCATTGCTCGCTCGGCACGGCGGACCACCAAAGGCCCATCTTGCCGGTGCGCACCAGTGCGCCGGCCTGGCTTATCTCGCCGACATAAGCTGGCCGCGTGGCCAGCCAGAAGAAGCCTTTGGCGCGCACCACACCCGGCCAGGCGCGGTCGATAAAACGCTGGAACAGCACGGGATCGAAAGGCTTCCTGGCGCGGTAAACGAAGGAGCGGATGCCATATTCCTCGGTTTCGGGAATGTGGTCCTTGAAACCGTGCAACTCCTTGAACCACAGCGGGTGTTCTTCGGCCTTGGCGAAATCGAAGCGGCCGGTGCCCAGCACCTCCTTCAGTTCCACCTTGCCGAAATCGGCCTCGATGAGTTTCGCATCCGGGTTCAGCCCGACGATGATCTTGCGGGCGGCGTCCCGCTCATCCGGCGTGGCAGTGCCGATCTTGTTGAGGACGACGACATCGGCAAATTCGATCTGCTCGACCAGGAGGTCTACGATGGTTCGGTTGTCGCCTTCGCCTGCCGTCTCACCACGGTCGGCAAGAAAGTCAGAGGAACCGTAGTCGTTGAGAAGATTGGCGGCATCCACCACCGTTACCATCGTGTCCAGATGCGCGACATCGGAAAGGCTGCGACCGTTTTCATCGCGAAAATCGAAAGTGGCGGCCACCGGCAGCGGCTCGGCAATGCCGGTGGATTCGATCAGCAGATAATCGAACCGGCCCTGTTCGGCGAGCGCGCGTACCTCATTCAGAAGGTCGTCGCGCAGCGTGCAACAGATGCAGCCATTGGTCATTTCCACAAGCTGTTCCTCGGTGCGCGAAAGATTGGCGCCGCCATCTCGCACAAGCGCCGCATCGATATTGATCTCGCTCATGTCGTTAACGATCAACGCGACCCGCAGACCGTCGCGGTTGGCGAGAATATGGTTGAGAAGCGTTGTTTTTCCGGCACCAAGAAAGCCGGAGAGGACAGTGACAGGAAGTTTTTTCGACATGCGGGCCTCGTTTTATTAGCGGTGGTAGCGTGGGAGTCATCGTCGTCACGACTTGCGGTAGAGAACGACGGGGCTAGTGGTCACCTCGCTTGTTGTTTGTAACGTAATAACATTACATAAGCGCAGCGTGTCAACTGGCTTTAGAAAAATTGCTTGCCGGATGCTTCCTTCGGCTTGTCCAGGGAATCCAGAACCTGGCACGACCATACCCCCGAGGTGATCCTGGAGGTTTCGTCCAATGTGAGATGGAACCTACCTTTCCGATAGTTAATGTTATTTCATTACATATTCGTTTGACGAATGTAATAACATTACATATGAGGGGGTCATCAAATGACATCATGCCCCGGAGGGATCGATGAACGATCCGTGCCTTGCCTTTAAAAATCTGACACTCGGATATGCCGGCCGCGCGGCGGTGCATCATCTGGATGGCGATATTGCCAAAGGGTCGCTCACGGCGGTGGTCGGCGCCAATGGGTCGGGAAAGTCGACGCTGATGAAGGGCATCGCCGGCATTTTGAAGCCACTTGGCGGTGAATGCCGGGTTACTCCAGGCGTTTCCGTCGCCTATCTACCGCAGCAGTCTGAACTCGACCGTTCCTTTCCGGCACAGGTGCGCGATCTGGTCGCGCTTGGTCTCTGGCCCAAACGCGGCCTGCTCGCTCGCCATCGCCAGTCGGACCGGGCGGCCATGGCTCATGTGCTGGAAGCGGTCGGACTTTCTGGCTTTGAAAAACGCAATATCGATTCACTCTCCGGCGGCCAGATGCAGCGCGCCCTTTTTGCCCGCGCCATGTTGCAGGATGCGCAGCTGATTTTGCTGGATGAGCCCTTCAACGCTGTCGATGAGCGCACCGTCGCCGATCTCATGGTGCTGATCAAAGCATGGGTTGCCGAGGGGCGCACGGTTCTGGCCGTTCTTCATGACTACGAGCTGGTGCGTCAGCATTTTCCGCAAACGCTTCTGCTTGCCAGACGGTTGGTGGGCTTTGGCCCGACACGGGAGGTTTTAAGGCCCGAAATGATGCAGCAGGCACGACGGTTTCACGAGGCATGGGACGGCGACGCCCCATGGTGCGAACCCGCAGCAGCGACGGTGAACGCCGACCTGGCGGAAAAGCCGCAGGATTTCCCCAAACACTCGCAGGCGCATTCGCATATCCATGTCTGATTTCTTCATCGAGCCATTCATCCAGTATGTCTTCATGCAGCGTGCGCTTGCCGGTGCCTTGATCCTTGCTGTCAGTTGCGGGCCGGTCGGGGTGTTTCTGATGCTGCGCCGCATGAGCCTGACGGGTGATGCCATGTCGCACGCCATTTTGCCGGGGGCGGCGGTGGGCTTTCTGTTTTACGGGTTGGAGATTTTGCCGATGACCATCGGCGGGCTGGTCGTCGGTCTTCTGGTGGCACTGGGTGCCGGTGCGGTTTCGCGCTTCACCATCCAGAAGGAGGACGCCTCGCTTGCAGCCTTTTACCTCATTTCTCTGGCACTCGGCGTGCTGCTCGTCTCCTGGCGCGGCTCCAGTGTCGATCTCATGCATGTGCTTTTCGGCACGGTGCTGGCACTGAACAATGAAGCGCTCGGCCTCATCGGCGGTATCTGTGTCGTAACGCTGACGGTGATGATGGTTTTCTGGCGCGCGCTGCTGGCGGAATGCCTCGATCCCCTGTTTCTGCGCTCGGTCAGCAACTGGGGGAGTCCCGTGCACTTCCTCTTCCTCGCCATCGTCGTCCTCAATCTGGTCGGCGGGTTTCAGGCGCTCGGAACCCTGCTTTCGGTTGGCCTGATGATGCTGCCCGCTGCCGCCAGCCGCTTCTGGTCCAATCGCGTCGCGCCAATGTGCTTCATCTCGATCGGCATCGGCATGGTCTCGTGTTTTGCAGGCCTGCTTCTGTCCTATCACGCGTCGCTGCCATCAGGTCCGGCGATCATCCTGTCCGCAGGCGTCATTTATGTCCTGTCCATCGTCGTCGGCACACGCGGTGTGCTTCGCGATCTTCTCGGTTCCGGTCGTCACAGAACGGCCTGAAACAGCGTTTGAAAAAAGGAGAACCCTTCATGTTCCAAACCCTACGTCTTGCTACCTGCGTAAGCCTTCTCTCCCTTTCCCCAGTCCTGATGGCGCAGGCTTCTGCGGCTGAACTCAAGGTCGTGGCCAGCTTCTCGATCATTGCCGACTTCGCGAAGAATGTCGGCGGCAACCGCGTCGAAATCACCACGATCGTCGGACCTGACGGCGACGCGCATGTCTACGAGCCGCGCCCGGCCGATGCCGTTGCCGTCAGCAAGGCGGATGTTGTGCTGGTGAACGGCCTTGCATTTGAAGGCTTCCTTAAGCGGCTGATCGATACCAGCGGCACAAAGGCGCCGGTGGTGGAACTGACCAAGGGCGTGAAACCCCTCAGGATTTCCGACGAGCCAGCCGGTCACGCACATCCGGAAGCCGAGGAAGAGGCGGGTCACGACCACAAGGCAGAGGAAGCGCATGACCATGAGGGACACAATCACGGTGAATTCGATCCACATGCCTGGCAGTCAATCAAGAATGCGGAAATATACGTGAAGAACATCGCCGGCGCATTTTGCGAGGTCGACAAGGCCGGTTGCGCAACTTACACCGCCAATTCACAGGCCTATATCGCCAAGCTCGCGGCTTTGAACGAGAAGGTGAAGACCGAGATCGCCGCCATTCCGCCGGAAAAACGCAACATCATCACCTCACATGATGCCTTCGGTTATTTCGAGCATGCCTATGGTCTCGAATTCCTGGCGCCGGAAGGTATCTCGACGGATTCCGAAGCGTCTGCCGCCGACGTCGCCAAGCTGGTGGATCAGATCAAGCACGACAAGGCCTCGGCGATCTTCGTCGAAAACATCACCGACAAGCGGTTGATGGACCAGATTGCCAAGGAAACCGGCCTGAAAGTTGGCGGAACGCTTTATTCCGACGCGCTCTCGACAGCCGACGGCCCGGCCGCAACCTATATCGATATGGTCAACCACAACATCGATACCATCAAGGCGGCCGTGCTTAGCCAGTAAGAAGACAAAACGGGCGAGGGTGGCACCAGCCACCCTCAGACACCTGACTAACGTATCCCCACACTCGATGTCATCCTCGGGCCCGTTCCGGGGATCCAGTCACGTATCGTAAAATCAATAGCTGGCAGATGCTCGCGATTGGCCCGAGCACGACGGAGGAGAAGTTTTTTCCTTCTGTCCTAGGCCCTACGGTCGATTGTGCCGTCTCGCAAATTTTGCCCAGCCGGTAAGCCTTCTCCAGCGTTACCAACGCCCAAATCTCTAATTTCCTTCTATTTTTCCCCGAATACGCGGTTCAACAGGGATGTGATCTCCCTGTTTAGGCTGCTTGCGTTCCCCGTTGACAATCGATCAACCGTTTGAAATGGTAAGATGTCAGACCAATTCAAAGGGTAAGTCTTGAATAGATTCAGCCGCGAACTGATGCAGCCTATTCCACCCAGCGACCGTGTGCGCCAGGTCGAGGCGGCACTCTCCGATTACGTCGAGAGGGCGGGACTGAAGGCTGGAGATCGGTTGCCGGCCGAGCGAGAGCTGATGGTGGCGCTGGGTGTCGGCCGTTCCACCATTCGCGAGGTCATCCGTAAATTTCAGGCGCTGGGCGTTATCGACAGCCGCAAGGGCAGTGGCAATTATCTGCTAAAGCCGATTTCCGCCGCAACCGTCCATATGCCTATCTCCATCGATGCCGAAAGCCTGCGCGATGCGTTGTTGATGACGTTGGAAGTCCGGCGTGGCATCGAGGTTGAGGCCTCGATGGCTGCGGCGCGCCGGCGCACGGTGGAGGATATCGCCACGATGGAAGCGCGGCTCGATGAGATGGAGCGGGTGCATCTGGCTGAAGGCACGTCCGGCAAGGCCGACCTTGCCTTCCACCTCTCCATCTATGACGCCACGCATAATTCGCTGTTCAAGCAGCTGCTCGAGCAGATGCGCGAAGGTTTCGAACGTTTCTGGCTGAAGCCTTTCGACCGGCCGGACTTTGCAAGCCGCTCCTTCCCTTTTCACCGCACGCTGTTCAACGCCATCGCCGCCGGCGATGCGGAGACCGCCCGTGAAGAAACACTGAAAATCCTCGCTGTCGTCGAGGAGGATATCAAGGACATGTCGAAATGAACCAAGGCAACGATCTCTTCGATCCCGCCTCTCTGATCGTCGCCCATGACGAGACCCACGCTTTCGAAGCTGTGGTCCCGCCGCTTGTGCAGACTTCGCTTTTCACCTTTTCCAGCTACGACGAAATGGTTTCCACCTATCGCGGCGAAAAGGTGCGGCCGGTCTATACGCGAGGGCTCAACCCGACCGTCAGGATGTTTGAGGAAATGCTGGCAAAGCTTGAGGGCGCGGAAGATGCGCTTGGCTTCGCCAGCGGCATGTCGGCCATTTCCTCCACCGTTCTCTCCTTCGTTTCGCCGGGTGACCGCATCGTCGCGGTGCGCCATGTCTATCCCGATGCGTTTCGCCTGTTTGGCACCTTCATGAAGCGCATGAATGTCGAGGTGGTCTATGTCGACGGCCGCGACGAGGCGGCGGTTGAAAAGGCTATGCCCGGCGCGAAGCTCTTCTACATGGAAAGCCCGACCAGCTGGGTGATGGAGGCCCATGATGTCGGTGCGCTCGCCGCGATCGGCAAGCGCCATGGCGCCGTCACCGTCATCGATAATTCCTGGGCAAGCCCTGTCTTCCAGCAGCCGATCTCGCTCGGTGTCGATCTCGTCGTGCATTCGGCGTCGAAGTATCTCGGCGGGCACAGCGATGTGGTCTCCGGCGTGGTTGCCGGTTCAAAGGCAATGATCGACCGCATTCGTGCAGAGACCTATCCCTATCTCGGTGGCAAGATGTCGCCCTTCGATGCGTGGTTGCTGATCCGCGGCTTGCGCACCCTGCCGCTGCGCATGAGGGCGCATCAGGCATCGGCGTTGGATATTGCCAGCCGCCTGCAGGCGCTCGATGTGGTGGAAAAGGTTTGCCATCCGGGATTGGCGAACCGCCTGCCGCCCGGCCTCAACGGTACGTCTGGCCTGTTTTCCTTCATTTTCAAGGAAGGGGTGGATGTGCGCGCTTTTGCCGACCGCCTCAAACTTTTCAAACTGGGTGTTTCCTGGGGTGGGCATGAAAGCCTGATCGTCCCGGGTGAAGTGGTGCTTGAACAGAAGGCGCAGCCAAACTCCGCCCACACGTTCGGCATCAGCGCGCGTTCCGTGCGCCTGCATGTCGGACTGGAGGGCACAGAAGCGCTCTGGAACGATCTCGAACCCGCGATCAAGGCGGCCTCGGCCGTCTGACGCGTCTTAAAACTGACGACAAAAAGGGGAGAACGACATGAAAAAACTGGTAGCAGCAGCAATCTTTACCGCCCTGATGACCGGAACGGCGCTGGCGGATACGACCTTGAAACTGGTCGAGGTCATTACAAGTCCCGAACGGACGGAAACGCTGAAGGGCATCGTCTCGAAGTTCGAAACTGCCAATCCCGGCACCAAGGTGGAGATCATCTCGCTGCCCTGGAGCGAGGCCTTCCAGAAATTCGCCACGATGGTCTCCGCCGGCGATGTGCCTGATGTCATGGAAATGCCCGACACCTGGCTTTCGCTTTATGCCAATAACGGCATGCTCGAAAGTCTCGAACCCTACCTCGCCAAATGGGAATACACCAAGGGTCTGAGTGAACGCACGCTGGAACTCGGCCGTGATGTGAAGAACACGGCCTATATGCTTCCCTACGGCTTTTATCTCCGGGCCATGTTCTACAACAAGAAACTGCTGGAACAGGCTGGAGTGAAGGAGCCGCCGAAGACGCTCGACGAATTCGCCGATGCCTCCAAGAAGGTTGCAGCACTTCCCGGCAAATACGGTTATTGCCTGCGTGGCGGGCCGGGCGGACTTAACGGCTGGGTCATGTTCGGCGCGTCCATGGCGGGATCGAACGAGTTCTTCACCAAGGACGGCACCTCCACCTTTGACAGCCCTGGCTGGGTGAAGGGCCTGACCTATGTGATCGATCTCTACAAGAACGGGTTGGCGCCGAAAGACAGCGTCAACTGGGGCTTCAACGAGATCGTCGCGGGCTTTTATTCCGGCACCTGCGCTTTCCTCGATCAGGATCCGGACGCCCTTATCGCCATTGCCCAGCGCATGAAGCCGGAAGATTTCGGCGTCATGACCATGCCGAAGGGACCTGACGGCAAGACCTTCCCGACCATCGGTTTCGCCGGCTGGTCGATCATGTCGGCATCCGCCAACAAGGACCTCTCCTGGAAACTGGTCGAGACGCTGGAAGGGCCGGAAGGCAATATCGAGTGGAACAAGAAGACGGGTGCGCTGCCGGTGCACAAGTCGGCGGAGAAGGACCCCTTCTACGCCAGCGAGCAGTTCAAGGGCTGGTTCGACGAACTGGCGGACAAGAACGCCGTGCCGACGAAGATGCCGACCTATCTTGAGGAATTCGCATTCTTCAAGGATTCACTGGTTATCAAGACATCGCAGGAAGCGCTTCTTGGCGATATCTCACCGGAAGACCTCGCCAAGCAATGGGCTGACTATATGACGAAGGCGCAGCAGAAGTTCCTCGCCTCCAAATAAACCACACGGTTGGCCGCGCGAGGTTTGAACCCGCGCGGCCGTTCTTGCGGGCTGTCCCAAACGGCAGGCCCCATTTCAAAACGTGCGGACCGGCTGGCCAGAAGCGTTAGAAAAACCTGTCCGCCCCGCCGTCCGATCAGGAGCGATCAATCATGTCCTATGCCCATGGCGCCGGACCCGTGGCCGCGCGCAACCGCGTCGGCAAGCCGGCAATGCAGCGTTTTGCCGACTGGGCCGAACCCTGGCTCTATAGTGCGCCGGTTCTCGTGCTCATTGTTGCCGTCATGCTGGTGCCGCTGGTGCTCGGCCTGTCCTATGCGTTTCGCGACGTGCAGCTGCTCAATCCTTTTTCCGGCGGTTTCGTTGGCTTGAAACATCTGGAGGCACTGTCGCAGGATGCGGCCTTTTACCGGGCGCTGAAAAATACGCTGTGGTGGACGGGGGCTTCGGTATTCCTGCAGTTTTTCTTTGGTCTCATTCTGGCGCTGCTGCTGGACAAGCCGTTCGCGGGCAGGGGGCTGGCCCAGGCGCTGGTGTTTCTGCCATGGGCCGTGCCAACCTTTCTTGCCGGTCTCAACTGGGCTTGGCTGTTCAATCCGGTCATAGGACCGCTGCCGCACTGGATGGTCTCGCTCGGGCTTCTCTCCGCGCCCAACAATATTCTTGCCGATCCGCAGCTTGCCATGTGGGGGCCGATCATCGCCAATGTCTGGTGGGGCATTCCTTTCTTCGCCATCACATTGCTTGCCGCACTTCAGGCGATCCCGCGTGATCTTTACGAGGCCGCTTCCATTGACGGGGCAAACCCGTTGCAGCGCTTCACCTCCATCACCCTCCCATTTCTCGCACCCACCATCGCCATCACCGTTTTGCTGCGCACCGTCTGGATCGCCAATTTTGCCGATCTCATCATCGTTATGACCAATGGCGGACCGGCAGACCGCACCCAGATCGTTGCGAGCTACATCTTCACGCAGGCCTTCCGGCGGCTCGATTTCGGTTATGCCTCGGCCATCGCGCTGGTACTTCTGGTGCTGCTTCTGGCCTATTCCATGCTCATCGTGCTCCTGCGCCAACGCCTTATCGAGAAGGACTGACCGATGACATCAAGGATATTCCTCACCCTTGCCCATCGCCTGGCGATCCTCGCCTATATCGTCTTTGCGCTGTTTCCGCTGTTCTGGCTGCTCAAGGTCTCGGTCACGCCGAATGACCTGCTTTATAGCGAAGGCGTGCGAATGTGGCCGTCGCACGCGACGCTGGATCATTATCGATATGTCATAGAAAACAGTGCCTTCCCGACATTTTTTAAGAACAGCGTCATCGTTGCCGGCTCCACGGCACTTGCCGTTACGGTGCTCTCGTCACTGTCCGGTTATGCGCTGTCGCGGTTCCGCTTCAAGGGCAAATACTGGATCGTGGCGCTGATGCTGATTACCCAGATGTTTCCGCTGGTCATGCTGGTCGCGCCGATCTTCAAGATGCTGTCGCCGCTCGGCCTCACCAACAGCCTGACGGGTCTCGTCATCGTCTACACCGCCTTCAACGTGCCGTTTGCCACTTTCCTCATGCAGTCATTCTTCGACGGTATTCCGAAGGATCTGGAAGAGGCGGCGATGATCGACGGGGCAAGCCGCTTCACGGCATTCCGCCAGATCATCCTGCCGCTGACATTGCCGGGCATCGCTGCGACGCTGGGATTCGTCTTCACCGCCGCGTGGAGCGAGTTGCTGTTTGCGCTGATGCTGATTTCGGGCAACCAGAGCGCCACATTCCCGGTCGGGCTGTTGACCTTCGTTTCAAAATTTTCCGTCGATTTCGGGCAGATGATGGCGGCGGGTGTGCTGGCGCTCATTCCGGCCTGTCTCTTCTTCCTGCTCATTCAACGTTATCTCGTGCAGGGCCTGACGGCCGGCGCGGTGAAAGGATAATCCCATGGCTTCCATCGAGCTGAAGAATGTCGGCAAGACCTATGGCGACCTTGCGGTCCTGCACGGGGTCGATCTGAAGATCGAGGACGGCGAATTCATCGTCCTCGTCGGCCCTTCCGGCTGCGGAAAATCGACACTGCTGCGAATGATCGCCGGTCTGGAGGAGATTTCAGCGGGCGAATTGACCATCGACGGTGAGCGCGTCAACGACCGCAAGCCGAAGGACCGGGATATCGCCATGGTGTTCCAGTCCTATGCGCTTTATCCGCATATGAGCGTCGCCGACAATATGAGCTACAGCCTGCGCCTGCGCCGCAGCACCAAGGAGACAATCGCGGCGGCCGTGGCCGGTGCTTCGGCGAAACTCGGTCTCGATCCCTATCTGGCGCGCCGTCCGAAGGCGCTTTCCGGCGGCCAGCGCCAACGCGTCGCCATGGGCCGGGCCATCGTGCGCCAGCCTAAGGCTTTTCTGTTCGATGAGCCACTCTCCAACCTCGATGCACGGCTTCGCGAGCAGATGCGGGCCGAAATCAAGCGCATGCATGCTGATCTCGGCGCCACCTCGGTTTATGTCACCCATGACCAGATCGAGGCGATGACGCTAGCATCCCGTATCGTCGCGATGAATGCCGGCCATGTGCAGCAGATCGGCGCACCGCTCGATCTCTACGATCGCCCAGCCAATCTGTTCGTCGCTGGTTTTATCGGTTCGCCGGGCATGAATTTTCTGGAAGGACGGCTCGGACGGGAGAATGGCGGTAGTTTCGTCGTGCTCGGCGATGGCACACGCCTCGAACTCGGCCGCGACGTGAAGCTTGCCGATGGTGAGCCGGTCACACTCGGTATCCGGCCGGAACATGTCACCGTCTCGCCTGCGGATGGTGCTGTCGAGGCGACCGTCGATCTCGTCGAGCCGACGGGTCTCGGCATCATCCTGCACCTGACCGTGCATGGATTGCCCTTCAAGCTGTTTTCGTCTGATCGGGCGCTGTTGCAGCCGGGCAAGTCCATGCGGGTCGGTTTCCCGCAGGAACGGCTTCATGTTTTTGACCGAAACGGTGTCAGGATCGACGAGGCCTGAACTTAAGGCGTCATATCGCGATGCCCTTGTCATCGAACCTGTGGATTTTGGCATCATCTGGTGTGATGAAGACGGTATCGCCGTGTTTGCATTCGAATTCACCGTCGGTTCTGGCGGTGATGGGGCCGATGCCGGGGACGTCGAGGTGGAGGAAGGTGTCGGAGCCGAGATGCTCGGCGACCGTGACCCTGCCCTGCCACAGCCCGGTTTCTTTCGACAGCGTCAGGTGCTCGGGCCGCACGCCGGCGGTGGTCGCACCCTTTTGCCGGGCGTAATCGCCGGTCACCAGGTTCATGCGCGGCGAGCCGATGAAGCCGGCGACGAAGAGGTTGGCGGGCGAGCGGTAAAGCTCCATCGGCGAGCCGACCTGCTCGATATTGCCGCGGTTGAGGACCACGATCTTGTCGGCCATGGTCATGGCTTCCACCTGGTCGTGGGTGACGTAGATCATCGTCGTCTTCAGCGTGTTGTGCAGCTCGGAGATTTCCAGCCGCATGGTGCCGCGCAGCGCCGCATCGAGGTTGGAGAGTGGCTCGTCAAACAGGAACGCCTTCGGTTCGCGCACGATGGCGCGGCCGATGGCCACGCGCTGGCGCTGGCCGCCGGACAGTTGCGAGGGCCGGCGTTCGAGATAATCGGTGAGGTTGAGGATGCGGGCGGCATCGTCGACCTTCTTGTCGATGACGGCCTTGTCGAGCTTGGCCATCTTCAGCGGGAAGGCGATGTTGTTCCTGACGCTCATATGCGGATAGAGCGCATAGGACTGGAACACCATGGCAAGGCCGCGCTCGGCCGGGGCCTTTTCGGTGGCATCGTTGCCGTCGATGACTATTCTGCCGCCGGAGACGTCTTCCAGCCCGGCAATCAGGCGCAGCAGCGTTGACTTGCCGCAGCCGGATGGGCCGACGAAGACGACGAACTCGCCGTCATGGATGTCGAGATCGATCGACGGGATGACTTTTGCCTCGCCGAAGAGCTTGGACACGTTCTGAAGGGAAATGCTGCCCATTATTGTCGTTCCTTATTTCACGGCGCCAAAGGTGAGGCCACGCACGAGTTGTTTCTGCGAGAACCAGCCGATGACGAGAATGGGGGCGATCGCCATCATCGAGGCGGCCGAGAGCTTGGCCCAGAACAGCCCCTGCGGTGAGGAGAAGGAGGCGATGAAGGCCGTCAGCGGTGCCGCATTGGTGGTCGTCAGCCGGATGGTCCAGAAGGATTCGTTCCAGGCAAGAATGACGTTCAGGAGCAGCGTCGAGGCAATGCCCGGAACCGCCATTGGGGTCAGTACATGCACGATCTCGTTCCAGAGCGAGGCACCATCCATGCGGGCTGCTTCCAGGATCTCGCCGGGGATTTCGCGGAAGTAGGTATAAAGCATCCACACCACGATCGGCAGGTTGATGAAGGTGAGCATGACGGTCAGCCCAATGCGGGTATCGAGCAGGCCGGCATTGCGGAAGATCAGGTAGATTGGCACCAGCACCGCCACCCCCGGCATCATCTTGGTGGAGAGCATCCACATCAAAATGTCCTTGGTGCGTTTGGTCGGCGAGAATGCCATGGCCCAGGCGGCGGGAATGGCGATCATGAGCGCGATGATCGTCGAGCCGAGCGACAGCACGACCGAGTTCATGAACGGCTTGAAGTAATCGCGCTGGGTCTGCACGGTGATGTAGTTTTCGAGCGTGCCCGAGGGAATGAGGCTGAAGCCTGCAATCGCCTCCGGCTCGGTCTTGATCGAGGTGAGGAAGGCGTAAAGGATCGGGAAGAACAGCAGCAACGCCACGGCCCATGCCGCGATGGTGAAGCCGATCTTTGCGCGTGTCGTTGTCTTGCGGGCCATGATCGCTTCTCCTTAACGGTCGAGGTTCTTGCCGACGGCGCGCATCAGGAAGATGGCGACGATATTGGCGAGCACGACGGCGATGATGCCACCGGCCGATGCGCCGCCGACGTCGTAGCCCAGAAGCGCCGTGCGATAGATGAGGAAGGCAAGGTTGGTCGAGGCATAGCCGGGGCCGCCATTGGTGGTGACGAGGATTTCCGCGTAAACGCCGAGCAGGAAGATCGTCTGGATGAGGATGACGACGGTGATGGCGCGGGCAAGATGCGGCAGCGTCAGGTAGATGAAGCGGTTGATGAAGTTGGCGCCATCCATCTCGGCCGCTTCCTTCTGCTCGCCATCGAGCGACTGGAGGGCGGTGAGCAGGATCAGCGTGGCAAAGGGCAGCCATTGCCAGGCGACGATGATGATGATGGAGAGCAGCGGAAACTGCGCGAACCAGTCGACCGGCTGCAGGCCGAAGAAGCGGGACAGATCGGCAAGCACGCCGTAACCGGGATGCATGATCATGTTCTTCCACACCAGCGCCGCAACAGGCGGCATGACGAAGAAGGGCGAGATGATCATGATGCGCACGATGCCCTGACCGAAGATGTCCTGGTCAAGCAGAAGCGCAATCGCAATACCGCCGATGACGGTGATCAGAAGCACGCCGCCGACGATGGCAAGCGTGTTGAAGATCGACTGGAAGAAGGCCGGATCGGTATAGAAATACTGGTAATTGAACAGGCCCGCGAAGCTGACATTGGCAGGGTTGAGCAGATTGTAGTTCTGGAACGAAAACCACAGCGTCATCGCCAGGGGCACGATCATCCACACCAGCAAAAGCAGCACCGAAGGCGCAAGCATAACCCGCGCCAGACCGCTCGTGTTTCGTGTTGCCATTGGTAGTCCCCTCCATGACCGATACCCGCAACGTCCCCGCCGGGACATCCGAATTTAACTTGACGATTGTCTTAGCAGCGACCTTCGCCCGTCGCCGCATGGTAGGTTGCTAGCACCTGATCCACCGCGGCGATCAGAACCTCCTCCATATCCTTGCCTGCAACCGTGGCGAGCGGCAGCTCGCCGAGGTATTGGCGCAGCAGGGTTTCGGGAATTGTCTTCCCGTCAAGCGCCTTATGCAAGGCGGAAACGGCTGCGAGCGCCTCGGGCCTTGTCCAGTAATAGCGAATGCGGTCGCTGTAGCTGTAGTGACGCTGCAATCTGAGCGTGATGTCATCACCATGGTAATGACCCTGCCAGTCGCCGGGCGCGCCGAGCATCAGCTGTTCCATGGTCCGCGCCAGCGGCCGGTCGCCATAGCCGCCGACCATCTCGGATGCGATCATATCGAGAGCGTAGAGTGCTTCGCGGTAAGCGAAGGTCAGCCCCGGACCGACTTTCAGGATCGGATATCCATCGCGCACAAGGGCGCCAAGCGCTGCTCTCGTTTGATAATCCGTCGAGTGTGCCTCAAAGACCAGTTGCGGTTCGCCGTCCAGTACGGCGCTGAGCGCCGTGGCCGCATCCGGATTGTAAGCGACGACATTGTCGCTGCCGAATTCCACGCCGGGCTGCACGACAAAGGCGATGACCCGTTCGAACGCATCGGAAAGACCGTGCTGCGCGAATATCTCACGGTGCAGGTCAATGGTCATGCGCGCCGCCTGCGGCTCGGTGGGCGCCACCGTGTCGAGCACGTGATCGGCGCCGCCCGGCACCGGCACTTCGGTGCCGAGAATGTAAAGCGGTTTTGGCAGCCCCGCCTCGGCGGCTGCCTTTTCGGCGACAGCCGCGAGTTTTGCCGCACGATTGGCAATGGTCACGTCATCCAGTGCGGCCGGCTCACCGGCGCAGCCCATCGACGCATCCAGATGAATCTTGCGAAAACCGGCTGTGACGTAGGCTTCGACCATGGTGGCTGCTTTTGTCAGCGCGTCCTCGGCTTTCTCCTTGCGCCAGGGATTGGGACCGAGATGATCGCCGCCGAAAATCAGGAGCTCGCCGGGCAGTCCTTCTTCCTGCGCAATGCTGTTGACGAAGGTAACGAAGTCGCGCGGCGTCATGCCGGTATAACCGCCGAGATGATTGACCTGGTTGCAGGTGGCCTCGATCAGCACGGCTGTTTGACCGGCAGCGGCGCGGCGGATTGCGGCGCGCAGGACAACGGGGTGGGCAGAGCAGACCGAAGTGATGCCTGCGGGCTTGCCGGCACGGCGCGCGGCGGCGAGGATTTCCAGAATGGCAGTCATAGGACTTCCTCCGACAATAGCGCGGTCATGAAGGCGTCAAGTTCGGCAAGGCTGGCAGCGCCCTCCATGGGGCCGCGCTTTATGACGTTGTGCGCGCCGGATGCATTGGCATAGGCGAGCGCTCTTTCGGGATGCATGCCGAGGCGGCGGCAGGTGAGGTAAGTTGCGCCGAAACAGTCGCCGGCGCCGGTCGGATCGATTTCGGAGACCGTCAGTCCGGGGGCGTCGATGCGGCCATAGGCGCGGCTGAAGTGGCTGGCGCCTTGCGCGCCGCGCTTCAGCACGATTTCGCCGATACCGGAGGCGAGGAGCTTTTCTATCGCTGTGTCCTCGTCATCCAGACCGGAGGCAGCTTGAAGTTCTTCGCCGGAAGGCAGCAGAAGGTCGGTGACATCAAGGAGATCGTCGATCAGCTTGCGGCCCTCGTTACCCTGCACCAGTTCCTTGCGGATGTTCGGATCGAAAGACACCGAGCCGCCGCGCGCCTTGACGCTTTTGATCGCCTCGAGAATGATCTCGCCGATACCGGTAATCGCAAACGCCGATCCCATGACGTGCACATGGCCGGCCTGTTCGATGAGGGCCTGCGCCTTATCAGTCATGTGCGTTTCGCGCGCTGCGGAATGGGCGATGTTGAAAACGAAATCCCGTGCGCCGTTTTCCCTGTAGCGGACAAAAGCGCTGCCGGTCGGCCGGTCCGCAATGATGGCGATGGCCGATATGTCCACGCCGTCACGGCGCAGCCGCTCGATGTTGAGGCGGCCGAAATCGTCATCTCCAACAGCCGCGATAATGCCGGCGCTGCCGCCGCAACGCGCGACCTGATCGATGAAAATGGCGGGCGCGCCGCTTGGAAAGGGGCCGATCAGCGTTTGCGGCTCGAGAAAGCCGTCGCCCACTGTCGTCGCCATGATTTCCACGAGGATTTCACCCGCCGTAATGGTCGGGCCTTTCGCGTGCGGCGCAAGTGCGGATACCTGCCTCATCATCTCCTCCATATGCATTCGGCTCCCACCTTTCCGGTGGGTAAAAATCCCCGGCGTCCCGGCTCTGTTATTTTCCGGATATCAGTTAAAATTTACGCGCGTCAAGATATTTTTTGATGATGTTTTTGTTGCGATGCAGCAAGTAAAGCGGATCATGTAATTATTTTTGATGACATTATCAACTTTAAAACAGCGAGTTATAGCAATATATCCAAGAGTGCTCACGTCACAGTTTATTTTTGGATGTTGACAAATGGCGCGATTTTGCGAGATAAAAATTTACGCATGTATTGTTATGCGTGGACATCCGTAAAGGAGGAGCGGGTCTCATGAGCAAATTCATTGGAATTCTGTCGTCGTCTGTGGTTGGAGCGGGCCTTTTGGCCGGACTTGCGCAGGCGGAAGAAATCAACATCGCCACCGTCAACAATGGCGACATGATCATCATGCAGAAGCTTTCCAGCGCCTGGGAGAAGGAAACAGGAAACAAGATCAACTGGATCGTGCTGGAAGAGAATGTTCTGCGCGAACGCGTCACCACCGATATCGCCACCAATGGCGGCCAGTTCGACATCATGACCATCGGCGGTTACGAAGCGCCAATCTGGGGCAAGCAGGGCTGGCTGGCTCCGGTCGATGATCTCGGCGACGATTACGATTACGCCGATCTGCTCGATCCGATCAAAAAAGGCCTGACGGTGGACGGCAAGCTTTACGCGGTGCCGTTTTATACCGAAAGCTCGTTCACCCTTTACCGCAAGGACCTGTTCGACGCGGCCGGCCTGAAAATGCCTGATAATCCGAGCTACGACCAGATCAAGGACTTCGCGGCCAAGCTGACGGACAAGTCGAAACAGCAATATGGCATTTGCCTGCGCGGCAAGCCGGGCTGGGGCGAGAACATGGCTTTCCTCGGCACCATGATCAATACCTATGGTGGACGCTGGTTCGACATGGACTGGAAGCCGCAGCTGACGAGCGAGCCGTGGAAAAAGGCGATCTCGGATTATGTTGCGCTGATGACCTCCTACGGCCCGCCCGGGGCGGCGACCAACGGCTTTAACGAGAACCAGACGCTGTTCGCATCCGGCCATTGCGCCATGTGGATCGACGCTACTTCGGCTGCGGGACGTATCTACGATCCCAAACAGAGCCAGGTTGCCGACAAGACCGCTTTCACGCGTGCTCCGGTAGAGGCAACGCCGAACGGATCGAGCTGGTCGTGGTCATGGAACCTTGCAATTCCGAACACCACGAAGAAGCTCGAAACCGCCAAGTCATTCGTTAAATGGGCGACCTCGAAGAACTATGTGAAGACGGTCGGCGAAAGCGAAGGCTGGGTCGCCGTGCCGCCCGGTACGCGCAAATCCACCTATGAGCTGCCAGAATACAAGAAAGCCGCACCCTTTGCGGATACGGTGCTGAAAGCCATCATGTCCGCCGATCCGTCGAAGCCGACAAAGGATCCGGTTCCCTATACCGGCGTGCAGTTCGTCGCCATACCGGAATTCCAGTCGATCGGCACGGTTGTCGGCCAGCAGATTGCGGCAGCACTCTCCGGCCAGCAGACCGTCGATACGGCGCTCGAAGGCGCCCAGAAACAGGTCGAGCGTGACATGACCCGCGCGGGCTACATCAAGTAGCCGCGTCCTCCCGGCGTGCCGCCCGTTCGTCACTTTGGCGGCGGGCGGCATGGGTGGGGCTGGCGCACCCGCCGCCCTCATTCCTGTGCTTGTCACAGGAATCCAGTCAGCCCAAGCCCTTGGGCTGAAAAGGACTCTCTCGCCACGCAGACGCGCGTCGGCTGTATTCCTGTGACAAGCACAGGAATGAGGGGAGTGAGAAAATCGCATCTAACACAAACGCGCATGGCCGAGTTCATCCATTACCCGCCATGCATCACGGAGATCGACATGAGATTGAAGAACAAGGTCGCGCTGATTACCGGCGCCGCCCGCGGCATCGGCCTTGGTTTTGCGCAGGCTTTCGCCGATGAGGGTGCAAAGGTCATCATCGCCGATATCGATATTGCCAGGGCGACCGCTTCTGCAGCCGCTATAGGCCCATCCGCCAAGGCCATCCGTCTGGACGTGACTGACCTTGGTCAGATCGATGCGGTTGTAAAGGCGGTCGATGAGGAATTCGGCGGCATCGATATTCTCGTCAACAATGCCGCGATCTTCGATATGGCGCCGATCAACGGCATTACCGAAGAAAGCTACGAGCGGGTTTTCGACATCAATCTCAAGGGGCCGCTTTTCATGATGAAGGCCGTCTCCAATGTCATGATCGCGCGTGCGCGCGGCGGCAAGATCATCAATATGGCGAGCCAGGCCGGTCGGCGCGGTGAGGCGCTCGTGACGCTTTATTGCGCTTCCAAAGCGGCGATCATTTCCGCCACGCAGTCGGCGGCGCTGGCGCTCGTCAAACACGGCATCAACGTCAATGCGATTGCGCCGGGTGTCGTGGATGGCGAGCATTGGGAAGTGGTCGATGCGCATTTCGCCAAATGGGAAGGCTTGAAGCCGGGTGAGAAGAAGGCGGCGGTGGCCAAATCCGTGCCGATCGGCCGTTTCGCCACGCCTGATGACATCAAGGGCCTTGCAGTTTTCCTCGCCTCTTCAGACAGCGACTATATTCTCGCCCAGACATATAATGTCGACGGCGGCAACTGGATGAGCTGAAAAGCCGGAGATGACCATGCGTGCGATTCAATTCGTCGAGAAGGGACGAGCCGTCCTTACGGACGTGCCCGTCGCCGATCTACCACCGGGGCATGCCCTTGTCCGGGTCAAGGCTTCGGGGCTGTGCCATACCGATATCGACGTGCTGCATGCGCGCTACGGTGACGGTGCCTTTCCCGTCATTCCCGGCCATGAATATGCCGGTGAAGTCGCGGCGGTGGCGGCAGATGTCACAGGCATCAAGGTCGGCAACAGGGTTGTCGTCAATCCCAATCTGCCCTGCGGCACCTGCCCCAGTTGCAGGAAAGGGCTTACCAACCTTTGCAGCACGCTGAAGGCCTATGGTGTTTCCCACAATGGCGGTTTTGCGGAATTCAGCGTGGTGCGCGCCGACCAACTGCATGGCATAGGTTCCATGCCATATCACGTGGCAGCACTTGCCGAACCGCTCGCCTGCGTCGTCAACGGCATGCAGAGCGCGGGTATTGGCGAGATTGGGTCGGTGCCGGGCAATGCGCTTGTTTTTGGCGCCGGCCCCATCGGCCTGCTGCTCGCCCTGTCGCTGAAATCACGAGGCATTGCGACGGTGACGATTGCGGACATCAACGAAAGCAGGCTGGACTTCGCTGAAAGTCTTGGACTTCAGACGGCGGTTTCCGGGTCTGAGGCGCTGCTGCGCCAACAGAAGGCGTTCGATTTCGTGGCGGATGCGACCGGCATCGCAGCTGTTGCGGAAGCAATGATCCCGCTGGTCGCGGATGGCGGCACGGCGCTGTTTTTCGGTGTCTGCGCGCCGGATGCCCGTATCTCGGTTGCGCCTTTCGAAATCTTCCGGCGGCAGCTGAAGCTTGTCGGCTCACATTCGCTGAACCGCAACATACCGCAGGCGCTTGCCATTCTGGAAACGGATGGCGATGTCATGGCCCGGCTGGTGTCGCACCGGCTGCCGCTTTCGGATATGCTGCCGTTCTTTATGAAAAAGCCGTCCGATCCGGCCACGATGAAAGTGCAATTTGCAGCCGAATGATCGTTTGGGCGTTGATAACCGTATTCGACCGGCTTTTCGTGCGAAGGCCGGTCGATATAGAGTACCACATGTAATATTTCATGGGGGCAAGCACTTTGGCCAAATCTATCAGGACGATGGAAGAGTTCTCGGAATTCGTCGGCCTTTCCCGCCCGACTGTTTCGAAATACTTCAATGATCCGGCCTCGGTCCGCAAGAAGACGCGGGATGCCATCGAGGATGCGCTGAAGAAATCGGGCTTCCGACCGAATATCTTCGCCGTCAACCTCAACCGCCGCCGCTCCAATATCATCGGCATCATTATTCCCAACTCAACCGACCCGTTCTACATGGCGCTGACGAGCCGTATCGAACTCATCGCCAACGAGGCGGGGTTCCTTGCCTTCGTGCTGTCGTCCGACGGCAAGGCGGAAATCGAGGATCGGGCCATCCGCACCTTCAAGTCGATGAATGTCGCGGGCGCCATCATCGCTCCGCTCGGCGTCAAGTCCCATCGCGCCACGCTAGAGCAGCTGGCGGCCAGCATACCGATCGTTTATGTCGATTCTCCACTCGACGAGACCTCGGCCTTCGTCGGCACCGACAACCGCCAGAGCGTCGGGCTGATGGTGGATTATCTCTGCCGTTCGGGCGAGCCGCCCTGTTTCTTCGACATGCCGCAGGTCAATACCAACGCCGCAACGCGCCGCACGGCCTATGAGGAGGCGATGCAGCGTCTTGGTTTCGAGCCGCATGTCATCGGTGTTCCCGGCACCGTAACCTGGGATTTCGAGCGTTTCGCCTTTGATGAAGCGACCCGGTTGCTGGATGGAGCAGGGCATTTGCCCTCGCGCACTATTTTATGCGCCAATGACCGTATCGCCTTCGGGGTCATCGCCGCCGCCTTCCAGAAGGGCATCAGGGTCGGCCATGGCACGGATTACGATCTCAGGGTCGCCGGCCATGACGATCATCCGCTTTCGCGTTATGCCTGCCCGCCGATTACTACGGTGGCGCAGAATTACAACGAGATCGGCAGGCTATCGATCGAACTTCTTCTGCAGAAGTTGAACGAAGAGGCGGATGACACGACACGGATGCGCGAGCGCATTCTCCTCAGTGCCGATCTGATGCTGCGCAAATCAGCTTGATAGTTTGTTAGAAAAATTAAAAGAAAAATCTGTTTTTCTAAATAGAACTAATATTTGAACGCTCCTACTCTGTTCCCAGGGTTGCTTTGGGAGGCGACCGCGGGAGCCGGCGCAAGTGTGTGCCGGGATCCGGGAGGAACGCAGAAACGTCATGTCTTCGGTGCCGCGAGGGTTAACCCTTCGTAGCCTCGGTATCGCATGGCCTTCGCCGGGCTGACTGGGCACTCTCGCCAGCAATTTCCCCAGCGAAGGATGTCAAAACATGAATCTCTATTCTCTTCTGTCGCAGCGCGCAGCCGGTGGCAAGCCCGTCAGGGTGGGTCTCATCGGTGCCGGCAAGTTCGGTTCCATGGTTCTGGCGCAGGCGCAGCGCATCGCCGGTTTCCACATGGTCGCCGTCGCTGATCTCAATGTCGGCAAGGCGCGGGAATCGTTTGACCGCGTCGGCTGGCCGAAGGAGCGTTATGACGCGACGAGCTGCGCCGATGCGCTGAAGAGCGGCAAGACCTATGTGACTGACGATGTGAACGAACTGTTCGCCTGCGGCGAGATTGAATGCGTGATCGAGGCGACCGGCCATCCGCTGGCTGGCGCGCGCCATGCGCTCGGAGCCATCGACCACAACAAACATGTCGTCATGGTCAATGTGGAGGCCGATGTGATGGTCGGGCCGATCCTGGCCGAAAAAGCGAGGGCCAAGGGTCTTATCTACTCCATGGCTTACGGTGACCAACCGGCCCTGATCTGCGAATTGGTCGATTGGGCACGCGCCACCGGCTTCGAGGTCGTTTCCGCCGGCAAGGGGATGAATTTCGAGCCGCGTTACCGGTATTCGACGCCTGATACGGTCTGGAGCTACTTCGGCTGGACTGACGAGGAAGTGGCCAAGGGCGACTTCAATCCGAAAATGTACAATTCATTTACCGACGGCACCAAGGCGGCCATCGAAATGGCGGCGGTCGCAAACGGCACGGGGCTGGATTGCCCGGATGACGGTCTGGCCTTCCCGCCCGCCGGCCTGCACGATCTCGCCCGCGTCTTTCGCCCCGCTGCCGATGGCGGCCGCATGTCGCGCTCCGGTCTCGTGGATATTGCCGCAAGCCAGGAGCCGGATGGTCGCGAGGTGTTTAATAACATCCGTTACGGCGTTTTCGTCACCTTCAAGGCGCATAACGAATATGCCCGCGCCTGCTTCAAGCAATATGGACTGCTGACCGATCCTTCGGGCTGGTACGCCTCCATGTGGCGTCCGTTCCATATCATCGGTCTGGAAACCTCGATCAGTGTGCTGTCCGCGGTGCTGCGCAACGAGGCCACCGGTTGCTCGAAGGAGTTCCGCGGCGATGCGGTTGCGACGGCCAAGAAGGACATGCAGCCCGGCGAAATGCTTGACGGCGAGGGCGGTTACGCGGTCTGGGCCAATGCCATCCCTGCCACCCGCAGCCTCGACATCAAGGCGCTGCCGATCGGCCTTGCCCATAATGTCAAGCTGAAGCGCGCCATCAGGAAGGACCAGATCGTCAGCTTCGACGATGTGGAACTGGTGAGCGACCTGGATGTGGTGAAGCTTCGCCAGGACATGGAAAACCAGTTCCGTCCGCAAAAAGACGCTGCGGCGTGATGGACGGAGAACGGGACATGCCGAATGGAGCTTTCGTGGTAATCGCGGAATTCCGGGTCAAGCCTGACGCGATGGATGCCTTTCTTAACGCAGCGCAAGATGATGCCACCCATTCGGTTCAGGATGAACCGGGTTGCCGCCAATTCGATGTGGTGCGGCCGGAATCCGGAAACAACGTGGTGTTCTATGAGGTCTATGACAGCCGCGAAGCTTTCGACGACCATCTGAAAACACCCCATCTCGACCGGTTTCGCGAGGCGTTTCCCGCCCTCATCGAAGAAGAGTTGCCGGTGCGTTTCCTCAACCGGCAATGGCTTTGAAGGGTGGAAAAAATGCAGGACATCCGCGAAATCGCTGTCATCGGAACGGGCATCATGGGTGCACCCATGGCGGCGCGTCTGGCGGAGGCCGGTTTTTCCGTCAAGGCCTGGAACCGCAGTGCTGAAAAAGCTGCGGTTCTGGCGGTAAAGGGCGTGCAGCCGACGGCCACGGCTGCCGAAGCTGTAGCCGAAGCCGATGTCGTGCTCTGTATGCTGAGTTCCGGGCCGGTCTGCGACGAGGTTCTGCTCGGCGCCTCGGGTGTCGTTTCCACCATGAAGCCTGGTGCATTTCTGCTGGTGATGAGTTCCATTCCCGTCGACAGCGCACGGGAACAGGCGGAGGCGGCAAAGGCTCATGGCGTCGCTTATGTCGACGCACCGGTTTCCGGGGGCGAAAAAGGGGCGACTGAGGGAACGCTCGCCATCATGGCCGGCGGTGAGCAGCGGGATGTGGACGCATTGCGGCCACTCCTCAATTGCCTCGGCCGCGTCACCCATGTCGGTCCGGTGGGTTGCGGTTCATTGGCCAAGCTGGCCAACCAGCTGATCGTCGCCTCGACGATCTGCGCCGTAGCGGAAGCTTTGACGCTGGTTGAAGCGGGGGGAGCCGACCCGGCGCAGGTGCGCCAGGCTTTGCTTGGCGGTTTTGCCGAGTCCACCGTCTTCCGCCAGCACGGCAAACGCATGGTGGAAAGCGATTTCCGCCCCGGCGGGCCGGCGAAATATCAGCTGAAGGATACGTCCACGGCGCTTGCTTTCGCCAAGAGCCGTGGCCTGAAATTACCGGTCGGCGAGGAGGTTGACCGGCTGTTCCGCTCCATGGTCGAGCATGGTGCGGGCGAACTTGATCACAGCGGTGTGATCCTTGAAGTTAAACGCATGAATGCGTTCGGAGGAACGCTCGAAACTGTTTAGAGACAACAAAGGGAGGAACACATGAAAATTTCAAAACTTTACGGGCTGGCTCTCGCCGCCACCATGCTGGTTGCATCGATCGCGCAGGCGGAAACGCTCACGCTTTCGACGCCGGACTCCGATACGTCGGAAATCACGCTCGCGGCCAACAAGTTCGCCGAGATTGTTTCGAAAAAGACTGACGGCAAACTCAAGATCAAGGTGTTTCCGAACGGCACGCTTTATGGCGGCGATCCTTCGGCGGGCGTCAAGCAGCTGGCCGGCGGTTCGCTCGACATGCTCTTGAACTCGACATCGCTTTACGCAACGTTCAATCCGAAATTCACGGCCATCGCCATTCCCTATCAGTTCCGCGATATCGACCAGCTGCGCGTCTATCTCGACAGCGATCTTGGCAAGGAGCTTTCCGGCGATCTGAGCAAGATCGGCATTCTCGGGCTCGATCTCTGGTCGCGGCCACTGCGCCAGATCACCAACTCCAAGGCGCCGATCAAATCGCCTGCCGATCTCAAGGGCATGAAGCTGCGTGTGCCGAACAATCCGCTCTGGGTCGAATTCTTCGGCGCCATGGGTGCTGCCCCGACGCCGATGGCCTTTGCGGAAGTCTATAACGCGCTCCAGCTGAAAGTCGTCGACGGGCAGGAAAATCCGGTCAACGTGCCTGTCAGCGCCAAGCTTTATGAAGTGCAGAAATACCTGACGATCAGCAACCACATCGCTGACGCCTGGGTGCTGGGCATGAACCCGGCCCGTTTCGAAGGCCTCGACGAGGGCTTCAAGACGGCGTTGAGGGACGCGGCCACGGAAACCGAGCTGTGGAAAGCCGAGAACGATGCTGCCGATATCGACAAGTCGCTCGCAACGCTGAAGAAGAACGGCATGGAGGTCAACACGCTGACCGATGAAGAGCGCAAGGCTTTCGTGGCTGTCGCGACTGGTCTTTCGGCAAAATTCTCCGCCCTCGTGAAAGATCAGGCGTTTTTCGACAAGACGCAGGCTTTCCTCAAGACGAACTGACGCCGCCAGTGAAAGGAGGGTCGGGCTTGCACCGATTAGCAACCCGGCCGCTCCCATCGTCAGCAAGGGTTGCCTTGCCGCAGCGGCAGGGTGGCATTCGTTTTACCGGATATCCGGTTTCAGCAGTGGAAGGGTATTGTCATGCGCGATACGAAACCGTCGGTGCTCGGCACCATCGTCAAGGTCATCGCTGATGTCGCCGCCGGGGCGGCCTGTTTCGGTATTCTTGTCGTCGTTCTTCTCCAGGTCATTGGCCGCCTCATCGGCAGCCCGCTCCCCTGGACCGAGGAGGCGACACGCTTTCTCTTCATCTGGATGGTGTTCCTTGGCCTTGCCGCCGGTTTCCGCACTGTTGAAAGCGCGCGGGTCGTGGTGTTTCTGGTGCTGTTCCACCGCCTGTTCAGGCGGTTGGCGGTGCCGATCTATGTCGGTTCTTCGGTGTTTTTCTTCGGCATGATGGGCTGGACGGGCTTCACCCTGGTGCGCCAGCAGATCATGATGAACGAGACCGCCGCGACCTTGCCCATCCCGATGTGGACCATCGGCATGGTTCTGCCTGTCTCGGCCGTTATCGCCGTGCTGGCCATCATCGAATCGCTGCGCAGCAGGCGGGACCTGATCGCGCTCCCCGAGATCGGTATCCCCGCGGACGAGATCGCCCACGCCGATATCTCTATTTCAGCAGGACACTGAGCTATGTCGGTCTTTCTTCTCATCGCTTTTTTCGGTCTCAGCATGCTGGGTGTGCCGCTCGCCATCGCTTTGGCGCTCGCCAGTGTCGGCACGCTGTGGCTCTTCACCTCCATGCCCATGGACCTTCTGTCGCAGACGATGTTCTCGTCGATGAACTCTTTCCTTCTCGTCGCCGTGCCACTCTTTATTCTGGTCGGTACGGTGATGGAGCGCGGGCGTGTGGCAGAGCGCATCTTCGATTTCGCCGAGGCGATGGTCGGCTGGCTTCCCGGTGGGCTTGGCCACGTCAACGTCATTTCGTCGGTCATCTTTTCCGGCGTCTCCGGCTCCTCAGTCGCCGATATCGCCTCTGTGGGCGCAATCGAAATCAAGGCCATGGAGCGACACGGATTTCCAAAGGGTTATGCCGTCGGCATGACGCTCTGCACCTCCACGCTCTCTTCCATCATCCCGCCGTCGATCCTGATCGTGATTGCCGGTTCCATCGCCAATGTGTCGATCGGCACGCTGCTCATTGCGGGTCTGGTGCCTGGCCTCTTCATCGCCTTCGCTTTTCTTGTCTTTAACCACTTCTATTCGGTGCATTACGGCTACAATCCGCCGACGCCCTTCAATTTCCGTCTGGTTATCGTCACCGGCCTTCGCGCCATCCTGCCGATGCTCACGCCGCTGATCCTCATCATCGGTATCGCCAGCGGCCTGTTCACGCCGACGGAAGCCGCGGCCATCGCGGTTGTTTATGTGGCCGTATTGGGTGTGCTGGTCTATCGCACGCTGCCGGTTCGCGAATTGCCGGAAATACTGATATCCACGGCGCGCATTTCCGGCACCATCCTGTTCATCGCCGCCACCTCGCAGCTTGCCGCCTGGGTCTTCACCTTCGACGGCCTGCCGGAACAGGTGGCCGAGCTTTTGAAGGCGATGAACCTTGGGCCGATGTCGGGCATGCTGGTGATCTTCGTGTTTCTGCTGATCATCGGCATCTTCATGGAGGCTATCCCTGCCATGTTCATCCTCATTCCGGTGCTGATGCCGCCGGTGGAGGCGCTGGGCATCGATCCGATCCACTTCCTGATCGTGACTGTCATGACGCTGACACTTGGCCTTGTGACGCCGCCGGTCGGGGTCTGCCTGTTCGCGGCAGCACAGGTGGCGAACATGAAGATCGAAGACGTCATTCGTGGTTCGCTGGCGCCGATGACGGTGCTGACGCTCGCCATATTCGCACTCGTGCTTTTCCCGGTGCTGACGCTCGGGCCGATACGGTTGATGGGTCTTTATTGAGACTGAAACAGGAAGCCTGAAGCATCAGACAACGCGACGGGCACGCCACTCGTCGCGTTGTTTTCGCATCCACTCCAGAAACAGCGTCACTTTTCTCTGACGCAGGTGGGAATGCGGGCAAACGATCCATTGCGTGACGAGCTTGATGCGGGGCGCATCGGCCACGGCCGGGATCAGCATTCCGCGTTGCAGTTCCCGCTCCATCATCAACGTGCTTTCCAGCGCCACGCCGATGCCCAGAACGGCGGCGTCGATGGCCATGTGGCTGCGATCGAACAGAACGCGACGCCAGCGCTTTTCAGCCGTCACGCCGGAAAGCGGGAACCAGTGGTTCCATTGCGCCTGCGCCTTGACCGAGTGGATAAGCCGCTGGTTCTGCAAATCTTCGGGCAGGAATGTACCGGCACCGGGCATATCCGGTGAACAGACCGGCAGGAACTCCTCTTCCACGAGCCCTTCCACAAACAGGCCCGGCCAGCGGCCATCGCCATGGCGCAGCTCTATGTCGACAAGCTCCTGCGAAAAATCGGTCGGCTCGTTGGTGCCGTCGAGGCGCACTTCCAGTTCGGGATGCTCCTCCAGAAAGGAGCCGAGACGCGGCAGCAGCCATTTGTTGGAAATGGTCGGGGTTGCCCTGATTGTCAGCGTGGTCACCGAGCGGAAGCCGCGAATACTGTCGGTGGCATCGGTGATCTGCTCGATCTGTGCAGTGATCATCGAGAAGTACCGCTCGCCCGCCTCCGTCAGCGTCACCTTGCGGCCGGTCCGCGCCATCAGCGTCGTGCCAAGCTGGCCTTCAAGCAACTGGATCTGCTGGGAAACGGCTGAAGGCGTAACGCTCAGCTCTTCCGCCGCCCGCGAAATGCTGCCCGCCCTTGCCGCAGCATGAAAGACGAGGATCGATTTTATCGGTATCTGCATGTGGCTGGTCTTCGCTCAACGAATTACGGCAGTCACCGTGATTATCACAGGTGACTGCCGTGACGAAACGCTTGAGAGCGTAGGGTCTTTACCGGTGGCTCGGCAACTTTGGCAAAAGCACCGTCAACAGGCCGAGCAGCGGCAGGTAGGAGCAGATGCGATAGACGAACTCGATGCCTTCCTTATCCGCATAGATCCCGAGAACCGCGGCCCCGATGCCACCGAAGCCAAAGGCGAAACCGAAGAACATGCCGGCGATGAGACCAACGCGCCCGGGTACCAGTTCCTGCGCGAACACGACGATTGCCGAGAAGGCGGAGGAGAAGACGAAGCCGATGACGACGACGAGAACGGTCGTCCAGAACAGGTTCGCATAGGGCAGCATCAGCGCGAAGGGAATGACGCCGAGGATCGAAAACCAGATGACGACGCGCGAGCCGAAGCGGTCGCCGATCGGGCCACCGAAGAAAACGCCCGCCGCAGAAGCGCCAAGGAAGAGGAACAGCAGAACCTGCGCATCCTGCACGCCCAGCCCGAACTTCTCGATGGTGTAGAACGTGAAATAGCTGGAAAGGCTGGCGAGATAGGCGTTCTTGGTGGCGGTCAAAACCACCAGCACGGCAAGCGTCATCATCACGGTGCCGCGTGCCAGCGGAAGTGCGCGGCTGGCCGGAGCCTTGCCGACATTCGCGCGGCGGTGGCGGGTATACCAGACGCCGACCCAGGACAAGACGGCAAAGCCCATCAGCGCGATCAGTGAGAACCAGCTGAGGCTGGCTTGACCGAACGGGATGACGATGAAGGCGGCCAGCAGCGGGCCGATGGCCGTGCCTGTATTGCCACCAACCTGGAAGAAGGACTGTGCCAGACCGTGGCGACCACCGGATGCCAGACGGGCAACGCGGGACGCCTCCGGATGGAAGATCGCTGAGCCGACACCGATCAGGCAGGCGCCGATTACGAGCACCTCGAAGCTGTGAGCGAATGCGAGCGTGATGAGGCCGGCACAGGTCGAGAGCATGGCGACTGGCAGGGAGAAAGGCATGGGCCAGCGATCGGTCACCATGCCGACGACAGGCTGCAACAGCGATGCCGTGACCTGAAAGGCGAAGGTGAGCAGCCCGATCTGCATGAAGTCGAGCGCATAATTGGCCTTCAGCAGCGGATAAAGCGACGTCAGTAGCGATTGCATGATGTCGTTGAGCATGTGGCAGAAGCTGGCTGCTGCAATAATTGAAAACGCCGTGCGTTGCGGGCTGAACCCGGTGCTGGTGACGGTGGCCATGATGTATCCTCTCCAGATTCCCCGCGAGAGACGGGAAACGTGTCTTTATTTCTTCCCGCTTTTATTCATATTGTTTCTGGCCTGCTTTCGTGTTCTGGACGAGTTTCTTTGTGAATGGGCCAAATGGCAAAAATCAAATCGCTAAAACCCGCCCGTCTGGCGGATGACGACCATGAGCGCAGCCTGAAATTGATCGATGGCACCAACGAGCCGGTGTTGGCGCTTCACCGTGCCTATCCGACAGGACACCGTACCCCGGTCCACAGCCATGGTCGGGTGCAGATATGGTGCGCACGCCAGGGCGTCGTGCTGGTCAGCACCGCCGCCGGGCGCTGGATGATACCGCCCGGTCACGGGCTTATCATTCCAGCCGGGCTGAAACATGAGGCTGAGATCATCTCAACGGTGGAGATGCATTCGATCTACGTTCACCCCGATCTGTTTCAAGCCGGGGCCCCAAGGGTGGTGGAAATTACCGCCCTTGCCTCCAGCCTGATTTCGGAATTGCTGGGCGAGGAGTTGCAACCTGCCGCTTTTCACCGGCAGGGACTGGTGCGGGCGCTTCTGCTTGATGAGGTAAACCGTCTGCCGGAACGCCCGCTGGGATTACCCTTTCCCGATAATCAGCGTCTTGCCGGTCTTTGCCGCGAGTTCCTGAAAAAGCCTGTGGCCAGAGTGGAAATCGATGACTGGGCCGCCGCCATGGGCATGAGCCGGCGCTCCTTTACGCGGTTATTTCGTAAAGAGTTGGGGGTGAGTTTTGTCACCTGGCGTCAGCAGGCCTGCATTTTTGCGTCTTTGCCGAGGCTTGCCGCGGGCGAGGCGGTGACCAATGTGGCGCTGGATGCCGGTTATGAAAATATTCCGGCTTTTACCACCATGTTTCGGCGAATGCTCGGCAATTCGCCCCGCGCCTATCGCAAGGCGGCAGGCCAGCGCAGTGCCGGCTACTCCGATTTTGAAGAGGCGGAAAATTAAGCCGCCGTCGCGCGCATATCGCGGCGGAAATCGGAAGGCGACATGCCGGCGATCTGACGAAACGCCTTGTTGAAGGCGCTGACGGAGCCGAAGCCGCTTTCCATGGCAATCTGCAAAATATTGTCCTTGCCGTTCATCAGCATCGCCTGGGCGCGGGAAAGCCTGAGCAAGGTCAGATATTTGATCAGCGTCATCCCGGTGGATTTGCGAAACAGGTTCATCGCATATTTCGGATGAAGCGAGGCGGCGCGGGCAATTTCGGTCGCGTCGATGTCGTCTAGAAAATTGGCGGCAATGAAATCACACATGCGCACCACGCCGATTGAGGGCGCCATGCTCTCGTCGTTCTCTTCCCGTTTGCCGCTGACGGCGGAGGATATGACGGTATAGGGCTCGAGGAACATGCGCTCCACCCGCAGCAGCAATTCCTCCACCGCGTGCTGCGCCTTGGCCGGATCACCCGAAGTGACGTAACGGAACCAGCGGCCGAAATTTTCCTCGTCGGCCCGGTCCGTGTGCGCACTCACCATCGTTGCGCCGCCCATCAGCAGGCTGGAAACCGCAGCCGGCAGCCGCATGCGGAAAAAATGGACGAGCGGCAGATGCGCGCCCGCATAAATCGAATCATCGGAGGAACGGTCCATCTGGTGCGGCTGGCCGCCCCAGAAAATGCACATCTGGCCGGCATCGAGCGAAAGGTCGTGGTCGCCCATCCGGTAATGTACGGATCCCGACATCACATAGTTCACCTCCACCTGCGCATGCCAGTGCGGCCTGAGCATGATGGGCGGGTGGTTGTAAAAAAGCTGGAGCGTGGTCGGCATGCCTTCGATGCTGCTTGCACCCGGCTGGTAGAAGGCTCTTTCCGCAATCTTACTTTCCGCCAAATCGATGTTCCCTTTGTACGAGACAGATTTCCTGCCGCCGGTAATGTGCCCATGTTCGCTAAAGAACGGCAATTGAAAAAAGGGAGGTTTTCAATGTGCTTTAAATTTCTTGGCGCGTCGACGGCTCTGGTGCTCCTTGCAGCGCCGGTAATGGCGCAATCCGAGACCTTAACCATCTGGAGCTGGAATGTCGCCGCATCGGCGCTTAAATCCACTGTCGAAGGGTTCAACAAGCAAAATCCTGACATCAAGATTGTTGTTGAAGACCTTGGAAACGATCAAGTTTTCGACAAGACGCTGGCGGCTTGCGCAGCGGGTGGCGACGGCCTCCCGGATATTGTAACGGTCGAAAATTTCGAGGCGGAACTGTTCTGGAGCCGGTTCCCGGATTGTTTCACGGATTTGACTGCACTTGGCTATACGCCTGAAAAACAGGCGCTTTTTCCTGACTTTAAGCGCACGGAACTGGAGGTCGATGGCGTAGCTTATGCGGTGCCTTGGGATTCGGGTCCGGTGGCCGTTTTTTACCGGCGCGATTTCTACGAAAAGGCTGCTGTCGATCCGGCCACCATCAAAAGCTGGGATGATTTCATCGCGGCTGGCAAGAAGGTCATGGCCGCCAATCCCGGCACCGTGATGGCGCAGGCCGACTTCAACGGCGACAGCGAGTGGTTCCGCATGATCGCCAACGAGCAGGGATGCGGTTACTTTTCGACCGACGGCCAGAACATCACCATCAACAAACCTGCCTGTGTCGCGACGCTTGAAAAGATCAAGCAGATGAAGGATGCCGGCATCATCACGGCTGCGATCTGGGATGAGAAGATTCAGGCCAATACTGCCGGCAAGGCCGCGAGCCAGATGTATGGCGCCTGGTATGAAGGCACGGTTCGCTCCGGCTCTCCCGGTCTTTCGGGCAAGTGGGGTGTCTATATGATGCCGAGCCTTACGCCTGACGGTCCGCATGCAGCCAATCTCGGTGGCTCTTCGCTGGCGATAAGTTCGGCGTCCAAGCACAAGGAAGCCGCCTGGAAGTACATCGACTACGCGCTGACCACCAATGAGGGGCAGGTGACGATGCTGAAGTCCTTCGGCCTCGTTCCCTCGCTTCTCTCCGCCATCGATGATCCTTTCGTCAAGGAAAAGCAGCCCTATTGGGGTGGGCAGGCGGTCTGGACCGATATTCTGGCGACCCTGCCGAAAATCGTGCCCAGCCGTGGCACCGCGTTCCAGTCGGATGCAGATGCGATCTACAAGGCGACGCAGACCAAATATTTCGCGGGTGGTTATCCCGATGCGAAAGCAGCTCTCGACGATGCCGCAAAGCAGATCGAAACGGCCACGGGGCTGCCGGTCGCGGAATGAAGCTCTCGGATGGCCGGCCTTGCGGTTTAGCAGGACCGGCCTCTCCAAGCTTTCCAACCATCGCATCTGGAGGTCGTCATGCCGTCAAGGAACAGGATCGCTTATGCGTTCCTTGCGCCCTATCTTCTGATTTTCGCGACGTTCTGGGTCTGGCCGATCGTCAGCTCGTTCATGCTGTCGTTTCAGAACACCCGCATCAATCCCTGGCGGTTTGCGCCCTCCATGAACTGGGGGAGGCTGGTCTCCGATCCGGCGTTTTATAATGCGCTCTACAATACGCTGATCATTCTGGTCATTCAGGTGCCTGTCATGATCGCGCTTGCGACCGTCATGGCGGTACTTCTGAACTCGCCACTGTTGAAGGTACGCCCGCTTTACCGTTTTGCCTTCTTCGCACCCGTCGTCGTCGGAGAAGTCGCTTATGCGGCAGTTTTCCGGCTGATGTTCAGTGCCGATTTCGGCATCATCAACAAGCTCATCACTTCCGTTGGCCTTTCGCCCATCTCGTGGTTCGACAATGCCAATGCGGCCATGGCGCTGGTCATCATCGCCGTCACATGGCGCTGGGCGGGGTATAACGCCATCATCATTCTGGCCGGCCTGCAATCCATCCCCAGCGATGTCTATGAGGCGGCGACACTGGACAAGGTGAACAAGCGGCAGCAGTTCTTCCACATCACACTGCCGCTGTTGAAACCCATCATCCTTTTCTGCGTGGTCCTGTCCGTCATCGGCACCATGCAGCTTTTTGCCGAGCCTTTCCTCATCACCAACAGGGGTGGGCCGGGCGGCGGTACGGAAACGCTGGGGTTGTTCCTTTACCGGCAGGGCTTCACTTCGCTCAATTTCGGCTACGCCTCGGCCATCGCGTACACCATGGCGGCGCTCGCCATCGCCATTTCGCTTCTTAATCTCTGGGTCGGGAGGGAGCCGAAATGAGATCGAAATCCAGATCGCTTCTCTGGCAGAAGATCGCGCTGCATGCGACGCTGACGCCGCTTGCCCTCATCTGGCTATTTCCGCTGTGGATGATGTTCGTGTTCTCGACAATGCCTGATTTTGGCATTTTCAGCCCCGACATCGTGCTCGTCCCGTCCACCAATTTCATCGAGAACTTCAAAAACCTTCAGGCGGATACCAACTTCCTGCGGGCGATGTTCATATCGATCACCGTTGCGGTCATCTATACGGCTCTCTCGGTGTTTCTGACCTCCATGGCGGGCTGGGCGCTGGCGCGCTATCGTTTTGCCGGACGCTCGGTGGTGATCGCCATCATTCTCGGCACCATCACCTTGCCTTTTGCAGTTGTCGTCATTCCCCAATTCATCATGGTGGCGCGCGAATTCAAGCTCGCCAACACCTGGGTGGCACTCATCGTGCCGCCACTGTTCAACTCGCTCGGCGTGCTGTTCATGCGGCAATCCTTTTCCATGATGCCAACGGAGCTTTTCGATGCGGCAAGGGTCGAGGGCGTCAAGGAATGGCAGATATTCCTGCGCATTGCCCTGCCATTGGCGCGCCCCACCATGGCGGCGCTGTCGATCATCCTCTTCCTCGCTTCGTGGAATAATTATCTCTGGCCGCTGCTGATCAACTCCCGTCCGGAAATGATGACCGCACCCGTGGCACTTGGCACCCTCATCGGGCTCACCAAAGTGTCATGGGGTGGCATCATGGCCGGTGCAGTTCTGCTCACCGCACCCATTCTCATCGTTTTCGTGGCTTTGCAGCGCCACTTCATCGCCGGCATTTCCGCCGGGGCAGTCAAGTAAGGGGAGAGACCGCATGGCGGAACTTTCGCTCAAGAATGTCGTAAAGCGCTACGGTGCGCTGAAAGTCATCCATGGTGCAAATCTCGATATTGCCGATGGCGAGTTCGTGGTCTTCGTCGGCCCGTCCGGCTGTGGCAAATCAACGCTTCTGCGTATGATCGCGGGGCTGGAGGATATATCGGACGGCGATATCAGTATCGGCGGCAGAACGGTCAACGATGCCGATCCGGCCGATCGAGGCATCGCCATGGTGTTTCAATCCTATGCGCTTTATCCGCACATGACGGTTGCCGAAAACCTGTCCTTTGGCCTCAGGATGAACGGTAATCCCAGGGCCGACACGGAAAAGCGTGTCAGCCGCGCCGCCGAAATCCTGCAGATCAACGAGTTGATGGAACGCCGGCCAAAGCAGCTTTCCGGCGGGCAGCGGCAGCGTGTCGCCATCGGTCGCGCCATCGTGCGCGAACCGCAGGTCTTTCTGTTCGACGAGCCCTTGTCGAACCTCGATGCGGAACTTCGGGTGCAGATGCGGGTGGAAATCTCGCGGCTGCACAAGCAGCTTGGTACCACGATGATCTATGTCACCCACGACCAGACCGAGGCGATGACGCTGGCCGACAAGATCGTGGTTTTGAGGGCGGGCAATATCGAACAGGTTGGTGCCCCGCTCGATCTTTATGACGACCCCGCCAACCGTTTCGTTGCCGGTTTCGTCGGTTCGCCGAAGATGAATTTTCTGGAGGCGACCGTCATCGGTACAGGCGGACAAAGCGTTACGCTGTCGCTCGACAGCGATCCTGCCGTGCGGCTGACCCTGCCGATCAAGGACCGGCTCGATGAGGGAAGCAAGGTCTCGCTCGGTATCCGGCCCGAACATTTTGCTGATGTCGGGCAGGGCGATGCCGATCTCACCGTCCACGTCGATGTCGCCGAGCACCTCGGCAATACCAGCTATGTCTATGCCCGTACGGAAGGCGGTGAGCAACTCGTCATCGAGCGGTCGGAATCGCGAGACGTCGCCAATCGTGACCGGCTGACGGTCGGTCTTTCCGCCCGCAAGGCATTTCTTTTCGACAGTCAGGGCAATCGCCTGCGCTGAACCCTTTCCCAAGCACGCAAGTCAAGACGAGGATTTCATGACGACCGACCAACCGATCCGCTGGGGCATTATCGGCCCGGGCACCATCGCCAAGACCTTTGCGGACGGCATTGCCCATTCCCGCACGGGTAAGCTCGAGGCTATCGCCACCCGCAATCCGGACAAGCCCGGCCTTGCTGACGCCTTTCCCGGCGCGCGCATCATCCATGGTTACGATACGCTGCTTTCCGATCCCCATATTGACGCCGTCTATATCGCCACGCCCCATACCGGCCATGCGGAATGGGCGATCAAGGCGATCCGTGCGGGCAAAAACGTGCTGGTGGAAAAGCCCATCGCGCTTTCCGCCTATGACGCCGACGCCATTTTCCACGAAGCGAAAAAAGCTGATGTCTTTGCGGGCGAGGCCTATATGTACCGCCTGCATCCGCAGACGGCAAAACTGGTGGAGTTGATCAGGAACCGCGCCGTTGGCGATATCCGCATCATCCGCTCCAGTTTCGGTTTCAACATGGGGTCTTTCCGTGCCGATCATCGTCTGTTTTCCAATGAGACGGCAGGCGGCGGCATTCTCGATGTCGGCGGTTATCCCGTATCCATGGTGCGGCTGATTGCCGGTGCAGTCGATGGAAAACCCTTTGCTGAACCCGAAAAGATTGTAGGTGCGGCCCATCTCGGCCAGTCGGGCGTCGATGAATGGGCTTCGGCCGTTCTGAAATTTTCGAACGGTATCGTTGCCGAAGTCTCCTGCTCGATCATGGCAGGCCAGGACAATGTGCTGCGCATCATCGGTTCGGAAGGCCGTATCGAAGTCAAGGATTTCTGGTTCGCCGCCGGCCACAAGGGTGGCACCGGCCGGATCGATATTTTCAGGGGCGACAATGTCGAAACCATCGAATTGCCGGAAGACCGTTGGCTCTATTCCTTCGAAGTCGATGCGGCAGGTGAGGCGATAAGGCAGGGCAAGCAGGAATTCGGCGCGCCCGGCATGGGCTGGGCCGACAGTCTCGGCAATCTACGTGTCATGGACCAGTGGCGTGCCGCCGTTGGCCTGGAATACAGCGTCGAAAAAGCAACCTCTCGCATCACGAATATTGCCGGTGGCAAGGTCGTGGCAGGCAATGCGGTTCCGAAGCGGCACATACCCGGCCTCACCAAACCCGCTTCGGTGGTTGCGCTCGGTTTCGAGTTCTTCCCCAATTTCGCCTCCGCGTCCCTGACGCTCGATGCCTTTTATGAGGCGGGCGGCAATCTGTTCGATACGGCTTATGTCTATGGCGGCGGCAAGACGGAAGCCATATTCGGTGACTGGCACACCAGCCGCAACGTGCCGCGCGAAGAAATCGTGCTGATCGGCAAAGGCGCGCATTCGCCCCTCTGCTATCCGGACATGATCGCCAAGCAGCTCAACCAGTCGCTGGAGCGTCTGAAGACGGATTATGTCGATGTCTATTTCATGCATCGTGACAATCCCGACGTGCCGGTCGGCGAATTTGTCGATGCGATGGATGCCGAAGTCCGGCGTGGTCGCATTCGGGGCATTTTCGGGGGATCGAACTGGACGCGCGAGCGTATGGACGAGGCCACCGCCTATGCGCAAGAGAACGGCAAACAGGCTCCGGGCGCACTTTCCAACAATTTCTCGCTTGCCGAGATGCTCGATCCCATCTGGGCGGGGTGTGTGGCGGCATCGGATGATGAGTGGAAGGCATGGCTCCAATCCCGCCAGATCCCGAATTTCGCCTGGTCGAGCCAGGGGCGTGGCTTCTTCACCGACCGGGCGGGGCGGGACAAGCGAGATGACGAGGAAATCGTCCGCGTCTGGTATTCCGACCGCAACTTCGACCGCCGCGACCGGGCGATCGAGCTTGCCCGGAAACTCGGCCGCCATCCGATCCACATCGCGCTCGCTTATGTCATCGCCCAGCCTTTCCCGGTCATTCCGCTGATCGGGCCGCGCACCATTGCCGAACTGGAGGACAGCCTTTCTTCGCTGGATATCAAGCTGACGGCCGAGCAGGTTAAGTGGCTGGAGGCGTGACGCGACACGAGGCGGCGGGTTTTCCGCGGTCTCCGGATGGATGATAAAGTCGGCTACCTCTCCTGCGTCATGCCGGGCTTGACCCGGCATCCAGCCACGGTGTGTCAGCGCCGTGGCCGGAGCCTTTTGCAATGAAGGAATTGACCGTGCTGGACCCCCGACCTCGTCAGGGTGACGGAATGCGGATGCTGTGGTGGTGCTAAAGCACTGTTTTATAGGAGGACTATCCCCAACCTCCTACCTTATCTTGTTTTCCTGCTTCTTTCTCTCAGCAGCCGCTGATAAATCGGGATCTTGATATTATTGCGCCCGCCTGAAAACACGGCGGGTGAAACAATCTACCGAGGTTCTTATGGGCGATATCGATCGAGGCCGTGCGCAGCAGTTGATGGGTGAGGCGGGCATGGATGCGCTGGTGCTTTTCCAGCCCGAAGCCTTCCGTTATGCGGTTGGAGCAAATGCCGGTGTTGCGACGATGTGGGGCAGGGCGGGGTCGGCGATTGCGCTTGTCCCAGCCGATGCTGCGTCCGGGCTTGCCGCCGTCGTCAGCGATCACGCCGCACCTCTTGTCGAGAAGGCCGCGCCTGATGTCGATCTGCGCCGGCATCGCATCTGGATCGATATGGTCGATATGTCGGGTGTCGAAAACGTCTCGCAGGTAGACGGTGCCTATCGCCGAAACAATTCCGGCGGACAGAGGCCGGAGACATTCGATCGCGCCGCCTGCTTTGTTTTGCTGGCCGACCTTCTGCAGGAACGCGGGCTGTCTGCGGCGCGTATCGGTGCCGATCTCGAATTCATGCCGGCCGCCGATTTTTCGGCTCTTCGTGAGGTGACGCCCGCTGTGACCTGGGTTGATGGCTCGACGGTGCTGAAACGTCTGCGTGCGGTGAAATCCGTGCGCGAGATTGAACTTCTCAGGCGGGCCGCAGCGGCCGCTGAGGCCGGGCTGGTCGAGATGGCGGCGGCCGTGCGGCCGGGCTTGGCGCTCAGCCAGCTTTCCAACGCGTGGAAAGCCGGCGCTCAGTCGCATGCCCTGAAGTCGGGTTTTTCGCTTAGCGGCCATTGGGACTATATATCGGTCGGTCCGGCCCTGTCGGATATGACGGCGGTCGTCGCGCCCGGTGCCCTGATCAAGGCCGATGTTGGCACGCTGGTCGATGGTTATTCGTCGGATGGCGCGCGGACGTTTTCATGGGGTGCGGTCTCTCCGCTCGCGGCCAATATTTTCAAAGCGCTGGAGGCAGCTTTTGCCAGCGGGCTGGAAGCGATTCGTCCCGGCAATACATTCGGTGCGGTGCACGCCGCCATGCTTGCTTCGATGCGCAAAGACGGATTCAGCGAATATTATCGCGGTCATTTCGGCCATTCCGTCGGCGGCGGCGTGGGCATCGAGGAATGGCCGTTTTTTTCCCATGACAATGAGGAGGTCATTCTTCCGGGCATGGTCGTGGCACTTGAAGCGCCGTTTTACGGCGAAGGTCTAGGCGCGCTGATGATCGAGGACCAGTTTCTCGTTACCACAGCAGGGGCAGAGTGCATGAACAGCCTGCCACGCACCCTGCGGGATTTGTCCCGGGCCTGAGGCCGGCCAGGTTCAGAGAAAGTCGTCGCGGCGCGGGGTGAAGCAGTCGATCAGCTCGCCCTCTTCCAGGCAGAGGCAGCCGTGCTCGACATGGCCGGGAATGATGAGGCTGTCGCCTTTCTGCAGGTCGTAGGCTTCGCCATCGCGGTAAAAGCGGAAACTGCCGCTGGCGACATAGGTGGATTGCACATGCGGATGGTTGTGCAGCTTGCCTTCGGCGCCGGTCTTGAAGCGGAACGAAACCACCATCAGCTCCGGCGCTTCGGAAAGCACGGTGCGTTCAACACCATCGTCGGGTGAAACGGTGGGGAATGTCGGAAGCTGCTGCATGTCGTTCTCCTCGGTCATGCGATGTCGTTCAAGCTTGAAATTCAGCGCGGCGCGCGCAGCATGGCGCGGTAACGCGTCTGGCTGCTTTTCAGGTGGTGGCGCATGGCGCTTCTTGCCGCCTCTTCGTCGCCGTCCTGTATCGCAATCAGGATCGCTTCGTGCTCACCGACAAGCCGGTTGAGGTCAGCGGGTGAAAGCACGGTTTCCTTGCCGTTTTCGGCAACGGCGCGGCGCGGAATGAGCGTTGGGCCAAGCACCTGTAGAAACTCGCTGAAGCGCGGATTGTTGGTTGCGTCGGCAACGGCCAGGTGAAAAGCGAAGTCGGCCTCTGCTGTCGGAATGCCCTTGGCGGCACTGGCGCGGAAGGCATCGAAGGCTTCGATGATTTTCTCCTCCTGCGCCGGGGAGCGGCGAACGGCCGCAAGACCGGCGGCATCACCTTCCACGGCGGTGCGCAGTTCGAGCATTTCGATCAGGGACGAGACGCGGGCAAGATCGACATTATGGAACGGCCGTCGCTCGACAGGCGCTGGCTCCAGCACGAAGACGCCCGCACCCTGACGCGGCTCGACCAGCCCGTCGGACCTCAGTGAGGCGATGGCCTCGCGCACCACGGTGCGGCTTACGCCGAATTCCTGCGTCATCTGCGCTTCGGAAGGCAGGCGCTCGCCTGTCTTATAACGGCCCTTGGCGATCTGGCTGCGGAGCTCCTCGGAAACCTTCACCACAAGCGTCTTGGCTTGCGGAGCTGCCGGTTCGGAGGTTATCGCTTTTGTCATTGTCATCGCCGTTCTAAAAAAGGGTGCAGGTTAGCGTCCGGTATTCCTCGATACGTCATTCGCGGTCCGGCTTGCAATCCCGCTGCACGCGCAGGAAAGACCGGTTATCATGCCTGTCGGTCCCGAATGGCATTTCACGTCGCCTTGAAGATCGGATTGTCGATGAAAACGCCGCCCTGAAAACGCGCCACCGCATCTTTAGGGTCTGGTTGCGGTGTTGTCTCGGCAATGTGCTGCCGGAAAGTCTCGGCGTTGTCCTTCGGTTTCCAGCCAAGCCAGCCGAGGTGGGAATTGTCCCACCAGCCCGCGTCATTGGCCGATGCGCCCCAGATGACCGGGCAGCCGAGCACCGGCGCGCGGAAAACCGCCTCGATCAGCGATACGAAATCATCCTGCGAAAACCAGGTCGACAACATACGGTGATTTTGCGGTTCCGGCGTGCAGGAGCCGATGCGGACCAGCGCCGTTTCCTGGCCGAATTTTTCGAAATACATGCGGGCGAGGCTTTCGCCGAAACATTTGGACACGCCGTAAAGACCGTCCGGCCGGAAGGGAACGTTGGGGCCAAGCCGCTCTGTCTGGGAATAATAACCGATCGTGTGATTGGAGCTGGCGAAGACGATTCGCGGCTGCCCATGGGCGCGGGCCGCCTCATAGAGGTTATAAAGCCCGATGATATTACCGTGAAGGATCTGCTCGAAAGGCCGCTCCACCGATATGCCGCCAAGATGGACGATGCCGTCACAATCGGCGACCATCGCATCGACGGCGCTGGCGTCGGCCAGATCGCATTGCACGCATTCCTCGTTCGGCCCGGCAGGATCGAGCGGCGAAAGATCGGCAAGACGCAATATCTCGGCCATGGGTGCGAGGCGCTTGCGCATGACGCGGCCGAGCTGGCCAGCCGCACCGGTAACAAGAAGCCGTTTCATTGCAATTCTCCCTAAACGAATGGACTGCGGATCATCGAGGCTGCGGGAAACCCCATTCAACGTCTCCGGCGTGGTCGAGATATCCAGGTTCCTCTTGACCTTGTCATACAGATCGTACAAAAAGCGGATAACATATATTATGTCCTATACGCAACAATCATGAAGGATGAGTTTGATGCTGACCGTCGAAACAAGGCAGGCCGTCAACCCGGAATATGCAAAAACGCTCGATACCGATGGGCTTCGCAAGCATTTCCTCGCCAACGACATGTTCCGTTCCGGCGAAATCAGGCTGATCTATACCCATTACGACCGTTTCGTCATGGGCGGCGCGGTGCCTGATGGTGCCCCGCTGATGCTGGACAAGGTCGAGGAAACCAAGACGCCGTCGTTCCTTGACAGGCGCGAGATGGGAATCGTCAATATCGGAGACACCGGCACCGTCAACGCTGGTGGCGAGACGTATACGCTCAATCGTGGCGACGTTCTGTATCTCGGTGCGGGAAGCGGTGCGGTGACCTTCGATGGCGCGGGCCGGTTCTACATCACTTCATGCCCGGCGCATCGCAGCCTGCCGGCAAAGCTCGTCAGCCTTGCCGACAGCAAGGAGGTCAAGCTTGGTGCGACCGAGACCTCCAACAAGCGCACAATCAACCAGTTCATCCACCCGCTGGTCATGGAAAGCTGCCAGCTCGTGCTCGGCTATACGACGCTAGAGGACGGCTCCGTCTGGAACACCATTCCGTCGCATATTCATGATCGCCGCATGGAGGCCTATCTCTATTTCGGCATGGATGAAAAGTCGCGCGTTCTGCACCTGATGGGTGAGCCGCAGGAAACGCGGCATCTCTTCATTTCCAACGAAGAGGGTGCCATTTCTCCGCCCTGGTCGATCCATTCCGGCGCTGGCATCGGCTCTTACACGTTCATCTGGGCCATGGCTGGAGACAATGTCGATTATACCGACATGGACTTCATCCAGCCGGGGGATCTGAAATGAAAAATCCCTTTTCGCTTCAAGGGCGTAAGGCGCTGGTGACGGGTGCCAATACGGGGCTTGGTCAAGCAATCGCCGTCGGCCTCGCCGCGGCCGGCGCGGAAGTTGTCTGCGCCGCCCGCCGCGCGCCGGACGAGACGCTGAACATGATCGCGAAGAACGGCGGCAAGGCCGCCGCATTGTCGATTGATTTTGCCGATCCACTCGCCGCCAGGGACAGCTTTGCCGACGCCGATTTCGATATTCTCGTCAACAATGCCGGCATCATTCGCCGCGCCGATTCCGTGGAGTTTTCAGAACTCGACTGGGATGAGGTGATGGACGTCAATCTCAAGGCGCTGTTTTTCACCACGCAGGCCTTCGCCAAGGAATTGCTGGCGAAAGGTCGTCCGGGCAAGGTAGTCAATATCGCCTCGCTACTGTCGTTTCAGGGCGGCATCCGCGTACCGTCCTATACGGCGGCGAAGCATGGCGTTGCGGGTCTGACCAAGCTTCTGGCAAATGAGTGGGCCGCGAAGGGCATCAACGTCAATGCCATTGCGCCCGGTTACATCGAAACCAACAATACCGAGGCGTTGCGGGCGGATGCTGCCCGCAACAAGGCCATTCTCGAGCGTATCCCGGCAGGCCGCTGGGGGCATTCTGAAGACATCGCCGGGGCGGCGGTTTTCCTCGCCTCGCCGGCGGCCGACTACGTGCATGGCGCCATCCTCAATGTCGATGGTGGCTGGCTGGCGCGCTAATGTGCGCCGGTTTTCAAAATTCATCATATAACTTGTATGATGACTTGTTGACAAATATGCGGCAAGCGGTTTAGGTGGCTTCCAGTCAGTGAACTTGCAGAGGAATACGGATTATGAACCCTGAACAAATCAAGGCGGCGCTTGGCTCCGGCCTGCTCTCCTTCCCGGTAACGCATTTTGATTCCGAGGGTCGTTTTGCGGCCGATAGCTACAGGGCGCATGTCGAATGGCTTGCCGGTTACAAGGCGCCGGTGCTGTTTGCCGCCGGCGGTACGGGCGAGTTCTTCTCGCTGAAGCCGGATGAAATCCCTGCTATCGTTTCGGCTGCCAAGGAAGTGGCCGGTGAAACGGCAATCGTTTCCGGCTGCGGCTACGGCACCGAAGTTGCGGTTGATATCGCACGCTCGGTAGAAAAAGTCGGTGCTGATGGCATCCTGCTTCTGCCGCATTACCTCATCGATGCGCCGCAGGAAGGCCTTTACGCGCACATCAAGAAAATATGCCAGTCGGTCGGCATCGGCGTCATGGTTTATAACCGCGACAATTCGGTGCTTCAGGCGGATACGCTGGCGCGTCTCTGCGATGAGTGCCCGAACCTCGTCGGCTTCAAGGACGGCACCGGTGATATCGGTCTCGTTCGCCAGATCACCGCCAAGATGGGTGACCGCCTGATGTATCTCGGCGGCATGCCGACGGCGGAACTGTTTGCCGAAGCCTATCTCGGCGCCGGTTTCACCACCTATTCCTCGGCCGTCTTCAACTTCGTGCCGGGCCTTGCCAACGAGTTCTATGCGGCGCTGCGGGCCGGCGAGCGCGCCACCTGCGAACGCATCCTGACGGAATTCTTCTATCCGTTCATGGCGATCCGCAATCGCGCCAAGGGTTACGCTGTCTCCGCCATCAAGGCTGGCGTTCGCCTGCAGGGCTTTGATGCGGGTCCAGTGCGCGCGCCGCTGAAGGATCTGACGAATGAGGAAATCGGCATGCTCGATGCCCTGATCGGCACGCACAAGCGCAAGGTGTGATCAAGGTATAACGGGAGGGGAACGATGAAGATCACAGCGGTGCGCACGCATCTGCTCGAACATCGGCTGGCCACGCCGTTTGAAAGCGCATCCATGCGCTTTGACCGGCGTGCCCACGTTCTGGTCGAAATCGAATGCGATGACGGGACAGTCGGCTGGGGCGAATGCCTCGGTCCGGCGCGACCGAACGCCGCCGTGGTTCAGGCCTATTCCGGTTGGCTTATTGGCCAGGATCCCCGCCAGACCGAAAAGATCTGGGCTGTGCTTTACAATGCCCTGCGCGACCAGGGCCAGCGCGGCCTCAGCATTACAGCCCTGTCCGGTATCGATATCGCGCTGTGGGATATCAAGGGAAAGCATTACGGCACCTCCATCTCCATGCTGCTCGGCGGGCGCTGGCGCGAAAGCGTGCGCGCCTATGCCACCGGCAGCTTCAAGCGTGATGGGGTCGACCGCATCTCCGACAATGCCAATGAGATGGCTGAGCGCCGTGCAGAGGGTTTTCACGCCTGCAAGATCAAGATCGGTTTCGGCATCGAGGAGGATCTTGCGGTCATTGCCGCCGTGCGCGAAGCGATCGGGCCGGATATGCGGCTGATGATCGACGCCAATCACGGCTATACCGTTACCGAAGCCATCGCGCTCGGCAATCGTGCGGCTGAATACGGCATCGACTGGTTCGAGGAGCCGGTGGTTCCGGAGCAGCTCGATGCCTATGCCCGCGTGCGGGCGGGCCAACCAATCCCGGTTGCGGGAGGCGAGACCTGGCACGGGCGTTACGGCATGTGGCAGGCGCTTTCCGCCGGTGCCGTGGATATTCTCCAACCAGACCTCTGCGGTTGCGGCGGCTTTTCCGAAACGCAGAAGATTGCCACGCTTGTCACGCTGCACGGCGTGCGCATTGTGCCGCATGTGTGGGGCACGGGCGTGCAGATCGCCGCTGCCCTGCAGTTCATGGCCGCGATGGTGCCCGATCCGGTGCGGGTAAACCCCATCGAGCCGATCATGGAGTTCGATCGGACGCATAATCCGTTCCGTCAGGCCGTGCTGCAACAGCCGATAGAGGCGGTGAACGGTGTCGTCGCCATTCCCGATGGTCCCGGTCTGGGCATCGAGATCAACCGCGACGCACTCGTTGAATTCAGGATGCCACAGCCATGAGCGAACTTGTCAGAAAACTAAGCGGGACACCGCCGCAGCCAGCATTCCCAAAAGGGGCGGTCGATACTCAGATGCATATGTATCTGCCCGGTTATCCAGCCTTGCCGGGTGGGCCGGGCCTGCCGCCGGGTGCGCTGCCGCGGCCTGAGGATTATCGCCAGCTCATGCAATGGCTCGGCATCGACCGCGTCATCATCACCCAGGGCAACGCCCAACAGCGAGATAACGGCAACACGCTGGCCTGCGTGGCAGAAATGGGCGAGGCAGCCCGCGCGGTGGTGATTATCGATGAGAACACGACTGAAAAGGACATGGAAAGACTTGCCGCTGCCGGTGCCGTGGGCGCCCGTATCATGGATTTGCCTGGCGGCGCGGTGAGCCTATCGGAACTGGAAGCGGTGGATCAGCGTGCCCATGCTGCCGACTGGATGGTGGCAGTTCAGTTCGACGGCAATGGGCTTCTCGATCATTTGCCGCGTCTTGAAAAAATCCGCTCGCGCTGGGTCTTCGACCACCATGGTAAATTCTTCAGGGGTATCGACACGGATGGCCCGGAGATGGCGGCACTTTTGAAGCTCATCGATCGCGGCAATCTCTGGTTCAAGTTTGCCGGTGTTTATGAAAGTTCGCGCGACGCCTGGCCCTATGAAGATGTTGCGGCCTTTTCGCGCCGTATCGCTGCCCATGCGCCGGAGCGGATCGTCTGGGGGACGAACTGGCCGCACAATTCGGTCCGCGAGACGGCTGCCTATCCGGATGATGCCCGCCTTGCGGAGCTCACACTCGGCTGGCTGCCGGACGATGCGGCCCGTCACCGAGCGCTGGTAGAAAATCCAGAAGCCCTGTTCAAGCTGCCGCCACTCAAGGCGGTGTAGTTTCAATTCGGGATGGTTGGGGAAACGGAGGTCCCCATCATCCTTTGCAGATGAAAGGTCTTTGCATGCCGGCCCGGATGGGCGTGAAAAATTCGGTCCGTTAGCCTTGGAGGGGTGGGGCCGCTGTTACAACGGAGGAGGAAGAAATGAAAAAGATTGCAAGCATGATGTGCATCGCGATGGGGATCGCGCTGTCAGGCGTTTCCGCCAAGGCGCAGGAAATCACCCTGCGCTCGGCCGATATTCATCCCGACGGTTATCCGACGGTTGAAGCCGTGAAATATATGGGCGAACTTCTGTCGGAACGCTCCAATGGCCGCATCAAGGTGCAGGTCATGAACAATTCGGTTCTCGGCGGTGAGAAGGATACCATCGAGCAGACCCGCTTCGGCGTCATCGACATGAACCGCGTCAACGCTGCGCCTTTCAACAATCTCGTCAAGGAAACCACCGTTCTCGGCCTGCCTTTCCTGTTCCGTTCGACGGAACACATGCACAATACCGTAGACGGCCCGATCGGCGATGAGGTTCTGGCAGCTTTCGAACCGCACGGCCTGATCGGTCTTGCCTTTTACGATTCCGGTGCGCGTTCCTTCTACACAACCAAGAAGCCCATCGAAAAACTGGCGGACCTGAAGGGCCTCAAAATCCGCGTGCAGCAATCGGATCTGTGGATCTCGATGATGCAGGCGTTTGGCGCCAACCCTACGCCGATGCCGATGGGCGAGGTTTACTCCTCGCTTGATACAGGCGTTGTCGATGGTGCGGAAAACAACTGGCCGTCCTACGAATCCGCCCGTCACTATGAAGTGGCGAAGAACTATTCGCTGACGGAACATTCCCTCAATCCGGAAATCCTCGTCATCTCCAAGATTTCCTATGACAAGCTGTCGCCGGAAGATCAGAAGCTGCTGCGTCAGGCAGCCAAGGATTCCGTTGGCAAGATGCGTGAATTGTGGAGTGCGCGCGAAAAGGCCTCGGAAGAAAAAGTACGCGCCGGTGGCGCCAACGTCATCAAGGTCAATAAGGAAGAGTTCGCCGCCGCGATGGGGCCGGTCTACGACAAGTTCGTCACCGATCCGAAAATGAAAGACCTTCTTGAGCGGGTAAAAGCCGTCAAGTGACATAGGGAAAACCGGCTCTGGCAACAGGGCCGGTTTTCTTTTGTCGTCATTGGTCTGAGGTTGGAGGAGGAAGGCAAATGCGAAACTTCATGCGGGCGATCCGCCCATTTCTCGGCGCGCTCAGCCGTGCGTCACTTTACATCGCCGGCGTCGGCATGGTCGCCATGACCCTTATCGTCGGCTGGCAGGTGTTTGCCCGTTATATCCTGAACGATTCACCAAGTTGGTCCGAGCCGCTGTCGCTTCACCTCATGTCATGGTTCATCATGCTGGGGGCGGCGGTGGGCGTGCGTGAAAGCGTGCATCTGGGGCTGGATATTCTGCGCTATATGATGCCGCCGCGCATACAGGCGGCGATGGACCTGACCAGTCTGGCACTGATCTTCTTTTTCGGGGTTGGCATGTGCTGGTACGGAACCGTCCTCTCTGCCGGAACATGGACGGCGACGATCCCTGTTCTTGGATGGCCGGGCGGCATGGATTTCTTCCCGCTGATCGGTGGCGGTTTTCTGATCGCGCTGTTTGCAGCCGAACGCTTTATCGATCTCGTCATCGGCGAGGAAATCGCGGCGGATGTGTTTGTGCAGGAGGCCGCGTAAATGGCTTACACAATCCTCTTCGGTGTCTTCACCCTTCTGATGCTGATCGGTACGCCGATTGCGTTCTGCCTCGGCATTGCCTCCTTCGCCACCGTTCTTTATCTCGGCCTGCCGCCCGTCGTGGTCTTCCAGCAGATGAACTCCGGCATGAACGTGTTTGCGATGATGGCGATCCCGTTCTTCATCTTCGCGGGTGACCTCATGGTCCGCGGCGGTATAGCCCATCGTCTGATCCGTTTTGCGGCCGGTCTTGTCGGTCATCTGCGCGGCGGTCTGGGGCAGGTCAACATCGTCGCTTCGACATTGTTCGGCGGCATTTCCGGCTCGGCTGTCGCCGACGCCTCGGCCGTTGGTGGCCTGATGATCCCGCAAATGGCCAAGCGCGGTTATGACCGGGATTACGCCGTCAACGTCACTGTCAACGCCGCCATCATCGCGCTGATGATCCCGCCTTCGCACAATATGATACTTTATTCGATCGCGGCGGGTGGCAATGTTTCGGTGGCCGATCTCTTCACCGCCGGCATCATTCCAGGCCTGCTGCTTGCTGCGGCCCTGATGGTCACCGCCTATATCGTCGCGCGGCGCAAGGGTTACCCGTCCGAGCCGTTTCCCGGCTTTTCGAAGCTGATGTATTATCTTCTGGCGTCCTTTCCCGGCATTCTGTTGATCGGCATCATCTTCGGCGGCGTTCGTTCGGGTATCTTCACCGCGACGGAGAGCTCCTGCATTGCCGTTCTCTACGCTTTCCTTGTTGCCATGCTTGTCTATCGTGAGCTGGACTGGAGCGGTTTCGTGGAAGCGGTGATGGGGGCGGTTCGTACGACAGCGATGGTTCTGCTCGTCATCGGCACGGCTGCGTCGTTCGGCTGGTTGATGGCGTTTCTGCAGGTACAGACACTGATGATCGCGACAATCAGCGCGATTTCGGACAATCCGATTATCGTGCTTCTGGTCATCAACGTCATTCTGCTCTTACTCGGCACTTTCATGGATATGGCGCCTATGGTCATCATTTCCACGCCGGTGCTTCTGCCTGTCGTGAAGGCCTTCGGCATCGATCCCGTGCATTTCGGTGTCGTGATGATCCTGAACGCCGGTATCGGTCTCAATACGCCGCCGGTCGGAACGGTGCTCTTCGTGGGATGTGCGGTTGGCGGCATAACGATACGGGAAGCGATGCGAACGATCTGGCCATTCTTCGGCGCCAGCATAGCCGTGCTGCTCGCCGTCACCTATATTCCGTCGCTTTCACTCTGGTTGCCGTCACTTTTCCGGTAGTTCCAAAGCTTTATCGCAAGAAGGCCCCGCTATGCCGGGGCCTTTTGCATTTCGGTGGCAAGCAGCCTCTGCTGTTCGTGCTCGTCAAACGCCATCAGATTGCCGTGCCTGCTGCGGCGTATCCTGTTCATGTGGTCGCGGGGGCTCAACCCCAATGTGCGCTTGAACATCCGCGAAAAATAATAGGGATCTCCATAACCCACTTCTGCCGCCGCAGCCGCAACTGAAAGCCCGGCTTCAAGAAAATGCATGGCACGTTCCATGCGTTTGAATTCCTGATACTTCCTCGGCGTGCGCCCCACCCGTTTCTGGAACTCACGCAGGAAATAGTCGCGATTATAGGGGGCTGCGTCGGTCGCCCTTGCGGCGATTTCAGGGTCGAGCGGATTGGCGGAAATCATCGTGATCGCTTTCATGACAGCCAGATCCAGGGCTTCGGCACCTTCCGGCTGGAAACTCGGACGGTCGACCCATCCGAGAAATGCATCATCGATAAATGCGATCAGCAACACCATGAACAGGTGATGCTGGCCAAGCGTGACAGAGGAGGGCGGAGCGCTCTGCCGATAGTGGCGCACCAGCGGCTCCAGCAGCGGCCAGCGGCTCAGCGAAAGTTTCGGCTTGAGGTCCATCTGCGCGACAAGGTTGTGACGACCGTAAATATCCAACGTGAAATGCTGTGCCACTCCCCGATAGGTGACGGCCTGTTCATTCCAGCCGATAAAATGCTGCCCCCTGAAAATCAGCATGGCGTCGCCAGGCTCCAGCACCCGTGCTTCACCGTCCACGAGATAATGCCCGCGACCCTCCAGGCAGATAATGAGATCGTCCACCTGATTGGATTTGTCGATCTGCCAGGTGCGGGAGTGCTCCATCTTGATCGTGGCGCGCGTGAGATTAAGCGTGAGCGCCGCAGGCGGAACGGACGAGAGAATACCACCTTCGATTTCGTCCATCTTTTTCCTCGTCTTTGTTAATTCACCTTGGCTCGGAAATTTGGTTTTGTCACCTCACAAACTGCTAATGCGCGCCGTATCAATGAGGGAGGAGATCGGCTGCGGCGAGAAATCGCGCCATCATGCGCCCGCCGTCAGCCGTTCCGGGAGAATCACTTGCACGAAATTGTATTCTGTTATCCGCGCCTTTCCGGGGTGGGGGAGGAGCGTCATGAAATCTAATCGCTTCCTCGGGCTGGGATATCTGACGCCCTACATCATCGGACTTCTGGTTTTCACGGCGATCCCGTTTCTGGGTTCCCTGTATCTCAGCTTCACCCGCTACGACCTGATGAGTGACCCCACATGGGCGGGACTGGCCAATTACGAGCGGCTTTTCACCCGTGATCGCACGTTCATGAAATCCCTGAACGTCACCCTGTTTTATGTGTTTCTGACGGTGCCGTTGAAGCTTGCCTTCGCGCTGTTCATCGCAGCGATACTCAATTACAAGCTGCAATTCATCAATTTTTTCCGCACCGCCTTTTACGTTCCGTCCATCCTCGGCGGTTCGATCGCGATTGCGGTGCTGTGGCGCTACATCTTCGCCAGCGAAGGGCTGGCCAACATGGCGCTGGCGGCAATCGGCTTGTCGCCGGTCGACTGGTTTGGCGATCCCGCCAATGCGCTTTTTACAATTACGCTGCTGCGCTGCTGGCAGTTCGGTTCGGCCATGGTGATCTTTCTCGCCGCGCTGCAATCCATCGACAAGTCGCTTTATGAGGCAGCGGCAATCGACGGCGCAGGCAAGGTAAAGACGTTCTTTTTCATCACCCTGCCGCTTCTGACGCCGGTCATCTTTTTCAACCTGATCATGCAGATGGTGCAGGCATTCCAGGAGTTTAACGGGCCTTACATCATCACCCAGGGCGGGCCGTTGAAGTCTACCTATCTGCTGCCTCTCTATATTTACGATGAGGCTTTTAAGAAGTTCAACATGGGCTATGCCTCCGCCATCGCCTGGGTTCTTTTCACCATCATCACCGTGCTGACCCTCGTGGCCTTCTGGTCCTCGAAAAAGTGGGTCTATTACGCCGGCGACAAGCGGAATTGATGCCATGACCGATATCGCAACCTTAAACGACATGCAGGCCGCCCGCCGGGCAAGGCTCCGGCTGTTATCGACCTCTGTCCGGTACACGCTGCTGTTCGCGGTCGGCTTCATCATGCTCTATCCGCTGATCTGGCTGGTCGGCGCAAGCTTCAAGACCAATTCCGAGATCTTTTCCGGTGCAGGTTTCATTCCTGAGACGCCAACGCTGGACGGTTACATCCGCGGCTGGGAGACTTCCACGCCCTACACCTTCGGCCGGTTTTTCTGGAATTCGTTCTTGATCATCCTGCCGAAGGTCATCGGAACGGCGATTTCCTGCACCATGGCGGCCTATGCCTTTGCGCGCTTCGATTTTCCGCTGAAGAAAATCCTGTTTGGCTCTGTCATCGCCATCCTGCTTTTGCCCAATGTCGTAACCCGCATTCCACAATATATCCTGTTTCGTGACCTCGGCTGGCTGGATAGTTTCCTGCCGCTATGGGTTCCCTCGGCACTAGCCGGTGATGCCTTCTTCGTCTTCATGCTTGTGCAGTTCCTGCGCTCGCTGCCCTCGGATATGGAGGAAGCCGCCCGTGTGGATGGCGCCAACAGTCTGCAGACGCTGGTTTACATCGTCGTGCCGATGCTGGCGCCGGCGCTGATCTCGGTCTGCCTTTTCCAGTTCATGTGGACGATGAACGACTTTCTGGGACCGCTGATCTACCTGTCCTCGGTCGATAAATATCCGGTGAGCCTGGCGCTCAAACTCTCCATCGACACCACCGAAGCCTTCGAATGGAACCGCATCCTGGCGATGTCGGTGCTGACGATCGCGCCTGCGCTCGTCGTGTTTTTCGCGGCGCAACGGTATTTCATTGAAGGGATCTCGTCTGGCGGGGTCAAGGGCTGAAAATGGCAAGCGTTCAACTTAAAAATCTCGAAAAAGTCTATGGCGGCAGCTTCAAGGCCGTGCACGGCATCAATCTCGAAATCGAGGACGGCGAGTTCATGGTCTTCGTCGGCCCGTCCGGCTGCGCCAAATCCACCACGCTGCGCATGGTGGCGGGGCTGGAGGAAATCACCGGCGGTGAAATCCTCATCGGAGATCAGCGCGTCAACGACCTGCCGCCCGGCAAGCGCTCCATTGCCATGGTGTTCCAGAACTATGCGCTCTATCCGCATATGAAGGTGCGCGGCAATCTTGCTTTTGGCCTCAAGATTGCCGGTGTTGCCAAGCCCGAGATCGAGAAGGCAATCGACAATGTCGCGCGCATTCTCGAAATCGAGCCCTTGCTGGATCGTCTGCCGAAACAGCTTTCCGGCGGGCAGGCGCAACGTGTTGCTTTGGGCCGCGCCCTCATCAAGAAACCGGGCGTGTTCCTGTTCGATGAGCCCCTTTCGAATCTCGATGCGAAGCTGCGCGCTTCCATGCGTGTGCGCATTACCGATCTGCATCGCCAGCTGAAGGCGGAGGGCCTCTCTTCGACCGTCGTCTACGTGACGCACGATCAGACGGAAGCCATGACCATGGGCGACCGTATCTGCGTCATGCAGGCCGGGCGCATCATGCAGGTCGCCACGCCGAAGGAACTCTACAACCGGCCCGCCAATCTGTTCGTCGCCGGTTTCATTGGCATGCCGGAAATGAACCTTGTGGATGTGGCGATCGACGGGGCGGAGTTCGTCATCGGTGGGCAACGTCTTCCGATAGGCGACCATCTGGAAAAGCGGCTTTCAGCCAGACCGGCAGACGCCGTCATCGGCATCCGTCCGCAGCATCTTTCGCTCGCCGGTGAGGCCGATGGGCCGGCGCTGCAGGCGAAACTGACCAACGCCGAATTCATGGGGCACGAGGTCTATCTGCATGCCGATCTGGGCGGACAGAAGCTCGTGAGCGTGGTGGGAGCAGCCGAATTCGAGGCGCTTGGGCGCGACGGCATTCTGCGACTGAAGCCGGACCCCGAGAAGCTGCATATTTTCGACAAGGCCGATGGCCGCAATGTCTCGCTGTGAGGAGGGGACGAGCGTGCCTGATTTTTCGAGGAGGAGAAGAACAATGAAGATGACGAGAACAATGGCGATGCTGGCCGGTGCTGCCTATCTGGCCACCGTGGCTGCGCCTGCGGCGGGTGCCGCGGAACTGCGTATGTCGTGGTGGGGCGGCGAAAGCCGTCATGTCGCCACCCAGAAGGCAATTGCCGCCTGCGGTGAAAAATACGGCCACACGGTCAAAGGTGAGTTTACCGGCTTCGACGGATATCTGGAAAAACTGACCACGCAAATGGCAGGCAAGACGGAAGCAGATATCGTTCAGGTGAACTGGCCATGGCTGCCGCTGTTTTCCAAGAATGGTGAAGGTTTTGCTGATCTGCGTCAGCTGAAACCTCTCGATCTTTCGCAATGGGCCGAGACGGATCTGGAAGCGGGTTCTATGAACGGAGTGCTTCAGGGCCTTTCAGTCTCCACCACCGGCCGCGTGTTTTTTTTCAACGCCACCACCTTCGAGAAGGCTGGTGTTGAAATCCCCAAGACATGGGATGAATTCTTCGCGGCAACAAAAACCATCAAGGAAAAGCTCGGCAAGGATCATTACACCTTCAATGCCGTAAAGGAGACTGCCCAGCTTCTCGTGACACTCGCCGTGGTGCAGAAAACCGGCAAGGATCTGGTCGACCCCAAGACCAACCGTGTCGCCTGGACGTCGGAGGAACTGGCGGAAGGTATCTCGTTCGTCGGCAAGCTGGTAGAAACCGGCTCCATTCGCTCCCAGAAAGAGGAAGCGGCCGATGGCAACGTCAATCTTTATGAAAAGCCGTCCTGGTCCGAAGGCCGTATCGCTGGTTCCTATGAATGGGATTCCACCTATTCGAAATATGCCGATCCCCTAAAGGATGGGCAGGTGCTGAAACCCGTGCCGATGCTGAAGCTCGCCGATGCCGTAACGGAAGGCGTTTATCGCAAGCCTTCCATGGTCTTTTCGATCTCGAAAAACTCGAAGAACCCTGAAGCGGCCGCGCAAATCCTGAACTGCCTGCTGAACGAGCCTGAGGGCATCGATGCGCTTGGCACGTCTCGCGGCCTGCCTGCTTCCAAGGCTGCGGCGCAGCGTCTGGGCGACAAGGGTGAGCCGGAAGTGCGCGCCGCCAACGCCATCGTCATGACGGCATCTGGACCGGTAGTTTCGCCCTTCAACGAACATCCGGAAATCCGCTCCGGCTTCATCGATACGCTGGAGGAATATGCCTATGGCCAGCTGACGGCGGAAGAGGCGGCTGAGCAGATCATCGATACCACCAATGACGTTCTGGCCAAATTCGATTGACGACAATGGCCCGCCGCCCTTGCGGCGGCGGGCTCTTTATCCGGTTGCCGGGTGACATGGGCATTCCCGCCGATTGTTTTCGCGGGACATGCACGAACAACGAGAAACGAGCATGAACGAACCCTCTATCATCGCGCTTTCGGCGCGAACGGCGGCGCTTTGCCTCGCTGTACCCGGTGCGCGATATCACCTGCCGCAGACGGCATGGCGGCTGACTTCGCAAGATGGTGATTTACGAGCCGGAAAAACCGCCACCGTGGTGACGCTGCTGCATGATCTGCGTCCGGATACGCGGTATGTGTTCGAAGCGGATGGGTTCGCAAGCCTGGAGTTCAGGACAGCGCCCTGCGCGGGGCTTGTCGAGGCGATGGCATTTTCGCTGACGCCGGATATTGCGCTTGACGACGAAGCCGGCGCACGCGCCAACGCCCGCGCTCTGGAAGAGGCAGTTGCCGCCGTGCCTGCGGGCGGCACGTTGCGATTTGCTGCCGGCCTTTGGACAGCGTTTCCCGTGCGGTTGAAAAGCGACATGACGTTTCATCTTGCGGAAGGGGCCGTGCTGCGCGCACCCTCCACCCGCAATGGCTGGCCGATCCTGCCTGCCCGCGATGAGACGGGCCGCATGCTCGGCAGTTGGGAAGGGCTACCGGATGCCTGTTTCGCTGCGCCGGTCCATGCCATCGGCGCAGATAATCTCGTGATCGAAGGCACAGGCGTTCTCGATGGTTCCGGCGACAGAGGCGACTGGTGGAGCTGGCCGAAAGAAACCCGTGACGGCGCGCGTCGACCGCGCGGCCTGCATCTCGTTTCCTGCCGCAATGTCGGGCTTTTCGGTTTCACCATTCGCAATGCACCGTCCTGGACGGTCCATCCACAGGGGTGCGAGACCCTGACAGCGGCGGGTCTCACAATCAGCGCTCCGCATAACAGCCCCAATACCGATGGCTTCAACCCGGAAAGCTGCCGCAACGTGACGATATCAGGCGTGCGCTTTTCAGTGGGCGACGATTGCATTGCTGTGAAGGCAGGCAAACGCGGGCCGAACGGCGAGGACGACCATCTGGCGGAAACACGCGGCGTCAGCGTACGCCATTGCCTGATGGAGCGCGGCCATGGCGGGCTGGTGATCGGCTCGGAAATGTCGGGTGGCGTGCATGACGTAACGGTAGAGGACTGCGACATGGTTGGCACGGATCGCGGCCTGCGTCTCAAGACGCGGCGGGGCCGTGGCGGTTCAGTCAGCAATGTCACCATGCGCCGGGTGTTGCTGGATGGCGTGCAGACCGCGCTTTCCGCCAATGCCCATTACCATTGCGATGCCGATGGGCATGACGGCTGGGTGCAGTCGCGAGACCCTGCACCTGTCGACGACGGGACCCCGTTTATCGACGGAATTACTGTCGAAGATGTGGAAATCCGCCATCTGGCACATGCCGCCGGCGTCTTTCTCGGTTTAGCGGAGGCCCCAATCCGCAATATCGCCATTCGCAATCTCACCATCGTCTCGCGTGATCCTGCAGCCGTGGCCACACCGCCGATCATGGCCGATGGGGTGCGCCCCATGCTGCATGAGGGGATCGTTTTCGAACAGGCTGAAATCATTTGCGACGATCCTGCGCTGCTGAGCGCCTCTGGCATTTCCCATTCACAGATTTCAATCGAGAAAACCCATGAAAGCCACTGATTATTTTGATCAATTCACCAGCCGATATAGGCACTACAAGGGCGGAAGCTGGTGTTATGAGGATGGCTGTGTCTATCGGGGTTTGCAGCACCTGTTCGAAGCGACCGGCGAGCGTCGCTGGAACGAACATCTGCATCGTCTGGCTGACACCCAGATAGCGGCAGACGGAGTGCTCGCCGGTTACGATCCTCAGGAATACAATATCGATCACATCCTTGCCGGTCGCATTCTGTTTCCTCTGGCAGCGGAAACGGGCGATCCGCGTTATCTCGCTGCGGCGGAACATCTTGCTGGCCAACTCCGCAGCCATCCGCGTACGGGCTCCGGTAATTACTGGCACAAGAAGCGTTATCCGCATCAGGTCTGGCTGGATGGCCTTTATATGGGACTTCCTTTCCAGATCGAATATGCGCAGGCGACTGGTGACGCCGAACTGATCGACGATGCGCTACAGCAATTCTCAACCGCACTCACGCTGACGGCGGATGCCGGTGGGCTCTATGTCCATGGTTATGACGAAAGCCGCAACCAGCGCTGGGCCGACCCCGTGAGCGGCCAATCCCCGGCCGTATGGGCTCGCGCCGTCGGCTGGCTCGCCATGGCGCTGGTCGATGCGTTGGTGATGTTGCCGGCTGATGGCGCAACGATCGAACTTCGGGAACGCGCGGGCCTACTTCTGGCCGGTATTGTTGCCCGGCAGACTAAAACCGGTCTCTGGATGCAGGTGCTGGACAAACCGGATCTTGCCGGAAACTACGAGGAAACCTCCGCTTCGGCGATGTTCGCCTATGCCTTACTGCGGGCTGCGCGGCTGGGGCTTTTGCAGGGCGAGGAGGCAAAGGCGGCTCTTTCGGCGGGCCGGTCCGCGCTTGATGCCCTGCTTGAGAGACAGCTCAAGGTGGACGAAAAGGGTATCGTCCGTCTCACCGGCATCGTGCATGTCGCGGGCCTTGGCGGTTTCGAGGGCAATTATCGCGATGGGTCTCCGGATTATTACCTGACCGAGCCGGTTGTATCCGATGACGCCAAAGGCGTCGGGCCGCTGATGATGGCCTATGCCGAAAGCCTGCTTTTGGCATGACGGCGCGGTCATCTTAACGGTCATAGGGTATTTTGTGGCATGAGATCATGCCACTTTTGCCAAGATCACCGTCTGGATCAGGCCCTGTTTTTTGTGGTTCGCGATGGTGATCGTGCCACCGAAGCGCTCGATGATTTCCCTGGCGATGGCAAGACCCAACCCCACACCAGGGATCGACTTTCGCCGCCCGAGATCGACCCGAAAGAAGGGCTCGAAAACCCGGCCGATCAGTTCCTGCGGAATGCCAGGGCCTTCATCACGGATTGTAACGACGACCTCGCTCTCGTCCTCGGTTAGATCGATCCGTGCCGTTTTGCCATGGGTGACGGCATTGAGGATGAGGTTGCGCAAGGCTCTTTTAAGCGCAAGCGGAGCGGCCTTGATGATCATGGCGGCTTCCGGTTTCATAAAGTCGAGGGTATCAGCGTAACCGAGATCAGAAAGTTCGCTGACGATTTCGCCGAGAAGCCTGCCGATATCGATCATCTTGACGGTATCCTGGCTCACTTCCTCGCGCACAAGCAGAATGGCGCTATCCGCGATGGCGTTCAGTTCCTCGAGGTCCGCCAGCCATTTGCCCCGCTCTTCGTCGTTTTCGATGAATTCTGCCCGCAGGCGCATGCGGGTCATTGGGGTTCTCAAGTCATGGCCAGCGGCTGCGACGAGGCGCATTCGGCTTTCCATTGCCGCCTTCAGGCGGCGGGCGAGTTCGTTCAAGGCCCGCGCCGTGGCGCGGATTTCACCCGGACCTGTTTCCGACAAATGGGGTAGCGAACCATCGGGTCCGATGCTTGCAGCGGCGTTTTCCAGCATGTCGAGGGGGCGGGTGATCTTTCTGGCAGCAAAGATGGAAACAGCAGCACTGCCAAGAATGATCAGCCCGATCCACATGCCGAAAATCTTCCAGCCGCCCGGGGGAGGACCCATATGCGGAATTTCCGCGACCAGCCATCCGCTTTTTTCCAGCGCTATAGCCGCCACCGGGGCACTACTTCCTGGCGCGCGGATCACAATTGCGGTGCGCGGCTCGCCAACCTGTGCAAGGGCCTTTTCTAGAAACTCCGAAAGCATTCCATCGAGATCACCTTCAGGCGGCTTCTGTTCGATGCGGAAATAGCGGGGTTGTTGCAGCGAGGGGTCGCGTTCGGCCATGGTCACGGCAAAGGCAAGGCTGCGGGCAACGGGCTCGATGGTGGCATCTGGCGGCGGCGGCTGCAATGTCTGATCTGCCACCACAGTTGCAAGCGCGATGACCGCGATGATGGAGACGATCAACAGTGCGGCGATACGGTTTCTGAGCGAGCTCATCGATGCACCGGCAGGGTTCTGACCTGAACCGTCATCTGGTAACCGCCATTGCGAACGGTCTTGAAGATCGGAGCCCGGGCATCGGTTTCGAGCTTCTTGCGCAACCGGCTCATCAACACGTCGACGGAGCGGTCGAACGGTCCCCGGTCCTTGCCCTGCGTAAGATCGAGCAGCTGATCGCGGGAAAGAAGCCGGCCGGGCCTGTCGAGGAAGACTTTCAGCAGATCGAACTCCGCCCCCGTCAGCTCGATCCTCTCACCGCTGGCGTGGATGACGGAGCGCTGTTCCGGATCGGCGGTGAAGTCCGCAAAACCATAAGCGGTGGATGAGCCGCGAGGTACTTCCTGAGGTACTGCGCGGCGCAGCACGGCCTTGATCCGCGCCGTCAGTTCTCGCGGATTGAAGGGTTTGCCAAGATAGTCGTCGGCGCCGATTTCCAGCCCGACGATCCGGTCGACATCCTCCTTGAGCGCTGTCAGGAGAATGACGGGCGTGCGCGGCCGGCGGCCTTGGAGATCGCGGCAGATATCGAGGCCGGAACCATCCGGCAGCATCACGTCGAGCACGATGAGATCCGGATCGGAGCAGGCGAACTGTTCTTCGAACTCACGCTTGTCGGCTGCCATCGAAACGCGAAACCCCTGCGAGCCGAGATATTTCGCGAGCAATGTGCGTATCTCCGGATCATCATCCACGATCAAAATATGTGTCACCGAAACTGTCGCCATATCGTCCAACCTTTTGATGCCACTATACATAAGCGGCGCAAAGAAACGGCGGATTTTTGCAACGAAAGCTTGCTGCGGCCGCTCTGGCAACATTCGGTTACAAATAGGCCGCGCGTGGAACAAGACCCGCAACATTCGGACCAAAGCCGGAAACGCTTAGCTCCTATCGTCTTCTCAGGTTGGAAAACGAAAAGGAAGGTAAGATGAGAAACGCTCTAATCGCCACCGCCGTCGTCGTGACAACTGTTCTTGGCGCTTCGGCCACCTCCCGGGCTGCGGAGCAGGGTGAACCAGTGCCGCAGGCATCGGAACAGGCCGTGCCGCCGCTGGCCAGTCCTGACTTCGGTTCGAATAGTGGTCCGGAGCAAAGGCTGCCGCATGGCCGCAAGATGGCCGGGCCTGAGATGCTACGCCCGGATATGATGGGGCCGGATATATTGGGCCCGGATATATTGGGGTTGGCGACGAAACTATCGGCAGCGGAAATCTATCTCGGCGTCACACCTGAACAGCTTGGTCCGTGGCGCGCCTATGCCACTGCGCTGATCGATCTTGTTTTGCCCACTTCGGAACTCAAGCCATTGCCGCCGAAGGGACCGGGTGCGACGGGGCTAGAGCCGCGTCTTGCCGGTGAGGAACTGGCCGGCATCACAATGAAAAAGGCAGAACAGGCTAAAGCACTTCAGGACGCAGCGGCTACGCTGAAACCGAAACTTTCGCCGCAGCAGGTGCAGAAGCTTGCTCAACTCGAACGCGCATTGATGCCGCCTCCGCCTCCCGTCCCGCATGATGGCCGTGCACGAGACGGTCGTATCGAGCCTCCGCATGGCGACATGATGCCGCCGCTGCCTCAGGCAGAGCGGGGCTGACGCCACTCTTCAAAGTTTCCTCCTTTAATAGCCCCCCAGCAAAGGAGGAAATCAGCCGGAAACGGCTGAAGCCGGGGGATCGCTCGCCTGCGATCCCCCGCGTGATTTTCAAGCGAGAAGATGATGATGAGATATTTCTACCTGATGCTGGCGACGGTTTTTGGTTTGAGCTTCGTCTGGTCGGTCGCTGCGGCCAGTGACAGGCCGGTGCGAGATCCGGCGGCGAAATTCCGGCAGGACGAACAGTGGCACCAACCCGTCTGTGCCAAGGAACGGCGCGAAAATGCACACGGCAAGCGTCGTCACAACACCTGCCGCAAGGCATCCGCCAGAAAGTCTGTTGCCGCCTATGAATGGATCGAAGCAGACAACGGCTTCATCCTTGTGAAACACGGCATGAGGTCGGTTTCTTCTTTTGAGTAGACCGGCCGGACAGGACAGGACGATGAAAATGGCTCGCAAAGCAGGTGTGGCGCTGACGGTTGTCGCGCTCGCCCTGGGTGGCTACTGGTTTTCGTCACAATATACGCGGGCCGCAACGCCCGGTTATATCACCTCGTCTGTGAAGCGCGGTGATATCGAGCAGACTGTTCTGGCGACTGGAACGCTCAAACCCGTTCGTCTGGTCGCCGTCGGCGCGCAGGCCTCCGGTCGCATCACCGCCGTCAAGGTCGCACTTGGAGATACGGTCAAGGCGGGCGATCTCATTGCCGAGGTCGATTCCGTTACCCAGAATAACAGCCTGCGCACGGCGCTGGCAGCGCTTGCCAACGTGAAGGCGCAGCGGGTGGAAAAGCAGGCGACACTTGTTCTCAACCGCCAGAGCCTTGTCCGCCAACAGGAAATGGTGTCGAAAAATGCCGCCTCCCGTGCGGATTTCGAAAGCGCCACTGCAGCGCTCGCAGTCACCCAGGCGCAGATCGAAGCGATCGACGCCCAGATCGAGGAGGCGCAGGTCGCTGTCGAAACGGCAAAGGCCAATCTCGGCTATACGAGGATCACCGCGCCCATCGAAGGCACTGTTCTGTCTATCGTCAGTCAGGAAGGGCAGACCGTCAACGCCACGCAGTCCGCGCCGACAATCGTGATCCTAGGCCAGCTTGACCGGATGACGGTGCGCACGGAAATTTCCGAAGCAGATGTGACGCGCGTAAAAGCCAGTTTGCCAGTTTACTTCACGGTGCTGGGTGAGCCGCAACAGCGTTACGACGCGACGCTTACGTCCATTGAACCGGCGCCTGAATCAGTGCGCAGCGACTCCAGCTTCAGCTCCTCGACGTCTTCCTCGACCACATCGTCCTCTTCCAGCACCTCGTCGTCGGAGGCGATCTATTATAATGGCGTGTTCGAAGTGCCGAACCCGGACGGCAAGTTGCGCACCTATATGACGGCGGAGGTCCATATCGTCCTTGGTGAAGCCAAGGACGTGCTAACCGTTCCGGCGGCGGCCCTTGGTAGCAAAGGCGCCAACGATGACTATGCCGTGCGTGTGGTAGACACCGATGGCAGAATTTCCGAACGCAGGGTCCAGATCGGTCTGAACGACAAGGTAACGGCGGAAGTGCGTTCCGGCCTTGCCGAGAACGAGCGCGTGGTGACCGGCGAACTTTCCATCGACACCACCAAAAACGCCGTGCCGGGGCCTGGTGGCCCGCCGATGGGTTTTTGAACAATGGCTGATCCTCTGATTTGCCTTAAATCCGTGCGGCGGGATTATCCGTCCGGTGAAGGTACGATTACCGTACTCAAGAATATCGACCTCATCATCGAGGCCGGCGAGATGGTGGCGGTCGTCGGCGCTTCCGGATCGGGCAAGTCGACGCTGATGAATATTCTCGGTTGCCTCGACCGGCCGACCTCAGGGAGCTACAGCATCAGGGGGCGGCAGACGGGCAATCTCGATGCAGACCAGCTTTCGGAATTGCGGCGAGAAAACCTCGGTTTTATTTTCCAGCGTTACCATCTGCTTGTCGAACTGACAGCGCTCGGCAATGTCGAAATTCCGGCGATCTACGCCGGAAAGTCACAAAGCGATCGCAGGAGCGATGCCGCCAGGTTGCTCGGTCGCCTTGGCATGGCGGACCGCCTCGATCATCGTCCGGGCCAGCTTTCCGGCGGCCAGCAGCAACGCGTTTCCATCGCGCGCGCCCTTATGAACGATGCCGAAATCATTCTTGCCGACGAGCCGACCGGTGCGCTCGACAGCGCGAGCGGCGACGAGGTGTTGCGCATCCTCGACGAGCTGCATGCCGAAGGGCGCACTGTCATTATCGTCACGCACGATATGTCAATTGCACGACGTGCCGAACGGATCGTCGAAATCAGCGACGGCGCCATCATTTCCGACCGCAGGGCGGATGCCGCGCCGGTTCGGACGGATGACGCCAAACCCTCTATGGTTTCCGGCGGGGCCTCCAGTCTCGCTGGTCTCGTATCCTCGCTGCGGGAGGCATTGCGCATGGCGCTCCTGTCGATGCAGGCGCACAAGCTGCGCAGCTTTCTCACCATGCTCGGTATCATCATCGGCATCGCATCGGTCATCAGCGTCGTGGCGCTGGGGCAGGGGTCACAGCAGCGCGTGCTGCAGAATATCTCAAGCCTCGGCACCAACACGCTGGAAATCTTCGCGGGCAAGGATTTTGGCGACATAAGGTCGGGCAAGATCACCACGCTGGTCGTCTCCGACGCCGAGGCACTTGCCAAACAATCCTATGTCGCGGCTGTGACGCCCACGGTCTCGACCTCCAGTACGGTGCGTTTCGGCGCGAAGGAGGCAAATGCGCTTGTGAATGGTGTCAGCGAGCGGTATTTCGTCGCCAAGGGCACGAAGCTGTCACAAGGGCGCTTTTTCGATGCCGCAAGCGTCGCGCAGAAAGCCCAGGAGGTGGTGATTGATGAGAACACCCGCAAATCGTTGTTTGCGGATTTCGACGGCAGCCCCATCGGTCAGGTCATCCTCATCGGCAAGGTGCCGGCCCGCATCGTCGGCATCACGCAGGCGCAGCAGGGCGGTTTCGGTTCAAGCCAGAACCTTTCACTTTATCTGCCCTATACTGCCGTCCAGTCACGCTTTCTCGGCAGCCTGTCGCTGCGCAGCATCACGGTGCAGGTGAGTGACGATATTGACGCCGCAATTGCCGAACAGGCGGTGACGGTTCTTCTCACCCAGCGGCATGGAACGCGGGATTTCTACATTCTCAACACTGACGATATTCGCCAGACCATCACCAGTACAACGCAGACCATGACGCTGCTGGTTGCGGCGATCGCGGTGATTTCGCTTCTGGTCGGCGGCATAGGGGTGATGAACATCATGCTCGTTTCCGTTTCCGAACGTGTATCGGAAATCGGCGTGCGCATGGCAGTCGGCGCACGGCGCAGTGACATACTGCGCCAGTTCCTGATCGAGGCAGTGCTCGTCTGCATCATCGGCGGAACGCTGGGAATTTTGGGCAGCTTCGGCTTCGGGGCGCTTTTCTCCGCCTTCAGCAGCAATTTCGCCATGGTCTATTCCACGGTGTCGATCATTGCTGCCTTCGTCTGCTCGACACTGATAGGCGTCGTTTTCGGCTATCTGCCGGCCCGCAACGCATCGAACCTCGATCCTGTTGCGGCCCTGTCGGCGGGTTGATATCCCGCCGCTGCCGGTCAAGCCTTGTTTTTTTCGATGAAGCGGATGGCGTCGCCAACGGTCAGGATTGTGCTTGCGGCCGAATCGGGGATTTCCACTCCGAATTCTTCCTCGATTTCCATGACAACCTGAACCACTTCGAGGGAATCGGCACCGAGATCGTCGACAAAATTGGCGTCATCGACAACCGTGCCGGGATCTGCGCCAAGCTGGTCAACGATGATTTTTTTAATACGGTCGGCGATGGTGGACATGGTGGGACTCCGCGAAAGTTGTTTGCCGCCGAACAACCCGTTTGAATTTGCGCCCAGGACACTTGCTAAAATCGAAACCGGTTTTTGCGAGGCGTGGTACACAGAGTCAGAAGGTCAAAGCATCGATGGCATTCGGACGTAGCATGCCTTTGACGGCTGCGAAAGAGCGTGGCTCATGGGGAAGTGCCCATAAGAATTCGGGGTATGTTTGACGTTGAACAGTTTTTGACTGGATGCGATGAACCGCTGCGCTGTAAACCTCGTTTTCGTGAAGTAATTATAATCCAGTCCTGTCGAGCATCAACGCCCATGGTCCAGTCTTCCCCGGAACGCTTCATATTGCTCGATGGCATAAGGGGCGTAGCTGCGCTCTTCATCGTGCATCGCCATGCCGAACAGTTTTTCGGGAGAGACGACGCTTCGAGCTATCTCGCCGTCGATTTGTTCTTCGCCTTGAGCGGTTTTGTGCTGGCGCATGCCTACAGCATGAAACTGCGCGAAGGGGCGATTACGCCAGGCTTCTTCATGAAGGCGCGCCTTGCGCGACTTTATCCACTGTATGGGCTGGGGCTGGCGTTGATGGCGTCCTATTTCATCTGCCTCTACCTGTTGGGCCTGCCGACGCCGATCGATGATCTTCATCGCCACATCAATCCCGGTGAGCTGGCGATCGCGTTGTTGACCGGGCTTCTTTTTGTTCCGGCACCCTTCACGCTTACATTGAACGGCGCATTGTTTCTGGTGAGCCCGGCATGGTCGCTTTTCAACGAGCTGGTGGTGAATGCGGTTTATGGCCGGTGGGGTGTGCGGGCGACTACGAAACAGACTATCGTGGTGCTGGCTGTCAGCGCCTGCGTCCTTGTCGTGGCGGCTGCTGAGTTTGGGAAGTTGCATGCGGGGTTTCGATGGCACGAAATGTATGCCGGCATGGGAAGGGTGTTTTTCTCGTTTTTCGCAGGCGTGCTGGTTTACCGCTTCCGCAATCGCATAACCGAGCTGAAGCCCATCCAGGCGGCCCTCTGTCTTATGCTGGTCTGCGTCATCCTCGCCGTGCCAATTTCGCGTGAGCTTCGGCCCTTCTTTGATCTCGCGGTGGTTCTGCTCGTCTGGCCGACGGTATTGTTCGTAGCCAGCAGGATAGTGCCGGGTCGCAGGGTGGGAATCTTGTCGACGTTTCTCGGCACAGCTTCCTACGCCGTCTATGTGCTGCATATTCCGCTGCTGGCCTGGACGGATTTTCTGGTGCCTGCCGTTGATAGGGAAAACATCGCTTTGCCGGTCGGTGTCGCTTTCCTGATAGGGACGACGTGTCTGTCATGGTACCTGACAGTCCATTTTGATCAGCCAGTGCAGACATGGCTCAAAGGTCGCCTGAGAAAGCGGGCAGGGGTCGGGCAACCGGTGTGATCGCGTCTTGTCGCTGCGGGCTTCAGTAATGCGCAAAGATTGGAGCCGTGATAACAAAGGCCGCGACGAGACTGATGATCGTCAGTTTCGCGGCACGCATGCGGCGCATTCTGCGGCCGCTCCAGTCATACGTCATACTCACCCTCCACGCAGACGCAAACTCTCGGACTGATGTCCGACTAAATCAGTTTCTCCTGATATATCTCATTTGCCAAGTCATTATTGTTACCAGTGATTTTGGCGAACACCGTCCGCTTCGGGAGGCGCTTCAGGGGAAAAGCCGGATAAGTTGATTGTCTTTGAGTTTCAGGCGGCTTGCCTCATCGGAAGAAATGCAATGCTCTATGTTCTTTCGCAAGTCGTCGGGAACTATCGGCCCGCCTGCCTTCAAAAGCTTTTCGGTCATCGAAAAAAGAATGCCGAACTGGGTCTCGCATTCGGCCGATGTCAGCAGCAGCGGTAGTGACGGAACGGTGTTCGCCGTAAAGACGCTATCCGCCGTATCGTACATGGTGACGAGGTACCAGGTCAGAAATAGCCCCAGCCACAGGCCGGTGCTGACCATGATATATTCGCGCATCTGCTCTCTCCCCTCAATGGCGGTGGTAAAGCAGTGGCAGGCCCTGGATTGCATATCGGGGGAGCGGCTTCCACGGCTTGATGCGGTCGTGTTTCTGCACGCCGAACAGGAAACGCATTTCGTCGGTGAGGTCTGCCGGATCGGTCAAGCCATCCTGATATAATTCAATAACCTTGCGGGCGGCTCTGTTATGGAGCTTTTTGTCATCATCGTCGGAGAGGTGATTAAAACCGATGCTCTCGAGGACCAATTGGAGCATTTCGAGATCTTGAGAGGAGATCAGGCAGTTACGGGGCGCAGAAGACATGATGGCCTCTTTTCTTACTGGTTCAGAAAGCCGAAGCCTCGCGCGCGCCCTTAAAAGGCTGCACGGGACGCTCCAACGCTTTGAAACGATACGCCGGTGCGGTCGATGACCGTTGCCGGTTTTCGGGGGGCATGTGCCTCAACGCGCCCTGGGAAATTCCGCACGGGGCGCTGTAGAAGGGAGGCATGTGCAAATGGGGCTTGAGACGGCAAGGATGCCTGACGGCGGTAACGCCCTTTAAGTACCGATGGGGAAGGGTGCGCTCTTTGCGCGCAATAGGCAAGTTAATTCCACAGCCCTTGACGAGTATGTGACCGGTGCGGCGACATTCTTTATCTCACCAGGGCAGACAACAAAAAAGGCCGGGGCAATATTGCACCGACCTTCCTCATATCGCCATTAACACCAGTGCCAGTACATCCGTGGTCAAAAGTCTAAAGCGACGGAAACAACTGCGAACGACATATTTTGCGCTCACCAGCAGTTGCTGTATGAACCTTATAGAAGAGCAATGTGGCCAAAACAAGTCCGCATTTCCATTACATGTTTTATTTGTCGCGACCCTTTGTGTATCGGGTCGCGGTTTGGCAATTCGTGCCGGGGCGTCGCGCTGTTATGAGCGGGCTGTCCGGAACAATCCTACTTCTTCTTGCCATCCGCAGTTGTGGAGTTTGCGAACTTGACCTGCGTGCCGGCAGCTGGTGCCGCAGCCGGAGCTTTCGTCTTGTCCTTCTTCGGTTTGCGGACTTCTTTGTTGCTGCGTACTTGACCCTTGGCCATGGTGTCCTCCTGGTATTGAACTGATATTGGATATTGTGTGGTCCGGGGCATGATCGCGCGCCGCAGGCAGGCTGCGGGGCGGTTTCATCGTCAGGGGAAAGGCAGTCCGTTAAGCGGAAGTTTCCCGAAGGGAAGGGTCGGTTTGGAGAGGCGGATACGCCCTGCGTAGAAGGTTCTCCGCACCATGTCGGGCTGGAGGCCAAAATCAGGAAACGCCGCAAAGCCGGAGGATGCGCCGCGATCCTGATCCAGGCGCATTGCTGTTTCTTCGGCGGCACTGAGAAGCAGGCGAAGCGATGCGTTTTCCCGGTAACCCAAACCGCCGGTGCGGACGAGGTTCCGTGAAAGGCTTGATGAATAAAAGTCGGAAGACATCTCGTCCTCCTTTCGTTTGGGGGCGAGGACACTCTGCCCTCAAACACCAGCACTCTTCAGCGGATTGCTGACAGGCGAAGCGTGCGCCTGTTGCGTATCAGGTTCAAGAAGTTTTTCGGAAAGACGACGTCAAAAAGTGCAACCGGGTTATTTCTTGCCGGATGACTTTTTGGTGCGGGTGGGTGGAGGGGCGGCGATTGCCGCCTCCTGAGCTTCGCGAAGTTGGCGAAGCCGTTCCGTCTTCTTGGCGCGCTGGTCGGATTCGGCGGTTATGATCTGTTTCGCCGCCTTGTCCGTTATGGATGCCTTGTCCTGCGAGGACAGCTTTCCGGGTTTGAAAACAGCCTCTTTAGTCGCGGTCATGGCATTCTCCTTTGCGGAGCGAATTGACAGTTATCGAGCGCGGGCAACCTTTTTGGGAGCAGGAAGCAATCCCTCGCGCTGCAATTTTTTCTTCGCCATCTTGCGGTGGCGGCGCACAGCTTCGGCTTCTTCGCGGATACGCTTTTCCGACGGCTTTTCGTAAGATTCCCGTGCGCGCATCTCACGGAAGATACCCTCGCGCTGCATCCTCTTTTTCAAGACGCGGAGGGCTTGCTCTACATTGTTATCCCTGACGAGTACCTGCAACTTATCTCCTTAACGCAGCCATCGCTGCTATTTTTTGATTCTGATCGTATTCGAATTGATCCAGCTCGATCCCGCAACGCGCGAAGACGAGCCTTCGATTTCCACGGGCCGCGATGAAGACGCAGCCACATCGATTTCATCGAGCGCTATATTACGTTCGAAGTTCTCGTGCTGGAAACGCACCCTGTAGCGAACCGCACCTTGTTGTGTCTCTGGCAGAGCCGTTACGACCCGGCCTGGACCTTTGGGCTGGTTGGCCCCAAGTACGCCCGCCTTCAGAAAGATAGCATCGCCGGAACGATAAGGATTTTTGCGCATGAGAGCCTCCCCATGGCCAAAAAAACAAAAGGCCGGGATTTAACCCGACCTCTCACAATCACTCAGCGCCACTGCTGGTACATGCGTAGCCAGCGGGGCCGATGACAAATCAAGCTGCGCGAAGGTTGTCAGCGGAGCTCTTGCCGGACTTGCGGTCCTGCACGATGTCGTAGGTGATCTTCTGGCCGTCGTTCAGCGAACGCAGACCTGCGCGCTCAACAGCCGAAATGTGAACGAAAACGTCCGTGCCGCCGTTGTCAGGCTGAATGAAGCCGAAGCCCTTGGTGGCGTTGAACCACTTTACAGTACCAGTGTTCATAACGATTTCCTTTCGTAGTAATCGTTGTTGGTTTCCGCGATACCTTGCGGAATTAGATCGATTATTTGAGAGGAAATCCGACGGGAACGTAGAGTCCCAGGAGCGACGTCACAAGCAATTGTCGATTTGCCGAATATAGCCTCAATTTTTGATTTTGCAATGGGCCGATGCGGAAAAATGCGCCATCTGGCGATTGCACTTGTCGGTTCCGATGTCTCTTCCTGCGTCAGCGGCGCGATTTCGGTTTTTTCTCTTCCCTGTTCATATCACGCCCCACCCATTTGAAAAAAAGGATCAGGCTGGTGCCGATGATGATGAGCGGAATGAAGGATTCGAAACTGGACATGATTAACTCTTTCTTCCCCCGATCGTCGTTTTACCGGTATGGAGGAAGCGCGTAATCTGCAGAATGTTATCCGTTCTTTTTTGGCAATTGCGGCCTGCGGACCGACGTTGAAAGCACCGCAGGCCGAAAATATCTAGATGGGCAGGGATTTCACCGCCGCTGCACCACCCTCGCGGGCGCTTTTCAATGCGGCTACGCCGCAGAGCACGGACATGGCGCCGGCGCGCGAACCCGCCCGCTGCCGCAGCCGGTCGTTCGAACCGGGCTTGAAGATCATGTCGCGCATGCGATTGTCGCCGCCATAATGGCCGCCCGGCTCATGCGGCACCCAGATACGCTCGACACCGCCACCGAAACTTTTTACCAGCAGTATTTCGTCGGCTGGGGGCTCAGTCCACGGCTGCTTTTCATATTGGCGCATCTCGATGCGTCCTTTATGGCCGTTAAACGCGATGTGGTGTCCCTCGATCGGCATATAGGTATTGAGCGAATAGGAGACCTGCACGCCGTTCGCATAGCGAATCGAGGCACTCATCGTGTCGGGGATGTCGATCTCCTCGCGAAAGACGCAGGCGTCACGCATATAGCCATCCACAGTCGACGGGTCCTCGTAAAGCGCGTCCAGGAACGGGTCGGCCCCGAGATCCATGAAATAGTCGCACTCGTCCTTGTGCGGACAGGTACGACAGCGCGTTCCCCGGAACGGTCCGTTCTTGCCATAATGCAGCAATTGCCCAAAGCCCTTCACTTCCACCGGGTCGGAATCGAGATACCAATTCAGAAGATCGAAGTGGTGTGTGGCCTTGTGGACGAACAGGCTGCCTGAATGTTCGGTGAAAGCGTGCCAGCGGCGGAAATAATCCGCACCGTGCTGGTTATCGAGATACCAGTGGAAATCTACCGAGGTAACGGTGCCGATCGCGCCGTCGTCGATCAGCTCCTTGATGCGCGCCGCCGTCGGCGAAAAGCGATAATTGAAGGAAACGTCGACGCGGCGGCCGCTTTCGGCCTCCGCCGCGCGGATGCGGTCAATCTTTTCCGGGGTGGTGGTCATGGGTTTTTCGCTGATGACATCGGCACCGCCCTCGAGCGCGCGGATAATGATGTCGTCATGAGTATCGTCGGGCGTGCAGACGATTACCAGTTCCGGGCGTTGCTCGGCCATCATCCGGTCGAAGTCGTCGTAAAGCGGAGCGGCCGACCCCATCATGGCGCGGGCCCGTTCTGCGCGCATCAGGTTCAGGTCGCAAATGCCGACCAGTTCGACATAGTCGCTCCACCCGGCCAGAAGTTCGCGCCCCCACATGGTGGTGCCACGATTGCCGGTGCCGACCAGTGCATAACGTTTGCGTTTCACCCTTTCAGGCATTTCCTTACTCCCGAACCCAATCAACAAACGGTTTTAAAACGCTCGACGACGGTGGACAGAACCTCGTCCACCGGGCGTGCCTGCCAACGATGCGAAAAAATCTCGACTTCCTGCGGACCGGAAAAGCCGGCGGCCTCGATCATGGCGCGAAATGCCTTCAGGTCAATCACGCCATCGCCCATCATGCCGCGATCGTTGAGCGGATCGGTGGTCGGCACCAGCCAGTCGCAGATATGGTGTGCCAGTATCTGCCCGTTTCGCCCGGCGCGCGCCACCTGTTCCTCCAGCTCCGGGTCCCACCAGACGTGATAGACGTCGATGGCCACACCGGTTCCGGCACCCAGCCGGTCGCAGAGGTCGAGCGACTGTTTCAAAGTGTTGAAGCAGGCGCGGTCGGCGGCATAAAAGGGATGCAACGGTTCAATGGCGAGCGGCACGCCGGCTGCCCTCGCATAGGGAAGAAGTTCGGCCATGCCGTCCTCCACCATCTGCCGTGCACCTTTCAAGTCTCGAGAACCCGCGGGCAGGCCGCCCACGACAAGCACCAGGCAATCTGCCTTCATGGCGGCGGCTTCGTCCACGGCGCGTTTATTGTCCTCAATGGCGCGGCTGCGGCCTTCTGCATCGGGGGCGGGGAAAAAGCCGCCCCGGCAATGGCCGCTGAGACGAAGGCCGTTCTGCTCGACAATGCGTGCTGCTTCAGCAAGGCCTGCAGCGTGAACCTGCTCGCGCCAGGGCGAGATGGTGGTGATGCCATGCGCAAGGCATGCATCCACGATTGCCCCGAAGGAACGTCCCTGCCGCACGGTGGCAAAATTTATTGAAAGGCCCTCAACGCCCATAACGGTACTCCTCCCTTTTGCGAAGGCCTCCAGCCACCTTCGCTCTCGCGCTTAACCAATGCCTCTGACAGCCAGAAACTGCTTCATGCGATGCGTCGCCACATCCGGTTCGGCAAGCACATTGGCCTTGTCCGCCAGCCGGAAAAGCTCGGCGAAATGCCGCGTGGAGCGGGCGCTTTCCTGCCCGCCAACCATGGTGAAATGGTCCTGCAAGCCGTTGAGATAGGCGAGAAACACCACGCCGGTTTTGTAAAAGCGGGTCGGCGCCTTGAAGATATGGCGTGAAAGCGCCACCGTTGGCTCCAGAATGTCGAAGAATTCATTATCCGCACCGCGCTTCAGGCTGGCGAGCGCCTTGGATGCCGCCGGAGCAATGGCATCGAAAATGCCGAGCAACGCGTCCGAATGACCTTTTTCGTCACCGGCGATCAGCTCGGCATAATTGAAGTCGTCGCCGGTATACATGCGAACACCAGCGGGCAGGCGACGGCGCATGACGATTTCCTTTTCCTTGGATAGAAGCGAAATCTTGATGCCGTCGATCTTGTCTGCATTCTCCTCGATCATGGCAAGGCAGGTGTCCATCGCCGCCATATGGTCGCGGGCACCCCAGTAGCCCTCAAGCGCAGGATCGAACATTTCTCCCAGCCAGTGGATAACCACCTTGTTCTCGGCACGGGAAAGGACCCTGGCATAGGCCTTGAGATAATCGTCCGGGGAGCGGGCGGCAGCGGTGAGCGCCCGGCTTGCCATCAGGATCACGCGCCCGCCTTCTCCCTGAACAAAATCAAGCTGTTCCAGGTAGGAGTCGATAATCTGGTTCAGGTCATATCCGCCGCCCTCAAGATGATCCGTGCCGACGCCGCAGGCGATCAGCGCATCCTTGCGGGTGGCCGCTTCCTTCAGCGAACGGGAGATCAGTTCCTGCGCCTGCGGCCACGCCAGTCCCATGCCGCGCTGGGCCGTATCCATGGCCTCCGCAACACCCAGGCCGAGGTCCCAAAGGCGGTGGCGGAAGCGCAGGGTAGCGTCCCAGTCGATGGCGGGCGTCAACCATGGATCGTTGTCGGCGAGGGGATCGGCCACCACATGGGCGGCGGCGAAGGCGACACGATTGAAATCCGCCGCACTTCGTTTCTCAATGGCGACCGGCGCGCCTGATAGCCTGTAGACCTCGATGCTGCGGTCGTCCTTTGGAAGCTTGAGTTCGCTCACTGTCGCCTCCTCAGGAAAGTGCGGGAACGTCGAGCCAGCGGCGTTCCTTCCATGATCTCAGCCCCAGTTCGGCCAATTGCACGCCCTTCACGCCCTCCATCAGCCCATAGGGCCATGGGTCGTTGTCGACGAGGTGACGCACGAACATTTCCCACTGCGCCTTGAAACCGTTGTCATAAGTGACGTTGTCAGGCACTTCCTGCCAGGTCTTGTAGAAATCGATGGTCTGGGGCTGGTCAGGGTTCCACACCGGTTTCGGCGTATTGGTGCGGTGCTGGGTCCAGCATTTAGTGAGACCCGCCACGGCCGAACCATGCGTGCCATCAACCTGAAACGTGACGAGATCATCGCGGCGCACACGCACCGCCCAGGAAGAGTTGATATGGGCGATGGCGCCGCCTTCCAGCTCGAAGGTGGCGTAGGCGGCATCGTCGGCATCCGCCGCATAGGCGTGGCCCTGTTCATCGAAACGCTCGGGGATATGGGTGGCGCCGAGGCAACTTACGGATTTCACCGGTCCGAATAGATTATCGAGCACATAACGCCAGTGGCACAGCATATCGAGGATGATACCGCCGCCATCCTTTAGGCGGTAATTCCACGAAGGACGCTGCGCCGGCTGCCAATCGCCTTCGAAAACCCAATAGCCGAACTCGCCGCGCACCGAGAGGATCTTGCCGAAAAAGCCGCTGTCACGCAGCATCGCCAGCTTGCGAAGGCCGGGCAGGAACAGCTTGTCCTGCACCACGCCGTGTTTGATGCCGGCGCTTTCGGCCAGTCTGGCAATTGCCAGCGCCTCTGCCACGCTGTCGGAAATCGGCTTTTCGCAATAGACGTTCTTGCCCGCCTTGATGGCTTTTTCGAGCAGGCTGCCACGCATCTGCGTCGTGCCGGCGTCGAAGAAAAGCGTGTCATCCGGGTTCGCAAGGGCGGCGTCGATGTCGGTCGTCCAGCGCGCGACATTGTGCTTTTTAGCGATTTCCTCGATTTTCGCACCGTTTCGGCCGACCAGAATGGGGTCGAGCATGACCTTTTCGCCGCTCTTCAAAACCACGCCGCCCTGATCGCGAATGGCGAGAACGGAGCGCACGAGGTGCTGGTTGTAACCCATGCGGCCGGTGATGCCGTGCATGATGACGCCGATACGTTTCATGAATTTCCTCCCAAGGCGGCCTTTTCCCGAAAGCCGCTTCCGTCAAACATGGCAATTTGTAACCATTTGGTTATTTGTGGTCGTGAAGGATGCGATCTGTCAAGGTGTTTTTGGCAGGAAATTCACATGCACTTGCGGCGGCAGAAATCACGGGTTTGTGCCGCGCCGCAAAAGGAAACGACGCGCTTCGCGGATGCGAATGGCGCGTCGTCGCTGTTGTTAAAGGGAAATTCGGTTTTTACGGCTCAGACCGGCCGCACCGCAGCAAGCAGGGTATCGACGATATGCTGGCCCCAGCGTTCAAGTTCGGCGGGGTCGGTCAGGTCGCGCTGGAAGATCGTCGACAGCGTGAATCGGTTCGAAAGATAAAAGGCGCCGAGCGAGGCGATCGTCAGATAGACGTCGATCGGATCGAGACCGTCACGGAATTCGCCAGTATCGCGGCCGCGCCGCAGCACGTCCTCAAGCTCGGAGATGAAGTTCGAATGCATCGCCGCAATCGTAGCGGATTGCCTGAGATAACGGGCTTTGTTGAGGTTTTCTGTTGCGAGAATGCTCAGAAATTCCGGGTGATCCAGAAAATAATGCCAGGTGAAAAGCGCGAGTTCCCGCAAGCCTTCCGAAGGCGCCTTGCGGGTCAGGTCCAGCCGCCGTTCGGTGTGGCGGATATGGCGATAGGCGTCCTCCAGAACGGCGAGATAAAGCGCGTCCTTGTCGCCAAAATAATGGTAGATCATCCGCTTGTTGGTGCCGGCGCGCCGCGCCACGACATCGATTCTCGCGCCCGCCAAGCCCTTCGCGGCCACCTCGCGGCGGGCGGCTTCAAGAATGGCGGCGCGTGTTCTCTCCGGGTTTCGCACCTGTGCCGCCCCGCGTTTGCGCTTGGGGGCAGGCGTTTCCTCGACGGCCGGATCGGGCAGCTGGTTTTTCGTCGTTTCGTCCATCTTAGCACCCGCTTGACAATGTTGGCGATCGGTGTTCCCATGTAACCAATTAGTTATAAAACGGCAATAGTCGTTTACCCCCATCATCAATTTGGCAGTCAATTAGGGAGGAGTTGCCAATGCCCGTGATGCTTCACAGGAGAAGTGTGCTTTCAGCAGGGCTTGCGGCCCTTTCACTCGCAACATTGGGAGGTGGTTCGGCGCAGGCTCAGGCCGCGCGGCTGCGTATGTTGTGGTGGGGATCGCAGGAGCGTGCGGATCGCACCAACAAGGCGATCGCCGCATATAAGCAAATCAAGCCGGATCTCGATATTGCCGGGGAATTTGCCGGCTGGAGCGACTACTGGCCGCGCCTTGCCACGCAGGTGGCAGGCCGCAACGCGCCTGATCTGATCCAGATGGATTATCGCTACATCTTCGAATATGGCCGGCGCGGCGCCCTTGCTCCCCTTGATGACTATATTGGCAAGGGCCTGAAGATAGAAGATTTCGGCAAGATGAACATCGACTCCGGTCGGGTCGACGGCAAGCTTTACGGGGTTAATCTTGGCGTGAATTCCAGCGCTGTCTTCTTCGACAAGGCGGCTTGGGAAAAATCCGGCGCGACCCCGCCAGCGATCGGGCAGACCTGGGAAGAGTTTGCCGAAAACGCCGCCAAGCTCAGCAAGAACAAGCCCAAGCCCGGCTATTACGCCACGGCCGATGCCAGCGGCGTCGAGCCGAGCTTCGAGAACTGGCTGCGTCAGAACGGCAAATCACTCTACACACAGGATGGCGGTATCGGTTTTGATCCGACCGACGCGACCAAATGGTTCACCATGTGGGCGGATTTGCGCAAGAGCGGTGCATGCGTGCCGGCCGATATTCAGGCGCTCGACCAGTTGAATATTGAAACCAACGCGCTGACGACGGGCAAGGCGGCAACGGCATTTGCCCATTCCAACCAGTTTGTCGGTTATCAGGCGCTCAACAAAGCCAAGCTGGCTATGACCTCCTATCCGAAAAGCAAGAAGGATGGTCCTTCCGGTCACTACCTGAAACCATCCATGCTCATCAGCGTCGCCAATGGCAGTGCCGGCATCGAGCAGGCGGTCGGTTTCATCAACTTTCTCGTTGCCGAACCACAGGGCGTCGATGTTCTGGGTGTTGAGCGCGGCGTTCCGGCATCGGAAGCGATGCGTAACGCGCTGACCGCCAAGCTCGATGCCGTCAGCAAGAGCATGGTGGAATATATTGCCGCGATTACCCCCGGCGTTGGCGATCTGCCGCCGGCACCCCCTCCGGGTGCAGGCGAATTCGCCTTCGTCCTGAAACGTACAGCGGAAGAGATCGGCTTTGGCAAGATTTCGGCGGCTGAGGGTGGTGACCGGCTCGTCAAGGAATCCGAAACCGTCATTAAACGGAAGTGATGGCAGATGGCCTTTCGATCTGAAACTCTCGTGGAGGAGAGCCGTGGCGCGGCTCTCCCGAAGCGGGCAGGCGTGAAGCGGCTTTTGGACCGCAACGTTCACGCATACCTGTTTCTCCTGCCGTGGCTGATCGGTTTCTTCGGTCTTACCCTCGGGCCTGCGCTGGTGTCGCTTTATCTGTCCTTCACCAATTATGACCTGCTTCAATCCCCGGACTGGGTGGGGGCGGCCAATTATGTGCGCATCGCCACTGCCGACCCTAAATTCGCAGCCGCCATGCAGGTCACCTTTACCTATGTGCTGCTTTCGGTGCCGTTGAAGCTGATTTTTGCACTGCTGGTGGCGCTCGCCTTCAATCGCGGCATAAAGGGGCTCACGCTTTACCGGGCGATCTTCTATCTGCCGTCGCTGCTCGGTTCCAGCGTGGCGATCGCTGTTCTCTGGCGGCAGCTTTTCGCGTCAGATGGCCTCGTCAACATGGTCCTGTGGCAGGTTTTCGGTTATGAGGGGCCGAGCTGGATTTCCAATCCGGACTACTCGCTCTACACGCTGGTGATCCTGTCCGTCTGGCAGTTCGGCTCGCCAATGATCATCTTCCTCGCAGGGCTCCGGCAAATCCCGCAGGATATGTACGAGGCCGCCGATATCGACGGCGCGAGCAAGATGCGGCAGTTCTTCCGCATTACGCTGCCGCTGTTGACGCCGGTGATCTTCTTCAACGCCGTGATCCAGACGATCGATGCCTTCAAGGCCTTCACGCCCGCCTTCATCATTTCCGAAGGCACGGGCGGGCCGATCAACTCGACGCTGTTCTACACGCTCTATCTCTACCAGGAAGCCTTCGGTTTCTTCCGCATGGGATATGCCTCGGCGCTTGCCTGGATTCTCGTGATCATCATCGCGCTGTTCACGGCCTTCTCGTTCCTCAGCGCGAAATACTGGGTGCATTACGATGACTGACGCTGTTACCGCTCCCCGGCCGGGACAAGGCCCGCAACGCTCACCGCTAATGTCGGTTTTGCTGCATGCGGTGCTGATCCTTGCCTCCTTTGCGATGCTTTATCCGATCCTGTGGATGATTTCGGGTTCGTTCCGCCCGCAGGACGAGCTGTTCGGTTCCTCTTCGCTCATTCCTTCGTCGGTTGATTTCGGCGGCTATATTCGCGGCTGGACCGGGCTCCAAGTCAGTTTCGGGCAATTCTTCTGGAACTCGTTCTTCATCTCGGTGCTCGCCACCATCGGCAACGTCGTTGGCTGCTCACTTGCCGCCTTCGCTTTCGCCCGCCTGCGGTTCGGTGGGCGCAATTTCTGGTTCGCGCTGATGCTCGGCACCTTGATGCTGCCCTATCACGTTGTGCTCATCCCGCAATATATCCTGTTTCTGGAAATGGGTTGGGTGAATACGTCGCTGCCGCTGATTGTGCCGAAATATCTGGCAACCGACGCCTTCTTCATCTTCCTGATGGTGCAGTTCTTCCGGGGTATTCCGCGTGAGCTGGATGAGGCAGCGGTGATGGACGGTTGCTCGCCCTTCCGCATTTACTGGAAGATCATGCTGCCCCTCTCTCTGCCGGTTCTGGCAACGGCCGCGATCTTTTCCTTTATCTGGACCTGGGACGATTTCTTCGGTCCGTTGATCTATCTGAACGACATCAACACCTACACCGTGCAGCTCGGCCTCAGATCCTTCGTGGATTCCACCGGCAGCTCGGATTGGACGTCGCTTTTCGCCATGTCCAACCTGTCGCTGGTACCGGTCTTCCTGTTCTTCCTGTTCTTCCAGCGGCTGCTGATTGAAGGCATCGCTACCACCGGAATGAAACGCTGAACGGACGAAACGGGACCGAAAACGAATTGCAGAACATCAACACCGTCGCGGCTGCCTTGTCTGCAGCGCGACGGTCGGGAGAAACAGCATGGCAAGCAGCATTACTCTGGAAAAAATCGTCAAGCGGTTCGGCGCCTTTCCGGTCGTCCACGGCATCGATCTCAAGATCGAGCCGGGCGAGTTCACCGTTTTCGTCGGCCCCTCGGGCTGCGGCAAATCTACGCTTCTGCGCATGATCGCCGGTCTGGAGGAAATCTCCGAGGGTGATCTTCGCATCGATGGCGAAAGGGTCAACGAAACAGCCGCTTCCAAGCGCGGTATCGCCATGGTGTTCCAGTCCTATGCGCTTTATCCGCATATGAGCGTTTACAAGAACCTCGCTTTTGGGCTGGAGACGGCGGGTTACAAGAAACCGGAAGTCGAGGCGCGGGTGCAGAAAGCTGCCGATATCCTGCAGATCGGTCCGTTGTTACAGCGCAAGCCGAAGGCGCTTTCTGGCGGCCAGCGCCAGCGTGTCGCCATCGGTCGGGCTATCGTCCGCGAGCCGAAAATCTTTTTGTTCGATGAACCCCTGTCCAACCTTGATGCGGAACTGCGCGTGCAGATGCGTGTCGAAATTGCCAAGCTGCACCAGACGCTCGGCAGCACCATGATCTATGTGACGCATGACCAGGTGGAGGCCATGACGATGGCCGACAAGATCGTGGTCCTGCGTGACGGCCGCATCATGCAGGTCGGCCGCCCGCTTGATCTCTACAACAATCCGGCCAACCAGTTTGTGGCGGGTTTCATCGGTTCGCCAAAGATGAACTTCCTTTCCGCGAAAGTGGCTTCAGGCGACAGCTCCAACCGTACCATCGAGGTCGCCGGCCAGCGCATTCTGCTCGAAAAGCCGGTCGCGGCTGAGGAAGGCGAGCCACTCACTTTCGGCATTCGTCCCGAACACGTAAACCCACAGGCGCAATCGGCCTCGCTTGGCGATGCGTCCATCCAGCTCGTTGAACATCTCGGCGGCTCGACGGTGGTTTATACCAGCACCCCAGATGGCCAGCCCGCTACCCTGCTGCTGGACGGCCAGCGCCATATCCGCATCGGCGAGACCATTCCCTTTGCGTTTGATCTGGCGAAGACGCATCTGTTCGGGGCGGATGGGCGGCGAATATAAGAGGAAAAACCGGGGGGAGGAACAGACCTTCCCTTATTCCTGTGCTTGTCACAGGAGTCCAGCTGACGCGTCTGCGCGGCGATGAAATCAATCAGCCCAAAGACTTGGGCTGGCTGGTTCCCTATAGGGGGTACAGGGATGAGGGCAGTGGGCGGTTGTGATGGATAGCGAATTTTAGTCCGCCGCGTCGGTTTTCGATAAAAAACAAGCGGTTCTAAGAGCGGGCGAGAATCTCGCTCAGCACCGCCGCATCTTCCGAGAACTGGGCGACGTTGTCACCTTTGACGAACTCCAGCATCGCATAAGCCGGTTCTATCCAGTCGCTTGCTGGCAAGGCATCAACGCAAGCCCGCCAATAGTCCGCGCGCTCGCCGAGCGGCAGGCGGCTGGCATCGGCGAGCCAAGCGAAGACGTGCAGGTGGCAGATGCGCGAGCCGAGCGCGGATATTTCCGCAAGGGCGTCATCCAGCGGTAGACCTGGGGCTGGCTGCCAGTAAAAGAACAGGTTAGGCATCGGCAAATCCTGCATGAGCTGCAAGGCCGAGGGCAGCGTGTCGGTCAGCGAATTGGGGTGATATTCGAGGCCGATTGTCATTCCGTAGTCGTCTGCCCGCCGGGCAAGTGCCGCCAACGCGTCGGTTGCCGCACGGCGTTCCTCTGGTGAATAATCCGCGGATGGGCGTTTGCGGCTGCCGGGCCAGATGCGGATATGGCCGGTGCCGAGCGCTTTCGCGGTTTCCAGAACTGCGGTCACATCCTCCGGCGCAAAATCCGGTGCGAAAATGTAGGATCCGTAGGAAGAGACGGTAAGACCGGCTTTCACCGTACGCGCCGCCACATCCCTTGCATTTTCTAAGTCGCCAGGTGGCACATGGATATCGGCACCCCATTCTATCGCCTTGATGCCATTTGCAACGGCAAGGTTAATCACGGCCTGCGGCGTCATGGACCTGAAGGTGACAGAGCAGAGGCCCGGCTCGAAAATTCTCATGCGATCAGTTCCAGATGTTCCGGACGTACCTGCTGTTGCAATGGTTCTGCGCGGCAGAAGCGTTCGATCTCGGCAATCGCCATGTCGCCGAGCCGGGCGCGTTCAAGGCCGACGGCGCCGGCGATATGCGGCGTCAGGAACACGTTCGGAAGGCTGTAGAAAGGTGACTCTGGTGACGGCACTTCCGGATCGGTCACGTCGATGACGGCCTCTATGCGTCCGGTTTTCAGTTCCGCCAGCAGGGCGTCTTCGTCCACTAGCGCGCCGCGGGCCGTGTTGATCAAGGTCGCTCCGTCCTTCATCAGGGCAAGCGCATCGGCGCCGATCATATGCCGGGTTTGCGGCAGGGATGGCGCGTGCAGGGAAATGACGTCGCTTACCGCCATAAGCTCGCGGAGCGATACGAGACGCACACCGAGCTTTTGTGCCTCCACCGCGCTTAAAAACGGGTCGAAAAGGATGAGATCGAGATCGAAGGGCTGCAGCAGATTGATGACCCGACGTCCGATGCGTGACGCCCCGACAATGCCGACGGTCAGGCCGAGATTGCCGATGACCTGCGACTGCAGGCGGTCGACGTTTCGCCGTGCGCGATCCTCTCCGTAGATGCGCCGGAAACCGAAGGTACGCTTGCCGGACAGCAGGATCATTGCCAGCGTAAACTCCGCGACCGGCTGCGCATTCGCCTCGGCCGCGCTGCACACCGTAACGTTTCGTTCGAAAACTGCCTGGGACAGGAAGTATTTCACCGTCCCGGCGGCATGTGAAATCAACCGAAGGTTCGGCATCATTGCCAGTTCCCGCATGTCGATCTCGGGACAACCCCAGCCAGTCAGAAGAATATCTGTTCTCTCCAACTGGGCAGTCACAGCTGGGTCGTGAAAATCGCAGACCGGCCGGGTATCGAGGATGTCGACGCTCTGCGACAGCTTTTCAAGCGCCTGTGGCGTCAGCACATGCTGCGTCCGCTCCGGGTCCATGGCAAGGCTGAGACGCGGACGCGGGCTCATCATTGCGGTTCTCCCGCCGCCGCCATGCTGCTTACCGGAACACCGCGCTCAACAAACAGGCGGTCAAGCGCTTCCCTGTCCGGAAGTGCGGGAACTGTCGCCAAAGCTGTTTCGCTTTCAGGTCCCGCCAGTCCCACAAAGACGGCGCAGGCGAGCAGGGTTTTGCCCGCTGGAATGTCGCCCCGCAATTGCGGCACCGTGGTTTTGGCATTGATGAGATTGGTATTGGGCAGCGCCTTCAACGCCACGCCCTGGCGGGATGCGCTGGAGCCGAGATCGATGATCGCGGATATGTCGGTGCCGCAATCGGCCGTTGCCCGGCCGCTGTCTTCGGTCACCGCATCGCGGTCGCCATCGTTGCGGTTTATCGCAAAGCCGCCTTCGGTGACCAAAAGTGGCCGCGCGGAAGTAATCCGGTGCAACCGGATATGCCACTCTCCCGCGGCAACCAGCGTCGTTTCGACCTCGACATCGGGGAATGGGTTCCAAGTCGCTCGAAGATTGGTGCCAGCCAAGAGCACAGTGCGGTTGGTTTCGCGCACCCGGTAGTGGTGGCCATCTTCGGAAAAGGCCAGCATATTGTCGAAACCATTGGTCTTGAAACCGCGCTCGTCCACTTCCACGCCGAAAGCGTAACGCGAGGAATAGGCGAATTTGGCGTATTTCTCCGGCCCGCCGCGCATGGACAGGTTTTCCTGCCCACTCGTCAGCGCCGTGACGTTGCTCTTACTGCGCATCATCACCATGCCGGGATGAACGAGCGGCCGTGGTTTTGTGGATGTGTCTGGCAGCTTTTCCTCCGCCTGCCAGAAGGGGTGGCTTTCCGGCAGGGCGAGCGGCAGGAAAGCCTTGAAGGCCCAATAGGGCGAACCCGCCGAATTATAGCTTTCCGACATGGTCAGTTGCGGATAGGCGTAACCGATGGAAAGCACGCCGTCGCGGTCGGCAATCGGCTTTCCCGCCCACCAGCGCAGATGTTTCAGATAAAGCCCCTTGATCTCCCCCCAGGGCATCGCTTCCTCATCCGCGAAGGCGAGGGCACCCCAGAAGCCGCCGCAGGCGAAACGGTAGGTCATGGAGCGGCCAAAGGCCAGCGCGCCACCATCCTCATCGAACCAGCTTGCGAAATCCCCGGCAAACAGGCGGGCACGTTCCCGGTAACGTTCGGCGTATGCATCATCCGGTTTGCTGATTTTCGCGTAGATCAGCCCGTAAAAATGCATGGCGAAGGCGATGTAGTGGTCGATGCGGCGATAGTTGCCGTCGCGATACCAGCCGTCGGCGATGTAAAATCCGTCCAGCTCTTTCAGATATGTTTCGGTGAGGCTCCGGTCGAATTCGATACCGAGATGATCGAGCGCCGCATCGACCATCACCCGGAAAAACTTCCAGTTATTGTCGGCATAGATGCGCTCGCGCGCCGCCAGAAGATAATGGCGCACATTCGCCTTTTGCGCTTCGGACAAGGGTTCCCACAGATGTTGCGGCGCAAGCCGAAGCGCAAAGCCGAGGGCGGCCAGTTCCACCAGCCGCTGATCCTTCTGCCGCACATCGCCCCAGTAATCGGCATGGGCGGGATCGGTGCCATTGGCGATGCCTCTGGCCAGAAGCGGCCAATGGGCGAAGGCATCGCCGCTGAGCGCAAGCGGCGCGATGCCCCAGAGTGGTCGCGCAAATCCTTCCAGATCGGCCGCTGCCCGGTCGAAATGCGCGGCCGTGCCGCTTAGCGTCACTCTTGCTCCGCTCTCTGAGAAATAGGGAAGCAGCGGTGCGAAACTGTCGTCTAATGCCCGTCTGACGTCGGCGCGGGTCTTGAGTGGATTGCCGTAAAGCGGATTGAAGCGGGTCATTGGATCATGGTTTGCTGGCTTATGCATCGCGCGCCGCCTTTCCCGTCTTTTTTGCTCGACCCGCGGTCTGTCCTTCCACAAGCTGTACACCCAGCTGAACCTGCCGGGCATTGGCCGATGGCTCCGCCAGCCGGCGGCGCATCAGCTCCACCGCCTCGCGGGCAATCTCGCGGCGGTCTACCCGGATTGTGCTGAGCCGGGGAGTGGAAAGTTCGGCGAAGGGCAGGTCGTCGAAGCCGATGATGGAAAGATCGTCCGGTACCCCGAGGCCAAGCTCTTGTGCTGCTCCCAGCGCGCCGAGCGCGATCGCATCGTTCATGCAGAAAATGCCAGTCAGATCGGGGTTTTTGGCCAGCAGCTGACGAACCGCATCACCGGCCTGCCCGAAGCCGCTATCCGCCGTGGAAAGCAGAAACTCCTCATAGGTGGCACCCTCTTCCTCGATGATAACCTGCCGAAAGCCCCGCATGCGCTCTCTTATAGTGTGACGGTGTTGCGGACCGATATAGGCGACCTTGCGGTGCCCCAGTTCCAGCAGCCGCCGCGCGGCCATCGCCCCGCCGTAAAAATTGGAGGGCGAGACGCAATCCAGCATCATCGAGGGATCGGCGCTATTGACGAGAACCGGTTGCAGCACACCCTGCGTGATGCGGTGGATGATCTCCTCTTCGGGGTCAAGACCAATGGCGAGAAGGCCATCGACCTCGCAGACCCGCTGTGTAAGGGCGTCGTCGATCTGCCTCTGGTGCAGCAGCCGGATATCTAGTTCGAAACCCTCTGTCTGCGCAAGGCTGCGCAGCATGTCGAAAATATCGTGATAAAAGGCGCCGATATCGCCGGTCGCTCGTTCGGCGGACATGAGGGCGAGGATTTTCTTGCCCTCCAGCGAGATGCCGCCGGTCTGGCTGGTGACTGGCCGCAGCGGATAACCAAGTTCCGCCGCCACGCCCAGAACCTTGGTCTGGATCGATGCGCTGATGCCTTTTTCCCCGGCGAGAACCCGTGAGACCGTGCTGATGGAAACCCCTGCACGCTGGGCGATATCCGACTGGCGCGGGCGGCTTATGTCGGGCGTATCGTTCATGTCGTCTCCTGCGCTTGCAAAAAATTCTATTATGATGCAAATATTGCAAATAATGAAAATTTGCAAGAATTTAAGTGATAAGTGAGAAATTTGCAAAACGCGGGAGGAGCAGATGCAAACTATCGATAGACGTGGATTTTTGGTGACGGCGGCACTGGCAGGTCTTGGCGCGGCGGCGGGCGGTTTCCGCGCGATGGCGGCCGAAACCCGGCTTCGTTGCGTATGGTGGGGTTCGGCTGACCGCAACAAGCGCACCAATGATGTGATTGCCCTCTACCAGAAGGCAGATCCACAAACGGTCATCAGCGGCGAGATGATCGCCGGTTCCGACTATTGGACCAAGCTTGCGACGTCCATGGCGGGACGTAACGTCGCCGATATCTTTCAGCTCGAGCCTTCCACCATTGCCGATTATTCCGGCCGTGGGGCCTGCATGGAACTTGACCAGTTTGTCGGCTCGTCGCTTGATCTTTCCAATTTCGGCAAAAGCGAAGTGGATCTTTGCCGCATCGACGGCAAGCTTTACGGCGTCGGTCTCGGGCTGAATTCGTTCTGCATGATGTATGATGCAGAGACGCTGAAGGAGGCCGGCGTCTCCGTGCCGAAGGAGCAGATCACCTGGAAGGGGCTGGCGGAACTGGCGCGCGATTTCAAGAAGAACGCTCCGGCGCGGCGCAATTATTGGGCGGTGCCCTATGGTGCCCGTTATCACTACGTCTTCGATGTCTGGCTGCGCCAGCGCGGCAAGCTCCTGTTCCAGGACGGCACCATCGGTTTCAACAAGGAAGATGCCAAGGAATGGTTCGCCTATTGGGAGGATCTGCGCGAGAACAAGCTTTGCGTCTCTGCCGATATCCAGACGCGCGATGACAATACCATCGAATCCAACGCGCTGACCCTTGGCAATTCCGCAATCGGCTTTGCCTATTCCAACCAGCTTGTCGGTTACCAGGCGCTCAACAAGAAGACGCTGTCCATTGGCATGCTGCCGGGTGAGGGACCGGGAAAACCGACCGGGCATTATTACCGGCCGGGGCTTATCTGGTGCATTTCGTCCACCTCCACCACTCCGGAAGCTGCGGCGAAGTTCATCAACTTCTTTGTCAACGATCTGGAAGCGGGAAAGGTTCTCGGCGTCGAACGCGGCGTGCCGCCGGCGAAGAAGGTGCGCGAAGCTGTGTTGCCAAGCCTCAACGAGACCGAACGCAAGACGGTGGATTACATCGAGAGCCTGTCCGGCAAGCTCGACACCTATCCGGAGCCTGCCCCCATCGGCGCCAATGAGTTCGACCGTGGGGTAATGCGTCCGATTGCCGACTCACTCGCCTTTGGCCGCGCCACTGTGGATGAGGCAGCGCAGAATCTTGTCGATACCGGCACCCGCACGTTGCGCAAGCGCGGGTAAGGAAAAAGAGGCAGCGCATGCGGTATCGAAACCGCCTGCGCTGCCTCCATTCGCAATCCTTCCTTGCGTGTCTGACTTTGAATATATCGACACGACAAACAATGCTGGACAGCATAAAATATTTAAGCCAGAAATTCTGATCTAGATCGCTAAATCTGAAGATTAGACAATGGCTCCCAATTTCCTACTTATTGACGCTGAAAAAGAATTCGATGTTTTGAAGGCGGCGGCGTCGCTGATCCGTGTGCAGATATTGAAGCTGCTGCACGAGGCCAACGGTCTCAATGTCAACGAGATCGCGCAGAGGCTGGACCTTCCCCAGTCCACCGTGTCGGCCGGTGTGACCGTTCTTGAAGAGGCGGGGCTGCTGCGAACCGAAACGCGCAAGGCGCGCAAGGGCAGCCAGAAAATCTGTTTTGCGACCTGCGACGAGCTTATCGTTTCGTTTCGAAGCCCCGAGACGCCGGCTGTATCCAACTACATTGCCGTCGCCATGCCGCTCGGCCTCTATACGCAGAGTTCGGTGACCGCGCCTTGCGGCATCTGTTCGCCGGAGGGCATTATCGGACTTCTGGATGTCCCTGATACCTTCATGGATCCCGACCGCATGAAGACTGCACTTTTGTGGTTCACATCGGGTCATGTTGAGTACCAATTCCCCAATAATGCCAAGATACAGGGGCGAAACGTCGAGGAAGTCGAGTTTTCGATGGAGGTCAGTTCCGAGGTGCCAGGAACGCACAGCAACTGGCCGTCAGACATTACCCTCTCCGTCAACGGCAAGGAGATCGGGGTCTGGACCTCGCCCGGGGATTTCGGCGACAAGCGCGGTACGTTTACGCCCGACTGGTGGAAACTGTCCGGCTCGCAGTATGGAATGCTTAAAACCTGGCGCATTACTGCCCAGGGAACCTATGTCGATGGTACGCGCATTTCCGATGTGACGCTTGCGGATATAGATCTGTCCAGCCACCGCTCAATCCGTCTGCGGATCGAGGTAAAGGCGGATGCAAAGCATCCGGGCGGGCTCAACATCTTCGGCCGGGGCTTTGGGAATTACGATCAGGACATCGTATTGCGTCTGCGCACCGCAGACTGATCGGGCCAATTTCATAAAGTATGATTTTCGCGGTTGACAGGCGCGGCTTCCATTGGCAACTATATTATGAAATATGGTTTATATCATATTTTAAGATATAAATGCGCATGGGAGGAGAGCCTATGAAAGCGCGGGTTTCAGTCCACCGGGACTTCCGGATTGGGCGTATCGACGATCGCCTATATTCCGCCTTCATCGAACATATGGGGCGGGCGATCTATGGCGGGATTTACGAGCCCGGCCATCCGCAGGCGGATGAAAACGGTTTTCGCAAGGATGTGCTGAAATTCGTGCAGGATCTAAAGATTCCGGCGATCCGTTATCCCGGCGGCAACTTCGTTTCGGCCTATCGCTGGGAAGACGGCATCGGCCCCCGTGACAAACGGCCCGTGCGGCTTGATCTTGCATGGCGCTCCAAGGAAACCAACCAGATCGGCGTCAATGAGTTCGCAGACTGGGCGTCGATGGCAGGCATCGAGATGATGCTCGCCGTCAACCTCGGTTCCCGTGGTCTGGATGATGCCCGCAACTTTCTCGAATACGTGAATTTTCCCGGCGGCACCGAGCTTAGCGACCTTCGCCGCAGCCACGGCGCCGAAAAGCCGCATGGCGTGAAGATGTGGTGCCTCGGCAACGAGATGGACGGCCCCTGGCAGATTGGCCACAAGACGGCGGTGGAGTATGGCCGGCTGGCAAACGAAACCGCGAAAGCCTTCAAGGGTTTCGACCCCACCATCGAGGCAATCGTTTGCGGAAGTTCCAACGACGGCATGCCGACCTATCCCGAATGGGAGCGCGAGGTGCTGGAAGAATGCTACGAGAATGTGGACCACATCTCACTGCATAAATATTTCGGCAATAACAGCCGCGACACGCTGAATTACTTCGGCAAGATCGAAGAAACAGGGCGCTACATTCAGACTATCGCCGGTGTCATCGATTACGTGAAAGCCAAGAAGCGCGCCAAGAACGATGTCTCCATCTGCTTCGACGAGTGGAATGTTTGGTACCATATCCGCGAAGACGACGGTAAACGCATCAAGAGCTGGGACTGGCCGGAAGCGCCTGCACTTCTGGAGGAGACCTACAATTTCGAGGATGCTCTCTTCGTGGCCGGGTTGCTCAACGAGTTCATCCGTCGCTCGGACAGGGTGCGCATCGCCTGCATTGCCCAGCTCGTCAATGTCATCGCCCCCATCCGCGCTGAAAAGAACGGACCGGCATGGCGCCAGACCATCTATTATCCCTATCAGTTCGCCTCGCTTTATGGTCGCGGCGTTGCACTGAACATTGCCGTCGATTGCCCGACCTACGACTGCAACGCGGCCGATGACGTCAAATATCTCGATGTCGCCGGCGTGTTTGATGAGGACGAGGGCGTGGTGACGCTGTTTGTCCTCAATCGTCATCTGACCGAAGCAGCAGAGCTCAATGTCGGTCTCACCGGCTTTTCGCCTGTGTCACTCAGCCTGCATCTTTCCATGGCGGGATATGATCTGAGGATCGGCAACGGTCCGGATCAACCTGACCGCGTCGTGCCGGTGCCGGGCAGCGGCATTGGTGTCGAGGATGGGGCGCTCAAAGGCTCCGTGCCGGCGCTGTCCTATCATGTTCTGCGCGTGAAGGTTCAGTGAGGCGGTGATGGGTGTCCGTCTCAGCAATATCGCCAAGTCCTTCGGCTCCTTTGCAGCCATCCGGGACGTTTCGATGGAGATTCCGACGGGCAGCTTCGCGGTTTTCGTGGGGCCATCCGGTTGCGGAAAATCCACCCTGTTGCGCATGATCGCCGGTCTTGAGGAAACCAGCGGCGGTCACATCGCCATCGACGAGCGCGACGTCACCGCTGTCGAGCCGGCGGATCGCGGCGTTGCCATGGTCTTCCAGAATTATGCGCTTTACCCGCATCTGACGGTGTTCGAGAACATGGCTTTCAGCCTGCGTCTCGCCCGCCGGCCGAAAGCGGAGGTGAATGAGAGAGTGGGGGAAGCTGCCCGCATCCTCCAGCTCGAGGACAATCTGCACAAGAAGCCATCACAGCTTTCCGGCGGCCAGAGGCAGCGCGTGGCCATAGGCCGCGCGATCGTGCGACAGCCGAAGGTGTTTCTCTTCGATGAACCCCTGTCGAACCTGGATGCGGAACTGCGCGTGCAGATGCGGCTGGAACTGACCCGGCTTCACCGCAAGCTCGGCGCCACGATGATCTACGTCACGCATGACCAGGTAGAGGCCATGACGCTTGCGGACAAGATTTTCGTGCTGAAGGGCGGCATCGTGCAACAGGCCGGTGCGCCGCTCACCCTTTACGACGATCCGGACAATCGTTTCGTCGCTGGCTTCATCGGATCGCCCGCGATGAATTTCCTTGCTGCCGACATCGTCGGGCAGCGGGACGGCATCGTTATGCTTGCGCCTGAAGGTGGTGAAAAGCACCTCGAAGCCCGGCTTTCGCATCCGGTTTCCCCCGGTCAGCGGGTCGAAATCGGCATAAGGCCCGAGCATCTGGCGATCACGCAAGAGGGTGCTTTGCCTGTCAATGTCGAGGTGGCGGAGGAGCTTGGAGACCTTTCCTATCTCTATACCCGAACGCGTGCCGGGAAAGAACTTGTCGTGCAGCGGCAGGGCTCGCGCGAGCGGCTGGATGGCCGGTCCGTCTCACTGAGTGCTTCGCCCGATCACATCATGGTTTTCGGCAGCGACGGCAAAAGGTTGCGATAGGCGCGAGGAGGCGCCTTTCGATGCAGTAGCAGACCGCCCCTTGAACGGGGTGTTTCCAACAAACGGGAGGAGTGAACGATGCGACTGATCAAGACATTGCTTGTTGGTACGGTTCTGGGCCTGAGCGCCCTGCCGGCACTGGCGAAGCAGGATATCGTCTGGTGGGACTTTCTGTCGGGCGGCGACGGCGTGCGCATGAAAGCCCTGATTGCTGCCTTCAACAAGGAGCACCCTGACATTCAGATCAAGGGAACGACGCTAGAGTGGGGCGTTCCGTTCTATACCAAGGTACGCACGGCGTCCGCCGTGGGTGAGGGGCCTGATGTCATGACCTATCACCTGTCGCGCGCGCCGCTCGGCCTTGATGAAAAAGTATTGAGCGAAATTACCACAAAAGACCTTGATGATGGCGGGTTGAAGACCAGCGACTTTTTCAGCGCACCCGTCGAAGCGGCAACCCACGACGGCAAGCTTTATGCGGTGCCGTTCGATATCCATGCCCTTATTCTCTATTACAACGCCGATCTTCTGAAAGGGTCTCCCTATCTCGATGCCGAGGGGAAGTTGACCGGTATCAAGACGATGGAGGATTTCGAAAAGGCGCTGGCCTGGGCGAAGGACAAGGGCGTTCAGACGCCGGTTACCTATCAGTCGGGTGGCGAAGCCGGTGTCTGGCGTGTCTTTTATACACTGTTCTCACAACAGGGCGGCGAGCTGGTCACCAATAACGAGGTGCTTGCCGGCGACAATGCCGAAAAGGCTGCCAAAGCGATCGATACCATGTCGAAATGGCGGGAAAACGGATGGGCGCCCGAGCAGGCGGAATATCCTGCGTCCGTTGCACTCTTCTCCGCTGGCAAATCCGCCTTCCAGCTTAATGGCGTCTGGGAAGTTCCGACCTACAAGGATCTGGAAAAGAACGGCAAGCTCGGCTTCAAATGGAGCGCTGTGGAAGTTCCGCCTTTCATGGGCAAGCGCGCCACCTGGGCGGATTCGCACGCCTTTGCGATCCCCAACCAGGGTGACAAGACCGTTTCCGGCGAGAAACGCGCCGCTGTCATGACGGTTATTGGCTGGATGGAAAAACACGCCATCAGCTGGGCCGATGCGGGGCATATTCCGGCCTATAAATCGATCACCGAAAGCAGTGAATACAAGGCGATGCAGCCGAATGCCACATATGCCTCGCTGGCGGAGGCGGCAGTGTTCGATCCGAAGACCACGATTACCGGAGTTGCCTCACCCGCTTACGATGCGGCGCTTAATATCATCGCTCCGGCCATCCAGGGCTACATGAGCGGCGCGGATGCGGTCGAGCAGATCAAGTCCGAGCTTCAGGGCAAGCTCAAGTAATCCGAGACTGCCCTCTGGCTGTCAGCCGGAGGGCAGCGTGCAATGCGGGAGGTCCCGGAGGCATTCCATGGCTATGATTGAAAACCGGCGCAAGAAGTCGCTGATCGCACTGTCGATGGTGACGCCATTCATCGTGGTCTTCGCCACGTTCTTTCTTTACCCCCTGATCGAGATGATACGCATCAGCTTCACGGATGCGCCGCTGATCGGCGATGGCAACTGGGTCGGCCTGCAGAACTACATAAAATTGCTGAGCGACCGCCTGTTCGTCACCTCGCTCAAGAATAACGGCTATTTCGTGCTGCTGACGGTGGTGCCAACAACGGTCATCGCCCTGTTGATTGCGCTTGCGGTCAGCCGATTGTCCGGCATCAAGCAGACAATCGCCATGAGCCTGTTTTTCCTGCCTTATGTCCTGCCGGTTTCGGTCGTCACCGAAATCTGGGCCTGGATGCTCGACCTGCAGTTCGGCATTCTCCAACCGGTCATTTCGTTGCTGGCGGGCAAACCGGTCGCGGTTTTCAAGAACCCCAATTGGGTCATGCCGATGGTCGCTGTCGTCACCATCTGGTGGACGAACGGTTTTAACGTTCTGCTCTTCATTGCCGGCTTGCGAAACATTCCGACCGAGCTTTATGAGGCCGCAGCTCTTGATGGCGCAACGACATGGCAAAAGTTCCGGCGCGTCACATGGCCGCTTCTGTGGCCGGTGACCGCGCTGATCCTGACGCTGCAATTGATCCTGCAACTGAAGATATTCGACCAGATCTACCTCTTGAGCGGCGGCGGACCCTTCAATTCCAGTTTCGTGCTTCTCCTTAAGGTCTACCGGGAAGCCTTCCAGATGAACAATGGCGGTTATGCATCGGCCGTGGCGACCGTGCTTTTCCTGTTGATCGTCATCGTATCCGTTCTCCAGTTCCAGTTGCTACGCATCCGGAGGAATTCATGAGCCTGACCAAAAGACTTGAGAACGTCATCCTGACCCTGCTGACATTTTCGGCAGCACTGGTATGGATTTTCCCGCTTTACTGGGGGTTCGTGACGTCGTTGCGCTCGGACGAGAATGTTGCGGGCAACACGTCGCTACTGCCTGATGAGTTCCAGCTTGGTGCCTATGTGAATGCCATCTTCAATACGCGGCTGTTGACCTGGTACGTGAATTCCATTGGCACCGCCGCGATCGTCACGGTCTCTGTGCTCATCATTTCGATGTTATGCGCCTATGCGCTGTCGCAGATCCGCTTTCCGGGACGGCGACTGCTCTATGGCATCGTGCTCGCGAGTTTCATGGTGCCCGCGCAGACGCTTGTCGTGACACAGTTCATCCTGATGAAGAACCTCAACCTCATCAATACCTGGGCGGGCATCATCCTGCCGCAGCTGATCACGCCAATCGTCATCATCGTCTACAAGCAGTTCTTCGACAGCGTGCCCAAGGAGATGCGGGAGGCGGTGGTTCTGGATGGTGGCGGCGAATACACGATCCTGTTCAAGGTGTTTCTGCCGCTGAACTGGGGCATTACGACCGCCATGGCGATCGTGACCTTCATTACGGTGTGGAATGCCTTCTTCTGGCCTTTCCTCGTCATCACGTCCGAAAACATGATGACGATCCCCGTCGGCATCACGCAGGTCAACGACACCTTCGGCATCGTTTATGCACGCCTGATGGCGATTGCCATGCTGGCGGCTCTGCCGGTCATCGTCGCCTACGTCATCTTCCAGCGGCGCGTGACGGAAGCCATCATGATTTCGTCCGGCGTGAAAGGGTGAGGGCGGAGAAAGATGCCGGTGCCAGTCAGATGACGTGGGCGTTGTGCAGGGCAGTCAGCACCTCGTTCTTGAGGGTGGCGAGTTGCGGCGACCTTCTGTCGCGCGGGCGCGGCTCGTCCACTTCTATCCGCTGCTGGATACGGCCGTCATGGGCACCCATCATGTAAATGCGGTCACCGAGATAAAGCGCCTCGTCAATATCGTGGGTGACGAGCAGGAAGGAAATGCCGCGCTGTTCGACGAGTTTCAGGACAAGGTCCTGCAATTTCATCCGCGTGAAAGCATCGACCGCGCTGAAGGGTTCGTCGAGCAGCAAGATGCGCGGCCGGGTATAGAGCGCTCTTGCTATGGCGACACGCTGCGCCATGCCGCCTGAAAGGGCTTTCGGTAGCGCGTCGCCATGGCCGCTCAAGCCCACATCGTTGATCAGTCCTTCTACCCGCTCGACATCATATTTCTTGCCGGCCGCATAACCGATGTTTTCGGCAACTGTCAGCCACGGCATCAGGCGGGGTTCCTGAAAGACAAAGGCGATGGGCGGTGAGTCCGATGCCTGAACTTCCTTTGCCTGCTGAACCTTCACAGCGCCTGAGAAATGCCGGTCGAGGCCGGCGGCGATGCGCAGCAAGGTGCTTTTCCCGCACCCACTTGGTCCGAGAAGAACCGCCGCTTCACCATCGCCGAGCGTCAGGTGAATATCCTGAAGGACAACCGTGTCTCCGAAGGCTTTTTCGCGAACATCGACATTGAGCAAACTCATCGCAGGCGCCCTCCTTGCTGAAGGGGGTAAGTGTCGCGCCATCTGAGGCAACGTTCCTCGACTATCTTGAAAAGGCTGTCGGAAATCTTGCCGAGGACGGCAAGGCAGATAATCGCTATCATCACCAGATCGGGTCGGGAGAGTTCCCGCCCATCGGATAGCATGTAGCCGATGCCCTCGGAAGCCGCCAGAAGTTCCGCTGCGACAACGCTTAGCCAGGCCAGCGACAGGCCGTAACGCAAGCCCGTGAACAGATGAGGCAAGGAGGCGGGAATGAAAATCCGCCAAACCAGCACCGGCAACGGCTGGCGATACATCTCGCCCACTTCCACCAACTTGCGGTCGACATTCCTGATGCCGGAGAAGAGGTTGAGATAAACAGGGAAAAACGCGCTTTTGGCGATCAGTACGATTTTCGAGGTTTCGCCAATGCCGAACCAGATCATCAGCAGCGGCACCCAGGCGAGGCTCGGAACCGCGCGTAGCGCCTGAAACGTCGGTTCAAGGTAACGCTCGGCGGCAACGACCAGCCCGACCAGCGAACCGACGACGATTGCAAGAAGGGAGCCAATGACGAAGCCGACAAAGACACGGGCGGTACTGGCTGCGACATTCGTCCACAAAGGACCCTCGGCGAGCCTTAGAAACGTGTCGTAAAGCTCGGAGGGCGGCGGCAGCACATAGGGGCTTACCCAGCCCACGCGCACAAAGAATTCCAGCAGCAACAATGAGCCGACCGGCACTATCGCGCCGCGCAGGTCGAACCTTCCCAGGAAATTCCCCACTCTTTGCACCAACGGCAGTCGGGAAGGGAGTTGTTTCGCAGTCTGCTTCACGCGCTGAAATTCGCGCGGATGAGAATTCATGCTCCCAGCGCCTTTTTCGCCGGTGCCGGATCGATCAGCGACGAAAGGACGCTGTCGACATTGACGCCAGGACGCAGCACATCGTCGCCGAGCAACGGGGTCACGATACGGATCGAGTTCAGCAGTTCCTCGCCTGGAACAGGATCCTTCCAGTCGCGCTTTTCGATCGTCAGCTTGGTGATCTGGGGATCGTTGCCGGTGACCTTCGTGACGAAATCGATGAATTCGCCGTTGTTTTCACGGATCCATCTTTGTGTCTCGACCCAGACACCGAGGAGGCGTTCGACCGCTTTCGGGTATTTCGCCAGAAACTCCTCGGAAACGCTGAAGACGCTGCCGTCGCGCCAGCTACGCTCATCGAAAATCGCCCTGTCGCCGGCAAGTTCTGCCTGGGATGTGTGTGGATCGATGCCGACCCATGCATCAACCTGTCCCTGCTGAAGCGCGTTGAATCCTTCCGGATGCTGCAGGTTCACGACCTTGAGGTCATTGATCGAAAGCTTGTTTTGGGCAAGGGCGCGCAGGAGGGTGAAATAAGGCGCGGTACCCTTGGTGACCGCAATGGTTTTGCCCTTGAGATCGGCGACGGTCTTGACCGGCGAATCCGGGCGAACCTGTATGATGGAAGAACCGCCCCAGCTTGCCACATAGATCACCTTCAGCGGCACACCATTGGCGCGGGCCAGAAATGCGGAAAGTGCTGCCGAACCGGCAAAATCCGTCGAGCCGACCTTCAGGAATTCGAGCGAATTGTTGCTTCCGCGGGATTGTACCCAGGTGATCTTGGTGCCGACATCCTTGAACGCTTCCTCAAGCCAGCCCTTGTTCTTTATCAGCAGCGTGTGTGAGGAGTAAAATCCCCAATCCAGCTTCAGCTCAGCAGGAAACTCATGTGAGCTCTGGGCCAGCGCGCTGCCCGTGGCAAAGGGTGCTGCGAGAGCCCCGGCAATGCTGAGTTTCAGGATCTGGCGGCGAGAATGTTTAGCCTTCATAATAGTGTACCTAATTTATGTAATTTGTGTATTTAAATGGTATGGGCCGGCGTTTATGAGGTCAATCCAGCCTTCTGGAACCTCATCCCAAACTTCAGGGCGGGCGTGGAAAATCTCCCTACCGCTGGCCGGATCGGCGCGACGGCGCGTTATTCAGGGAAAAAACGATTGGCCGGACGTTGCAAACCGAGATGATCGCGCAATGTCGTTCCCTCATAGTCCTTTCGGAACAGGCCGCGCCTTTGCAGTTCGGGCACAAGCAGGGTCGTGAAATCGTCAAGTCCGGCAGGCAGGAACGGGAAGGTGACGTTGAAGCCATCCGACCCCTCTTCGTATAGCCATTGTTCCATCTCGTCAGCGATGGTTTTTGCCGTGCCGACAAATGCGAGACCCCCATAGCCACCCAGCCGCTGCGCCAGCTGGCGCACCGTCAGCCCCTCGCTCCTTGCAAGTTCGATCACCCTCTCGCGGCTGGATTTGCTTGCATTGGTTTCGGGAATGTCAGGCAAGGGGCCATCGGGATCGAAACTCGAAGCATCGTGGCCGAGCGCAATCGAAAGCGAGGCTATCGCGCTTTCATAATGGACGAGGCTGTCGAGCCTGGCGCGTTTGGCCTTGGCTTCTTCCACGCTATCGCCGACCAGAACGAAAGCGCCCGGCAGGATGACAATGCCGTCGCGGGAACGGCCTGCCGCAACGGTTCTGTCCTTGACGTCCCTGTAGAACGCTTTTCCCGCCGCAAGCGTGGGTGTTGCCGCAAAAACGACCTCGGCAGTTTCGGCTGCAAGCTGGCGCCCCGGCTCTGAAGCCCCGGCCTGAACGATGACGGGCCAGCCCTGCACCGGACGCGCTATATTGAGCGGACCGCGCACGGAAAATTCCGGTCCCTTGTGATTAAGCACATGCATTTTTTCAGGGTCAAAGAACAACCCGCTATCGACATCCCGGAGAAAGGCATCATCGGAAAAGGAATCCCACAGCCCGGTAACGACGTCGTAAAATTCCCGCGCTCTTCCATAACGCTCCGTGTGGTCAGGCTGTTCGTCCCGGCCGAAATTAAGCGCCGCATCCGGATTTGCTGTGGTGACGATGTTCCAGCCGGCGCGACCATTGCTGAGGTGATCGAGTGAGGCGAAACGCCGCGCTACGTGGTAGGGTTCATCGAATGTTGTGGAAGCGGTGGCAACCAGCCCGATGCGGGAGGTGACGGCGGCGAGCGCCGAAAGCAGGGTGAAGGGTTCGAAAGACGTGACGGTATGGCTGCGGCGCAGTGCTTCCGTCGGCATGTTCAGCACCGCCAGATGATCGGCCATGAAAAATGCATCGAATTTCGCGGCTTCAAGCTGTTGCGCAAATCGCGCCAGATGGCCGAAATTGAAGTTCGCGTCCGGGAAGGATCCGGGATAACGCCACGCACCCGTGTGAAGACTGACGGGCCGCATGAAGGCGCCGAGGTGCAGTTTGCGATCGTTTGCCATTGGGCTTCACTCTTTCGTTGAAGTTTTGACCCGAGCGTTTTGTCTGTCGGCCGCCAAGGATCGAAGACCGGCTCGGTCCTCATCGCGACGATAGCCTTGCTGGCGGCTCTGTGCGGCAAAGACTATTGCGATTATGATTTCCAAACAGAAAGATTTTTCCTGAAATCATTCATTTCGCAAGATCGCTTTGCCTGCAACGGGTTTGCCTCATCGTGTTGACGTAATATCCGGCAGGCGATGTGCTTCCCGTGGTGATCGCCAAGCAAATTTCGACGTATTTCGCGCAATTATTCTAGTGAGAAAATGGCGCAAATTCAGAATATTGGTCGATATAGCTAATGTATTGGATGATTTCGAAATCGTAGTTCGAGATCGAAAACGTCGTTTGGAAATCCGGCGTGGTTGGGACACCCCCAAACCGCGCCGGACTGATCCGTGCTCAAACGTCCGCCATCAAACTGCCAGCAGCTTTTCGTTGCCGATGCGGGTTGTCTCAATGGCACCCTCCGTTTCGATGCGCTTGCCGGTGGCCGGATCGAAAAAGTGGAGATGGGCCGGGGGCAGTTCGAAGTGGATGCGCTGGCCGGGTTTGACCAACAGATCTTCGCCGATGGCTGCGGAGAAAGTTTCGCCGGCGATTTCCGCATGTACGATGCGGCCGGAACCCAGCTCTTCTACAAAGTCCACGGTTGCGGGCACGCCCGCACCCTCGATGCTGACCAGGCATTGTTCAGGGCGAATGCCGACTGTCACGTCGCGCCCGCGCAGCTCCAGCGCGGTCTCGGGGAAGAGTTTCACCGGCTGGCCGCCCAGCATGACGGATGGAGATTCGACCTCCACCCGCGTGTTGAACAGGTTCATCGCCGGTGAGCCGATGAAGGAGGCTACGAAGGTGCTGGCGGGGCGGTGATAGATATCGAGCGGATGACCGACCTGCTCCACATTGCCCTTGTTCATCACCACCAGCCGGTCGGCCAGCGTCATGGCTTCCACCTGATCATGGGTGACGAAGACGGAGGTGGCCGACAGGCGCTGGTGCAGTTTGCGGATTTCGGCGCGCATCGTCACACGCAGCTTTGCATCGAGGTTGGACAGCGGTTCATCGAACAGGAATACCTGCGGTTCGCGGATGATTGCGCGGGCCATGGCCACGCGCTGGCGCTGGCCACCGGAAAGGGCGGCAGGCTTGCGTTCGAGATAGTCGGAAAGGCCAACGATCTTGGCCGTTTCCTCGATGCGGCGCAGGCGTTCAGCCTTGGGAACGCCTGCGACCTTCAGCGCATAACCGATATTGCCTGATACCGTCATATGCGGATAAAGCGCGTAGTTCTGGAACACCATGGCGCAACCGCGCTCGCGCGGCTCCAGCGTGTTGACGACGCGCCCGCCAATGGCGATTTCACCCGACGTGATATCCTCCAGCCCGGCGATCATTCGCAGAAGTGTGGACTTGCCGCAGCCCGAGGGGCCGAGGATGACGACGAATTCGCCGGTTTCGAAAGTGAGATCCACGCCGTGCAGGGTCGGGGTCTTGCCATAGGATTTGCGGACCTGCCGAATATCGATCTGAGCCATGATATTAATAACCTTGTTGTTGAGAGCCACGCGTCGCGTCGTCACTTGTCGGATGACACGAGACCGCGCACGAACCAGCGTTGCAGGAACGCCACGACGAGAAGCGGCGGCATGATGATGATTAGGGAACCGGCAAGCGTGACGTTCCAGTCCGGCGTGCCGTCCTCCGAAGGCAAAAGGGCACGCAACGACATCATCACCGTCTTGTAGGAGGGATCGGTGACCATCAGCAGCGGCCACAGATACTGGTTCCACGAGGAGACGAAGAGAATGGTGGTGAGGGCCAGCATGTTGGTGCGCGAGAGCGGCAGCAGCACGTCGAAAAAGAAACGCACGGGGCCGGAGCCATCCATGCGCGCCGCCTCCGCAAGTTCATCAGGCAGGGTCATGAAAAACTGCCGGTAGAGAAAGGTGCCGGTGGCCGTGGCGACAAGCGGCAGCGACAGGCCCGCATAGGAATTCAGCAGGTTCCATTCGATGTTGACTTCGACACCGCTCACCAGCGCTATAAGGTAACGGAACGGCTGGAACACATCCGCTGCCACGGCATAGGTCGGAACGGCGCGAATTTCGAGCGGCAGCATCAGCGTGATGAAGACGGACCAGAAAAACAGGTGTTTCAGCGGCGAGCGGAAAAACACGATGGCGAAGGCGGTCAGAGCGGAAAGGGCTACCTTGCCCGCTGTGACGAGCGAGGCCATCACCAGGCTGTTGAACATGGCGTTGCCCAGATTGGCGCGGTTCCAGGCGGTGCTGAGATTTTTGAAAAGCTCGCCCTGCGGCATGAAGCTGAAGGGCGTGTGGTTCACCTGCTGCACCGTCTGGCTGGCGCCTGCCAATACCACGATGAAGGGGCCGATAAGAAGCAGAAGTCCCGCGACCATGACCACATAGGTAAAGGCGTCGGCATAGGGCGTGCGCTGTATCATCTCTCAGGCCTCACTTGTAATGGACGCGCCGCTCGATGAAGCGGAACTGGATGAAGGTGAAGACCATGATGAGGCCGATGAGGACGATGGTTTGTGCCGAGGCGCCGGAATAGTTCAGCCCTTCGAAGGCCTCGGTGACGATGCGGTAAACCATCACATCGGTGGCGCGGTTGGGGCCGCCCGCTGTCAGCGAATGCACGATGCCGAACGTGTCCTGGCCGACGAAACCCTCGGTCATCATCGTCACCATCAGGAAGAACAGCGTGGGTGCGAGCAACGGCACCTGAATGTCTATGGCGCGGCGGATCGGGCCGGAGCCATCCATCGCCGCAGCTTCCGTCAGCGAACGGGGCACGGATTGCAGGCCGGCAAACAGGAAGATGAAGGTGTAGCCCGCCCATTTCCAGATAAAGATGGCGATGACGAGCGCCAGTGCATGTTCGCCGTATTTCGCCGGGTTCCAGATATCTGGCCAGGCGGCGTTGAGTGAAGCGGCCAACCCGCGTTCCGGCGACAGGATGAAGCGGAAGGCCATGCCTGCGGCGGGACCTGCGATGGCGAAGGGCAGGATATACAGAACCCGGAAAAATCCGGAGCCGGGAAGCTGGCGGTCGACGGAGAGCGCCAGGGTGAGGCCGATGAGGATGGCGACGAAGGGGCCGACGGTCGCGAAGATCAGGCTGACGGTAACGGAATGCCAGTAGAATGGATCAGAAAAGACTTCCTGGAAATTGGCGAAACCAACGAATTCTGCCGCGCCGCCGAAGGGCGGCTGGAGGGTGAAGGCCCAGTTGATCACCGCCGCCACGGGCCAGTAGAAGAACAGGAGGATCAGTGCCAGCTGCGGCAATGCGAACAGCAGCGGCAACCATGTGCTTTTGAAAACGGCGCGCTTTTCCATGAAATATCCGAAACAGAAAATGGCATTAAGGGTTTGCCCGCGCGGAGACGGGCAAACCCAGGCGAAAAGGACCGCTTAGTTCAGCTTGGCGCCGGCATAGGTCTTTTCGAAGCGGCGCAGGCCGGCATTCGAGCGCTCGACAGCCTTGTCGAGTTCGGTCTGAATATCGGCGTTCTGCATGAAGATGGCTTCGAGCGAGGTCGAGACTTCCTTGCGGATCTGCGTGAAGCCGCCGAGGCGGATGCCGCGGGTATATTCGGACGGCGGCGTAAACGTGAGGCTTTCGATTGCCTTTTCACGGCCCTTGTAGGGCGCCTTGTCGTAGAAGCCGTTGGCCTTCATGGCGTCGAAGCCGGTCTTGGTGACCGGGATGTAGCCGGTAACGGTCGACCACCACTCAACCATATCAGGCTGCGCGATGAAGTTCAGGAATGCGGCCGCACCCTTGTATTCAGCTTCCGGACGACCAGCCATGACCCAGAGCGAAGCGCCGCCAACCAGCGAGTTGTGGCGCTCGGTGCCCTTCCAGATCGGCAGCATGGCGACGTCCCACTTCACGCCCTCAGGCATGGTCTTGCCGACGGTCCCGTGGCCCGCAATCGAGGACATGAACATCTGGCAGGTCTGCGAGGTGAAAGCGGGCAGGATGTCCATGCCGAGCTGCTTGGTCTTGACGACGAACAGCTTCTCGTCCTGCATCTTCTTGAAGAATTTGACCTGATCAACGAACTTCGTCTTGTTGATCGTCAGTTCGGCGTCGAGGCCCTGATAACCGTTGCCCTTGGTGGCGATTGGCTGGTTGTGGATGGCAGAGAACTGTTCCATCAGCATCCAGGTGTCGAAATTAAAGGCCAGCGGGCATTCGAAACCGGCCGTCTTGAGCTTCCGGGCGGCTTCTTCAACCTGTTCCCATGTGTCGGGCTTGAAGGTGATGCCGGCTTTTTCGAAAGCGGTGACATTGTAATAGAAGACCGCGGTGGAGGAATTATAGGGGAAGGAGTTCAGCTCGCCGTCAGCCGTTGCATAATAATTGGCAATGCCGGGGAAATAGTTGTTCCAGTCGATCTTGTAGCCGTTGTCGGCCATCAGCTTCTTGGCGGGAACGAAAGCCTTGGACAACATCATGTCCAGCGTGCCGGCATCGTAGATCTGGGTAATGGCGGGCTGCTTCTTGGCGCGGTAGGCGGCAATGGTGTTCTGCAGCGTGGCGTCGTAGTCGTTCTGCGACGTGCAGACGATTTCGAATTCAGCCTGGGAGTCGTTGAACTTCTTGCAGGTTTCCTGAACGCGGTCGCCGAGATCGCCGGAAAGGCCGTGCCAGAATTCGAATTTGGTCTTTTCTGCGTGGGCAGCCGTGGCGCCGAAGGCGGCGGCAATGGCAACGCCTGCCACGAAAGAGGTCAGAGCGGAAGATTTCATAAGTTGAGCCCCGTTGATGGAGTAATGGCATGACCGGCGAGGACGTCACGTCCCCAACACGAAGCCACGGGCTCTGCTAGCAGCCGTCTTTGACGGATCGCTTACACTTTGTTGAACGTTTTGTGATGAGTGAAGGTACAGGCACGCATAGGCGTCCAGGGAAAATCAGATAAACGGGTTTTATCTGATTTTCCGTGGTTTTTCAGTTCTTTACTTGAAATGTCTTTCTTCGCTACTTGTCGCTGAATGATCTGTTAGCATCAACCCCGACGTGCCGCCTCGATGGTGGCGACGTCGATTTTCTTCATATCCATCATTGCCGCGAAGGCACGTTTGGCCTCGGCGCCGCCGGCGGACATTGCTTCCATCAGCACCCGCGGGGTGATCTGCCAGGAGATGCCCCATCGGTCCTTGCACCATCCGCAGGCACTTTCTTCTCCGCCGTTACCGACGATGGCATTCCAGTATCGGTCCGTTTCTTCCTGGTCCTCAGTAGAAATCTGGAACGAGAAAGCCTCGGTGTGCTTGAATGTCGGTCCACCGTTAAGGCCGATACAGGAGACGCCTGCCACCGTGAATTCCACCATCAGCACGTCCCCCTCCTTTCCGGAGGGGTAATCGCCCGGCGCCCGATAGACGGAATTGACGGTGCTGTCGGGAAAGGTCTCGGCATAAAATCTGGCTGCGGCCTCGGCATCCCTATCGTACCAGATGCAGATCATGTTCTTCTTCACGGCGTGTTCCTCCCAAAAGAAAGCCCCATTCGGTAAACAATGTCGCCATGCGCCGATCGTTCCGAAAGGAGGGGGAAGGTGCAATTTTGCAAAGGAATAAAGGTTGTGCGTCATGACGGTGCCGGCGCGATGATCAAACACGACGCGCATGGATATTTAAATCCAGCGCCTCACCCTTCGGCGATAGGCATCATATGCCGGGCCCAGCAGCGCCCGTTCTGAAGAATAAATATGAAACAATGTCTCTTTGTAACGTGAAGCGCGTGCTTGATCTAATGTGCAGATTTTTGCGGCAGGAAGACGCGTATTGCCCAAATTTCGCCCGTACCATCAACTCGCGTGATCAACGTCAAGATTATCCTTAAATATTATTTAATAATGTAATCATATTGTTGGTAAACGATTTTCAGTAGAAACTGTCCAGCTGCCATCGGAGGATCGCGCGTGAGTTTTCTTGATCGTGGTGCCAATGCTTTCGCGGTTCTTGCCGCTCTCTCCAAATCTCAAGCCATCATCGAGTTTGATATGGCCGGAAAGATTCTCGCCGCCAACGAGAATTTCTGTCGTGCGCTCGGTTACGAGCTGGCGGAAATAGTCGGCAGACATCACAGCATGTTCGTTGAACCTGAAGTCGTGTCATCGCAGGACTACAAGGCCTTCTGGTCAAAGCTTTCGGCCGGCCAGTTCGATCAGCGGCAGTACAAGCGCATTGGCAAGGGTGGCAGGGAAGTCTGGATCGAGGCCTCCTATAATCCGGTGTATCGTCGCGGCAAGCCGGTGAAAGTGGTCAAGATCGCCACGGATATTACCGAGCGCAAGCTGAAGGCGGCGGAAGATGCGGGCAAGATCGACGCCCTGTCGCGGGCGCAGGCCATCATCGAGTTCTCTCCGAACGGCGAGGTCCTGACGGCCAACGAGAATTTTCTGGCGGCGCTCGGCTATTCGCTCGCCGAGGTGCAGGGAAGGCATCATTCGATGTTCTGCGAACCCGCCTACACACAGTCCCCGCAATATGCGCAATTCTGGAAAAGGCTTGCCGGCGGCGATCTGGTGGCAGATGAATTCATGCGGCTTGGCAAGGGCGGTCGCAAGGTTTTCATTCAGGCCTCCTATAATCCGATCTTCGATTTGTCCGGCAAGGTGTTCAAGGTCGTCAAATTTGCCACCGACGTGACCGGACGTGTTGAAAATGTCGAAAAGCTCGCGCAGTCCCTGACCAATCTGGCTGACGGTGATCTTTCGCAGAGCATCGACAAACCCTTTATCCCCTCGCTTGAAAGATTGCGGTCCGACTTCAACGCAGCCTCGAAAAAGCTCAAGAAGGCCATGACGCTGGTCTCTGAAAATGCCGGCGCCATTTCTTCGGGGTCGAATGAAATAAGATCCGCGGCCGACGATCTCGCCAGACGTACGGAACAGCAGGCCGCCTCTATCGAGGAGACGGCTGCGGCCCTCGAGGAGATCACCACCACCGTCAATGATTCAAGCCGCCGGGCGGAAGAGGCTGGAAAAATCGTCGGCCGTGCCCGCGACCACGCCGAACATTCAGGTCAGGTTGTGCGCGATGCGATCAGTGCCATGGACCAGATCGAAAAATCGTCGCGTGAGATTTCGAATATTATCGGCGTTATCGACGAGATTGCCTTTCAGACCAATCTGCTTGCGCTGAATGCAGGCGTGGAAGCTGCCCGCGCAGGCGAAGCAGGCAAGGGTTTTGCCGTGGTCGCGCAGGAAGTTCGCGAACTTGCGCAACGCTCGGCGACGGCCGCAAAGGAAATCAAGAGCCTGATCAACGCGTCTGGTACGCAGGTTGAAAACGGCGTTGGCCTTGTTACCAAAGCGGGCTCTGCCTTGCAGGAAATCGCGGAACAGGTGCGCGACATCAACACAAATGTCGTAGCGATCGTCGATGCCGCGCGCGAACAGTCGACCGCGCTCGCCGAGATAAATCAGGCGGTCAACACCGTTGACCAGGGAACGCAGCAGAACGCCGCGATGGTTGAGGAGCAGACGGCTGCCAGCCACAGCCTTGCACGGGAAGCGGCAGCGTTGTTTGAGCTTTTAGGGCAATTCCGGTTCGATGACGCATCGCACTCGACATCGTCGTCGCGGAGCGGCTTCGAGCAGCAGGCTACCTTTGCCACTCCGCGTCGCCCGGCATCCCGCCCGCTTGCGGTGCGCGGTTCCGCTGCAGTTGCCGTCGAACATGAGGATTGGCAGGACTTCTAAGCACACAAGATGGCCTTGCCGACGCGGAAATGCGACCTTTATTCTGGACGCATGGAAGCCTCGGCAAGGCCCAAACCGAAGCTTCCATTGAAGAAGAGCCATAGGTCTGGGCATATCTTGCAGAATGCCTGATAATCGGCGTATCGGGCGTGGGATTTGCGGGGAGTTTTGCTTGGCGGGGATATCGACACGCTGCGTGAGTCTTGCTCTGTGGTTGCTGGCGCTTGCCAGTGGCACGACCGGGGCCGAGGAGAAGGCCGATGGCAAAGTCTCCTGCGCCTACACCCATGATGTCGCGCCGGAATTGTGCATCCGTGTCGAAAGCTACAATAACGACCTCTGTCACGCCATCGAGGTTCTGGCCGGGCGCCACGCCGTTCCGCCGGATTACTTCGCCCGGCTCATCTGGCGGGAAAGCCTGTTCCGGGCCAATGCGGTCAGCCCGAAGGGCGCGGAAGGCATAGCACAGTTCATGCCTGGAACCGCAAAGCTGCGTGGTCTCAAAGACAGCTTCAACATAATCGCCGCACTCGAGGCCTCTTCCCGGTATCTGTCCGAGTTGAATAAGCAGTTTGGCAATTTCGGTCTCGCCGCCGCAGCTTATAATGCGGGCGAGGCGGGATTGCGGAATTTTATCGCGACCGGTCGGCTGCCGACGGAAACCCGGGATTATGTGTTTGCGATAACGGGATATCCGGTTGAGAAATGGAAGGACAATCCGCCGGAAAAGGCGGCCCCGGCATTGGATGAGACCCGCTCCTTCATCGATGCCTGTCTGCGTCTGGCCGATACGCGAACGATGAACGATCCTGTCCTCATCTCGTCGGCCGACTGGGCGCCCTGGGGCGTGCAGCTTGCCGCGCATTATAATCCGGCGGTGGCGAACCGGCTTTTTACCCGTGCCATTGGCCAACTATCCGGGCCGCTTAATGCCGAGCGGGCTTTGATCGTGCGGCAGCGAGGCGGCAATTTCGGTTCGCGCCCGCGTTATGCCGCCCGCATCGGCCGCGATACACGCGGCCAGGCCAACGAGCTTTGCGGCGAAATCCGCCAGGCCGGCATTCCCTGCACCGTGTTCCGCAACAGATGAGAACACCTGTATGACCCTGTCGATCATAACAAGTTGATCAGCATCTGGGTCGCACCTCCTTTCAGAGCAAAATTATGGAGCCTAGATTGCAACGCTGACGACGGAACGTGTCGGCTGATGGTATTCTGTGAGGGAAGAAAACTGAAAATGAGATGGCTTGAAACGGGATGTCTGGTCGGCGTGCTGGCCGCTATTTCTGGTTGCGCCACGACCGGGCAGACGGACGCATCGCGAACGGTGGCGAGCCTCGTGGGCCAGCCCCTGGATGCGGCTATCGCCAGACTCGGCCGTCCTAACAAGGTGATCATCGAAAAGGGTGCGACGGAATCCTATTGGCTGAAGGTGGATGTTGAGACCTATGCCGGCCTCTCCAACAAGCGGGAAATCCGCACCTTGAACGGGCAGGTGCGGATATCGGAAACGGAAGGCATGAAGATCAAGGAGCATCGCCGCGACTGCATCATCAAGATCACCGCGGATCCCGCTTCCACCATCAAGACCAGCGAAATCATCGGCAATCCGGCCAATTGCGAGAACATTATCAATCGCCCAAACACCTGAGGCGGTCGCATTCGAGACTGTTACATCGCTTCGAACGACCGAACCACCGTAAGAGGTGGATTGTGGGCGATCTCCTAATATGCGACCATCCGTGCCGGAGGATGCGTGCATGGTATCGACGCTGTCGCATATACGGGAGATCGAACTTGTCGGCATGGGCGCGGTCAGCCCGCGTGATACGCCGGTCATCCAGTCCTGGCTGCGCTGCCTCAATGACTACAAGCTCGACCCAACGATTGCGCAGGAAGCCTATATCGTGCCCGAGCTGAAGCTTCGGGAGCATCGCGAGCAGGCCGAGGAGCTCATCCGTATCGGCCGCTCCGGTCTCGAAGCCCTGTTCAACCAGATTGCCGAGCAGAATTACGTCCTGCTGCTGTCGGATGCGCGCGGCGTTACCGTCGATTTCATGGGCGACCCGACCTTCGACAACCAGTTGCGGAGGGCGGGGCTTTACCTTGGCTCGGAATGGTCGGAAAACCGGGCCGGTACCTGCGCCGTTGGCGCCTGCCTCGTTTCCGGCGAGCCGGTGATCATCCATCAGGATGACCATTTCGATACCAGCCATATCGGGCTGACCTGCACTGCGGCGCCCGTCTTCGATACGCTCGGCGATCTCACCGCCGTGCTCGACATTTCCCAGCTGCGCTCGCCGACGGCCAAGGCCAGCCAGCAACTGGCGCTGCATCTCGTTGCCTCCACCGCGCGGCGCATCGAGCTTGCCAATCTCATGACCCGCACCCGCAATGACTGGGTGTTGCGTCTTGCCCGTTCACCTGAGTTTCTTGACGTCGATCCCGATGCGGCGATCGCCCTTGATGGCAGCGGACGTATCACCGGCATGACCCATGGTGGCTTCGGCGCGCTGGCGCGCTCCATGAACATGCACGGGCTTGCCACCCGCGATTTTCTCGGCCAGCCGATTTCCTCGGTCTTCGATATCGATGTGGACGACCTGCCGCGCTTCATGCGCGGGCGGCCGAATGGCGAGCGGCTTTTGCGCGCCCGCAACGGTCTGGTGCTTTTTGCCAGCGCGATCGCGCCCGCCGTCAGCATTCGCGCTCCTGTCAAGCCTGAGCCACGCTTGCCGCGAGCGCTGAGGGACATGAGCAACGGCGATCCGGCGATGGAAAAGGTGCAGGCGCGGGCAGCAAAGCTTGCCGCCCGCGATATTCCCATCCTCATTCAGGGTGAGACGGGCAGCGGCAAGGAATATCTGGCACGGGCGATCCATGACAGCTGCAACAGCGACGGTAATTTCGTCGCCGTCAATTGTGCGGCAATCCCGGAGCATCTGATCGAATCCGAATTGTTCGGCTATACGCCCGGTGCCTTCACCGGCGCCAGCCAGAAAGGCAAGCGCGGTCTCATCGAGGAGGCAAGTGGCGGCACTTTGTTCCTGGATGAGATTGGCGACATGCCGCTTTCTCTTCAAAGCCGCCTGCTGCGCGTGCTTTCGGAAAACGAGGTGCAGCCGGTTGGCGCATTGAAAGCCAAGCCGGTGCGTCTGAGAGTACTGTCCGCATCGCACCGCGATCTTGCCGAACTGGTGAAGGAAGGCCGTTTCCGGCAGGACCTCTATTATCGCGTGAACGCCGCAACGGTGACGCTGCCGGCGCTGCGGGAGCGCGAGGATCTCGGCTGGCTGATCGATCAGTTTCTCCGCCGCATCGAGAAGGAAAACGGCGAGACCTACAGGATCGATAAGGCGGCACGGGCAATTCTGCTTGACCATGACTGGCCGGGCAATCTGCGCGAACTCTTCAATGCACTGCGGGTTGCAGCTGCGCTTTCCGATGGCGGCAAGATCGATCCGGGTTGCCTGCCTGAACACCTCTTTGCCGAAGTCGCCACCGATGATGCTTTGCGCGATGACGACGATCTGCGCCGGGCGCTGAAGGACTGCGGCAACAACGTCTCGGCGCTGGCGCGAAGCCTCGGCGTCAACCGCTCCACCATTCACCGCCGTCTCAAACGCCTGAATTGACTGCGTCCGAACCGGTGCGACCATTGCAACACCTGTTGCACGGAACCTGTTGCATTCTGCCGGCGAGCCTAAGAGCTGAATTTGTAACCAATTGAAAATACTTCAAGATATGGCGCAAGCCATTCTGGCATGCCGCTTGCTGATCCTTCTGTGCAAGAACTACAGGAGGAAATGCAATGAAGGCACTGCGCTTTCACGCCGCCAAGGACCTACGCATCGAGGATGTGGATACGCCACCCGAGCCCGGTCCGGGTGAGGTGCTCGTCGAAAACAAGTTCTGCGGCATCTGCGGCACGGACCTGCACGAATATGCCTATGGCCCGATCTTCGTGCCGAAGGAGCCGCATCCTTTCACCGGCGCGCACGGGCCGCAAATTCTCGGTCATGAATTCGGCGGTGTCGTAAAGGCCGTAGGCGAGGGCGTTAGCCATGTAAAGCCCGGCGACCGGGTATCGATCCAGCCGCTCATCATGCCGCGTCATGGCGACTATTATGCTGATCGCGGTCTTTATCACCTGAGCACAAATCTCGCTCTCGCCGGTCTGTCCTGGCATTCCGGCGGCATGGCGCAGGCGGCTCTTCTCAACGACTATAACGTCCAGCCGATACCCGATGCGCTTTCCGATCAGGAAGCGGCCCTCATCGAGCCGACGGCAGTCGCGGTTTATGCCTGCGACCGTGGCGGTGTCACGGCCGGCAGCAGCGTGCTTGTGACCGGTGCCGGGCCGATCGGCATTCTCGTCGCCATGGCCGCCAGGGCGGCCGGTGCCTCGCAGATATTTCTTTCCGATCTCAACGACACGCGTCTGGCGCTGGCGCGGGCGGCGCTTGGCGAGGTGCGCACGATCAATCCCAAGACGGAAAAGGTGGGCGATGTCATCCGCGCCGAGACCGAAGGCAATGTTGGCTGCGATGTCGCCATCGAATGCGTCGGCAATGAATATGCGCTGAAGAACTGCGCCGATGCCGTGCGCAAGCAGGGCGTTGTGGTGCAGACCGGCCTCCACCCCGGCGAAAACCCGCTGAACTGGTTCGACGTGACCTTCAAGGACATCGATATCCGCGGCTCCTGGGCCTATCCGACTCACTACTGGCCGCGTGTTGCCCGGCTGATCGCCAGCGGCCAGATCCCGGCGAGCCGGATCGTTACCAAAAACGTCTCACTCAGCGAGGCGGTCACGGAAGGGTTCGACCAGCTGCTCGACCCGGCCGGCAAACATCTGAAGATCCTGATCGACCTGTCGCGATAGGCCGATTTGAAGTGCGGGGCGGTTGAGGAGCCGTCCCGTTTCCACATTGAGCAGGAGGAGGAATACATGCTCGACAAGACCCCCACCACCCGCCTTCAGGCGCTTCTCGATACGTTCGGGGCAGCACTCGAAGCTGGCCGCATCGATGATGCCGTTAATCTGTTTGCCGAGGATTGCTACTGGCGCGACCTCGTTGCCTTTACCTGGAACATCAAGACCGTTGAAGGTCGCGATCAGGTGCGCGACATGCTGCAGGCGCAGCTTTCGACGGCCAGACCCACAAACTGGCGCATCGCTACCGGCGAGGAGGCAACGGAGGCGGATGGTGTGCTTGAAAGCTGGATCACCTTCGAGACGGCGACAGGGCGCGGCTACGGCCTCGTGCGCTTCAGGAACGGGCAGATATGGACGCTGCTGACGGCGCTTTCCGAACTGAAGGGCCATGAGGAAAAATCGGGCTTCACCCGCCCGCTCGGCGCAAGGCACGGCCAGAACCTTGGTGCCAAAACCTGGATGGAGGAGCGCGAGGAGGAAGCGCGCACGCTCGGTTATGACAAGCAGCCCTATACCGTCATCATCGGCGGTGGACAGGGCGGCATCGCGCTCGGCGCCCGGTTGCGCCAACTCGGCGTGCCGACGATCATACTCGAAAAGAACGAGCGGCCGGGTGACAGCTGGCGCAAGCGCTACAAGTCGCTCTGCCTGCATGACCCGGTCTGGTACGACCATCTGCCTTACATCGATTTTCCGAAGAACTGGCCGGTCTTTGCCCCCAAAGACAAGATCGGTGACTGGCTCGAATTCTACACCAAGGTGATGGAACTGAACTACTGGACCCGCTCCACTGCCAAATCCGCCAAGTGGGACGAGGCGGCGAAGGAATGGTCGATCGTCGTCGATCGCGATGGCGAGGAAGTCGTGCTCCGGCCAAAGCAACTGGTCTTTGCCACCGGCATGTCCGGCAAGGCTAATATTCCTGATTTCAAGGGGCGCGAGCGCTTCAACGGCGATCAGCACCATTCCTCGCAGCATCCGGGGCCGGATGGGTACAAGGGTAAGAAGGTCGCCGTGATCGGCTCCAACAATTCGGCCCATGATATCTGCGCCGCACTCCACGAAGCGGGTGTCGATGTGACCATGATCCAGCGCTCGACCACCCATATCGTCAAATCCGATACGCTGATGGATATAGGGCTCGGTGCGCTCTATTCCGAACAGGCCCTGGCGAATGGGGTGACGACGGCGAAGGCCGATCTCATCTTCGCGTCGCTGCCCTACCGGATCATGCATGAGTTCCAGATCCCGCTTTACGACAAGATGCGGGAGCGCGACGCCGATTTTTACGCCGCACTGGAGAAAGCCGGGTTCCAGTTAGACTGGGGTGCGGATGGCTCCGGCCTCTTCATGAAGTACCTGCGGCGCGGCTCCGGTTATTATATTGATATCGGCGCCTCGCAGCTGATCATCGATGGCAAGGTGAAGCTTGCCGCCGGTCAGGTGGACGAGATCACCGAAAACTCGATCAAGCTCGCTGACGGCAAGGAGATTCCTGCTGACGTCATTGTCTATGCGACGGGATATGGTTCGATGAATGGCTGGGTCGCCGATCTCATCGATCAGGAAACGGCAGACAGGGTCGGCAAGGTCTGGGGTCTCGGTTCGGACACGCCGAAAGACCCGGGGCCGTGGGAAGGCGAGCAGCGCAACATGTGGAAGCCGACGCAGCAGGAGGCGCTGTGGTTCCACGGCGGCAACCTGCACCAGTCGCGGCATTATTCGCAATATCTCGCCTTGCAGTTGAAAGCGCGCATGGAGGGGCTTCCTACACCTGTCTATGCATTGCAACCGGTTCACCACACACGCTGACCACGGGTATTTCAATCGATAACGGTAATGCAGAAAGGGGGCGGAACATTCCGCCCCCTTTCTGAATCCGATGCGGGCAATGCCAAACGGACGCCGCCCGGTTTCTGTGGATCACGGCAACCGCTGTTGTTAGTGTGAGCCTCTGCGCATATGTTGGAAAACTCAATATCGATTTCCGGTCAAAGCGGACAGAAGAACAATGACCTCCCAGTTGGATTTTTTCGCTTCCGCGACGGCGCGGCTTCCTCAGGCTGAGCGCGGGCGAAAAGCGGGTGGTCGTGAAACGACGCTGAAATCGGTTCCTGAAGATGAGGCTCTGGCCGCACATCTCGAATCCACAGGGAATTACCGCGTCCTGCGCAAGTTGCAGGCGCGCGCGATATGCGAGCAGCCGCGACCGGGGTTTCCACGTCAGGGCGTGATCCTCGACACCGAGACCACGGGCCTCAACCACCGAACTGACGAGATCATCGAAATCGGCGTCATTACCTTCACATTCGACGATCAGGGCACGATCGGCGATGTCACCGGGGTCTATGGCGGTCTGCGACAGCCGGGCACTTCCATTCCGGAAGAAATCACGCGCCTGACGGGTATCACCGATGAAATGGTTGCCGGACAAACGATAGACATCGACCGGCTGACCTCCCTGGTTGAAGGTGCTGATCTGATCATTGCCCACAATGCCGGCTTCGATCGTCCGTTTTGCGAGGCCTTCTCGCCGATCTTCCGCAATAAGGCCTGGGCCTGCTCCGTCTCTGAGGTTGACTGGAGTGGTCGGGGTTTTGAGGGCAGCAAGCTCGCCTACCTCATCGGGCAATCCGGCTATTTCCATGACGGCCACCGAGCAGTCGACGATTGTTTCGCTCTGTTGGAGGTGCTGGAACAGGTACGCGCCGGCCAAAGCGGGACGCCCTTCATGGAACTCCATGAAGCCAGCCAGCACTCCCGGGTTCGCATTTACGCGGAGAACAGCCCGTTCGACATGAAGGATCATCTGAAAAAGCGGGGCTATCGCTGGTCTGATGGTTCCGATGGCCGGCCGAAATCCTGGTGGGTGGAACTGGCGGAGGAAAAGCTCGAAGAAGAGCTGCATTTCCTCCGAACCGAAATTTACCGCTGGGACGCCGATCCCACGGTCAAGTATCTGACGGCATTCGACCGGTTCAAAGCCGGTTAGAACGAAACCGCGACGGCCGTACCGTCAAGTTTGCACAGCTCTGCGTTTTTTTTGATGTTTGTCGATTTTCTTGCTCAAAATTTGAGCGGGTAGGCGCGAGCTTTTTCGCTGCATTTTGATTTTAAAACAATATCGGTTCTGGCACGGGCCTTGCTTTCAGTCTTGTATGCAAGATTTACATACCAAGCAGGACCGTCAGATAAACATCGAAGAAGCCATCGTTTCCGGCATTCTTTCAGCGCGCATCCGGCCGGGCACGCGGCTCAGCGAAAATCAGCTGGCTGGACTCTTCTCCGTTTCACGTACGCGGGTACGGGAGGCGATGATGCGGCTGGAAACACGTGGCATCGTCCATGTCAGCGCGCGGCGGGGGTGGTTCGTCGTCGAGCCCTCCGCCGAGGAGGCGATGACCATCTATGAGGCGCGGCGGATTATCGAATCCGGATTGCTTCGCAGCATGCGGATGCTGTCGGAGGAGGGGCGCAAGGTCCTCGTCGCGCATCTTGAGGAAGAGAAAGTCGCAATAGCCGCAGGTGACCGCCAGCGCCTTACCTGCCTCATGGGCGATTTTCATATCCGCATCGCCGAGCTTTGCGGCAATGCCGTGCTCATCGAGCTGCTACGCGATCTGACCGCCCGGACAATTCTGATCTCCATGCTCTACCAGTCGGAGTTTCATGCCCTCCAGTCCCATGAGGGGCATTGCCGTATCTTCGACGCGATGGCTGCGGGCGATTTCGTGAGGGCGGCGGAGCTTTCCATCGAGCATCTGGACGAGGTGGAAACCGGCCTCGACCTCACACGACGCCCCGATCCTCTCGCCGGCCTTCGCCGGTCGCTCGCCCTACCGGAAATGAATGGCGGCGATCCGGATAAAATTCACATGCAACACAATCAACACAAGGAGAATGACATATGATCTTCAGACGGACCCTCATCGCTGCCGCCGCCATGGCTGCCGCCTTTGGTCTTTCCGCGCCCGCCAAGGCGGATGCCCTTGCCGACATCACCGCACGCGGCACGCTGCGTGTGGCCGTACCGCAGGATTTCCCGCCCTTCGGCAGCGTTGCTGCTGATATGACCCCGCAGGGCTACGACATCGACATGGCCAAGATGATCGCCGACAAGCTGGGCGTGAAGGTGGAACTCGTCCCGGTCACCAGTGCCAACCGTGTTCCCTATCTCCAGACCAACAAGGTCGATCTCGTTATCTCCAGCCTCGGCAAGAATGCAGATCGTGAAAAAGTTATTGATTTCTCTGATGCTTACGCGCCTTTCTTCAACGGCGTTTTCGGCCCGGCCGACGTCGCGATCTCCAAGGCCGAAGACCTTAAGGGCAAGACCATCGCCGTCACGCGCGGTGCCGTCGAGGACCTGGAACTGACGAAGGTCGCGCCTTCGGACGCCACCATCAAGCGTTACGAGGACAATAACGGCACCATCTCGGCCTTCCTTTCGGGCCAGGTGGAAGTTGTCGCGACCGGCAACGTGGTTGCAGCCGCCATCCTCGCCAAGAACCCCCCGAAGCGTCCAGAATTGAAGTTCCTCATCAAGAACTCTCCCTGCTACATCGGCCTCAACAAGAACGAGCCGGCCTTATTGGAAAAGGTTAACGCCACCGTAGCTGCGGCCAAGGCCGACGGCTCGCTGAATGCGATCGCCACCAAGTGGCTTGGCCAGGATCTGCCGAAAGACCTTTGATCATCGTCTGCCATGGTCATCCCGGATCCGCCGGGATGACGCCTTTCTCCACCGGCGCAAGGGGACTGTTTCTTGAGCTATCAATTTGATTTCCTGTGGCTTGGCGAATATTGGCCACAAATTGCCAAAGGCATCGCCATTACCAGCCAACTCACGCTGGTCGGCGGCGTGGTCGGCGTTTCACTTGGCATCGCCTGCGCATGGGCCCGGGCGCTCGGACCTTTATGGTTGAAGCCCATCGTCGGCACCTATGTGGAGCTCATCCGCAATACGCCTTTTCTGATCCAGTTGTTTTTCATCTTCTTTGGCCTGCCATCGCTTGGTTTCAAGCTTACAGAGCTGACCGCGGCCAATCTGGCGATGATCGTCAATCTGGGCGCCTATAGTTGCGAGATCATCCGCGCCGGTATTCAGGCGACGCCGAAGGGCCAGTTCGAGGCGGGTGCGAGTCTTGCCATGACGCGCTTCGAAACGTTTCGCCATGTGGTGCTTACACCCTCGCTGCAACGCATCTGGCCGGCGCTTTCTTCGCAAGTGGTGATCGTCATGCTCGGCTCGGCCGTCGTTTCGCAGATTGCGGTGGAAGACCTGACCTTTGCGGCGAACTTCATCCAGTCGCGCACGTTCCGCGCCTTCGAAGCCTACATCCTGTCAACCGTCATCTACCTGCTGCTCGCCATCCTGTTGCGGCAGGGCATGCTGGCGCTCGGCAGCTTTCTTTTCCCGAGGAGGGCGGCACGATGACTGAATTCACCTTTTGGGACATTCTGCGCAACCTGCTGCTCTCCACCCGCTGGACGCTGTTGCTATCGCTCGTTTCCTTCATCGGCGGCGGTATGGTGGGCATCGTGCTTTTGTGGTTGCGCATCAGCCCGCGCCGGGCTTTGAACCGCGCTGCCCGCATCTATATCGAAGTCTTTCAGGGCACCCCGCTGCTGATGCAGCTTTTCATCGCTTTTTTCGGCCTCGGTCTCCTCGGGGTCGATGTTCCGGCCTGGCTTGCGGCTGGCGTGGCGCTTATCCTCTGGACCGCTGCCTTCCTTGCGGAAATCTGGCGTGGCTGCGTTGAGGCGATTGCGAAGGGCCAGTGGGAGGCGTCCGCCAGCCTTGCCATGGGCCGCCTGCAACAGATGCGCTACGTCATCCTGCCGCAGGCGCTGAAGATCGCCATTCCGCCAACGGTCGGTTTTTCCGTACAGGTCGTCAAGGGCACAGCACTCACCTCCATCATCGGTTTCGTTGAACTGTCCAAGGCCGGCACGATCGTCACCAATGCCACCTTCCAGCCCTTCACCGTCTATGGGCTGGTTGCTCTCATCTATTTCGCCCTCTGCTGGCCGCTGTCGAAATCCAGCCAGTTCCTAGAAAGGAAGCTCAATGTCGCTCATCGAAATCACTGAAGTCCACAAGAGCTTTGGCGACAATGAGGTGCTGAAGGGCATAAATCTGGATGTCGAACCCGGCGAGGTGATCGCCATCATCGGCAAAAGCGGCTCCGGAAAATCGACGCTGCTTCGCTGCATCAACGGACTGGAGACGATCAGCGCCGGCTCGATCCAGGTGGCAGGTGCGCAGTTGCTGGACGATGAGCTGCATCTGAAGGCATTGCGGCTGAAGGTCGGCATGATCTTCCAGCAATTCAATCTCTTTCCGCATCTGACGGCCGGCGGCAATGTCATGCTTTCGCAGATGGTGGTGAAAAAGGTCACCAAGCCGGAGGCCGAGGTGACGGCGCGCAGGATGCTGGAGCGTGTCGGGCTGGCGCACAAGTTCGATGCCTATCCGGATGAACTGTCCGGCGGCCAGCAGCAGCGCGTGGCGATTGCCCGCGCCCTTGCCATGCAGCCTATCGCCCTTCTCTGTGACGAAATTACCTCGGCGCTCGACCCCGAACTCGTGTCTGAGGTGCTGGCCGTCGTGCGCGAACTGGCAAAGGAAGGCATGACGCTGCTGATGGTGACGCATGAAATGAAGTTTGCCCGCGACGTCTGCTCGCGCGTTGTTTTCATGCATCAGGGCCGCGTGCACGAGATCGGGCCGCCGGAAGATGTTTTTGCCAATCCCCAGACGCCGGAACTCAAGCAGTTCCTTGGCATGATCTAAGCAAAGTACCGACGCACGCGACCGGAGCGGTGCGTGCGTCGGCAGTAGCATTTATGTTGTGTTTGCCGGGAAAATGTCCGCCATTCCAGTGGTGTCAGCCAGTTCGTTTCGATGGCACTCTTTTCCCGATTTCATGTTTCGCTGTCGGTCGCTCAGATCGCATACAATTTCCGCACCAAATCGAAAACAATCGATGTAAATTTGAGCAGGCCGGTGACGGGACCGGTGGGCACATCGAAATTCACTTTTTATATCAATGGCAAAGCCGATTGGCACGGCTCCTGCATGACAAAGACGTCGCAGGAGAGTGTTCATGAGCAAAGCCGCAGCAATCGACATCGCTTCCGTTTCCAAGATTTATGGCAACACCACCGCGGTGCATGCCATAAGCCTCAAGATACCGGCAGGAAGTTACTGCTGCCTGCTTGGTCCTTCGGGCTGCGGCAAGACCTCGACACTGCGAATGATCGCCGGCCACGAAAGCATTTCAAGCGGCGATGTCAGGCTTGGTAATGTGGTCGTCACCGATCTGCCGCCCGCCAAACGCGGCACGGCAATGATGTTCCAGTCCTATGCGCTGTTTCCGCATCTCGATCTTGTCGACAACGTTGCCTTCAGCCTCAAGATGAAGGGGGTGGACAAGGAAGCGCGCCGCGCCAAGGCGCTGGAGATGCTGCGGCTGATGCAGCTCGAACCCTATGCCACCCGGCGCCCGGCCCAGCTTTCCGGCGGGCAGCAGCAGCGCGTGGCGTTGGCTCGCGCGCTTATCACCGACCCCGAGGCGTTGCTGCTGGATGAGCCGCTTTCGGCACTCGATCCTTTCCTCAAGATCCGTATGCGGGCCGAGCTGAAGAAGCTGCAAACCTCGCTCGGCATCACCTTTGTTCACGTCACACACAGTCAGGAAGAGGCAATGGCGCTGGCCGACGTCATCGTCGTCATGAATGATGGCCGCATCGAGCAGGCAGCGACGCCGCGCGAGCTGTTTGAGCGCCCGGCCACCGCTTTCGTCGCCCGCTTCATGGGCGATCACAATGTCATTTCCGGCCGGTTCAAGGAAAAGAACGGCGATCTCGTCACGCTGGAGGTTGCGGGCGGCGGCACCTTCACGGCAGGCGGCGTTGCCCCGGATGACGGCGCGGTCGATATCGCCGTTCGTACCGACCGTGTGCGCGTCGGCGAGGCGGATCAACCCGGTTTCGGTTTTACCGGCATCGTTTCGAATGTCGAGTATCGCGGTGCAAGCGTGAAGATCGCCGTGACCGGCGCGGGCATTGAGGATTTCAACGCCATCCTCAGCGACGTCGCCTTCTTCGAAAAGCCGGTAAAGACCGGCGACGCCATACCGCTTTCATGGAATGCGGCCGATGCCATCGTGCTCGGCCGGGTAGAGAAGTGACCCCAAAAATAACCAGAGGAGAACTTTGAAATGACCGACAACTCCAACAGCAACAAGGGCCTGTCCCGCCGCGGCCTTCTTAAAGCAGGTGCCGCCGCAACAGGCGCGGCCATCGGCTCCGGCCTTGTCACCGGTTTCCCCACCATATGGGCGCAGAACCCGATCACGATCCGCCAGTTCGGCACGGGTGTTTCGAACCTCAATGCGATTGCCGAAAAGTGCAAGGCTGATCTCGGTATCACACTGGAGATGACGGCGACGGATTCGGATGCGGCCGCGCAGCGCGCCGTGACCCAGCCGAACTCCTACGATATCGCCGATATCGAATACTGGATCCTGAAGAAGGTCTACCCGGCGGGTGTCATTCAGCCGATGGAAATCAAGAAGCTGAAATATTACGACAAGATCGTTCCGCTGTTTAAAAACGGCAAGCTGACGCCCGGTAGCGTCGTGGCCCAGGGTACCGCCCCGCACACGGTCGGTTTCGTCGAAAAGCCCGGCGACAAGAAGTTTGCGAAAAGCGAAACCGATTATTTCACCATGGTTCCGACCATCTACAATGCCGATACGCTCGGCATTCGCCCCGATCTCGTCGGCCGCGATATCACCAGCTGGGCCGATATCATGGACCCCAAGTTCAAGGGCAAGGCTTCTATCCTCAACATCCCCTCCATCGGCATCATGGATGCGGCGATGATCATGGAAGCCATGGGCAACATCAAATATGCCGACAAGGGCAACATGACGAAGGAGGAGATCGACAAGACCATCGACTTCCTCATCAAGGCCAAGAAGGACGGGCAGTTCCGCGCTTTCTGGAAGAGCTTCGATGAAAGCGTCAACCTCATGGCGTCGGGTGAAGTCGTGATCCAGTCCATGTGGTCGCCCGCCGTCGCCGCGGTTCGCTCCAAGGGCATCGCCTGCAAATATCAGCCGCTCAAGGAAGGCTATCGCTCGTGGGGTGGCGGCCTTGGCCTTGCCAAGCACCTCTCCGGTGCCAAGCTGGATGCGGCCTATGAGTATATCAACTGGTACACCTCCGGCTGGGTCGGCGCCTACCTCAATCGTCAGGGCTATTACTCCGCCGCCATGGATACGGCCAAGGAACATATGTCGGCCGACGAGTGGGGCTACTGGGTCGAAGGCAAGCCCGCGCAGGGCGATATCATCGCGCCTGATGGCAAGGTCATGGAAAAGGCCGGTGCAGTGCGCGACGGCGGTTCGTTCCAGGAGCGCATGGGCAAGGTCGCCTGCTGGAACTCCGTCATGGACGAGGACCGCTACATGGTTCGTCGCTGGAACGAGTTCATCGCGGCCTGATCTTCTCGCCTTTCGCAGACATGAGGCCGCGCCGACGCGGCCTCTCTTTCACAGGCAGCCAGCAGGAGAAAAGCCTTGGTGACAGTCAGATTCATCGGCGTGAGCGAAAAAAAGGACAAGCCGTCCCGCAGCTTCGCCCTGCCGCAGAAGCTTGTGTCCTATATTCAGGCCACACCGCTTTTCCTGATCCTCGGCTTTTTCCTGCTTTTACCGATCGTCATGATCGCCGTCGTCAGTTTCTGGGATTATGATTTTGCCCAGATGTATCCGGGTTTCGTGACCTTCAACTATACCGAGACGCTCGGTTCCTGGGTCACGTGGCAAACCTATATCAACACGCTGAAATTCGCCGCCATCGTCTGGGCGATCACGCTGTTCTGCGGTTTCTGGGTCGCTTATTTCCTCGCTTTTCATATCCGCACCACCACCATGCAGATGGTTCTGTTCCTCGTCTGCACCGTGCCTTTCCTGACTTCGAACATCATCCGCATGATTTCCTGGATCCCCGTTCTCGGGCGCAACGGGCTGGTCAACAGCGCGCTGGTCAGCGCCGGCATCGTACCTGCGCCAATCGAATGGCTGCTCTATTCGGATTTTGCCGTGGTGCTGGCCATGGTGCATCTTTATACGCTTTTCATGGTCACACCCATCTTCAACACGCTGATGCGCATCGACAAATCGCTGATCGAAGCGGCGCGCGATGCCGGGGCGACTGGCTGGCAGACCCTCTGGAACGTTATCATTCCGCTTGCCAAACCCGGCATGGCGATCGGCAGCATCTTTGTCGTGACGCTTGTCATGGCCGATTTCTCCACGGTTCAGGTGATGTCCGGTGGGCAGAGCGCGTCGGTGGCACTGATGATGAAGAACCAGATGTCGCTGCTGCAATATCCCGCGGCGGCCGCAAATGCCGTTATCCTGCTCATCCTCGTTCTTCTGATGGTCGCGGGCATCCTGCGCATCGTCGATATCCGCAAGGAGCTGTGACCCATGCATTCGGAAAAACGCGGCCGTGAATTCTATGTCCTCGCCTTCTTTTTTCTGCTCTTCGTGCTGTTCCTCTACGGCCCGCTGTCGGCTATCCTCATCCTTGCCTTTCAGGGGCCGAATGGCGGACTGACCTTTCCACTCAACGGCGTTTCGCTGCACTGGTTCGGCAATCTTTTCGAACAGCAGGCGGTCGGCGATTTTGGCGGCTCGTTCCGCCGTTCCTTCGGGCTTGGCGTCATGGTCATGGTCGTCACGGTGCTCGTCTCGCTTTTGGCGGGTCTCGCTTTCCGGCGCAAATTCATCGGCGCGACGCCGCTATTCTATCTTTCCGTCGCAAGCCTCGTGGTGCCATCGATCATCATATCACTCGGTATCGGCGTTCTTTTCCAACAGCTTGGGCTGGAACCTTCATGGTATACATCAGCATTTGGCGCGCATCTGACCTGGACGCTGCCATTCGGCGTGCTCATCATGCTGGCGGTTTTCAACCGCTTTTCTCCATCCTATGAAGAAGCCGCCCGCGATCTCGGGGCATCCGCCTGGCAGACCTTTGCCCATGTGGTGCTGCCGATGATTGCACCGAGCCTGATAGGCGTCGGCCTGTTCGGCTTTACGCTTTCCTATGACGAATTTGCCCGTACGCTGATGACGTCAGGCACCTACAACACCTTGCCGCTGGAAATCTATGGCATGACCACCAACGTCACGACGCCGGTGCTTTACGCGCTCGGAGCCGTCACGACCCTTTTCTCCTTTCTGGTTATTGCGGCCACGCTTGGCCTGATCGTCACTCTGAACCGTCGCCATTCGCGTTGATGAAAAAACAGAACATGCGCATCCTCGTCATTAATCCGAATACGACGCAATCCATGACGGCGACGATCGCCGACGCGGCGACGCGGGCGGCCAGTTGCGATACGGAAATCCTCGCAGTGACCTCTTCCATGGGGCCTGTCTCCATCGAAGGATATTACGATGAGGTTTTCGCGGTACCCGGCCTGCTGCTCGAGCTTGCCAAGGCGCCGACGCTTGGTGCCAGGGCAGCCGTCATCGCCTGTTTCGACGACACCGGGCTCGATGCGGCCCGCGCGCTCGCCGACATACCCGTAATTGGGATTTGCGAAGCGGCGGTTTCAGCCACGGCATTCATCGCGCAGAGGTTTACGATCGTTACGACGATGGAGCGTTCGCGGCTGCCGCTCGAACATCTCGTTCACCGTTATGGCATGTCTGCCCGCTGCAATGTGCGTGCCGCCGATATTCCCGTCCTGTCGCTGGAAGATCCGGCATCAAATGCCAGGGAGAGGCTGCGGGAAGAGATTTCACTGGCCCTGCGTCAAGATCGCGCCGAAGCGATCGTGCTTGGCTGTGCCGGTATGGCGGATCTCACCGCCGAGTTGCGCAGCGAATTCGGCGTGCCTGTTATCGATGGAGTCGCTGCGGCGGTGAAACAGGCAGAATCGCTGGTATCGATGGGGCTTTCGACCGCCAAGCGCGGCGCCTATGCCACGCCACTCGCCAAGCCCTATCGCGGATTGCTTGAAGCGTTCGGGCCGGACAGGCTTGCCGGGGTGTCTGTGGACGGTTGAAACAGCCGTTCCAATGTGTTCTGGCGGTGCCGCGGTCTGCCGTAAAATGCACGCGAATATTTCCCAGAAATCGGCGACGGATTTTGCGCGGGTCTGCGTTAAAGTGGCAAGGTGCGGGACATCCTCACTGAAGCCGCCGTCATTCCGCATGGATTTCGCCCGTGTCCGACAGGACAGTACGGAGACAAAGCCCGATACATGGTAAGCGATCCGGATGCAGATTTGGTGGCGGATGTCGCTGCGGGAGATGTCCGCGCGATGCAGGCCCTGGTGACGGCCAAACTGCCGAGGATCATGGCGCTTGCCACGCGTATGCTGGGTGATCCGGCAGAGGCGGAAGACATCGCGCAGGAGACCTTCCTGCGCATATGGAAACATGCAGGCACGTGGCGGCAGGGGCGTGCGAAATTCGACACATGGATCCACCGGGTGGCGCTGAACCTCTGTTACGACCGGTTGCGAAAGCGCCGGGAAATATCGGTTGCTGAGCCGCCCGAACAGATTGACGGCAGTGTGCTGCCAGATGCCGGCCTGCCATATGATGGTGACGAGAGCGGTGCCGTGGCGCGCGCCTTGCAGGCCATACCCGCGCGACAAAGGGAGGCGATCGTTCTGGTCTATTATCAGGAGATGTCGAACCGCGAGGCGGCTGATGTCATGCATGTCAGTGTGGACGCACTGGAAAGCCTTCTGGCGCGTGGCCGCCGGGCACTCCATGCGATTTTGAATGAGGGCGACCAATGAACGGGGCGAAGAAGACGCTCATGGATAACAAGGTTTTTTCCGATCTTGTGGCGGCCTATGGTGCCGATCCACAACGCTGGCCGGAAGACCGGCGGCCGGAGGCCATGGCTTATGCGGAGACGGCAGATGGCAGGCGCCTGATTGCGCAGGCGGCGCCTCTCGATTTTACGCTGTCGGCATATCGTCTTCGCGACCCTTCGGCCATGCTCAACGCGAAGATCATGGCGCAGGCAAAGGCGCAGACCACCAGACGCAGATGGATCGTCCGGTACGGGCTGGGTGCGAGCATGATCGGCATCAGCCTTGCGGGCGCGCTGACGGGAGCGGTTGCCGTCATCAACCTCACGCCACCGCCCGCCCTGACATTGGGCGATACGTTGACCGCGTTCGGAAACCTGCAAACCGAAAACGAAATGACCGAGGAGACGAAATGAGCGATCAGAATTTCCGCTGGATAGTCGTTGTCCTTCTCGTCGCGAATACATTTCTTGTCTGCGCGCTTGCCGGGGCAGGGTTCGTTTATCTGCGGAACGACCCGGCCGCTGCCGCTGCCCGCATGCCGCTTGCGGGCGAACAATTGCCAAAGACCGAAAGGGAGGCCTTCCGGCGCAGCCTTAGCGATGCACGCAGGACCATGCGGGAAACCTCCGCCGAGGCGCGCCAGGCGCGTATCGAGGCGGCGTCCCTGATGGGGGCAGAAACGCTTGACCCGGAGGCATTGTCCGCAGCGCTTGAGCGTGCCCGCAAGGCGGAATATGAGGTCCGCGCCGCAACCGAGATGCAGGCCGTGGAGTTCGCCCGCACATTGTCGCTGGAGGCGCGGCGCCGGCTGGCGGAAGGCTTGCTCGCCCGTGAGGCGCCGAAACCGGCCACGAAATAATCACATTTCAACAGCGACGGATTTTGGCCCTGGCGCCCGTTGAATGGTCGATAACGAAACGGAGTTCGTATCGGCCATGTCAAATTCCAGGGAATTGGATGCAGCACTCTGTCTGTGGCGTTTCGGCCTCGGCGCGCGTGAAGGCGATATCCAGGCGATCAAAGACGACCCGCGCGATCTGTTGCGGCTGGAAATTACCGAAAGCGCCACACCAATTCCTGTCGGCGCACAGCTTCATTCCAGCGCCGATCTTCTGATATCGCTGATGGCGTATAACAGGGAGATCAAGGCCGAGCGTGAAAAACCTGCTGTCCTTGCCGTCGCGGCCACCACCGGCGCCGCGGGTGCGACCGCAGGGGCCATGAGCCCACCATCGCCGGCAATGGCAATTGCCGCAAACGCTATGGACAATGCGGGCATGGTGCCGCCTGCCAGTGCTCCACAGGACAAGAAGCCGGACGCGCCGGCCACCAAGCGCCCCTATTTTCCCCAGCAGATACTGCTTGCGGAGGCGGACGCCCGCTTCAACGGCACAATACGCCAGCCGCTGATCGGTTTTGGCGAGCGGTTGGCAATGTTCTGGGCCAACCACTTCGCGGTTGCCACCGGCAAGGGCGGTGATGTGCACATTCTCGCCGGCGCTTTCGAGCGTGAGGCGATCCGTCCGCATGTCTTCGGCAATTTCGAGGATATGCTGGTCGCAGTCGAGACCCACCCCGCCATGCTGTATTTTCTCGACAATCAGCAATCGATCGGACCGAATTCGCAGGCCAACAGGAACGGCAAGCGCGGGCTCAACGAAAACCTCGCGCGCGAAATCATGGAACTGCATACGCTTGGGGTGGATGGCGGCTATAGTCAGGCCGATGTTACAGCACTTGCCCGCATCATCACCGGCTGGAGCGTCTATCGCGATGAGAAGCGTCCGGGTCCGCTTGGCCGATTTTCCTTCAACGCCAACAACCATGAACCCGGCGACCATGCCGTGATGGGCATCACCTATGGTGAAGCGGGGGTAGAGCAGGGGCGGCGGGCGCTGCGAGATCTCGCGCATCATCCGGCGACGGCCAGCCATCTCGCTTACAAGCTGGTACGGCATTTCGTCAGCGACCATCCACCACCGGACCTGGTGGCGAAACTTGCTGCCGCCTACACCAAGAGCCACGGCGATCTTTCCGCCACCTATATGGCGCTTATCGAGGCTGAACAGTCTTGGAGTTCGGCGCTGACCAAGCTCAGACCCCCGTTAGATTTCGTGACGACCGTCATCAGGGCGAGTGGAATAGTGCCAAAACCCGAGCAGGTAATTTCCGTGCTCAACGCGTTGGGTCAGCCGCTGTGGAACCCCTCCGGACCGAACGGTTTTGCCGATGTCACCGATAGCTGGGGTTCTTCCGAGGGCCTGGCAACGCGTATCGATGCCGCCAGTCTGTTCGCCCATCAGGCTGCGGGTTCAATCGATCCGCGCGACTTCGTCGCAGACCGGCTGGGGCCACTTTTGTCCGAGGAGACGAAAAAGGCCGTGCAGCGGGCTGAGAGCAAACCGCAGGGACTGACGATTGCTTTCCTTTCCCCCGAATTCCAGAGGCGTTGACCATGCTGTGTGAACATCTTTCTCCAACCCGCCGCGCTCTTCTTGGCACAGGCGGCGCGCTTTTTGCCTGGGCCTTCATGCCGCGCTTTGCTTTTGCTGCCGGCGGGCGTGACCCACGTTTCGTCACCATCATCCTGCGCGGCGCGCTCGACGGGCTGACCGCCGTGCCGCCCGTCGGCGACCCCGACTATGAGGCGCTAAGGCAACAGATCGCCATGCGCACTGAAGGCGACAATCCAGCCCTCGCGCTCGATGGTTTCTTTGCGCTCCATCCATCCCTTCGCAATTTCCAGCGGCTGTACCGGAAGGGCGAGGCAGCGGTGGTCCACGCCAGCGCCACCGGTTATCGTGACCGTTCGCATTTTGATGGCCAGGATGTGCTGGAATCTGGTTTTCCAACCCCCGGCCATGTCGAGACGGGTTGGCTGAACCGTCTGCTCGAACAGCTGCCGGCGGGTGAAACCATCAATCCAGCTGCGGCCGGGCAGCGGGTGAGCGGCCTTGCCATTGGCGCCAGCGCTCCGCTTGTCATTCGCGGCAAGGCACCGATATTGGGATGGGCGCCATCCGTTCTCAAGCCCGCCGATGGCGATCTCGCCCCGCGCCTTGCCGATCTCTACGGCCAGACGGACCCGATGCTGGCGGCATTGCTTGCCGAGGGCATCGAAACCGGCAGGATCGCCTCCGGCGTCGATATCAAGGCGCGCGGGGGTCCGGGTGATCCCGTTGGCATGGAGCAGATGGCGCGGGGTGCCGCACGGCTGATTGCGCACCCGGAAGGGCCACGCGTTGCGGCGCTGGCTTTCGAGGGTTGGGACACCCATGCCCATGAGGTCGAGCGTCTTTCAAAATTGTTGAGCGGGCTGGACAATGCGCTTGCCGCCTTCGAGCAGGAGCTGGGGCCGGTCTGGAAGGATACGGCCATATTAGTCGCCACGGAATTTGGCCGCACCGCCCGTATCAACGGTACGGAAGGAACTGACCACGGAACGGCAACAACGGCCTTTCTCGCCGGCGGCAGCATCCGTGGCGGGCGTGTCATCGCCGATTGGCCCGGCCTCAAGCTCGCGCAGTTGCGGGATGGGCGGGACCTTGCGCCCACGACGGATATTCGCGCGATCATCAAGGGTCTCGCGGTCGATCATCTCGGCGCAAGCGCTGCCATGCTCGACAAGGCGGTCTTTCCCGGTTCGGAGGCCATCCGGCCCATGAAGGGACTGATCGTCTGAGGCTCGAAATGACGTAAAAACGAAGATATGGAGCGCGTCGAACGATCCCGTTCATCGAGGATGCGCTTCCGCCTCTTCATATCCCTGTCATAATAGTGTCTGATATCGATATCGTTTTTGATACGGACATTGTGTAGACGAACAGCCGTTGCACGCTCAGGGAGCTTTTTCGTGAAGTCGTCAACGCAAACCATCCGCACTGAAGCGGCCACCCCTCGAAGCGGCACGCCCGGCGAAGTTTTTACGGCGTTCCTGAAGCTCGGGGTCACCTCCTTCGGCGGTCCCATCGCCCATCTCGGTTATTTTCGCGATGAGCTGGTCGTGCGGCGCAAATGGATCGATGAGGCGGGTTATGCCGATCTCGTGGCGCTCTGCCAGTTCTTGCCGGGGCCGGCCTCTAGCCAGGTCGGTTTTGCCCTTGGGTTGCTGCGGGCAGGGCCGCTCGGTGCGCTGGCGGCCTGGACGGCCTTCACCCTGCCGTCCGCTATCCTCCTGCTTCTCTTCGCCATGGTCGCCGCGTCGATAGAAGGGCCGGTCGGTACCGGCCTGTTGCATGGCCTCAAGATCGTTGCGGTCGCCGTGGTGGCGCAGGCCGTCTGGGGCATGGCAAAGAGCCTTGCCCCAGATAGACAGCGTGCCAGCATCGCGCTCGTCGGCATCATCTGCGTCGTGTTTGTCGCGGGGGCTTTTGGCCAGATTCTGGCGCTTGCCTTGGGTGCCATTGCGGGGCTTTTCTTCTGCCGCACCGAGGCCGCGCGTCAAGCTTCCCATCTCGCATTTCGGGTGCCGAAAAGTGTCGGATACATTGCGCTTGCCACTTTCGCGCTCCTGCTGGCCTTCCTGCCGGTCTTCGCGGCGATGGCCGGCTCGCAAGGCCTCTCATTGTTCGATGCGTTCTATCGTGCCGGCGCCCTTGTCTTTGGTGGCGGCCATGTGGTGCTGCCGTTGCTCCAATCGGCAGTGATTTCCTCGGGCTGGGTGACTGAAGATGCGTTTATCGCCGGTTACGGTGCAACCCAGGCCGTTCCCGGCCCGCTGTTCACCTTCGCGGCCTACCTCGGCGCTGTGGTGGGGCCGCAGCCGAACGGTATTGCGGGAGCAGTCATTGCGCTTGTCGCGATCTTTCTGCCGGGCATGCTACTGCTCGTCGGTGCGCTGCCCTTCTGGGAGGGGTTTCGCAAGCACCTTCTGGCGCAGGCTGCCATGCGCGGCGCAAATGCCGCCGTCGTTGGCATTCTCGGGGCCGCGCTTTATGATCCGGTGTGGACAAGCGCCATATTCATGCCGAAGGATTTTGCACTTGCGCTGACGGGTTTCATCCTGTTGACGGTGTGGAAGACGCCGCCATGGATCGTGGTGGTCATCTGCGCGATTGGTGGCGTTCTGCTCGCCCTGTCATAGGCCGTCTTGCGCAGGACCGATATTGGTAAACATCCAGTCCGAGAAGGCCTGCATGGCTGGTGTCGGCGTCTTTGATTGCAGCCTCGTCAGCCAGTAGCTGCCGAGCGATATGGTGACGGGGAAGGGCTGGACGATAGTCCCGGATGCCAGATGCCGCGAGAACATCGATGGCGGGGCGAGCGCCACGCCGAGCCCTTGCAATGCGGCCTCCATCATGCCGAGCGAGGTATCGAAAACGATGCCGGCATTCACCTGCGCCACCGGTGTTACGCCAGCCGCTGCAAACCACGTGGCCCATTCGTCAGACCTGTAGCTGCGCAACAGCGTGGCGTCCGCGAGATCAGCGGGGGATTTCAGTGTCTCCGCCAGTTTCGGCGTACAGAGAGGCGAAAGGGGCGCCTCGAAAAGCCGGAATGCATCCGTGCCATGCCAGGAGCCCTGACCGAATCGAATGGCGAAATCCAGGCCTTCGGCGGCCATGTCCACGCGGTTGTTGTTGGTGGAAACGCGCACGTCGATGAACGGGTGCCGCTTTTGAAATTCCCTCAGCCGCGGCAGCAGCCAGCCCACGGCAAAGGTTCCCACGACGCCCAGAAACAGCAGTTCGCGCACCTGACCGGCTTCGATCCTGTCGAGCGTGATCGCCATCTGATCGAAAGAGCTGGTGACCGTCGGTAGCAGGGCTTCGCCTTCCGCGGTGATTTTCAGGCCTCTTGGAAGCCGTTGAAAAAGGGAAACCCCCAGTCGTTTTTCGAGGCCCTTCACCTGTTGGCTCACAGCCGCCTGCGTCACGCAGAGTTCTATGGCCGCGCGGGTGAAACTGAGGTGCCGCGCTGATGCCTCAAATGCCCTCAAGCCGTTCAGTGGAAGAAATTGCCGAACCATTCAAGACCTAGATTTTGTTATGCCTCGTCCGAGATATCATGATTTGTTCGTGCAATGTAGGGCGGTTAAACGTCTTTCGCTGGGGACGGCGCAGGCGCCGAAAATCCACTTGAGGTTTTGGAGAACACGAAAGATGAAACTTAATCGCAGACATATTGCGTTGGCCACATTGATCTCGACGAGCCTGTTCACGCAGACTTTTGCCGCTGATGATGCCAGGCTGAAAGCGATAACGGATGCAGCGATCAAGCCGGTGATGGAGAAGAACGGTATTCCGGGTCTGGCCGTTGGCATCAGTGTCGATGGCGAAAATCACGTCTTCACCTACGGTCTCATGTCCAAAACTACGGGCCAGCCGGTTACCCCGCAGACGCTTTTCGAGCTGGGTTCCATCAGCAAGACATTCACGGTCACGCTCAGTACCTATGCGGAGACGCAGGGCAAACTGTCACTATCAGGCAAGGTCGAAGACTATCTTCCCTCCATGAAGGGCAAACCGTTTGGCGATGTCACGCTGATGCATCTTGGCACCCACACCGCCGGCGGCTTTCCGTTGCAGGTGCCGGACAATGTCAAGACGGAGCCGCAGCTTTTGGCCTATCTCAAGGCCTGGAAGCCTGCATACAAGGCGGGAACGCACAGAACCTACGCCAATCCCAGCATCGGAATGCTCGGATACGTCACCGCAAAGGCCATGGGCCAAAGCTATGACAGCGCTATGCAGGACGTACTGTTTCCGGCGCTTGGATTGAAGAGCACCTTCACCATGGTGCCCAAGGCAAAGATGGTCGATTATGCGCAGGGTTATAAGAGAACCGGCGAACCGGCCCGCATGACGCCAGCCATCCTCTCATCGGAGGCTTACGGGGTCAGATCGACGGCAACCGACATGATCCGTTTCGTCAATGCGAATATGGGGCTGGAAAAGCTGGACGGAAAACTCCAGCAGGCGATCGCCAACACTCATACGGGATATTTCAGCGTTGGCGCGATGACGCAGGATATGATCTGGGAGCAATATGCCTACCCAGCCGCGCTGAAAACACTGATCGAAACGAACTCCGGCGCCTTGCTCAAGACGGTGCCGGTATCGGAAATTTCGCCGCCGATGAAACCGCGTGGCGATGTCTTCATCAACAAGACCGGCTCCACCAACGGTTTCGGCGCCTATGTGGCGTTCATACCGGAGCAAAAACTCGGTATCGTCATTCTGGCCAATAAAAACTATCCCAATGAGGATCGTGTTGCCGTGGCTTACGAGATTTTGAACGGACTCAAAAGCTCCGAATGATGTCAATGCTGGCGTAAACGCGTACAGGACAACGGTGGCATTTCGGTCGTATTTCATTTGCTCGCCGACATTGTCTTCCTTGCCCTGAAAGCATGCATTTCCGTCCCTGAAAATCGGCGTATGCCCATATTTTGAGCGCTTGTGATCAAGGCTCAAAATTGGGCTTGACGTCTGCCGAAATTTCTCACCAAATGAACCAATGTTCGATTGGTTCACGCAAATGGTGCGGCTTGGCGACAAACCCTAACGACAATTCAAACTACGCTCTGGCAAAGCTTCGCGAGTATATTCAGACGAAGACTCTCGCGAATGACGGCCGCCTGCCGACGGAGCGGGCATTTGCCGAGACCTTCAATGTCGGCCGCCGGTCAATCCGCCGTGCTCTGGAGGTTCTGGAGGCCGAGGGTCTTATCTGGCGTCGCCAGGGGGCCGGAACCTTTGTGGGTGAAAAGCCGGACGATTGGTCCACCCAGGTTACCGAAATGGTCGCCAGCACCGATATCATGGAAATCATGGAAGTCCGCCTGCGCATCGAACCGCAACTGGCGCAGCTTGCAGCCATGCGCGCCAAGCCCGCCGAGGTAGAGCGCATGCGCGCGCTCGTCAAGAAGACCGGCGAAAGCACGGATGCCGATGCCAAGGAATTGTGGGACGGCTCGCTCCACCGCCAGATAGCCCAGAGTGCTGGCAACAAACTGTTCCTGTCGATCTTCGATGTCGTGAACCGTATTCGCCAGGACGATGCCTGGCAGTCGATACGCGAACTCGCCCGGCGCAGTGGCACGAATGGCAAGGCGTCTTTCGAACAGCATGTCGCCATCGTCGATGCCATTGCCGATCGCGATCCGGCGCGTGCCGGAGAGGCGATGCGCCAGCACCTTCTCATGCATCAGGAACGATTGATCCGCGCCACTTCGCTCGGGTTTCAGGAGGAGAGCGCTGCGGAAGACCGTGCGGCGAAGAGCATCAACGAAGCCGACAATCCGCTTACTCCGGCCTCATAGGCCGCGGACGAAAACCCGCCGGTCCTTCGGGGCTGGCCAATGACAAAAGTCAAAGAAAACCAGACCAGAGGATCGAACATGAAGAAAATCTACACACTGACTGCGGCGCTATTGGCAAGCGCGTTTCTGACCGCACCAGCCATGGCTTCCGAATTGCGCATCGGCCTCAACGATGACGCGGACGTGCTTGATCCCGCGCAATCGCGCACCTTCGTCGGCCGTATCGTCTACACCTCCATGTGCGACAAGCTGGTGGATATCTCGCAGGACATGAAGATCGTTCCCCAGCTTGCCACCGAATGGGCCTGGTCCGAGGGTGGCAAGGTGCTGACGATGAAAATTCGCGACGGCGTGAAGTTCCACGACGGCGAGACGCTGGATGCGGCCGCCGTCGTCGCCACCATCGAGCGCAACATGACCCTTCCGGAATCCCGCCGTAAGAGCGAGTTGTCCTCGGTTGAAAAGGTTGAGGCCACCGGGCCGCTGGAAGTCAAGTTCACGCTGAAGACGCCCGATGTCACGCTGCTTGCCCAGCTTTCAGATCGCGCGGGCATGATCGTCGCGCCGAAGGCCGCCAAGGAGCTGGGCGCGAATTTCGGCTCCAAGCCGGTTTGCGCCGGACCGTTCAAATTCGTCGAGCGCATCCAGCAGGACCGTATCGTCCTCGAAAAATTCGCGGATTATTGGGACAAGGACAAGATCAAGGTCGACAAGATCGTCTACCTGCCAATTCCCGATACCACTGTGAAGCTTGCAAACCTCCGCTCTGGCGATCTCGACATTGCCGAACGTATCTCGGCGTCCGATGCGGAATCCGTCAAGAATGACCCCAAATTGACCTATGCGGACGTGATCGGTCCGGGCTACATGGCCATGTATGTCAACATCAACAACGGCGCGCGCGCTGACAATCCGCTCGGCAAGGACAAGCGCCTGCGTCAGGCCTTCTCTTATGCGATTGACCGCGAAGCGATCGGCCAGATCGTGTTTGAGGGTACGTCCAAGGCCGGCAATCAGTCATTCCCGCCGACAAGCCCATGGTTCAACCAGAACCTGCCGGTGCCGCCCCGCGACATCGACAAGGCCAAGCAATTGATGAAGGAGGCTGGCTACGAGAAGCTCGATATCGAACTTCAGCACGCCAACAACACCACGCAGACGCAGATGATGCAGGTGATCCAGTCCATGGTGGCGGAGGCTGGCTTCAACGTGACGCTGAAGGCCACCGAATTTGCGACGCTTCTTTCCGAACAGACCGCCGGCAACTATCAGCTCAGCCGTTCCGACTGGTCTGGTCGTATCGATCCCGATGGCAATCTTCACCAGTTCGTCACCTGCAAGGGCGGCATCAACGATGTGAAATATTGTAATCCTGAAGTCGACAAGCTGCTGAACGAAGCACGCGCCTCGACTGAAGATGCGGTCCGCAAGGAAAAATACGATGCGGCAAGCGTCATCCTAAACGACGACATGCCGATCATCTATCTCGGCCACCAGCCCTATGCCTATGCCATTTCCAAGAAGGTCAAGGGCTGGGAGCCTTCGCCTGATGGCATGATCCGCCTTCTCGGCGTCAGCAAGGACTAAGCGCTTCAAATCCGCCGCACGGCTTGCCGTGCGGCCCTCCAGAACGTGCACGAACGGGGGCAATGCCATGCCTGTCTATATCGGCAAGCGACTGCTGGTCGCGATCCCGACGCTTTTGATCATCTCCATCTTCGTCTTCTCGCTGCAGAAACTGTTGCCGGGTGATCCGGTTCTCGCCATGGCGGGTGAGGAGCGTGATCCGGCGACGATTGAATTCCTGCGGGAGAAGTATCGCCTGAACGACCCGGTACCGCTCCAGTACATCAACTGGCTGGGCGGCGTGGTGACCGGCGATTTCGGTATTTCGCTGAGGACCAACCAGCCGGTGCTGGAACTGATCGGCCAGAAGCTGCCGGTCACCATCCAGCTGGCTGTGATGGCGATGTTCTTTGCGATGGTCATCGGTATCCCGATCGGCATTCTGGCCGCCGTCAAGAAAAACACATGGATCGACTACACCGCCAATATCGTGGCGCTTTCCGGCCTGTCGATCCCGAATTTTTGGCTCGGCATCATGCTGATCCTGCTGGTTTCAGTGAAGCTCGGCTGGCTGCCGGCATCCGGATATGAATCGATATTCGTCGACCCCGTTCGCTCCATCGAGACGATGATCATGCCCGCCTTCGTGCTCGGCAATGCGCTTGCGGCAACGTTGATGCGCCACACGCGTTCGGCAATGGTTGCGGTTTTGAGTTCAGACTATATCCGCACCGCCCGCGCCAAGGGGCTTTCGCCGCGCGAGATCATCCTGTCGCACAGTTTTCGCAACGCGCTTCTGCCCGTCATCACACTGTTGGCACTGCTTTTCGGTGAGTTGCTGGCCGGTGCGGTTCTGACGGAGCAGATATTCACCATTCCCGGCTTCGGCAAGATGACCGTCGATGCGGTCTTCACCCGCGATTACGCCGTCGTCCAGGGCATCGTGCTCTGCACCGCGGTCGGCTTCATCCTCATGAACCTGCTGGCGGACATTGCCTATGTCCTGCTTAACCCTCGCCTCAGGGCGACGATCTGAGGCCTGATATCATGACCGCTCTCGATCAAAACCTGTCCGTACCGGTGCCGCGGCAAGAAAGCCGCGCCTGGAAGAAAATGAAGCGCAACAAATCGGCGCTGGCCGGTCTGATTATCGTGCTTTTCTTCACGGTACTTGCCGTTGCAGCACCGATCCTGCCGATTGCTGACCCTATTGCGACCAGCTGGTCGGCCATCCGCAAGGCGCCGTCCGCCGCCCACTGGCTCGGCACCGACGATCTTGGCCGTGATATCCTTTCGCGCATGATTTATGGCGCGCGGGCCTCGCTGATGGCCGGTGTTGTCTCCGTCATGATCGCGGTGGTGATCGGCGTGCCCTTCGGGTTGATCGCCGGTTATTTCGGTGGCTGGGTGGATATGGTCATCTCGCGCATCACCGAAGCGCTGCTGGCTATGCCGTTCCTCATCATGGCTATTGCCCTTGCGGCCTTCCTCGGCCCGAGCCTTACCAACGCGATGATCGCCATCGGGCTTTCCGCCATGCCGATTTTCGTTCGGTTGACCCGTGGTCAGGTGCTGGCGGTCAAGATGGAAGATTATGTCGAGGGGGCAAGGTCGATTGGCCTCAACCACTTCGACATCATGACACGATACATCCTGCCAAATGTCTTTGCTCCCATCATCGTGCAGGCGACCTTGACGGTTGCGACGGCCATCATTGCGGAAGCGAGCCTGTCCTTCCTCGGCCTTGGCCAGCAGGCACCGGCGCCGTCGTGGGGTTCCATGCTGAACACCGCGAAGAACTTTCTGAGCCAGGCGCCGTGGATGACGATGTGGCCCGGCATTGCAATTTTCCTCGTCGTCATAGGCTTCAATCTCCTGGGCGATGGCCTGCGTGATGCGCTCGATCCGCGCGAAGCATGATTTCTCATAAGGAACTGACTGAATGACCGAATTTACCACACGCCCCGAGATCCTTGGCACATTCGGCGTCGTCACCTCGACGCACTGGATCGCATCGGCCGTGGGCATGGCAATCCTCGAAAAGGGAGGTAACGCCTTCGACGCAGCGGTTGCCACCGGCTTCGTGCTGCAGATCGTCGAACCGCATCTCTGTGGCCCCGGCGGCGACATGCCTGCCGTCTTTTATTCAAAGAAGAAGGACAAGGTCGAAGTCATCTGCGCGCAGGGGCCTGCTCCGAGTGGCGCCTCCATCGAGCACTATACCTCGGAGGGGCTTAAGCTGATCCCCGGCGATGGTCTGCTTGCAACCGTCATTCCCGGAGCCTTCGATGGCTGGATGCTGATGCTGCGCGACTATGGCACGATGAGCGTGCGCGAGGTGCTGGAACCAGCCATCTATTATGCCGAATACGGACATCCGACCCTGCCGCGCGTTTCCGCCACCATCAAGGGGCTGGCGGAATTCTTCGAGAAGGAATGGCCGACATCCTACGAGACCTGGCTGCCGGGTGGTGCCGCACCCGAGCCCCACGCCCTTTTCAGGAATCCTGTACTTGCGGAAACCTACAAGCGGATCGTCACTGAATCCGAAGCGCGTTCGGGTCGCGAAAACCAGATTGAGGCCGCACGCGACGCTTTCTATCGGGGTTTCGTAGCGGAAGCGATCGACACTTACGTCAAGACCGCTGAAGTCATGGATGCAAGCGGCACCAAGCACAAGGGCGTGCTGACGGCGCAGGATATGGCGGACTGGAGCGCGACCATCGAAGCTCCGCAGACGCTTGATTATCATGACTGGACGATTGCAAAGACGCCTGCCTGGGGGCAGGGACCGGTTTTGTTGCAGTCGCTCGCCCTGTTGAAAGGCTTCGATCTTGCGGCCATGGACCCGTCCGGCCCCGATTTCATCCACACCATCGTTGAGGCCATGAAGCTCGCCTTTGCCGACCGTGAGGTCTATTACGGCGATCCTGATTTCGGCCAGATTCCGACGGAATATCTTCTCTCTGAAAGCTACAATGCCGGGCGTCGTAAACTGATCGGCAGCGAGGCATCGCTCGATCTGCGTCCCGGCATCGTGCCGGGTTACGAGAAGCAGGTGGACGCCACCATGGCCATGCTCGCCGAAATGAGCGGCAAGGGCACCGTCTACGAGCCCACCATGTCGCATCTTACCGAAAAACGCGGCGATACCGTGCATATCGATGTCATAGACCGCTGGGGCAACATGGTCTCAACCACGCCGTCCGGCGGCTGGCTGCAATCATCGCCAATTGTTCCGGGATTGGGCTTTGCGCTCAATTCCCGCGCCCAAATGTTCTGGTTGAAGGAAGGCCTGCCGACCTCGCTTGCACCTGGAAAACGCCCGCGCACCACGTTGACACCCTCGCTTGCGCTGCATCAGGGACGCCCTTCCATGGTGTTCGGTACTCCGGGCGGCGATCAGCAGGATCAGTGGCAGCTGCCCTTCTTCCTGCGTTATGCACATCACGGCAAGAACCTGCAGGCGGCCATCGACATGCCGCTGTTCCATACCTCGCATTTTCCGGGCTCGTTTTATCCGCGCACCAGTTCGCCGGGCGAGATCATGGTGGAAAGCACCGTGGGTGATATCACGCTGCAGGAGCTTCGCCGCCGCGGACACAAGGTCACCGTTGCCGATGCGTGGTCGGTGGGCCGCCTGACTGCCGCAAAGCGGGATGCCGATGGCCTGCTGCGGGCCGCCGCAACCCCGCGACTGATGCAGGCCTATGCTGTGGGACGATGACATCATGAATACGACACCTGTTCTCTCCGTTAGAAACCTGACCACTTCTTTTCTAGTCGATGATGCTTGGAAGAGCGTCGTCCGAAACGTCTCCTTCGATGTTGCTCCGGGCGAAACCGTCGCGATTGTCGGCGAGTCCGGTTCGGGAAAGTCCGTCACCTCGCTGTCCATCATGCGCCTGCTTAGCCCCGCTTTCAGCCGGATTGAGGGTGAAGTTCTCTTGAACGGGCGCAATCTTCTGGCGCTTTCCGAGAAGGAAATGCGGGGCGTGCGGGGCAACGACGTCTCGATGATATTTCAGGAGCCTATGACGTCGCTCAATCCGATCTTCACGATCGGCCGCCAGATTTCCGAGGTCCTCATCCGGCACAAGGGCTTTTCGAAGCAGCAGGCAAGGGCGGAGACGGTCCGGCTTCTCGAAAAGGTTCGTATTCCCAACGCGGCCGGTCGCTTTGACGAGTATCCGCATCAGTTTTCCGGTGGCATGCGCCAGCGCGTGATGATCGCAATGGCGCTCGCTTCCCGGCCGAAACTGCTGATCGCCGATGAACCGACGACCGCGCTCGACGTCACCATTCAGGGCCAGATTCTCGATCTGATCAAACTGCTTCAGGAAGAGGAGGGCATGTCGGTCCTCTTCATTACTCATGATATGGGCGTCGTGGCGGAGATCGCCGACCGCACCATTGTGATGTTCCGGGGCGATGAGGTCGAGACCGGACCTACCGGGGATATATTCCAGCGCGGCAAGCATCCCTATACGCGGGCGCTGCTTTCGGCGGTGCCGAAGCTCGGCTCGATGCGCGACCGGCAGTGGCCGACGCGCTTTCCGGTCCTCGACATGAAAACCGGCCTGTCGACCGAGCCGGTAGAAGTGGCCGAAACGGTTGCGAGCGGACAGACACCTGTCCTGTCGGTCAAGAACCTCGTGACGCGGTTTCCCATCCGCTCCGGCCTTTTGGCCCGGCAGACGGGTGCGGTTCACGCGGTCGAAAACGTCTCCTTCGATCTGTTTCAGGGGGAGACGCTTGCACTGGTCGGCGAGTCCGGTTGCGGAAAGTCGACGACCGGCCGCTCGATCATGCGTCTTGTCGAACCGACGGCCGGCGAGGTTTCGCTCGATGGTTACGATGTGATGCGGCTCGATACAGTCGGCCTGCGCAATATGCGTAAGTCCGTACAGATGATCTTTCAGGATCCGTTTTCGTCGCTCAATCCGCGCATGACGGTGGGTACGGCGATTTCCGAACCCTTCATCAAGCACAAACTGGGCACCACGAAGCAGGCGAAGGAAAAGACTGCCGATCTCCTCGAAAAGGTTGGTCTAACCGCCGACATGGCGAGCCGCTATCCTCACGAATTTTCCGGCGGCCAGCGCCAGCGCATCGCGATTGCCCGTGCGCTTGCCCTCGATCCGAAGGTCATTGTTGCCGACGAAAGCGTGTCGGCTCTCGATGTTTCGATCAAGGCGCAGGTCTGCAACCTGCTCCTCGACCTGCAACAGAGCCTCAATCTCGCCTTCCTCTTCATCTCCCACGATATGGCGGTGGTGGAGCGTGTCAGCCATCGCGTCGCGGTGATGTATCTCGGTGAGATTGTGGAGATCGGTCCGCGCGCTGCTGTTTTCGACAATCCGCAACATGCCTACACGAAGAAACTCATGGCGGCAGTGCCGGTACCCGATCCGGCGCGACGCGGAATAAAGCGCGGCATATCCAACGATGAACTGAAAAGCCCGATACGGCCGATGGGATTTCAAACGCCGACGCGAAACTATAAAACCGTTTCCCCGGGCCATCTGGTTCAGGTTGTTTAAGGCAATTCTGGCATTCCGGATTGAAAAACCGTGAAGTTTCGCACAGCTATCCGCTTTTCTGAGCGGAATAATTTTTACAGCCTAGCTTAACGCGCGTCGTCAAAAGTGGTTCCCATATGAATCGAAAATAAAACGTTCGATTCAATGCGCCGCATATTCTAGTTTGCGCGCGAATGAGGTGCATGCCGGGAATTTACAACTGTGATTAGTTTTTCGCCTTTTGCTCAGCGAAGCCTGTTTATGCTCGCTGTGGGTGTTGCAATATTGACCGGAATGGTCGCCACTTCGCTGTGGCTAGTGCAGGTGAACAACCGGTACTCGCAAGAAACAGCCGAGTTGCGCCGTGTGCGGGCAGCCATTCTCGATATCCTGACGTCGATGCAGGACATTGAAACGGGGCAGAGGGGTTATCTGCTGACCAACAACATCGAGTATCTGGGCCCTTATCAGGAGGCCTTGAGCCTGTTGCCGCAGAGGCAGTCCAGACTTCTCGAAGTGCTGAAGGACCAGAAGCAATACGAGCAGGATCTGACGGATCTCGGTAATGCCGTCGCCAACAAGCTGGCTGAAACCCAGGAAACCATCGATCTGCAAAAGGCAGGACGCATCACCGAGGCAGTCGAAGTCGTCCGTGAGAATGACGGCAAACGGTTCATGAACGAAATCAGGGCGATCTTGTCGAAGCTGCAATCGCAGACCGACGACCGGCTCCGCATCATCGTCGGAGACCAACTTGGCGCCGCCAATACATTGCAATGGGTAACGCTCGGCGGCACGCTGGCGATCCTGCTTGTTGTCGGCGGTTCAATTTTTCTGGTTTTCACATATATCCGTGCGTTGAACCGGTCTCGGGAAGATGTTGACGAGCTAAATCGCCATCTGGAGGAGCGGGTTGAGGAAAGAACCCGTGATCTTCGCAGCGCCAATCAGGAAATTCAGCGCTTCGCCTATATCGTCACGCATGATTTGCGTGCGCCGCTCGTCAATATCATGGGGTTCCTCTCCGAATTCGATACGTCCCTGAAGCCGGTCACCGCCTATGTGCTCGCAGACGGCAAAATGCCTTCCGACGACGTGGTTCGGGATGCCAGACTGGCTGTCGAGGAGGATCTTCCCGAGGCGATCAGTTTCATCCGCTCTTCGACACGCAAGATGGACCAGCTGATCAATGCGATCTTGAAGATATCGCGCGATGGTCAGCGAAAGCTGCAGCCGGAAAAAGTCGACATAGAGACATTGCTGTCATCGCTCTCCGAGACGGTTCGTCACCAGATCAATGCCAATGGCGGCGAGATCAGTGTCGAGACATCAAAGCTGACAGTCGTGACGGATCGTATCTCTCTCGACCAAATCCTTGGCAATCTTTTCGACAATGCGGTGAAATACCAGATGCCGGGACGACCGCTGCGATTGACTGCCCGTGCTTATCCGTCCGGGCGGGGTGCCATCAGCATCGAAGTCAGCGACAACGGGCGTGGCATTGGCGAGCATGATCTGGAACGGGTGTTCGAACTCTTTCGCCGCGCCGGTGATCAGGATCAACCGGGGGAAGGCATCGGCCTTGCCCATGTTCGGTCGCTAATAAGAAGTTTAGGAGGAGACATTAAGGTGAGTTCCGAACTTGGCAAAGGCAGTACATTTACATTGCTGCTGCCGAGCGATCTCAGAAAAGTGACGAAAGAAGGCGAAAAATGAAGGCAACCGGTCAAGAGGTAACGATCATTATGATCGAGGATGACGAAGGTCATGCTCGGCTGATCGAGAAGAACGTACGTCGCGCAGGTGTGAATAACGAGATCATGCCCTTTACGCTCGGTGCAAAGGCACTCGACTACATCCTCGGTGAAAACCGCGATGGCGTTGTCAGCAAAGATCGATATCTTCTTGTTTTGCTCGATCTTAACCTCCCTGATATGTCGGGTATCCGAATTCTCGAGGAGATCAAGAGTAACGAATATACGCGCCGTTTGCCGGTGGTCGTTTTGACGACGACGGATGACGAAACCGAGATTCAGAAATGTTATGACCTTGGTGCAAATGTCTATATAACCAAGCCGGTCGACTACGAAGGCTTTGCGAGTGCGATAAAGAACCTCGGCCTGTTCTTCTCCGTAATTCAAGTACCTTGAAGGCATGATGGCATTGCGCGTTTTGTATGTTGATGATGATCCGGCTCTGGCGCGGCTTTCCAGCCGGATCCTTGGTCGTCACGGAATGGAGGTGGTCCATGCCGCATCCGTGGCGTCCGGGCTCAAGATGTTTCAAGACGAGCAGTTCGATATCGTCGTTCTGGACCATTACTTCCAGACATCGACGGGAATGGAGTTCCTTGCCGCGATTCAGTCCTTGCCGGGGCGGGTTCCCGTTCTTTATGTAACGGGATCGAACGAAGCCCAGATCGCGATCGACGCCCTCAAGGCGGGTGCCGCCGACTACGTCATAAAGAATGTCGGTGACGACTTTTTCCCGCTGTTGCTTACGGCTATCGATCAGTCGCTGGAAAACCATCGTCTGCGTCAGACGAAGGAGGAATCCGACCGGTTGCTGGTAAAGGCCAAGGAACATGCGGAAATGATGGTGAAGGAGATGAACCATCGGGTCGCCAACAGCCTCTCGCTGGTATCCGCCATGATTCGCCTGCAGATAAACACCATCAAGTCTGAGGAAGCCGAAGTCGCCTTGCTGGAAACCCAAAGCAGGATTTCGGCGATCGCCGGCGTTCACCGCAGCCTTTACAATACCGACAATATAGGTCTGGTATCGCTCAATTCGTACCTGACGTCGATCATCGATGGGTTGTTTCAGGCGGTTCCCGGATCTTCGTCCATTACCGTCGAAACATCGCTTTGTGACATCAGCCTCAAGGCAGACCATGCCGTAGCTCTGGGTGTCATCATCACCGAGCTGCTGACCAACGCGCTGAAATACGCTTATCCAGATCAATCCGGCACGGTTCGCGTCGAACTTTCGGAAGAAAATCGGCAATTTGTTCTCGTTGTCGAAGACGATGGTGTCGGTTCAAAGCCCGACGCATCTCCGCGTGGTACTGGCCTCGGAACAAAGCTGATTATGGCAATGGCTCAGAACATTGGTGCTCGCGTCGAGCAAACGCATACGCACCCGGAACAGGCCAAGGGAACGCGTTACACGATGACCTGGAGCGAGACGTAAACGCCGATAGCTTCGGTTTTTAAATATACTTCTAATTTAGTGATTTAATATAACTGGCGCCGCGCTTGGGCAGCTGGAACGTAAGCTTGCCAGGGAGTTGACAGGCATGCAACAGCTCAAGGCCCGGCGTCTGTATATACCGGGGTGGTCAGGAAGCCGTCCGATACGAATTGGCTTCAGGCACCTGTTCTGACGATGCCGTCAAAACCATCATCGTGCACGGGCACGCTTGGCAAGAAGAGCGGATGTCGCAGAAATGCGATCAGACTGTTCCTTTGCAAGACGTGCTTCCCGCAGCCGCAAAGTCTTGGCGTCGCGGGACTGCGTGATCGAATCAAGCTCGTCGAGCGCTTTGTCCTTTGCGAAGAACGGCGTCTGGATGTTGCTGAAGGCAACCTCGGCCTTCTGGCGCGAGATACTGTATTTTTCTGTCATGGGTGTTCCGGTGGTAAGGCTCGACATGCGAGCGGAAAACAAAAGGCCAGGCAATTTGCCTGGCCTTGATTGGTTCGGGGTGCTTCCGGCAGTGCCAGTACATCCGTGGTCAAAGGGAAGCAAAACCCGTTAGGCAGCCTGCAGATTGCAGGCCGACATTTTGCCGGACTTGTTGTCGCGTTCCAGGTCGAAGCCGATCTTCTGGCCTTCGACGAGTTCGCGCATACCAGCCCGCTCAACAGCGGAGATATGAACGAAGGCATCTGTGCCGCCGTTGTCAGGCTGAATGAAGCCGAAGCCTTTAGTGGAATTAAACCATTTAACTGTGCCAGTGGTCATGATGAACCCTTTCATAGCGATAGAGGACCCACAGCACTGAGAAGCGCTGCGAACATTGATAGCGATTTTGAAAGGAAAGGTTCGTTCAGAACGCGGTGCCAATCGCGCAACAAGCAAAGCTAAGCAAGCAAATTCGATGGTTCGTTATAGCGTGCTTGCACGGTTGCGTCAACTATTAGTTTTTCTAATTTTTGCGTCTCGACAAAAAGTTGTGCTTGGCCATCCCTTTTACTCGCTCCGCATTGTTTTTAGCGGGAAGGTCTTCACGCAGTATCGCCGTGCAGGCGGATCCCGCACAGACGTTTTGCCAGACTCTTTTGTTGGGGCTCATGCCGCAGTTCAAGGTCTCCCGCTTCTGACACGAGACGTAGGCCGATATCGATCCTGTTTCCCAACCGTGACATTGATCGCTCCTAAACAGGAAAGCTGACAGATACGGTACCGAGACAATGGCATGTTTTAGGCCCCCGCAAATAGCTGCAGGGGCCATGCAACATCAGATGAGGTCGCGTTTGTAGCGCTCATCCCACTTCCGGGTTTTGACGAGGCTGCCATTTTCGAGTGCCGAAAGTTCTCCGGTCAGGTAGAAATTCTCCCTGTCGGAGTGCATCTCGGTGCGGCTATCGATCTTGATGCGCCACCCATCGCGGCCAATTTCATATGTCTGGGTGAGGACGTATTTCGCGGAGAGGGGATCTCCGTCGCGAATGGTCAATTCACGCCGCAGGCTATGGCTGAGTTCGGTGTCGATGTCGTCAAACCGCAACACGCCCTCGCCGAACAAGCCGCCCACGCCTTCCGTGACATAGGTGTTGATACCCGTCTCATGGTCCTGTTCGGTCCAGCGGCGGACCGTGCCGGGATCGACCTGCGTCATGGGTGTCGATGGGCCGTGGGCAGGGGCCTCGAAACGCACAGGCTTGTCGTCACAGGTGGCACGCACGGGCAGGTCAAGCGCGCTTTCTGCAACGGAAATGCTGATCGTCGCATCGTAAGGCGATGTCCATACCATCGGCCAGTAGGCCGTGGCGATGGCGAGTTGCAGCCGGTGCCCTTTGGCAAAACGATAACCGCAATCATTGAGCTTGATTGTGACATCGTAAAATTTGCCGGGTTCCAATGCTTCCGGATTTTCGTGGCTATCGCGGTGGGTCAGGTTGAAAACCTGATAACTGACACGTGTGACACGGCCATCCGGCAGGACGTCGTTGAGGCGCAGTGAAATCTGCGCGACAGGGCAATCTGCGGCAATACGCAGACGCGCTACCGGCGCACCGAGAATATCGAAATCCTCTTCCATCAAGGCGGTTTCGAAAACGAGCGCGCCACCGTTGTCGAGCCGCTGATCGGTTGGATGTTCACCGGGACATCCGGTCGCCATCCATTCCCCGCCCGCCTTGCCGTGGCTTTGCGGCGAACGAATGCTGAGAATTGCCGGTTCGCTTGCCGTATCGCGCAGTTCCTTCGCTGCACCGGGGTAAAGTGAGCGGGTTGCAATTTCGGGCGAAGGCCATGTTGCTTCACCCACCCAGCGGCCTTGCGTCGTCGTGCGCGTACCGGTCGGTTCGATCGTGTCGCTGACGAAGGCGCGCAGCATCGGCTCGTCCATGACGCCGGTGTCCTTGCCTTTCAGCCAATGGTCCCACCAGCGCGTTGCTTCCTGCAGGAAGCCAATTGCGGGACCGGGAACACCATCTTGGGGGTAGATATGGCCCCACGGACCGATGATGCCGCGACGCGGGACCTGAAGGTTCTCCAGAAGCCGCGGGACGGCATTGGTATAGCTGTCCGCCCATGCGCCGATGGCAAGGACCGGGCATTCAATTGCGCTCCAGTCTTCGCAGACCGAGCCGTGTTTCCAGTAATCGTCGTAACGTTGGTGTTCCAGCCAGAGGGCGGGAAAGAAGGGGAGCTTCTCCAGGCGCTCGATCCAGCTGTCGCGCCACGTGTCACCGACGATCTCCGGATCAAGCGGACGGCTCTGATAAGCAAGCATGATGGTGCCCCACCACAGATTGTCGTTCAGCAGCAGGCCGCCCATGTAGTGAATGTCGTCGGTATAACGGTTGTCCGTCGAATAGGCGGTGATAACGGCTTTCAGTGCCGGCGGACGGCGGGCGGCGACCTGCAGGCCGTTGAAGCCGCCCCAGCTCTTGCCCATCATGCCGACATTGCCGGTGCACCACGGCTGGCGGGAAATCCAGTCGATCACCTCGAGTGCGTCGTCCTGTTCCTGCTTCAGATATTCGTCTGCCATGTGGCCATCGGATTCGCCGGTGCCGCGCATGTCCACGCGAATTGCGGCATATCCCTGGCTGGCAAAATAGCCGTGCATCGGCTCGTCGCGCCCGCGGGTTCCGTCTCGCTTGCGATAGGGAATATACTCGAGAATGGCGGGAACCGGCGATTGTTCCGCGCCCTCCGGCAGCCAAAGGCGAGCACCAAGGCGTACGCCATCGCTCATGGGAATCCAGATATGTTCTTCAACACGTATTGTCATTTGGGGTATTCCAGTCGGGTCATTTGAAGCGGGCATCGCTTTGCCGGGAGACAACAATGAAAGAATGCGAGGCGACACCCATCAAAGAGTGAACCGCCCCGCAGATCATGCGGCGGGGAGGCCACGTCTTGCCAGCACGCCATCCAGCCAGTCGCGCCGCAGTTCGGGGACCGAGGTGATGAGCTGTTCGGTATAGGGTTGGTAAGGAGGTGCAAAAACCTCCTTGGTCGTGCCGGTTTCGACAATGCGGCCATGCTGCATCACCATCGTCCTGTCGGCGAGCCGGCGAACGACGCCGAGGTCATGGGTGATGAACAGATAGGAGACGCCCAGTTCATCCTGCAACGAGCGCAACAGTCTGAGAATTTCTTCCGCCACGAGAGGATCAAGTGCCGATGTCACCTCGTCGCAGATGATAAGATCGGGTCTTGCGGCAAGTGCGCGTGCGATACACACGCGCTGCTTCTGCCCCCCGGAAAGCGCTTTTGGCAGGCGCTCTGCAAACTCCCGGGGCAGACCGATCAGGTCCAGCAACCGGTTCACCTCGGAGGCGCGCTCATCGTCATTCATTCCGAAATAGAACGACATGGGACGGCCGATGATCTCGCCGACGGTGTGGCGCGGATTGAGCGCCACATCCGGAAGCTGGTAAACGAGCTGGATACGGCGAAGATCTTCGCGCGAACGCCTGGAGTACTTGTCCGCAAGCCGGTGTCCAGCCAGCGAAATGACTCCGGAGGATTGCGGCGGCAACCCGGCAATAACCCTGGCCAAAGTGGATTTTCCCGAACCGGATTCACCCACGACTGCCAGTGTTTCGCCCTTTCGGATTTCGCAGTGAACGTTGTCCAGCACCTTCTTGCGACCGTAGTAGGCGGTGACGCCACGCGCTTCCAGCAGGATTTCACCACCCCTGTTCTGGACGGATTCGCCGGACATGCTGGCTTGGCGTTCGGATACAAGGCGGCGCGTATAGTCTTCCTGCGGGTGCTCGAGGATATCCTCGGCAGAACCGGCTTCTACCTTTTTGCCATGGCGCAAGACCATGATGCTGTCAGCAATCTGCGCGACGACGGCAAGGTCATGCGTGATGTAGAGGGCGGCGGTATTGTAGCGCTGGATGAGGCTGCGGAGCAGGGCCAGAACCTCTATCTGCGTGGTGACATCGAGTGCCGTTGTGGGTTCGTCCAGCACGAGTATGTCAGGGCGGCATGACATCGCCATGGCCACCATCGCGCGCTGTAACTGCCCACCGGAGACCTGATGCGGGTAACGGTCGCCGAAATTCTGATAATCGGGAAGTTGCAGCGCTTGCAGCAGTTCCAGCATCCAGGCTTCGGCTTCCCGCCGGTTCATGACGCCGTGGTAAAGCGGCCCCTCGATAATCTGTTCGCCAATCTTCATGGCAGGGTTGAACGCCGCAGCTGCACTTTGCGCCACATAAGCGATGCGCGCACCGCGCGCCGCCTCACGACCGGCGCGATCCACCGTCATCAGCGAAACGCCATTCACGACGATTTCTCCACCAACGATTCGGCAACCGTTTCGGCCATATCCCATGGCGGCAAGCCCGATGGTGGATTTACCGGCGCCGGATTCACCGATCAGCCCTTTGACCTCACCGCGCTTGAGATCCAGATCGATACCATCAACCAGAATTGCTCCATTCGGCGCAGCAACTTTCAGGCCGCGAATTTGCAGGACCTCATTGTTACTCATCGGTCTGCTCCCTGAATTGCGCTGCGGCCAGCCAGCAGCCAGTCCACGACGAGATTGACGCCGATGGTGAGAACGGCGATGGCAGCGGCCGGATAAAGCGGTGCGTAGAGGCCATAAAGAATGGCCTGCTGGTTGTCCTTCACCATGCCGCCCCAGTCTGCGAAAGGCGGCTGAACGCCAAGCCCGAGAAAGGACAGACCGGCCACGAACAGAAAGGTGAAGCAGAAACGCAGGCCGAATTCCGCAATGAGCGGCGGCAGGGCATTGGGCAGTATCTCCCTGAACACTAGCCAGATCAGGCCTTCTCCGCGCAGGCGCGCGGTCTCGGCATATTCCAGCACATTCACGCCCTGGGCGACAATGCGCGCCAGACGGAAGACGCGGGTGGAATCCAGAAGCGCAATGGTCACTATCAGCACGGGGATGGACGAGCCTAGCGCCTGCAGCACGACAAGAGCCGAGATCAGCACTGGAATACACATGATAGTGTCGACGATGCGCGAGAGAACCATATCGAGCCAGCCGCCGAAGATAGCCGCGATGAAACCAAGCGTGATCCCGATTGTGAAGGAGAGCAGGGACGCCGCCAGCGAAACGCCGATGGAGATTTGCGCACCGGCCAAAAGGCGCGACAGCATATCGCGTCCGTTCTGATCAAGGCCAAACCAGTGCATTGCCGAAGGCGGATCGAAAGGCGAACCGACGATCTCCTCCTGCCCGAAAGGCGCGATATGCGGACCGGCTGCGAACAGGACGATGTTGACCGAAATGATGAAAAGACCGACCCATGCGGTTGGGGTGATGGTGCGGAGCATTTTCATCGGGGATGCCTCAGGCGCGGGTTAAGCGCAATTGCCGACACATCGGCAATGATGTTTAGAATGACGTAGGTTGCGCCGAAAACGAGGGCTGCTGCCTGTACCAGCGGAAGGTCCCGCTTCGAAACGGCATCGACCATGAAACGGCCAAGGCCGTTATAGTTGAACACGGCCTCTACCAGCACCACACCGGTGATGAGATAGGCGATGTTGAACGATACGACGTTGACGATCGGGGCCGCGGCGTTGGGAAGCGCGTGGCGAAGAACCACGCGTTTGGTCCGCAATCCCTTGAGATAGGCTGTTTCGACATAGGCCTGATCCATCACCGCAAGAACGGCGGTGCGGGTCATGCGCAGCATCTGCGCCACAGTAACCAGAACCAGCGTCAGAGCAGGAAGCGTGGTGGCTTTCAGCCAATCCGCAAAGCCCATACCCGGATAAGTGTCGGCAAGGCTCGGCAAAAGATTGTACTGCACGGACACGAAAAGGATCAGCAACAGGCCCAGAAAATATTCCGGAAGGGAAACAAAGCCCAGCGCAACGATGTTGACAGCCCGATCGAACAGGCTGCCGCGCCAGATGGCACTGAACAGACCCAGAAGTACGGCAACCGGAACGGACACGACGGCGGCATAAAGCGCCAGCGCCATGGTGTTCCAGAACCGCGGCCATAAGAGAGCTGCAACGGGCTGGTGGTTTGCCAGCGAATTTCCAAGGTCGCCGGTCACGAAACCGCCGAGCCAGGAAAGATAACGTTGCAGAAGGGGCTGCTCCAGACCGAGATCGGCGCGCAGCACGGCGAGAGATTCAGGAGTCGCATTCTGTCCGAGTATTGCCGACGCCACATCTCCGGGAAGAAGCTGAGTGCCGGCGAAAATAAGCGCCGACACCAGCAGAAGCGTCAAAATACCCAAAGCAATGCGCTTCAGGATAAGCTTAGTCATTATGCGTCCAACCAGACCTTTTCAGCGAGACGGGCACCCATGAAGTTGAACATCGGATGCGTGGTCACGCCCTTCAGTTTCTTGGATGTCGCATCCAGATAATCTCCGAACATCGGGATCATGGCGCCGCCCTCATTGGAGATGAGCGCCTGAAGCTCGGCATAGATTTCCTTGCGCTTCGCATCATCGAGAAGTGCACGCGCCTCGATGAGTTTCTTGTCGAAGTTTTCGTTCTTCCAGTGCGTATCATTTTGCGCCGAGGTGGACTGGTAAGCGATGGTCAGCATCTGGTCTGCTGTTGGGCGTCCGCCCCAGTATGACATGCAGAATGGAGCTTTCATCCAGACATTGTCCCAGTAGCCATCGGCGGGTTCGCGCTTGATCGAAACATCGATGCCGCCCTTGGCCGCACTCGTGCGGAAAATCGCCGCTGCATCCACAGCGCCGGAGAAGGCGGCGTCGGAAGCGGAAATCTCTACCTTGAGCGTATCGAGGCCAGCCTGCTTCAGATAAAACTTCGCCTTCTCGGGGTCGTAGGGACGCTGCGCCAGATCCGCGGCATAAAAGCGGTCAGAACTCGGGATCGGATGATCGTTCCCGATGCGGCCGTAGCCACGCAGCGCGGTTTTCAAAAGCTGCTCGCGGTCGATGGCGTGCTTGATGGCAAGGCGGATATTGTTGTCCTTGTATGGCGCCTGCGTGCAATCCATCAGGAATGTGAAGTGCTGGCCGCCAGCCGATTGGACGATGTTGAGGTTGGGGTTACGGCGCAGCAGGTCTACTGTCTTGAAGTCGAGCTGGTTGATCGCATGGACCTGACCCGACATCATGGCATTGGTGCGTGCGGCGATATCGTTGATGACGATGACTTCCACGGCGTCAACGTGAGCGGCATTCGGCTTCCAGTAATTCGGATTACGAGTAAAGCGCGAACGAACGCCCGGATCGTAGCTTTCGAACACGAATGGCCCGGTGCCGACAGGTTTGCTGAAATCCGTCCAGCCTTCCGGCACAACGAGGAAATGGTAGTCGGACAGGATGTAAGGAAGGTCGGCATTGCCGCTTTCGAGGACGATCTTGACCTCGGTGTCGGAAAGCTTGTCGACGCTCTTAAGCGCAGACGCAACCGAGCGTGCCGCAGAGGTGGTTTCGCCACGGTGCAGGTTGATGGAGTAGATGACGTCTTCCACCGTCAGGGTCTTGCCATTGTGGAAGGTGACACCCTGACGCAGCTTGAAGACCCACTCCACGGCGCCGGGCTGCGCTTCCCAGCTTTCGAACAATTCAGGCACAGCGTGATTGCTGGCATCGATCTCGACAAGGCCGTTCATGATCATGAAGGCCTGATTGACCGGCACCCAGTCTTTCAGGATGCGGGGATCGAGGTTATCCGTGGTGCTGCCGCCGCCGATACCCAATTTCAAAACGCCACCCTTCCTCGGTGTGTCCGCGCCTTGCGCACTGGCGTCTGTAATGAAACCGGCAGAAAGCGCCGCGAGGCTGGCCGCGCCGGCAAGAAAATGCCGCCGGTCGAGCGAGAAGGAAAAGGGGGAGGATGTCATGTTTGGGTTCCCTGTTTTTTATCGGGGCCGGACGAGGCGCGGCTGGCAGTGGCGTATCGTACTCGACGGTTCGGCACTAGATACCGATGCGCGCAGGGGGGTATGATTTTTGCGCATGGGGTCATGAAATCTGAGCGCATCCGGTTATCTGCGAAGCGGAGTAAAGGGATGCGCCGGAGCGGGTCCGGTGTAGCAGGCGCTCGCCGGGCGGGCGTGTTTATGGAGTGGATACAAATGGGGCTAGCGGATCTTGTCGGCCTTGCAGGAGCGTTTTTTTATCTCTTCGCCTATGCCCTGTTGCAGCTGCGACTTCTGACGATAGAAGACTGGCGCTACACTCTCTTAAATGTTCTGGGTGGCGTATTTCTGATCTACTCGCTGATATGGAATTTCAACCTCGGCTCGCTGATTTCACAGGTCGCCTGGCTGCTGTTCACCATCATCGGCTACGCGCGGTTCCTGCTGGACCGGCGCCGCAAAACACCTCCTGCGCAGGCATGACGGGTTTCAGCGCGCGGTTTTATGGTTGTCTGCAATCAGCCAATCGGAAACCTCGCGCACAATTTTACGCTGGTGGCGATCTGCCGGTCGCATCAGGTAAAATTTGCCTTCCGAGCGCATGGCATGGGAATGCACAGGAACGAGCGCTCCGCTATCCAGTTGGTCGCGGATGAGCCAGGTCCACCCAAGCGTTGCACCAAGCCCCTGCGATGCCGCCGCGACGCAGAGGCCATAGTCTCCGAGTTTCCACTGGATTGCATCCTGTGGCGGCAACAGGTGTGACGAGCGCCACCAGTCGCTCCAATCCTGCCATTCCCGCATCGAATCTTCGATGGAGATCAAAACCGGTGCCCTCTGCTCCATAAGATTGGTCATGCCGCGGGCAGAAACGGGGACGACCTCCTCCTGGCCGAGTTCCGATAGCCAGACGCCAATCGGTCTTTCCTTGCGATAGAAAATAGCCAGGTCGAATTCATCCAGACGCAGATGTGCCACATCGTCAGTTACCCGCACCCGCAATTCGATGCCGGGAATATCGCGTTTCAGTTTCTGCAGGCGAGGCATGAACCATTGATCCGCAATCCCGCGAGAGCAGGCGATGGTGATTTGGCTGGCGCCGGTCCACGAGCGGACGCCGTCCGTGACACTTGCGATATCGAGGATCAGCCGCGATATATCGATCGAGTAGTTTTCGCCGATGGTCGTCAGTCGCACGCCTGTCGGCACGCGCTCGAAAAGCTTGGAGCCAATGAACGCTTCCAGCTTGCCGATCTGCCGGCTGACGGCGCTCTGCGTCAGGCCCAGCTCGTTGCCCGCGCGGGAGAAGCTGCCCAAACGGGACGCGGCCTCAAAAACAACAAGCGCCTCCAGCGGCGGCAATCTAAAAGACGGTTGCATTCAGGTTCCCAAAAACAGAGTTTGCGATCCGATACACCGCCGCCGCAAACTCTTCAATTTTTTTGGGATTCCATGCCGCGCTCAGGCTTTGCCACTAGCGCCTTTCTGTTACCCAAGACTAGGGCTGACGGTCCGGCATTATCAGCCAGAACAATTGCACGAGGTCGCGCCAGGTTCGAGCCAGATCCTCGGCCGTCGATGTCAGCTCCCTGTAAATATAGATGCCCGCAAGCGCAAGAACGGCTGCAAGCGTTAGAACGGCCAACAGCACCCAAGGCCAGATGAGGCGTTTGCTCTTTGGCTTTGGTTCGGGCTTTGTGTCCAGATTGGGGTTCAATCACCGTCTCCTCATTCGCTTGAGGACTATGACGAAAACCGCGGGACTGCAACCGGAGGGGATACATCGCGCCCCTTCAACCCACTGGCACATAAACGAATAACAGGTCTGCATTGACTGGGGCGGGGCAGTGAGCCGCGCCGCCTTGACGCCGCTTCACCCTTTCGCAGTGATCGAAACGCGAAGCCGGCATCTGCCACAATTGTGGAGTTTTTGCCACGAAAACATCAAGATTCATTCAGCCACAGTTCACCGGAAAGGGCGCTAAATCCCTCCATCCCGGAAGGAGGGAGATGAAATGCGTAAGATGATTTTAAGCGCTGGAATAATTCTCGGTGCCCTGTTCGGCAGTGGCGCGAACGCTATGCCTGTCGGTCAACCGGCCGCACCCTTGGCATCCAACGTTCAAAGTGTGGACTATGCTTGCGGACGCGGCTTTCATCTATCGCCGCGCGGATATTGCCGGCCCAATGGACCGCCGAGATATGAGCGCGGCTGGGACAGACGTGATCGCTGGGAAGCCCGCAGGGAGTGGCGTGAACGTCAGGCCCGCAGAGAATGGCGCGAGCGCAGAGATTGGCGCGAACATCGCGAATGGCGAGACCGTCGCGACTATCGATGGTAATGAAAACAGGCCCTCTCCGAACCGGGAGGGCCTTTTCCATCTGGGTGCGTCTTGAGTTTTTAGCGACGATCGTCAACGCATAGATTGATCGGTTTGCGCCAATTGCCGTCATAAATCATTTGGGCCGAACTCTTCCCAAATGATCCAAGGTTTTGACGCGTTTGCCGGGAGTGCCACAGAACTGGTCGGTGGAAGTTCGACCTTTACTATCTTCCATCATAATGGGGGCAATGGACCAAGAAGGTGCGGTCATTCCATAGCCCGTTATTCTAGTTTCCCGGTGCTGCGGCTGATCCTGCAAGAATGCCGCCATCGATGTTCAGTTCGGCCCCAGTCATATAAGTTGCCTCGTCAGATGCGAGCAGGACTGCGAGTGCGGCTACCTCCTCGGCTCTGCCAAAGCGTTGCATGGGCGTTTCTTTGACCAGCGCGGCTTCACGATCTTTGCGATCCGGGCCATTTCCCAACATCGGCTCCCACATCGGTGTCATCACGGCTGCAGGGTGAATTGAATTGCACCGGATGTTCAGGCCCTGACCGGCGCAATATAGGGCCACGCTCTTGGTGTGGTTGCGGACGGCGGCCTTGGATGAGGCGTAGGCCGCTGCCATTGGAATTCCGACAAGCCCTGAGCGTGAGGAAATGTTGATAATCGACCCCGCACCATTTGCTCGCATGGCGCGGATTGCATAACGGCAGCCCAGAAAGGTGCCATCCAGGTTGACCGCATGGACCTTGTGCCAATCAGCAAGTTGGGCATTTTCTGGATCATGGGCTGGCGGGGCCCCTTCGAATGGTCCTTCAAAGCCTGTTATTCCCGCATTGTTGACGACGACGTCCATCTTGGGAAATTGACTGGCAATTTTCGCCCAGTCTGCCTCGCATGCGACGTCGAGACGGACAAACCTCCCGCCGATTGAGCCTGCGGTCAACAAGCCGCCATCCACGTCTATATCGGTAACGATGACCTGTGCCCCCTCGTCAGCAAACGCTTGGGCGATAGCCGCACCAATTCCGCGTGCCGCGCCGGTCACGAGTGCGGTCTTTCCAGAAAGTCTGGGCATGAATGTTCCTTTGATGCAAATGCTGAGCTAGCCAACGCGTCGTTTTAAAAAGACTGCGCTGTCATCGACGTAAGTCCGGATTATCGGCGATCTTTGTCCATGGTCATAAACTCCTCATCAGCATCCCTTATTTACCCACCACTGTCTTATTGGTCAAGAAATGCACCGTATTAGTCCGCCGATGGCTTCAATGGACGAACTCCACCGGCGCGCATAAGCCCGCCAGCATCTGTCATGCGCAGATACTCCAGTCAGGTTTCGACAAAGAGCTTTTCGATCGCAAAATCGATGAAGGCGCGCAGCCGCGGCGCCATGAAGCGGGCTGATGGCCAGACAATTGAAAACTGGCCTGGTGCGGCGAGATGCTCGTTCAGGACCGTCTCGAGCAGGCCATCCCTGATGGGGTCCGTCGCCAGGAATTCAGGCATGTAAGCGAGCCCCATCCCGTTAATCGCCGCCGCCCTTATCGCCTCCATATTGCCGCAGGTAAGGGCGATACGCATGCTCGACAGGGGGTTGTCGCCGTTTTCCAGCAGCCATTCCTGAAACCTGCCGGAGGTCGGAAAGCGGAAGCGCAATGCATCATGCTCTGGCAATTGGCTGGGGTGCAGGGGTGTGCCCATTCGTTGAAAATAGTCCGGCGACGCGCATAAAATGAAGCGGAATGGACCAAGACGCCGCGCTATCAGGCTGGAATCATCAAGCTCGCCACTGCGGATTGCAGCATCAAAGCCGCCCTCGATCAGATCGACGCGCCTGTCGTTAAAGTCGAGTTCCAGATCGATATCGGGATAACGCCGGCGAAATTCAGGCACTATCGGCAGCAGAAAGCGGTATCCGATTGTCGGAAGCGTCACGCGCAGACTGCCGCGGGGCAGGGCCAGATTGTCCATGACTGCTTCATGTGCGTCGCGCAGATCGGTCAGGATGGACCGATACCGCTCAAACAGCATTGCCCCTTCATTGGTCAGGGAGACCTGCCGGGTGGTGCGATTGAACAGCCGTACGCCCAGAGATGCCTCCAGTCGGGCAACGCTTTTTCCGACAGCAGAAGGTGACAGGCCCAGGCTCTGCCCGGCCTTGGCAAAATTCAGCCTTTCGGCAACCCGGACGAAGGCATCGATCTCGCTCAACTTATCCATTGTCACTGATTAGAGAATTTTAATCCGCAATGAAAGGCCCGTGAGGCCGATTGTCGAATTGATGTCGTCTGATGAGGATGGATGCCGATACGCGACCTTGGTGTCGCGACCCCATTTCACGATTGGAGTTCGCATGAACGACGCCCCTCATAGAGCCTCAGCCAGCCGGAATTCGGTATTGGTGGCGGTGTGTCTTGCCGCCTTGACCCTTCCTTTGAACTTCTCCGCCGGTGCGGTTGCCACGCCGGCGATCGGGCAGGACCTCGGGGGATCGCCTGCATCCCTGACCTGGATCACCAATGCCTTCATGCTGGCTTTCGGAAGTCTTCTGATGGCGGCAGGCGCGCTGGCCGATCGATATGGCAGAAGGCGGGTGTTCTTGATCGGCCTTGCGCTGTTTACCGGCTTCTCCTTTGCGCTTGGATTTGCGCCTTCGGTGTGGATCATCGATCTGCTACGTGCCGGTCAAGGCGTGGGCGCCGCCGCTGCCCTGGCCGGAGGGACGGCCGCACTTGCGCAGGAATTCGACGGCCACGCTAGGACGCGCGCCTTTGGGTTGCTTGGAACGACCTTCGGCGTCGGTCTTGCATCTGGTCCGCTGCTGACGGGATTGATGATCGAAACGGTCGGATGGCGGGCAATATTCCTTGCCGGCGGCCTGATCGGCCTCCTTGCCCTGATCCTCGGCCCGCCACGGATGCGTGAAACGAGGGATCCCAATGCGGCGGAACTCGACTGGCTGGGCGCTGCAAGCTTTACCCTCACACTCACCCTCTTCACCGTTGCGATGATCGAGCTGCCTGTTCTCGGGTCTAACGGTATCATCGCTTTCAGCACAGGATTTGCGTTTTCGCTTGCAGCCTTCGTCTTGATCGAAATGCGGGCAGCGCGGCCAATGCTGGACTTATCGCTGTTCCGTTATCCGCGGTTCGTGGGGGTGCAGCTATTGCCAATCGCCACCTGCGCCTGTTTCGTTGTTCTTCTTGTTATCATTCCGTTGCGCCTCATCGGTATCGAGCAACAAGGAGCAATCGGGGCGGGGTTCATCATGTTGGGACTGTCGGCTCCGATGCTGGTGGTGCCTATAGTCGCGACGATGTTCGCGCGTCATGTTTCGCCGGGCATGCTCTGCGGCATCGGCCTGCTGATCTCCGCCTCTGGCCTCGTCTGGCTTGCCGGCTTCACGGCAGAGGATGGAGCCATGATCGTTCTGCCCATGCTCGTCATCGGGGTGGGCGCCGGTCTGCCATGGGGCCTGATGGATGGCTTGTCCGTTGGCGTCGTGCCGGTGGAGCGTGCGGGAATGGCGACCGGCATATTCAGTACCGTGCGGGTTGCCGGTGAGGGCATCGCGCTTGCAGTCGTCAGCGCCGCCCTCTCGGCATTAACCTCGGCATCCCTCGGACGGCTGGCGCCTTTGTCTACGCCCCTCTTGAATCAGACAGGTCAGCGTCTGGCAGTGGGCGACCTCGCGGGTGCAGAGGCAATATCGTCCCACATCGGGGACGACCTGTTGCGGGATGCCTATCAGACTGCGTTTTCGACACTTTGCTGGTGGCTTGCCGCGGTGACGACGCTATGCGCCATCGCAGTCCTTTTCCTGCTGCCCAATAGTGCTGCGGTCGCCGACAAGGTGACGGCTCCGTAGATTATCGGGAACGAACACGGTGTTCCCGATTGGGCGTGGAGGAGGGGAGGCCAGTGATGCGGGCCGAAGGACATTTGCGGACATATCCTTTGATATGCTTCGCCGGCCCGCCTTCCGGGCGATCTCCTACTCATGTTCCGTTGTTCAATAGACTACACTACGGGAGCAGGTAAGATCGCCTCTTTCACAGCCAGTTCTGCCATGGCGAGTGCGGCATCACGGGTTTTGGCGGCGGCAATAAACCGGCCGTTGTGGCAGAAACTCGCGCCTTCAATGCCACAAACGGCTTCCAGATCGCCATTTGTAAGGCCAGCCCATGCCGCAGGCAGGTTTGCCCGAAGTTCAAAGCCTTCATCTGCGCGACGGATACCGGTCAAACACCAGTCCTTGTCACGCGGGTGAACGACAAACAGCAGATTGTCTGCGCCCGCCTTCACAATGGCGGGCCGAAACGGCATACCCATCGGCAATTCCAGAATATGACCTTCACCGGCATCGACGATAGCCTGCATTACAAGCGCCTCGGCGCGCAGTTTCGCAGCGCTTTTGGCTATTTTCGCCTCGACGAAGCTGCGGGCAATGACGAGCGCCGCGTGGAAACTGCGATCATCGGCTTCGGGGTCGGTCTCGTCAAAAACAGGTTTCAGAGTTTCCAGCAGGACAGGCAGCGTCAGCGCAACCAGCGGCCCGGCGACGGAGGGGCTGACCGCACCATTGTCGACCAGATCGACCGGCAGCACAAAGCTGCCATCGAAAGAGGTATGGACGGTTTCGACATGTTCATCGGGGATGCCGAAGGCGGCAAGATAGTCCCGGCCGAAATGCTTCCAGATCAGTCCGAATGAACTATATGGCTGACCGTCATCCCTCAGCGGCGCGCCGCGCTGATGGTGATCGAATATCCTGCTTGTCGCGTCATAGGCGCCGCCGACATCGTAGATGATGCGGTCCACGCCGGGGGTGATCCATTCCGGCGCCCGGCTGCGGACGATGCGGGCCTGCGGGAAAAGTCGGGTCAGGATGACGCTGGACAGCAGTTCGTCGGCGTGGAAGCCACCGGAATGGGTGACGAGAAAATCCGGGATCATGTCAGGATAAGCCTTGTTGCTTGCGGGAGGTCCGCCTGGAATTGAGGCACCTGATACCCTTTGCCCGACGCCATCTCAACCCGTCATTCGCCGCTTCTGTATCATATTGCCGGTTCGGGATTGGCTCCAATCGTAGCGGAAGGTAACGCCGCTCCCCTTATCGCCTTCCTGCACTACGTTGGTTTCGGTGTTTCGTATGTACTGAAAAACCCATACGTATTGCAGTCGGTGAGGAGCGGCATTTGCCTCTTCATCAGGCGGCATCCAGAGAGAGGGTCAGGTCGGCGACCAGATCGTCGGGATGTTCGATGCCGATTGACAGCCGGATCGTGGAATCAAGCACACCAATGCGCTGGCGGACGTCGGCCGGAACACCCGAATGCGTCATCGTTGCAGGGTGGGAGGCGAGAGATTCCGTACCGCCAAGGCTGACCGCGAGTTTGAATATCGTGAGAGCGTTGAGGAATTTGAAAGACGCTGCCTGCCCGCCCGCAATGTCAAACGAGAAGGTCGATCCCGCACCGGTGCATTGATGTGCAAACACCTTGCCCACCGGGGACGCCGGATCGTGAAACGGCAGATAGTGGATTTTCTCGACCTTGGGATGCGCCTTCAGGAACTCGGCCACCACCTCGGCATTGCTGTTTGCCCGCTCCATGCGGATTTGTAGCGTCTCAAGCGAGCGCCCGAGCATCCAGCACGAATGCGGGTCGAGCTGGGTGCCGATCGCTCCGCGTAATGCCTTCACCTGCTTCATGACATCCTTGCGACCGAGCGCTGCTCCGGCAATGAGGTCGGAGTGCCCGCCAACGTATTTTGTCAGCGAATAGAGCGAGATATCGGCACCGTGCTCGATTGGCCGCTGGAACACCGGACCGAGGAGTGTGTTGTCGCACGCGATGATTGGCCTGTGCCCCTGCTTCTGGCCGATCACGTCGGCAACGCGGCTGATCATGGGGATATCGACAATACTGTTTGTCGGGTTGGCGGGGGTCTCGATGAGGATGACGGACACCCTGCCTTTCGCCATCGCAGCCTCTGCGGCGGATATTACCGAGGCCTCGCTGACACCGTCGGCGAAACCCACCGCCGAAACGCCGAAATTGTGGAAGGTCTTTGCCAGCAGCGTCTCAGTGCCGCCGTACAAAGGCTGGGAATGGAGTACGGTGTCGCCGGGCCGGACGAAGGCGAAAAGCGTCGTCGAAATGGCGGACATGCCGGACGAGAAGAGCGCACAACTCTCGGTGCGTTCGTAAACGGCAAGGCGGTCCTCGACGATCTCGCTATTGGGATGGTTGAAACGCGAATAGACGAGGCCTGCACCTCTGCCTGCGGGCGGCTCCTTGCGGCCGGAGACATAGTCGAAGAAGTCGCGACCGTCTTCCGCCGACTTGAAGACGAAGGTCGAGGTCAGAAACACAGGCGGCTTCACCGCTCCTTCCGACAATTCCGGATCGTAGCCGTAATTGAGCATCTGGGTTTCAGGATGGAGAGCGTGGTTGCCGATATGGGTTTTAGACGGATGCGGTGCAGTCATTTGCGGAAGGTCCTCCTCAACAGACGTTGAACTGTCCGCAGCTTACATCCAATCAAGTCAAAATACCTTGCATTCTGAAGCGTGGATATGTCTGATGAAGCAATATATTGCGGAGAATTGTGCTTTATGTCGCAAAAAATTGCAGATCCGATCGACCGGCGGATAGTCAAGGAGCTGTCTGCCGACGCAAGGATCACCAACAACGAACTTGCCGAGCGAGTCGGCCTGTCGGCATCTGCATGTCTGCGGAGGCTGCGACGGCTGGAAGAGACGGGGGTGATCAAAGGTTATTCCGCGATCGTTGATCCGGCAATCGAGGGATGGACGATGACCGCGCTTGCATCCATCCGCCTCAGTCGCCAGCACGATGACGAAATCCGGATGTTCGAGGCGGCCGTTCTGGACTGGGACGAGGTTCTGGAATGTCACCTCGTCACGGGTTCGAGGGACTACATGCTCAAGGTCATGTGCGGTGGGCTCGAGGACTACGAGCGCTTCATCAAAGAGAAGATCGCGAAGCTGAAATGCGTCGACACCATCGAGACCAGCTTTGTCATGAACACGATCAAGGCGCGGCGCATCTAAGCTTTGCTAGATGCTCCGCGCCCGGTGTGTTCAAGCTCCGATAACCGGAGCTTGAACCGTTTGGGGGTGCGATCGGACGACTTACTCGGCCGTCGCCTGGATATCGACCTTGTCGAGAAGAAGCATCGGGTTTTCAGACGCTGCAACCAGATCAAAAAGACCAAGGCCATTTGGTCCAGTGGAGCGGGCGGTAACCGTAAGAGTACCTGGGTTGTTGATGAAGCGAAGCAACGCGTCCACCGCACTCTTGAGTTTGGGCTGTTCAGCTGCGATCTGCTGCAACCCCGCGCTTGCCACGAGTGTCAGAACACCGCGCACTTGATCCTCGGTCATGTCGTTTTGCAGAGCATACAGCTTGATAGCCTTGGCCATCATGCCTTCGTCCTTGATCGTCAGCTTTACCTCGCGACCCGCGAGCCCCAGGAGGGCGGCCTGGGTACGATTGGTGTCGAAGGAGAAGAACTCCTCCGTGAACCCGCTCGCCAGACCGGAAAAATTGACGCTGCCAATATCCTTGCCGCGCATGGAGATTTCCCGGATCACCAAGTTCTTGTTCGGTTCATCCCAGCCGGCGGCAAGGGCATAAGACAGGGCGAGCGCCTCGAAACCCAGTTTGCGGGCTTCGACAAAAACTTCCTCGGTCGAATCTTCCGGGATCGGAAGAGAAAGGTCATCCTGCCTGATCACGATATCTGTGGGTATGCCGTTGAAGGGCTTTGTCAGACCCATCTCGAAATTCCTGAGCGTGAACTTGATGCGCTCAGGCACGCCCTCCGTCTTTTCACCAGTCTCGTCGTCTGTCTGTTCCGGGGCGGCGACATCAACATTGATGCCTCCGACGCGGACGGTGCCCAGTTCCGGTATCAGGTGATTAAACGGGAAAGTCTCGATCTGCTTGTCGTCAAGCCCGACGATTTTGGAGAGACTCTCGATTGTGGAACTCCAGTCAAAGCCCTTGAGGCTTGCCTCGGCGACTTCGATCGTGTCGACGCCATTTCCGATCGACATGCCATTCAGGCCGAAGTCGAGCTTACGGCTGTCCATCTGCATATCGATACGATCAATGCCGACCTTGACCCTTTTGCCGGCAGCCCCTTCGCTTTCATCAGGCGCGTCGGCCTTGAACCCGAGCAACTGCATGTTGCTCTTGCCAATCATATCGAGAATGGACAGGGCCTTGGCGAAAATTGCCTGGCGTTCCTGAGGTGAAAGCTCGTCGGTATTTTTGGCCGCCGAAAGCGCGTTCATCGTTTCCAGAAGCGGCTCGGCCGGCATGCGGGCGCTGAAGCCGTCGCTGCGTATTTCATCGTAGGTGAAATGACCGTCTCCGTCCGAGAACGAGATTTTGCTGACGGAAAGCGGGCCATAGAGAAGCTTTGCGTCCTTATCTTCGGGACCCGCTTTTTCCGTATAGAGCCTTGCGAGGTAAGCGGCATCGAAGTCCTGTCCGGCTATGGCGCCGGTCGATACGACCAAGTGCTTCTTTTTCATCGCGCCAGTGCTGTCCGGTAGATCCATCTGGATGTCGTAGCTGGCGTTGTCGATGGAATATCGGGCGACCCGGCCTTTGGCGATGTCCGAGAAGGCTACGTTCTTATAAACAGTCTTCTGCTCGGTGGTGGCGATGGACTGCGTGAATGTCATCTCAGGCGTGGAAATACGCTCTGCTGCAAAACGCTCTATGCGCTTAGGCAGAGAGTTGGCATTTCCGTCTCCGGATACTTCAGCCGCATCCGGTTTTGTGAACGCGGCATTCTCGACACGCGCATGCGCCATCGAGATCTTGCCGGTTGGCACATCAACATTGATGTCGTTCAGCTCCAGTGCGCCATCCAGGAAAGGAAATTTTGGACGTCCATCGATAGCTGCAATCCGGATGTTCTTGCCATCGGCAAGCGGCAAGGCCAGTTCGCGAATATGAATCTGCCCGAGGAAATCAACCTCAACGGAACGGGCAGTTGCGCCAGTGCGAGCAACGAGTTCGCTGACCTTTGCTTCGTAGAAGGCCTTACCCCCGATGACGCCTGCAGCAGCAACAGCAATAATCGCAACCGCCGCCCATAAAGCTTTGGTCCGGCCCTTACCGGTTTGGGTATTTACCTGTTCCACGAAATTGGTCCTCTCCGACGCGATTTGAAACTGCACGCCTTTTAAGCACGCGAAAGTTGCTCCGCAAGTGGGCGCTAGCGGGACAGTTGGAGAACTTGTCCCGAAACGCAAAACGCCGGTCCGCTACTGACCAAACATCAAACGGGACAGCCTGGCATTTTGCAGATCATAAAGGTCAAGAATGCTGGGCAGCGCCAACGCGGTGCCGGTATCGACCGTCTCAGCTACCGCCACTCACTGGACAATATAGTAGACATAGTCCACCATATTGTTTCCGACGTATGAAGCGTCGGCCAAAGCGAACAAAGTTACAAAAAAACAAGGGGAACTTATGTCGCATCCAACCACGTCAGCCGACGTGGTGCTGTCCGTTCGCAATCTCACGGTGGATCTTCCGCCGGGAATGGAGCGCACCCACGCGGTCAAGAATATCTCTTTCGACCTCCACGCAGGGGAAATCCTGTGCATTATCGGTGAATCCGGGTCCGGCAAATCCGTCACTGCCAGCACGATCATGGGGCTGTTGTCGCCCGTGATAAAAGTCAGCTCCGGCGAAATCCATTTCAAGGGAATGGACATACTTGCGGCCAGGGAAGATAAAATCCGGCCGCTGCGTGGTCAGGCGGTCTCAATCATTTTCCAGGATCCGCTCTCCGCGCTCAATCCGTTGATGACAATCGGGGATCAGATCGCCGAAGTGCTTGAAGCGCATGGCTATGGAACGCCTGAAACCCGCAAGACCAAGGTTCTGGATCTACTTGAAGAAGTCGGTCTTCCCGACCCGCCTCTGATGCGGCTGCAATATCCATTCCGTCTGTCTGGCGGACAACGCCAGCGGGTCATGATCGCCATGGCACTGGCACTCGATCCGGATGTCCTGATTGCCGATGAGCCAACAACCGCTCTCGACGTTACCACCCAGGCGCAGATCCTTGAGCTCATCCGCAAGATACAGAAGCGCAAGAACATGAGCGTCATGTTCATCACCCACGATTTCGGCGTCGTTGCCGAAATTGCCGATCGCGTCGTGGTGATGGAGAAGGGATATCTTGTGGAGCAGGGAAGGGCGGATCAGGTTCTGGTCAATCCTGTCCACCCCTATACCCAGCGACTTGTCGCTGCGGTTCCGCGGATGCGGAGCACTGAGCGTTCAGTCAGCGAAGAAGCTCCCGTCGTTCTCAAGGTCGAAAATCTTGAGAAGGAATATCGCAGCTCCGGCTCGTTTTTCCGCAAGGCCCGTATCGTCAAGGCGGTCAATGGTGTCAGCTTCAAGCTTCACAAGGGCCAGACCCTCGGTATCGTTGGCGAAAGCGGGTCGGGCAAGTCCTCGCTCGGGCGTGTCCTGCTGAAATTGCTGGAGGCGGATGGCGGTTCAATATGCTTCGATGGCCGTGACATAGCAGCGATGGACGAAACGACGTTTCGATCGTTGCGACCCTATATCCAGATGATTTTTCAGGATCCTTTCGCGTCGCTTAATCCCCGCCATACGATCGGCAGGATCTTGACGGTCGGCCCCGTTGCCCACGGAATGGCTTTGCATGAGGCGAGAATAAAGGCTCTGGGAATTCTGAAGCTCGTGGGGCTGGATGAACAGGCCTATGACCGTTACCCGCACGAATTCTCCGGCGGCCAACGCCAGCGCATCGGCATTGCCCGTGCACTGATGTTTGATCCGGTCGTCCTTGTGGCCGACGAAGCCGTGTCTGCTCTCGACGTTTCCATACAGGCGCAGGTTCTGGAGCTTCTGGCGCGGGTGCAGGCTGAAATGAAGGTGGCGATGATCTTCATCACCCATGACTTGAGAGTCGCAAGCCAGATTTGCGACGATGTGCTTGTCATGCACAAGGGAACGGTTGTCGAACAGGGGCCGCCGACAAAAATCTTCCGGTCGCCGGCCCATCCCTATACCCGGAAACTCGTTGCTGCGATCCCCGGTGCGGATTGGGAACCTGCGGCAACTGCCGTCGGCACATAACATCGAAGTCTGACGAGCCGGACACCTCGTCAGACTTTGCATCGCGCGACATCGAAGACTGATTGCACCGCCGGATTATCATGGATCCGGCGGCGCGAGAGGTTTTCCTTTTAAATATCTGATTTAAATAATAAAAATATGATTTCAGGAATAAAAAGTAGTTGCGTTTGTCTACTAATTATCCTTTCATTCATTCAGTCACGAAACTGACATACGACATGGCCGAAAACCTGCACTGCGGCACGCCGGGAAAGCGTGTGCGCCAATGTCGATCTTTGACCATTCGAACGGAAACTCCATGTCCAAACCAACTGAAAACCCGCCGACATCGCCAACTGATATCAATCTCGACGTGCTTGAAGACACGCTGAGCTTTTACATCCGCACGATCAACCTTGCCGTATCGCGCGATCTCGATGCCCGCTTGGACGGGCTGGATGTGGCGAAGGGAACTGGAAAGATCACGACCCTGCTGCTCGTCGATGACTACCCGGGTATCCGTCCTTCAGTGATAGCTCATCTGACGATGCGGGACCGGTCTGCAATGGGCAGGATCATCGACCAGATGGTGTCGCACGATCTGATACGCCGGGAAGTGTCGCAGGAGGACAGCCGCGCCCAGGAGCTTTACATCACCGAAGCCGGAGCGGCACTTGCAACGAAAATCCGGGAGATCGTTCCGCAGCAATCGCGCGATTTCTTCAGCTTCATCCCGGAAGACGAGCAGAAGCAGGTTATCGACATTTTGCGTCGCGCCTACCGCCATATTGTGGGGCTTGCATGATGGAACGAACGACAAAACGCGTTGCTCTCATATCCGGTGCAAGCCGGGGTATAGGCGACCATATCGCTGCTACTCTTCTTGGCGAAGGCTGGTCGGTATCGCTTGGTATGCGCAGCCCGTCGCTGCCGCAATGGGCTGTGGGTCACGAGGGACAGGTCCATCTTGCCCATTATGACGCAAATGATGCGAGTGCGGAGAAGCGCTGGGCCGATGAAGCGTATCAGCATTTCGGTCGTATCGACGCTGTCGTGGCCAATGCCGGCATCATGATACCGAAGACAGTGATCGAAGCGGATGACGAAGACATCGACGCCATGCTTGCGGTCAACGTCAAGGCACCGAGAAGGCTGGTTAAGGCCGCCTGGGAGGCGTTGAGCGAGAGCGGTCGTGGCCGGGTCATCATCCTCGCTTCCCTCTCCGGCAAGCGGGTGAAGTCCGCATCTGCCGGTAGCTATTCTCTCTCCAAATTCGCGGCGGTCGCGCTTGCGCATGCCATCCGACAGGCGGGCTTCGAAAGCGGCGTGCGCGCGACAGCCGTATGCCCCGGTTTCGTTGCGACAGATATGGCGACCGCCTTATCCGAACGGCCGGCGGATCAAATGACCCAGCCCGCCGATCTTGCCCGCATCATTGCCATGCTGCTGTCCTTACCGAATGAGGCTTCCGTCGCCGAATTCGCCATCAATTGCCAGCTTGAGGAGTTTTTCTGACATGCCCGGTCCTTATGTCGTTCCCGTCCATGGCGATGCGGAATTGCCGAAAGAAGTCGATGTCGTCGTCATTGGCGGCGGCATTATCGGCACCTCCACCGCGCTTGAACTCGTCGATCAGGGGCTACGTGTTGCGCTTTGCGAAAAGGGCGGTATCGGCCACGAGCAGTCGAGCCGCAACTGGGGCTGGGTGCGCATTTCCCGCCGCGATCCACGCGAGGTGCCCTTGATGGCAGAATCGCTGCGCATCTGGGCGGATCTCAATCGTCGTACAGGGCGGGAGACTGGTTTCAAGCGTTCCGGCATCGTCTTTACATGCGCAAACGAAAAGGAATTTTCCGAGCACGAACGCTGGAACCGCAATCTGGAAGGCTACCAGATTGAAAGCCGCATGCTGAGTGCAAAGGAATTCAAGGCGAAATATCCTCATTCCAACATGGATGTCGCCGGTGCGCTCTATACTGCCGGTGATTGCCGGGCCGAGCCGCAGCGCGCCGCGCCTGCCATTGCGGAAGCTGCCCGCGACCGCGGCGCTTTCATTCTGACCGAATGCGCCGTGCGCGGTCTGCAGCTCTCCGGCGGCAAGGTGTCGGGTGTCGTGACAGAGCGCGGTGAAATTGCCTGCAAGGCGGCGGTCATGGCGGGTGGCGCGTGGTCCAGCCTGTTTCTCGGCAACAACGGTCTCGATCTGCCGCAGCTCAAGGTCATGAATTCCGTGCTGCGCACAAAGCCGCTGGAAGGCGGCCCGGAAGAGGCAATCTGGTCGAACGGTTTTGCGATCCGCAAGCGCCTCGACGGCGGATATACGATCGCGAACGGCTTCCAGAACATCGTCGACATCGTGCCCGCATCTTTCCGTTATGCACTGAAATTCCTGCCGGCTCTGCGGCATGAGTGGCGCTCGCTCGACCTGCGCCTGACTGGCCGCTTTTACGATGAATGGCGCATTCCGCGCCGCTGGGCGCTCGATGAGGCTTCACCCTTCGAATATAATCGCGTGCTCGATCCCGTTCCGGCCATGGACATGACGGACGGCGCCTTTGCCAAGCTGAAGAAGGCCTTCCCCGTTTTCGAAAAGGCCGAAATTTCGCAGCGCTGGGCGGGCATGATCGATGTGACGCCCGACGCTATTCCGGTCATCGACAATATCGACGCCATTCCGGGCTTTCATGTTGCAACCGGCTTTTCCGGCCATGGTTTCGGCATCGGCCCGGCGGCGGGAAAACTCATGGCTGATATCGTCACAGGCCGCAATCCGATTGTCGATCGTCGCGATTTCCGTTTCAGCCGCTTCAGCGACGGCTCGAAGATCGAGCTGGTCAGCGGCTTTTGAAATGAGAAGCCCGGCGGTCAGGTGCCGCCGATCCTTTTGACGCATGAGGCAGGCAACTGCTGATGGGAGTAGTACCGCCCAAAGAGGCGGAAGCAAAAATAATCGTCGTGTTCAACCATCGGATCAAGGGGAACTAAAAAATGTCCGACCAGAACAAGCCGCTTATCAATACCACCCGCCGCCAGGCACTCGGCCTTTTGGCGCTCGGCGCATCCGGCGTCGTCCTTTCCGGTCTTCCGGGTTTTTCCCGCGCCATGGCGCAGGACAAGGCCGCCAAAGGCCAGCTCACGGTCGGCTTCTCGCAGGAGCCTACCGTGTTCAATCCACATATGCCGCATATTGAAGTAGATGAAGGCATCCATTTCAGCATCTTCGACCCGTTGTTTTATGTCGACGAGAAAGGTGCCTTCGTGGCAGCTCTCGCCGCCGAAGTGCCGACGGTCGAAAACGGCGGCATTTCCGCCGATGGTCTCAACTGGAAGGTCGAGCTGCGTGACGACGTCAAATGGCACGACGGCAAGCCGTTCACCGCTGAAGACGTGAAGTTCACGCTTGAACTTCTGGTCGATCCCAACTTCCGTTCATGGCGCAAGACCGGGCACGAATTCGTAAGGGATTTGACCGTGGTTTCGCCGACGGAAATTACCTGGAAGATGGAAAAGCCATTCGCGCCCTATCCCTCGATCCTTGCTTCCACATTTATTACGCCGAAGCACCTCCTAGGTGCGGAAGCTGACCGCAATACCGCCGCCTATAACAACGCGCCGGTCGGAACGGGCGCATTCAAATGGAAGGAGCGGGTTGCGGGTGACTACATTCTGCTCGACGCCAATACCGAGTATTTTGGTGATGGCCCGCATATAGAGCGTCTGGTCTACAAATACGTACCCGACCTGAATGTGATGTACACCCAGTTCAAGACCGGCGACATAGACGTGGTGGGCCTGCAATGGATCACACCCGACCATTATGACGAGGCCAAGGATCTCGCCGGCAAGGTGGTCAACGTCGTGCCCGGCTCGACGATTGAATCCCTCTCGTTCAACATGGAACGTCCACAGTTCAAGGAGCCGGCGGTAAGAGAGGCGCTTTATGCGGCGATCGACAAACAATCGATCATCGAGGCACTTTATTACGGTTTGCCCACACCCACCGAAAGCTACGTTCCGCAGCAGTCTTTCTATTACAATCCAGATCTTCCCAAGCATGAATATTCCATCGAGAAAGCTAAAAAGCTGCTCGACGATGCGGGCTGGGTGCCCGGGGCGGACGGCATACGCGCCAAGGATGGCGTGAAGCTCGCCTTCACCTGCTCCACGACAGCGGGCAATCACATCCGCGAACAGGTTCAGCAATACATGCAGCAATCCTTCAAGGATATCGGCGTGGAGATGACCATTTCGAACCTGCCGCCAGCTGTCATGTGGGGTGACTACTGGATGCTGTCGAAGTTCGATTCGGTTATCGTCGGGCTCGACTTCCTGACCGGCCCGGATCCCGATACCTCCGACTTCTTCCGCTCGACGTCGAGTGCTGCAAAAGGCGGCTCGGGCCAGAATACCTGGCAGTTCGTCAACAAGGACGTCGATGATCTTCTGGCCAAGGGCGGCAGTCTCTTCGTGCCGGAGGAACGCAAGGCCGTCTACCTGAAGATTCAGGAGATCATGCGCAAGGAACTGCCGCTGTTGCCACTGTTCCAGTACGCAACAGTGCGTGGTCACAAGCAGGGCGTCGAAAACGTGAAGCCAAACGTCAATAACCGTATCGATACCTGGAACGTTGCGACCTGGCGTCTGGCGTAAAGCCTACCGCAGACAGGGCTTTATGCCCGATCCATGTGAAGTGCCGGCTTTGAAGCAGCCGGCACTCTTACGGCTATTCGTGGATGGTTGCTAGCCAGTTCCACGATGCGACCTGGAGTCTCATCATGCTGACCTTTCTTCTCCATCGAATATGGCAGAGCCTCGTACTTCTGCTGCTTGTCTCGATCATCGGTTTTGCCATCCTCAACCTCGCGCCTGGCGGGCCATTGTCACAATTTGCCCTGACGCCCGGCATGACGCGGGAGGCGCTTGATCGCATCGCCCACCAGATGGGTCTCGATCGACCCTTGCCGGTGCAATATCTCGAATGGGCCTGGCGCCTGCTGCAAGGCGATTGGGGGAAATCCTATCGCGACCAACGTCCGGTTCTCGATATCATCTCCGGGCATTTGTTTGCGACCCTGCTGTTGATGGTCTCATCAACCGTCGTATCCATCCTTGTCGGCACCTGGATCGGTATCAAGGGCGCGACCAAACGTTACACGCTGTTCGATTACACCGCCACGGTCGGGGCCATGGTCGCGCTGTCAATTCCCACCTTCTGGTTCGGGCTGGTGGCCATCTATGTTTTCGCGCTCAGGCTGAAATGGCTACCGGCGGGCAACATGTATACGATCGGCGATCAGTCTTTTTATGACTATGCAATTCACCTGATCATGCCGAGCCTGGTACTTGCTCTCGTCAACATCGCCGTCTGGAGCCGCTACATGCGGACTGCGACGCTTGACGTCATCAATCAGGATTTCGTCCGTACCGCCCGCGCCAAGGGGCTGACCCCGCGCCGGGTTCTGATGAAACACGTCGTCGGCAATGCACTTCTGCCAATGATTACCCTTGCCGGTCTCCAGCTCCCGACGATTCTCGGCGGCGCGCTTGTCACGGAGACGGTCTTTACCTGGCCCGGCATGGGCCGCCTGTTCCTCGATAGCCTTGGTTATCACGACTACCCCGTCGTGATGGGGCTTCTGATGTTTTCCGCAATCCTCGTACTCATCGGAAGCCTGCTCGCTGACCTCATGGTTGCTCTCGTCGATCCCCGCATCCGGCTCGGATAGAGCCGGATCGACGAAACGCCGCACTCAATCGAAGGAAAGACCATGTCCGCTGCAACCCTCCATCCCTCGCAGGCCGCACCGCGGTTTCACTGGTGGCAGAACCGCACGCTGCGCCGTTTCGCCCGCCACAAGCTTGCTGTGCTCGGCCTCATCATGATCACCGTCATGATTTTCGCCTGCGTGGTCGGGCCCTATCTCTTGCCTTACGATGAATTGTTCATCGATCTGCGCGCCCGTTTTGCCCCGCCGATGACCGGTTACCATATTTTCGGCACCGATCCGCTCGGACGCGACATAGCCGCGCGCCTTTTCAATGCCGGCCGCATTTCACTGCTGGTCGGGTTTTTCGCCATGGTGCTGTCGACACTGATCGGCACCATCATCGGTGTCGTTGCCGGTTATTATGGCGGGCGCATCGGCGCGATACTGATGCGTTTCGTCGATGCCTTTCTGTCTTTCCCGAGTATTTTCCTGCTTCTCGCTCTGGCTGCTTTCGTCAAGCCGAGCCCGTTCATGATCACGGTTATCATTGCCGTCACGAGCTGGATGGAAATTGCCCGTCTGGTTGAAGCGGAAGTGCGGTCTCTGCGCGAACGCGACTTCGTCATGGCAGCCCGTATGCTGGGCCTGCCCAATGGCTGGATCATGTTCCGGGAACTGCTGCCGAATGCAGTCGGCCCCATCATCGTTGCCGCGACCCTGACGGTCGCGCGTGCCATCCTTCTGGAGGCCTATATCAGCTTTCTCGGTTATGGCATTCAGCCGCCGCTGCCGAGCTGGGGCAATATGCTGAACGGAGCCCAGCAATATCTCGACAAGGCGCCCTGGCTCGCCATCGTGCCGGGCGTCGCCATCACGCTTGCCGTCACCAGCTTCAATTTCATCGGTGATGGGCTTCGTGATGCGCTTGATGCGCGCAGCGACCTGAACTGAAGGTTTCGGTAGATGGTTTCGTTCTCACCCTTTGACGTGACATTGTGGTATGCGACCGCAGCTTCAGCACCGCATACGGAGCCTCTTTCGGGTCGCGTGCAGGCCGATGTCTGCATCGTCGGCGCGGGTTATACCGGTCTGACGACCGCATTGGAGTTGGCGAAAACCGGCATCAATGTCGTGCTTCTGGAGCGGCAGGAAATCGGCTTCGGCGGTTCGGGCCGCAATGCCGGACATTGCACCCCGACCTTTACCCATTATAGCCTGCCAGAGCTGCGCAGGATGCTGGGCGAGCCCTGGGCGGAACGGCTGATCGAACGGCAAACGCGGGCGAATGACCGCGTCTCGAGCATGATCCGCGACTATCAGATCGACTGCGAATGGGTACAGAACGGCTATGTGATGGGCGCACCGCATAAGGGCGCCATGGATGAGATCAGGCGCAAGGTCGAGACCTATAATGCTGTGGGCGCGAAAACCCGGCTGCTCGACCGTGACGAGGTGGAAGCGGTCACCGGCAGTCCGCGTTTCGACGGCGGCTGGCTGCACGAAGAGGCAGGTCACCTCAATCCGCTCGGTTACGCCCGCGGTCTCGGCCGTGCTGTCATCCAGGAGCGCGGAAAGATATTTACCGGCTCGGCGGTGACGGGTTGCGAACGCGACATAACCGGAGGCTGGAAGGTCAAGACCGATCGCGGAGAAGTGGTCGCGTCGAAAGTGATCTTTACCACTGGCGCCTATACGGTGGGTAGTTGGCCCAAGCTGGATCGGACGTTCAAGATTCAACGCGTGTTCGTGGCCGCCACGCAAATTTTGTCCGAAGAGACCCGCCGGACCGTCCTGCCGCAGAACACGACCATTCATGATGGTCGCGGCGATATCTACGTCTACAAATACAATGCCGAAGGCCGGATCGTCGCATCGATGTTTCCCATGGGACGCCGCGGCCGCGACATGGCCTATACGAGACAGGTCATGAGCGAACGGCTCAAATGGCTGCATCCAAAGCTCCGGGAAGAGATCCGCTGGGAGTATTTCTGGTTCGGCGAACTCGATATGCAATATCGCACCGTACCGCGGTTTTATGGTCTGGCGCCGGGCGTTGTGGCTTTGACCGGTCTTTCGGGCCGTGGTGTGCCGACCGGCTCGATGCTCGGTTCCATTCTTTCTGAATGGGCGCTTGGCAAGCCGGAGAACGAGCTTGCCCTGAAGCTGGAACCACTGAAGGCAGCTCCCTTCTTTATGGGTTTCGCACCCGCAATGGCGCTGCGTTACTACCGGCTGCGCGACAACATATCCACGAAACTAGCTGGGGCGGAACTGCCACCCCATGCCTGAACCGGCGCGGCCACAAGGTCCGCGCTAACATTGACAAAGCAAGGAGAATTCCCGTGACAATGCCGATTTTCAACATTTCCGATGACGTGGATCTTGTTCCGGCCATGCCCGCCGAAGGCCGTGAAGGTGGTTCGTATCGTCGCCAGATATGGCAGGACCAGATCGAAAATGGCACGATCGTCGCAGTCTGGAAGGCCGAGCCCGGCATCTACAACTATCCGGGTCGTGACCTCGAGGAAACTTTTGTCGTCGTTGAGGGTGAGGCAATGTATTCGCAGGCCGAAGCCGACCCGGTGAAGATCGGTCCCGGATCGATTATCAGCATCGCCAAGGGCGTGCCAAGCCGCCTCGAAATCCTGTCGCCGTTCCGCAAGCTCGCAACTGTCATCCCGAAGCCGTGAGGTTTGGGGGAGGGGTGCCTGCAGACTTAAGGCGGGCTGTGTCCTGTATTCGCGGCACGAGGATTTAGGTCTCGCCGATCTGTCGTTCGTCACAGCGATCCGGTGCAACGCTGATGGCCCGACAATCAAAGATTTAAAGAAACAGGGCTCCGAGGAGACGCAGAGCCCTGTTTGCGTTCAATGGTTTGGGAAGCAGCTGGTGCAAAACAGGCCACTCATTTGAAACATCCTTGTGACCGTCATCCCTTTTCCCAGCCCCAGCCGGTGCGAAAAAGCGGTGCCAGGGCCAGGGCGTTGATCCCTTGCTTATGGGGGCGTGCATCGGACATACTTGCACTCGAACCACAAAGGACCAAGGGCAAGACGAGCCAGCGACGTTAGTGCCGGCTCGCGGAGCCATGCGGGAAGATTTTACCTCATGAATACGCGATTTCTCGAAACTTTCCTCTGGGCTGCACGACTGAACAGCTTTTCGGCGGCCGCGGAACGGTTGAATACCACCCAGGCGTCGGTGTCCAACCGAATTGCCGCCCTCGAAAGGGAGCTTGGCGTCGTGCTTTTCACGCGCGATGTGCGCTGCGTCAACTTGACACCTGCTGGTCGTCTGGCGCTGCAGCATGCCGAAAAGATCGTCAATCTGACCGGTGAGTTCCGACAGATCGTGAGTAGCCGGGAGGCGCTGAGAGGCACCGTGCGCATCGGTGCTGCCGACACGATCGTCTATGCCTGGTTACCGCTGCTCATTCGCCGCATGAACGAACGTTACCCCGGCGTCAGCCTGGATCTGACCATCGACACCAGCCTGAAACTATCCCAGCGTATTCAAAACGGTGAGGTGGATGTCGGTTTCATCATGGGGCCGATCATGGCTGCAAATATCTACAATTCACCGCTCTGTACGTTCGAGTCCTGTTGGGTTGGCGCGGTCGAATTGCCGCTGCCGGAAACGGGCGTCACACTCGAAGATATCGCGCATTTTCCGTTACTTACCTTCTCGACAGGCTCCCAGCCACATCAGGCGTTGCGCGCGTTGCTCGATTCTCACGGGTTGTCCGACAGCCGCATCTATAATTCCAATTCGCTGTCGATCATGACCCGCCTTGTGGCCGCGGCCGTTGGGGTGGGCGCTTTGCCGCGTGTGCTGGTGGACGGCATCATCAAATCCGGTGAGGCGCGTATTCTCGACATTAGTCCGTCAGTACCGCCCCTCACATTTCACACCGTTTATCAGGAGCGTGGCGACAACGCGATTGCCCGGGCCATTGCCGATATGGCGACGGAAATCGTCAGTGAAACCACCACGCAATGGATGACGGCTGCCGCCTAAATTTTGCGCTGCAGCGCAAAATGATTAATCTATAAGCTTACCTTATGGGTTTCGATAGAGTTTTTCCGTTTGTAATGAAAACAGTTCCCGTTCTTAATTCTCCTCGCAACATGAGAGGAGAGCAACGTGAAAGTCTCACTTGTTCAAATGAATACCCAGAATGACAAGGCAGAAAACCTTAAGGTTGCTGCCGATCTTATTGAGAAGGCAGTCAAGGCGGATAATCCTGACCTTGTTGTTCTTCCGGAATACTTTGCATTTCTTGGAGATAATCCCCAGGAGATGCATGAGAGCGGGGAGGAATTCCCTGACGGCGAGATTTACACGCTGCTCTCGGGGCTGGCCAAGAAGCACGCGATCACGCTGCATGCCGGCTCCATAGTCGAGAAGGAAGGCAATCGCTTTTACAATTCGACGCTCGTTTTCGGGACGGATGGCAAACAGATCGCGCGTTACCGCAAGATGCACCTGTTTGACGTCGATACGCCGAACGGCATCAGCTACCGCGAATCCGACTCCGTTGCCCGTGGCGAAGAAGTGGTGACCTACAAGGTTGGCGACAAGACGGTCGGTTGTGGCATCTGCTACGATATTCGCTTCCCTGAACTGTTTCGCGCCCTGCGGGACAAGGGTGCAGACGTCATCGTTCTGCCAGCGGCCTTCACCCTGATGACAGGCAAGGACCATTGGGAAGTTCTGGCGCGCGCCCGTGCCGTCGAAACCCAGACCTACTTTCTGGCCGTCGGCCAGATCGGCACCCATGCGGGTGGCAAGAAGGCATGCTGGGGGCATTCCATGGTCATCGATCCGTGGGGCCACATCGTCGCCCAATGCTCCGACAGCGTTGGAACGGCCGGTGCCGTCCTTGACTTCGACTATTCGGCCAAGGTGCGCGCCAACGTACCGGTGGCGAACCACCACGTTCTCTGATCGGAGAAAGACTCAATGTTTATCGCCAACCCCATGCCCGAACAGATCGGTGCCGACATCATCGAGCTTCTTGAGAAGGTCGAAGTCGCAACGATCGGTCACGTGCTTCACTCCGGCTTCGTCGATCCTGAAATCCGCGCCGTCCTTCCGGGCAAACGTGTGGCAGGCACTGCCGTCACGCTGCGCATCCCCAATGCGGATTCGACCATGCTCCACTATCTGTCGCAGTTCGTGCGTCCCGGGGATATCGTCCTCATCGACCGCTGCGGCGATACCCGTCACGCCTGCTGGGGCGGTGTTATCACCAACACCATGAAGATGGCGGGTGTTAAGGCCGGTGTCGTTGATGGCCCGGCGACCGACTTCTCGGAGTTCGCCAAGGTCGACATGCCGATGTGGTGCCGTGGTCCTTCGCCCATCACCACCAAGATCCTCGGCCTCGAAGGCGCGATCAACGTTCCGATCAGCGTCGGCGGCCAGGTGATCAATCCGGGCGATGCGATCCTGTGCGATGAAAGCGGTGTTGTCGCTCTTCATCCAAGCCAGGCTCGAGCCATGGCTGAACGCGCCATCGGCATGCAGGAAGCCGAACTCGTGCTTCTGCAGCGCCTGCGCAACGGTGAGAAATTGCCGGACATTTCTGGCGCCAACAAGCTCGTTCAGGCCAAGCTGAGCGCCTGACATCGTCTTATGGGTGGCGGATCAGTCCGCCACTCCAAATAACAATAGAGGAGAACAGGACAATGAAGAAAACAATACTTCTGAGTGGGATTCTCATGCTCGGCGCGGCCGCTCTTCCGGCGCACGCCCAGCAGACCGTGACGTTCCTCGGCTATAGCGGCCTTTTCCAGGAGCGTTACACCAAGGCCGTCATCGAACCTTTCATGGCGGCTAACCCTGATATCAAGATCGAATATTTCCCGCAGCAGGGCTCTGCTGCAATGCTCGGCTCGCTGCGCGCCCAGAAGGCTGCGCCGCAGTCCGATATCGCTCTGATGGATGTCTCTGTCGCCAAAACAGGTACGGACGAAGGTCTGTTTGACAAGATCGACGAAAGCGTAACCAAGAATGTCGCCGACCTCTATCCTAATGCCCGCTTCGAAGGCGTGGCCGGGGTTGGCGTAACGTTCGACAATCTCGTGCTCATCTACAATACCGATGCCATCAAGACGGCTCCCGACAGCTGGAACGCTCTGAAGGATAGCGCCCTCAAGGGCAAAGTCGCCATGCTGAGCGCGCCCGATATCGTCGGTATCGGTACCACCATCATCATGGACCATATGAATGGCGGGACTGATTTCATCAAGAACATCGATGCCGGCATCAATGCGATGGCTGAAGTTGCTCCGAATGTGCAGACCTGGGAGCCGAAGCCGGAAGTCTATCCGAACGTTGTCAACGGCCAGGTTTCGCTGGGCGTGGGCTGGAACGCCCGTAGCCAGGTGAATGCTGACGGTTCCAAAGGCAAGATGAAGGTGGTTCTTCCGAAGGAAGGCACGATCCTCCAGATCAACACGCTCAACCTCGTCAAGGGTGGTCCGTCATCCGAGGCTGCGCGCAAGTTCGTTGATTATGCGCTGAGCCCGGAAGCCCAGGCTGCCTTTACCGCCGCCATGTATTATGCGCCGACCAATTCCAAGTCCTCTGTCTCTGCCGATGTGAGTGAGCGCACGGTCGTCAAGGCGATGGACAAGGTCATCCCGGTGGATTGGATTGGCCTCTCGAAGGTCCGCGACCAGATTACGCAGGACTGGCGCCGCAAGGTCATTCCCCTCAGCCGTTGAGACTTCTGCGCAGAGCGCAAAAAAATGAAAGGACTTCCGCGGCTCCCATGGCAGTCGCGGAAGCAGCATACCAAAACCCTCGGATCATCTCCTCTGACGGCACTGGGGCGGAAGAGGTGGGAGCCGACGCGGGGGGCACCGCGAAACGGCGCAGCGAATTTTCGCGGCGCTTGCGTAGATCAAGGGCCAAGGCATTTCCGATTCCCTGCGGGTCGGAGATGTTCTGGAGAAAGGCAAGAAGCCAGAATGGGAACTTCAGATACCATGCAGCCAGGATTCCTCTCGATTCGTTCACTGACCAAGCGCTACGAGACAATCGTCGCCGTGGATAATCTCAATCTCGAGATTCCCAAGGGCGAACTGGTTGCCTTCCTCGGTCCTTCCGGCTGCGGCAAGTCGACGTCGTTGCGCATGATTGCAGGCCTCTCTCCTGTCTCCTCGGGGTCTATCCTGATCGACGGCAAGGACGTGACGAAACTTGCGCCTTATAAGCGTGACATTGGCCTCGTTTTCCAGAGCTACGCGCTCTTCCCCCACATGACGGTCCTCAAGAATGTCATGTTCGGTCTTGAAATGCGCAAAGTGCCTGCTGCCGAGGCGGAACGCCGTGCCCGTGAGGCCATTGCCATGGTGCGTCTGGAAGGGCGCGAGGACCGTCGCCCCGCCCAGCTTTCCGGAGGCCAGCAGCAGCGCGTCGCACTGGCGCGCGCCCTCGTCATCCAGCCGTCCATTCTCTTGTTTGACGAACCTCTTTCCAATCTCGACGCAAAGCTGCGCGACGAGATGCGCGCCGAGATTCGCCGTATCCAGAAACAGCTTGGCATCACTTCCATCTTCGTCACGCATGATCAGGTTGAGGCGCTCAGCATGTGCGACAAGGTCGCTGTGCTCAATGGCGGGCACCTGGAACAGCTTGGCACGCCGCACGATCTCTATGAGCGCCCGGCCACTGCATTCGTCGCCTCCTTCGTCGGTCGCACCAACAGGCTGGTCGGCAACGCCGCCGGCGACCGCATCACGGTTGGCGATGCGGTGCTGCGAGCGCCCGGTGCGCACAGCGGCAAGATCGACCTGATGGTACGGCCGCATCGCATGGCCATGACCGTCGCTGGCGACGCCGTCCCCGATTTCGACGGAGCGCCCGTCAATCGCATCGCCGGCGAAGTCCGCGATGTCTATTATGCAGGCGACATCCTCCACTACGAGATCGCCGCTGGCGGGCAGACCCTGTCCGTGGAACGCGCGACGTCCGGCGGGGAAACGCCGGTCGCGGCAGGCAGCGCGGTCAGTCTCGTCTGGCGCGTGGAGGATACTCTGGTCTTCGGAGCAAACCGATGACGGCGGCGGTCATGATCACGGCTCCCGGTGGCCGTACCTCTTCCATCGTGTTTCTCGCAACCCTTCTTCTTGGACCCATCATTGCGGTCAACGGTCTGGCCTTCGTGTTGCCCGTCTTCAACCTGCTGCTGCTTTCCTTCCGCGAAAGCCTCGGCGGCGGCGGTCTCGGGGAAGCCCATACGCTCGACAACTGGTCGTCGACACTGACCGACGGTTTTTACATCGAGCTGATTGGTCAGAGCATCCTGACCAGCCTTATGATCACTGTTCTCACGCTGCTCGCCTCCTATCCCATCGCCCTCTACCTTCACCGGGCGCAGGGTCGCTGGAAAACGCTTTTGCTGGTGCTGGTCATTTCGCCGCTGCTCACCTCGGCGGTGGTGCGCACTTATGGCTGGATCGCAATCCTGGCCGATGACGGCCTCATCAACAACATCCTCTTCGCAATGGGCGCGCAAGGCGGGGTGCGTCTGCTGTTCAACAAGATCGGCGTCGTTATCGGGCTTACCGAAATCCTGATGCCCTATATGATCCTGGCGCTCCTCGCTGGCTTCGGCAGGCTTGATCCTCGCGTCGAGGAAGCTGCGGAAACGCTCGGCGCATCGCCGTGGAAAGTGTTCTGGCGGATCATCGTGCCGCTCACCATGCCCGGCGTGGCCCTGGGTTGCCTGCTCTCCTTCGTGCTGGCCGTCAGTTCGTTCATCACTCCCAAGCTGCTCGGCGGCGGACGCGTCTTTCTTCTGGCAACGGAAATCTACGACCAGGCGATCGTGACGCTCAACTGGCCGCTCGCCGCTACGCTGTCGATGATAATCCTCGTGATCTTCGGTGCGGCTCTGGTGCTCTATTCCCGGCTTCTGCGGGCCATTCTGTAAAGGAGATCGAAGATGGAAGAACGTCCCGCTCCGCTGGCGCTGAAAATTGTCGCCTTCATCATGTTTCTTTTCCTCCTTGCGCCCGTGGTGCTCGTCGTGCCGATCTCGTTTTCGGCCGACAGCTACATGACCTTCCCACCCTCCGGCTGGAGCCTGCGCTGGTATGTGGATCTCATGCACAATTCCAAGATGATCGGCGCCCTCGGCACCAGCACGCTCCTTGCGGTCATCGTTACCGTGCTGTCCATGCTGATTGCGCTGCCCGCTTCCTACGCAATCGTGCGGATGCGGGTGATTGGCGCGGATACATTGCTCGCCTTCTTCACCGCGCCGCTTCTTCTGCCGACCATCGTTCTTGGCCTTGCGATCCTGATCGTCTTTGCCGGTGCGGGCCTGCTCGGTACATTCACGGGTCTGGTGATCGCGCATCTGATCATCGTGTTGCCCTATGCGCTGCGTGTACTCACCACGTCGCTTGCGGGCCTGCCGCTGATCTACGAAGAGGCCGCCTCCACGCTCGGGGCGTCACCTCTTACCGTCTTTCGCCGCGTCACCATGCCGATGATCGCGCCTGGCATCGTTGCAACGGCAGCGCTTTCCTTTCTCGTCTCGTTCGATGAAGCCGTGATTTCGCTGTTCCTCACCGGTCCGCGCATCACGACGCTTCCCGTTGCCATGTATCAGCATGTCGAAACCCAGGCTGATCCGCTTGTTGCCGCCATCTCCGTTCTTCTGATCGTGCTCACGCTTGCCGTCGTCCTGATCGTGGACCGCACGGTGGGCCTCACGAAGACTTTCGTGAAGTAAGGGGCCGGAAAAATGGCTTATCGACAGATCGCAGCCGGCACGACCTATCGTTTCGACGATCTGAAAACCCTGATGGCAAAGGCGACGCCGGAAAGGTCCGGTGACCAATTGGCCGGGATCGCGGCGGAAGGGCCGGTGGAGAGACTGGCGGCGCAGATGGCGCTGGCCGATCTGCCGCTTTCCACCTTTGTTGCACAGGAATTGATCGCCTCGGACGAGGACGAGATTTCGGCCCTGATCGCGCGCCAGCACGACGCACTGGCCTTCGCGCCGGTGTCTTCTCTGACGGTTGGCGAATTTCGCGAGTGGCTGCTCAATTCCAAGGTCGGGCACGCGGAACTTGAAGCGGTAAGTTGGGGTCTGACACCGGAAATGGTGGCGGCAGTCTCCAAGATCATGCGTCTGCAGGATCTCGTGACGGTATCGGCCAAACGGGAAGTCGTGACCCGTTTTCGCAACACGATTGGTCTTTCCGGCCGCCTTTCCACCCGCAACCAACCCAATCATCCGACTGACAGTTCCCGTGGCATCGCCATCTCGGCCATTGACGGGTTGCTGCTGGGGAGCGGCGATGCGGTGATCGGTGTTAACCCGGCCACCAGCGCTGTGACGGACTATATCCGCGTCGTGCAGTTGCTTGACGATCTGCGGCAATGGCTGGACATTCCAACCCAGACCTGCTGCCTTGGCCATGTGACGACGGCTATCAAGGCGATGGAGCGCGCTGCACCCGTCGATCTGGTTTTCCAGTCGATTGCCGGTTCCCAGAAGGCCAATGCGGGCTTCGGCATTGATCTTGCCGTTCTGCGAGAGGCTCATGAGGCTGGTCAGTCGCTGAAGCGCGGAACTATCGGCAGCGACCTCATGTATTTCGAGACGGGGCAGGGGGCTGCCCTGTCGGCCGATGCGCATTTTGGTGTCGATCAGCAAACGATGGAGGCGCGTGCCTATGCCGTGGCGCGCGAATTCTCGCCGCTTCTGGTGAATACCGTCGTTGGCTTCATCGGTCCGGAATATCTCTATAATGGCAAGCAGATCATTCGCGCCGGGCTTGAAGATCATTTCTGCGGAAAGCTGCTTGGCCTGCCGATGGGTGTCGACGTCTGCTACACCAACCACGCCGATGCCGACCAGGAAGACATGGACGTGCTGCTGACCATGCTGTGCGCCGCTGATGTGAACTTCGTCATTACCGTGCCAGGCTCGGACGACGTCATGCTGAACTACCAGACGCTTTCCCATCACGATTCAATCTATGCCCGCGAAACGCTGAAGCGTCGGCCTGCGCCGGAGTTTGAGGAGTGGCTGGTGAATATGGGCGTCACGGATGCCGCCGGCCATATGATCGAGAACCCTGCGCTGATGAACCGCGGGCTTCGCGAACTTGATTTTCTTGGAAGGGACGCCGCCTGATGCGTGACCGCCGGCCCTCCCTCATCTCCAGCCCGCCGGAACGTCTCAAGGCCCTGCGTGTGGCAACCGATGCACGCGTGGCGCTCGGCCGCACGGGTGCAAGCCCGCCCACGCGCGCGGTACAGACATTTCTGTTGGATCATGCGCAGGCGCGCCAGGCCGTGTGGCGTCCGCTGGACATTGAAAAAATGGAGCGTGACTTGCGCGCTTCGGGTGCGGATGTCGTGCATGTCGCAAGCCGCGCGCAGGACCGTGCGGATTACCTGCGCCGACCCGATCTCGGCCGTGCTCTTTCAGACGAAGGCCGTCTGGCGCTCGACGGGCAGGCCAAGGGAGCCGATGTCGCACTGGTAATCGCCGACGGGCTTTCCGCAACGGCTGTGGAGATGAATGCAGTGCCGGTGGCAACGGCGTTGCTTAATTTACTTGCAAGCAACGGATTGACGGTTGCGCCGATCACACTTGCCACGCAGGCACGGGTTGCGCTGGCGGATGATGTGGGAGCCGTGCTCGGCGCAAAGGTGGCGGTGATCCTGATTGGCGAGCGCCCGGGCCTTTCGGCAGCCGACAGTCTTGGCGCCTATGTCACCTTCAGGCCGGAGACCGGGCTGCCGGATTCCCGACGCAACTGCATTTCCAATATTCGTGATGGTGGCGTGCCGCCCGTCGAAGCGGCGGGGAAGATCATGACCCTGATCAGCGCCATGTGCCAGCAGGAGACAAGTGGCGTGACGCTGGTTGAATTCGAAAAGCCGCTGATGGCTTTGTCCGACTAGAAACAAAGCAGATCTCATTCATAGCCACGAACCGGCAAGGTGCATCGGCTCGATCCGTTGCGCCTGTTGATTTCGCTTTCGAACCGCAAAAATAAAGGCAAGTCCATGGTCCAGAGCCTCTCCACAGCATTCGACGTCGCCGTCATCGGTGCCGGGGTGGTCGGTTGCGCGGTTGCCCGTCGTTTCGCACTGGCTGGTGCGAAGGTCGTGATCATCGAGAAGGGGTCCGATATTCTTTCCGGTGCATCGAAGGCCAACAGCGCTATCCTCCACACCGGCTTCGATGCGCCCGAAGGCAGTCTGGAGTTGGAATTGGTGAAGGCAGGTCGGGCAGAATATCTGTCCATCCACAGGCAGATGGGCCTTAGCCTCGTTGAAACCGGCGCGTTGGTCTGTGCGTGGAATCCCGACGAGGCGCAAAGCCTGGAGGCGATCGCCGAGCAGGGGCGACGCAACGGCATTGCCGAGCTCGGTCTGCTTACGGCCCGGCAGGCCCGGGAATCCATGCCCGGCTTGTCCGACCGTCTTGTCGCAGCACTCGAAGTTCCGGGTGAACATGTCATCGATCCCTGGTCCGCGCCGCTGGGCTATCTTACGCAAGCGGTGGCGCTTGGCGCGCAGCTGGTGTGCAACGCCGAATTTCTGTCCGGTGCGTTTGATGGCGCGTGGCGGATAGAGACGACGGCGGGTCCGATTCTTGCGGTGAGCGTTGTCAATGCGGCCGGATTGTTCGGCGATATCGTCGATGCGCGGCTGGGGCTTGTCCCAGACTTCACCATCAAGCCTCGCAAGGGACAATTCGTCGTTCTCGACAAGGCCGCCCGCCGGCACGTGCCGCGCATCGTCCTGCCCGTTCCCACCGAAATCACCAAGGGCATCGTTGTGTGTCCAACCGCCTTCGGCAACGTTCTCATCGGCCCGACGGCGGAAGAACAGGATGACCGCGAGCGTGCGACGGTAGAAACGGCAGCGCTGGAAGCGCTGCTGACGCGCGGCAGGGAGATCGTTCCGGCACTGGCCTCCATTCCCGTGACCGCTATCTATGCCGGCTTGCGCCCGGCCTCCGAGAAGAAACATTACCGGATTTCCGCACGGCCGGAGCTGCGCGCGATCACGCTTGGCGGCGTGCGATCCACCGGTCTCACCGCGGCACTTGGTCTGGCGCAGCACGCTCTGGCGCTTCACGAAAGTTTCGGCACGCGCTTCATGCCCCCGCCCGCAGTGCCTCATGTGACGATGCCGAACCTGAGCGAAACCTGCGAGCGGGACTGGCAGCGCGCTGATCATGGCGAAATCGTCTGCCATTGCGAGCTTGTCACCCGCCGTGAGATCGAGGCGACATTTTCCAGCCTGGTGCCGCCGGGTGATTTCGGAGGTCTGCGGCGGCGCACCCGCGCCGGCATGGGGCGCTGTCAGGGATTTTACTGCAACGCCCGGCTGGCCGCGATGACGGGCGACCGTCTGGCTGTACCGCTTGCGGTCCGTCCGGGAGACGATCGATGAGCTCCCGGAAGCCTTTTCAGCAGACGCAAGAAAACATTCGGGATGCAGATGTAATCGTGGTCGGCGGCGGCCCGGCGGGCGTGGCGGCAGCGCTGGAGCTGAAAGCACGCGGTGTTGCGCGTGTGAGGATCCTCGAGCGTGAGCCAGCCCTTGGCGGCGCACCCCGTCATTGCACACATTCGCCTTTCGGCATGCGCGAATTCGGACGCGTTTATTTCGGCCCGGCCTATGCGCGACGTCTGCAGCGGCAGGCGCAGGATGCGGGCGTCGATGTCCGCACCGGTCATGCCGTGGTGGAACTCGGACAGGACGGTACGCTGCTGGTTACGTCTGCGCGCGGCGTGGAAACGTTGAAGGCCCGGCGCATTGTGCTGGCGACCGGCGCGCGGGAAAAACCACGCTCAGCGCGGCTCCTGCCGGGCGACCGGCCGGTGGGAGTGATCACCACCGGCACGCTGCAATCCTATGTCGCCTTTCACGGCATCATGCCCTTTCGCCGGCCGCTTATCCTTGGTTCGGAACTGATTTCCTTTTCCGCGCTTCTCACATGCCTAACGCATGGCGCGCGGCCGGTGGCGATGATCGAGCCTGAGCCGGAACCGCTGGCGCGGTCGCTTTTCCGGTGGTTTCCGCGATTGGTCGGAGTGCCCTTTTATTGCCGCGCAACACTTGTGGACATTCGTGGGAGCGGTCGTGTCGAGGAGGCCGACATCCGGCTGGCAGATGGCCGTATCCTCACCGTCAAGTGCGATGGTGTTCTCCTCACCGGGCGGTTCACGCCGGAGGCAACGCTTCTGAACGCATCCCCTGTTGATGTGGCGGCAGGCAGCGATGGCCCTACGATCGATCAGGACGGCCGGATGGCCAACCCGATGTTCTTCGCCACGGGGAACGTATTGCGGGCCGTGGAAACGGGTGGCTGGTCGTTTCGCGAAGGCCGCCGCGTGGGTGCTGCCGTTGCCGACGATCTCACCCGCGAACTCTGCAACGCAAAGGCAGTGCGTATCGCTTTCGCCGACCCGCTCAAACTCGCGGTACCCACCATGGTGCGATCGGGGGGACTTGACCGGCCGGCTTTTCTCGATTTTCAGCTGCGCTTCATCAGACGTGTTCGAGGCAGGCTTTCGCTTCATCTTGATGGAACGGAAGTGTGGAGCAAGTCCGGCAGGTGGCTGCCGGAACGCCGTGTGCTTGTGCCCATTCCCCGCGCCGTCGTTGAGGCGACCCAGATTGCCTTTCACTTTCAGGAGACGAATTGATGCGCATAGCGGCGATCGATCAGGGAACGACGTCGACCCGATGCCTTGTGATAAGCGACGATGGCACGGCGCAACTCGTCTCAAGCCTGCGTCATGCACAGTTCTATCCAAACCCCGGCCATGTGGAGCATGATCCGGAAGAGCTGTTGCGCAACATCCGCGCGGTACTGGCCGATGCCGGGCCGGTAGATGCGATCGCGATCGCCAACCAGGGCGAGAGTTGCCTGGCGTGGGATGCCAAGAGTGGGGAAGCGCTTTCGCCGGTCATCGTCTGGCAGGATGCCCGCACCGCCGAAGCCCTGGCCGCGTTGCCCCAATCGGCTGCGGAACGATCGAAAGAGATTTGCGGATTGCCGCTCGATCCCTATTTTTCGGCGAGCAAACTGTCGTGGTTGCTAAGGCACAATCCGGCGGTGGCACGGGCGAGAGCCGAAGGGCGGTTGCGCCTGGGCACCACCGACGCATTCTTTCTGGATCGGCTTACAAGCTGTTTCCGCACCGACCTTGCAACGGCCTCGCGGACGGGACTGCTTGATCTGGCAACCGGTGCCTGGAGCCCGGAACTCTGCGCTCTTCATGGGGTGCCGCTGGATTGCCTGCCCACAATCGGTCCTGTTAATGGCGGCTTCGGTTCCATCGAGGGAACGCCCATTCGCGTTTCCATCGTCGATCAGCAGGCGGCGCTTTATGGGCACGGTTGCCGCAAACCGGGCGATTGTAAGATAACCTTCGGCACGGGCGCCTTCCTGTTGGCCATCGCTGGTCACGAACGCCCGTTGGCGGTGGAGCTTCTGCCCACCATTGGCTGGCAGAAGCAAGGCGGCGCGGCCATTTTCGCCATAGAAGGCGGGGTTTATGACGCCGGTGCCGCGCTGGAATGGGCGCGAAAGATCGGCCTTTATGTTGACAATACCGAACTTGACGGTTTTGAGGGTTCATCGGCCGTTCGTCGTGGACTGGTGTTCGTGCCTGCATTTTCGGGCCTTGCTGCGCCATATTGGGATAGACAGGCCGTACCGCTTTTCATCGGCATGGACCACGCAACGGCGCGGAGTGACATGGTGCGCGCCCTGCTTGAGGGCATTGCGTTGCTGACGGTTCGGTTGATCGAAGCCGCGCAGACTTTCGTTCCCATCGGCGATACGATTTCGATAGATGGCGGCCTGTCGAACAGTCGCTATTTCGCCCGTTTCCTGGCCGCTGCCAGTGGTCGGACCATCTGCGTTCCGGCCATGCGCGAGTTGACGGCGCTTGGTCTCGCGGAACTGTGCGATATCGATGTAACCGCCATGCGAAAAGATGCCGAGATATTCAAACCCGACGGATCGGTCGAAGAAGCGGATCACGCTCGCTTTGCACGCGCCATAGGCAATGCGAGGGGCTGGTCGGGCGGTTGATGTCCACTTGGAATAGCCGGTTCATCGGCAATATCGGTGTGATCCACAACGGCCGCCCGCTCCAGCGGCGGCTTGGTGGCTGAGCGTGTTGGTCCTGCAACCCAAAACCTCCACGCGCGGCGCGGCTTAAATTACCAAATCTTTAGTTGTGTACCAGTTCGCCAATACCTAGCTTTATGGCGAGGCTGCATCCGTTGTGGATATGAGCAAGGAACCGGTAAGCCCGTTTCCTGTTGTTATCCAGGAACAGAGCCTTGGTTCAAGGTCGAGATACCCCGTCATGACTTTTCAGGACTGCAATTCGCGCCACTTTCGTCTGCCTCATCAGCGTAACCGAGACATTTCATGATGCGCACCGGACTGGATTTTGCACCGGGCGCGCCTGGCATAGAAGCGCGCTGGACGTCGAGCGCCAAAAACGGGGTCGGCACTGCGCTGTCGGAAGCATCGCCTATCTGGTTCACGCTCAGCCACGGCATTCTGAACGAGGTCTATTATCCGAGGATAGACAGTGCCTGCACCCGCGATCTCGGTTTTGTTGTCACTGGGCCTGAGGGTTACTTTTCGGAAGAAAAACGCGACTGCGTATCCGTCACCCGCCCTTTTAAAAGTGGAATTCCGGCATTTCACATTACCAATACGGCGACGGATGGCTCGTTCAGAATTGAGAAACAGGTGATCAGCGATCCCGCGCGAGCCAGTGTTCTTCAGCAGCTTTCGTTCATTCCCCTGAAGGGACAAATTTCGGATTATCGCGTGACTGCGCTGCTGGCACCTCATCTCGTCAATGCAGGCAATCTTAACTCGGCTTGGATTGGCGACTATGAGGGACATCAGGTCCTCTTCGCGACCGGCCGTTCACGATATCTTGCGCTTGTCTGCGATCTGCCCTGGCGGGCAGTCAGCGCCGGTTTCGTGGGTGTTTCCGATGGTTGGCAGCAGTTGCATCGGCACGGACGCATCGTTGAAGAGTACCAGCGAGCCGATGACGGAAATGTCTCGCTGGCAGGTGAGATCGACTTCAGTGATGTCAATGGCGCGGCAACATTGGCGCTCGGCTTTGGCGAGACGGAATATGAAGCGGCTGCGGCGGCCGTTTATAGTCTGAAGCATGGCTTTGAACGGGCGCACGAGGCCTACGTTGCCAACTGGCGCAACTGGCAAGACCGGCTGGAAACGCTCGACCGCGATACGCATCACGGCATCAATTCCTATCGGGTGTCGACAGCAGTGCTCGCCGCACATCGTGCCGCCGACCGACCGGGCGCTGTTGTTGCAAGCCTGTCGATCCCTTGGGGAGCATCGAAGAGCGATGACGATCTCGGTGGTTATCATCTGGTCTGGCCGCGCGATCTGGTGGAAGCGGCCGGCGGATTTCTGGCGGCCGGCGATCACCACGAGGCGCTGGCGATCCTCAATTATCTTCGTCAGGTACAGCAGCCATCGGGCCGCTGGCCGCAAAATCTCTGGCTGGATGGCAAACCCTATTGGCCAGGCGTCCAGATGGATGAATGCGCCTTTCCGATCCTGCTGGCGGATATGCTGCATCGACATGGTCACCTGGATCATGCCACGCGGGCGGATTTTATGCCGATGATCCACCGCGCCGCGGCCTATATTCTGGCAAACGGCCCGACGACCGGTGAGGACAGGTGGGAAGAGGATGCCGGCTACAGTCCCTTCACCCTTGCCGTCGAGATCGCTGCGCTGCTTGCCGCTGCCGACCTTATCGATATGGACGGTGATGCTGCCGTAGCCGTGCATCTACGGGAAACGGCTGATTGCTGGAACGAGCAGATCGAACGATGGACCTTTGCCGGTGACGAGACATTCTGCGCCGCGCTTGGCATTTCCGGCCACTATGTTCGCATCGCTTCGCCTGACGCGACCGACATAGCTCGACCATTCGGCGATACGCCTATCCGCAACCAGACGCCGGACCGTTCCACGCTGCCGACCAGCGACGTCATCAGCCCCGATGCGCTTGCCCTAGTTCGCTTCGGCCTGCGCGCGCCTGACGATCCGCATATTCTCGCGACGATCAAAGCAATCGACCATTGCCTGCGTGCCGATCTGCCGCAGGGGCCTGTATGGTATAGATATACGGGCGATGGATATGGTGAGCACGCCGATGGAGCAGCATTCGACGGCACCGGGCAGGGGCGGCCATGGCCGCTTTTGACCGGCGAACGCGCCCATTACGAGCTTGCTGCGGGAAGGCGGGAGGTGGCCGAAGCGCTGCTGGTAACGCTGGAAAAATCGGCCGGTGGGAACGGCCTTTTCCCCGAGCAGCTCTGGGACCAGCCCGACATCCCCGAATACGAGCTTTTCTACGGCCAGCCCTCAGGAAGTGCGATGCCGCTGGTCTGGGCGCATGCTGAACATATCAAGCTTCTGCGGTCGCTTGCCGATGGTTCCGTTTTCGACATGCCGCCGCAGGGTGTGGAGCGCTACATCCTCAGCAAGATGCCGTCGCACCTTCGGATCTGGTGTTTCAATAACAAGATTGCCGGGATGCCGGCCGGCAAGATGTTGCGGCTCGAACTGACGGATGATGCTGTCGTGCACTGGAGTGCGGATGGCTGGGTGACGACCAGCGACACCAGAACGATTGCTTCCGGCATTGGCACGTATTTCGTCGACTTGCCCGTTCAGGATATGGCGGCGGGCGACGCAATCGTTTTTACTTTCTTTTGGCCAAACACAGGGAATTGGGAAAACCAGGATTTCACCGTTCGCCTCGGCGAATGAAGTACATATCGCGCATTGGACAAATGGAGTGTCAGCATGCAGATCGGAATGGTTGGGCTTGGACGAATGGGCGCAAACATGGTGCGCCGTCTTCTGAAACAGGGTCATGATTGCGTGGTCTTCGACGTCAATCTCGACAATGTCGCAGCATTGGTGAAGGAAGGCGCAGTTGGCGCGAGCTCGCCAGACGACCTGGTCGCGAAGCTGTCACCGCCACGCGCCGTCTGGCTAATGCTGCCGGCGGCAATAACGCCGAAAATTGCTCGTGACTTTGCCGCCAGACTGCAGGCGGGCGATGCCATTATCGATGGCGGCAACTCCTTCTACCGGGATGCCATCGATTTGGCGGCGGAATTTGCGCCCCGTAGCATCGACTTCATCGACACCGGTACATCCGGTGGCGTCTGGGGTCTGGAGCGCGGCTATTCTCTGATGATCGGTGGCCCGTTGGGTGCCGTGCAGCGGCTCGATCCGATTTTTGCTTCGCTCGCTCCCGGTGCGGGCCAGGGCATCGCGGCCGATCCTGTCACCGGCACGGCGCCAATGGGATATTTGCATTGCGGACCGTCAGGCGCAGGGCATTTCGTCAAGATGGTTCACAATGGCATCGAATACGGTGTTATGGCCGCCTATGCGGAAGGCCTGAATATCTTGAAGGCCGCGAATGCCGGCACGCAGCACCGGGAGGCCGATGCGGAAACGGCGCCGCTCGCCCACCCGCAATATTACCAGTTCGACATCGATCTTCCTGCCGTGACGGAGGTCTGGCGACATGGGTCTGTCATTGGCTCGTGGTTGCTCGATCTGACGGCGGAGGCGCTGAAGCAGGACCCTCATCTCGACCAGTATGGCGGGCGGGTGTCAGATTCAGGCGAAGGGCGCTGGACCCTTCAGGCGGCCGTCGAAACGGGTGTTCCTGCGCCTGTTTTGGCTTCCGCCCTGTTCGAGCGCTTCTCCTCACGCGGTGAGGCGGAGTTTGCCGGCAAGGTACTCTCGGCCATGCGCAATGCCTTTGGTGGCCATCTGGAAAAAGCAAAATGAGGGCGCCGGCCATGGATAAGCAGCGATCGGACGTGCTCGTAGTGTTCGGTGCCACCGGCGACCTTGCCTACAAAATGATCTTTCCTTCCCTTTACGCCATGGTGAAACGCGGCGCGCTTCAAACACCAGTCATCGGTGTCGCCTTCGATGACTGGTCGCGCGATCAGTTGATCGCAAGGGCGCGCGACGCGGTTACCAGCCACGTCGACAAGATCGATGAAGCCGTCTTCGAAAAATTCGCTTCTCAACTGCATTACGTGTCCGGCGACTACCGAAACGAGGCGACATTCGAAAAGCTGCGCGCTGCACTCGGTGACCACGGTCATCCGCTTTATTACCTCGCCATTCCGCCGTCACTGTTTGAAACCGTCGTGACCGGGCTTGATAAGGCCGCGATAGCCGCTTCGGCACGATTGATGGTGGAAAAACCGTTTGGCCGCGATCTCGCCACGGCGGAGGCGCTGAACCAGTCGCTGCACGCGGTTTTCGAAGAGGACGCCATTTTTCGCATCGACCATTTTCTCGGCAAGGAGGCGATTCAGAACCTTCTTTATTTCCGGTTCGCCAATGCCTTTCTTGAACCGGTCTGGAACCGCGATCATGTTGAAAGCGTGCAGATCACCATGGCCGAGGATTTTGGCATCAAGGGACGCGGAAAGTTTTATGACGAGGTTGGATGCATCCGGGATGTGATCCAGAACCATCTCATCAACGTGCTGTTGCTACTGGCCATGGAGCCACCGGCAACAAGCGCTTCGGATGATCTTGTCGATGAGAAAGTGCAGATCCTCAAAGCCATGCCACCGCTCAGCCGCGAGGATGTTGTGCGTGGCCAGTTCGACGGTTATCTCGATGAACCCGGCGTTGCGCCCGGCTCAAGCCGCGAGACCTTTGCCGCCGTGCGGTTTCGCGTGGCCACATGGCGCTGGAACGGCGTGCCTTTCTTCATCCGCGCCGGAAAGAACCTGCCTGCCCATGCAACCGAAGTTGTGGTGCGTTTCAAGCGGCCGCCGATAGCGCTCTTCGGCGATGTTGAGGCGGCGGCCGCAAATTATGTGCGCTTCCGGCTCGGGCCAGATATCGCCATCGGCATTGGCGCGCGCCGCAAGGCTGCCGGGGACGGTATGCTCGGCGAGGCGGTGGAACTGGGCGCTGTCGATGACGGCATCGGCGACATGGCGCCTTATGAACGGCTGATCGGCGATGCGATGGCAGGCGAACGCCAGCTTTTCACCCGTCAGGATGCGGCAGAACTCGCATGGAAAATCGTTGAGCCCATTCTCGACGACCCGGCCGTGCCGCCACGCTATGCCGTAGGAAGCTGGGGTCCGGTCGAGATGGAGAGTTTCGCGCCGCCAGGCGGTTGGGTCGATCCGGAGTGACGCCCATGCCAGCAAATACCACGGACGGTAGTTCAATGACACAGGATCGGATCGTTCTAGCGATCGATATCGGCGGCAGCCACGTCAAGATCCGCTCAAGTGCAGGTGGCGACGAGCGCAAGGTCGAAAGCGGCAAGGCGATGACTGGACCAGAAATGGTCATCGCCGTAACCGCCATGGCGAAAGACATGACCTATGACGTCATCGCCATGGGATATCCCGGTCCGGTCGTCCACAACAAACCGCTTCGCGAACCGGTCAATCTGGGTACAGGCTGGGTCGGTTATGATTACGCCGGCGCTTTCCGCTGCCCCGTTCGTATCGTTAACGATGCGCTGATGCAGGCAATCGGCTCCTATCAGGGCGGGCGCATGTTGTTTCTCGGTCTCGGAACAGGCCTTGGGGCTGCGATGATCGTCGAAAACGTGGCCCAGCCCATGGAGATCGCTCATCTTCCCTATCGGAAGGGCAAAACGTACGAGCACTATCTCCGGGAGGCGTATCGCGAAGAGAAGGGCAATGCCAAATGGCAAAAGCGCGTCACTGATGTCGTAGAGCGTCTGACTGCCGCCCTTGAACCGGATGAGGTGGTCATCGGCGGTGGTAATGTCGAAAAACTCGATACCCTGCCGCCCGGATGCCGCCGCGGAGACAATGCGCTTGCTTTCGAGGGCGGATTCCAGCTGTGGAAGAACCCGAACCTCATCGTCTAGCCGGTCAAATATGCCAGGTCGGCTGCTGCTTCGATAACCACGCAATCGGTGCGGCGTAGCCTCTACCTAATCGGTTGGAGGCTTCTCGGCCGACACCCACTTGTTCCGGCCTGTCTGCTTGGCGCTCAAAAGCGCAGCGTCCGCCCGTTCCAGGACGCTGCTCACGGTTCCGGCACCCGGTGACGTTGCGATACCGATGGATATGGTGATCGAGTCAAGCAGACGGCCCCGGTAGGTGAAAGGTGCGCGCTCGACCGCGTGCCGGAGTTTCTCCGCAACCTTGATGGCATCTTCAATGCCTCCAGCCGGCATGAGCACGGTGAATTCCTCGCCGCCGAAACGGAATAGTTCACCCAGATCGCCGACAGCTTCCGAAAGCACCTGGGCGACATATTGCATCACCGCATCTCCGGCATCATGGCCAAACCGGTCATTGAAGCGCTTGAAATGGTCGATGTCGAGCATCAGACATGCAAGCGAATTGGTTGGCTTTTCAATATGCCTGTTCAGCGTCTCATCAAGCGATCGACGGTTCAAAAGACCAGTCAGTGCGTCTTGCCGTGCCATGCCAACCAGCCGCTGCCGAAGCTGGAGGTTTGCAACGGCAAGGCCTATATTTTCGGCGAGGAGTTCGAGATATAGCCGCTCTAACTCCAGCGTCTCGCTACTCTGCGGAATTTCAAGATACAATAAGCCGACGGTTTCTCCCAATGCGGTGAGTGGTATGCACAGGCCTGTTCCGGAACTGCCATGTAGGTGATGGCAGACAACATCGTCTCCGCCCGGGTTGCTGGCGTGGGGACGTCCGCGACGGAGAGCCCAGCAATCGTCTATCGAAAATTCCGGGGCCGAAAACGAAGGATCGGACCATTGTCCGGTCGATTGGAGAACCGAACTGTTTTCCTTGAGAACAAGCAGGCGGCCGGCAATGGCCGGGAAAATTTGCGGCATGAATTTCGAAACGACGTCGGACAATTCTTCCTGATTCTGGCAGGCCTGAATCCGATGCATCATCTGCAGGATCAGGTCCTTGATGCGTTGATTCCTGCGGTGCTCCGCGTCAAGCCGTTCCCGTTCCAACCCGTTGCTGCGGAAGATCCTGATAGCCTTGTTCATTTCACCGATTTCGTCACGCCGGCCTTCGTCGGGTAGGTCGATACTGTAATCCTGCCGGGCAAGGCGCGTGACGATGTTGCTCATTTTGATAAGCGGCAAGGCAACGCGTCTGCTGAGGACAAAATAGAGTACGGCCACAAACATCAGGGCGGTGAGCGCAAGCATCACTTTCGCGATCGATCCGTAGAAATCGCTTCGGTCTTTAGCCTGGTCAACCATCGCCTGCGAGCGGGCCGCAATGGCTTCTCTCAGCGTCGCGACGGTTGTCAGCAGGTTCGTATGCAGTCGATAGTGCTCATCGCCGAACAGGACCTGCTGTGCATCGTTCTGGCGGCCGGCTCGATAGAAACCGATTGCATCGCGCTCCATCTTGTCCAGTGCGTCGGCGCTCTTTCGGATTTCCTGAAATGAGCCTGCCTCTTGCGGCGAAACACCAAGAGCTGCGAGTTTGTCCAAGGTGTTTTCAAGGTGCTTTTCCTGATCTTCGTCGACGTAGAATTTTGCGAGATGTTGCTCGTCGCCCCGCATGACGTAAAGACGCGCCTCCTCGGTGCGCTCGTCCGCAATGATCGCCAGTTCTTCGGCGAGATCGGTCAGTTCGAGATGATTCTGGATTGCCACCCGCTCTTGAGAAGCGCTTCTGGCCGATAGAATGAATGTGGTCGCCGATACTGTCGTGAGCACGAGGGTGACAGCATAAGCCAGGTTCGTGATGGTACTAAGTCGCATGATGGCGCCGTATGCTTGCCGCACGGCATGAAAGCCGGGTGCGGCGGGGTCCAATTTCAGAGTCTGCTTATGTTAGGCCATCTCGTCAAACGGGAAGTCAACACGCGGTTAACCGTCAATATGATCTGTCGCACCGCGGGCCAAGTCAGGCACCCCATGGCGATGCACCTGGACCGTCTCCACCAACGGTCACAATATCCGCCAGCGCGATTCCGGTATGTCGGCAGCGGGCCAGAAAGCCGTGTATTTAGAGGCTTTTGAAAAGCCCCGCGCAGCAACGGAATTATATTTCACGACGCATCACAAAGCCGTGAAACCTTTCGACGCATCGTTCGTTTAGCGCCCATGATCGATAATGACGCAGGACCGAAGCCGGTCGTTGGTGCCGACGAGACTGGCACCCAAACCGCATCCGAAAACGATGCCCATGAAAACGATGATCCGCTCCCGCCAGAGGAGATGGAACCTGCTTTGGGCTTGACGCCGGAGGAGGCCGAGGAGGCTCGCAGAAAATATCTGCTGAAGCGTTTTTGGATCAGCGCGCGAGGTTTCTGGAGCCGTCGCGGCGATCGGCTGGCCTGGCTGTTTTCGCTGGGGCTTCTGGCTATGATCGGCATAAATGTCGGCTTCCAGTATGGCATCAACGTCTGGAATCGCGGGATTTTTGACGCGATTGAGAAACGCGACGCGTCGACGGTCTATTTTCTCGGATCCGTCTTTCCGCTGCTCGTCCTGGGAAGTGTCTTTATCGTAACCTCGCAGGTCTATGTCAGGATGCGCATTCAGCGGCGCTGGCGTTCCTGGCTGACAAAGGCGCTCGTTGGGAGATGGATTGCGAATGGCCGCTATTATCAGCTCAATTTGATCGATGGTGACCATCAAAACCCCGAGGCAAGGCTCTCGGAGGATATGCGTATTGCCACCGAGGCGCCCGTGGATTTTGTTTCAGGTGTCATCGCTGCATTCGTGTCTGCCTCTACTTTTATCGTTGTCTTGTGGACGATTGGTGGCGCTCTCACGGTCTCCATCGCGGGTGTCTGGATCACGATCCCCGGCTTTCTCGTGATTGCGGCTGTTATCTATGCAATCATCACATCCAGTTCCATCGCCTTCATTGCCAGGAACTTCGTCAAGGTTTCCGAAGTCAAGAACCAGGTTGAAGCGGAGTTTCGCTACACGCTTACGCGCGTCAGGGAGAATGGTGAGAGCATCGCCCTGCTTGGCGGCGAAGACGAGGAGCGCAGCGATCTGGACAAGCGCTTCGGCAATGTCCGGCGGCAGTGGCGTCTCATGGCGCAGCAATACATGCGCACCACGGTCGTATCGAATGGATCGATGTTGATTGCCCCCGTCGTCCCGGTTCTGTTGTGCGCGCCGAAGTTTCTCGATGGGAGCATGTCTCTCGGCGAGGTAATGCAGGCTGCTTCCGCTTTCACCATTGTTCAATCCGCATTTGGATGGCTGGTCGACAACTATCCCCGTCTGGCCGACTGGAATGCCTGCGCGCGACGTGTGGCCTCCCTGATGATGTCGCTCGATGGCCTGGAGCGGGCCGAAAAGAGCGACACTCTCGGTCGGATCGTGCGAGGCGAAACGGAAGGCGAGACAATACTCAGCCTCAAGGATGTGTCCGTTTCCCTCGGTGACGGAACGGCCGTCGTCAAGGAGACGGATGTCGAGATCGGCGCGGGTGAGAGAGTGCTTGTCGCGGGGGAATCGGGCTCGGGCAAAAGCACACTGGTTCGGGCCATTTCCGGTCTCTGGCCATGGGGTGGAGGCAGCGTCAATTTTCGCGCAGGCAGCCGATTGTTCATGCTGCCGCAGCGGCCATATATTCCGGCGGGCACGCTACGTCGGGCGGTCTGCTATCCGCAACCGGCCGAGAGCTGGACGCCGGAAGAGATCGGGGCCGCTCTCGACAAGGTCGGTCTGGGTCAACTCAAGGACAAGATTGAAGACGAGGCGCCGTGGGACCAGACCTTATCAGGTGGCGAAAAACAACGGCTGACCTTCGCACGCCTGTTGCTGAACGCCCCCGACATCATCGTTATGGACGAGGCGACGGCGGCTCTGGACGAGAAAAGTCAGGACAAGATGATGCAGACGGTAATTGATGAGCTACCCGATGCGACGATCGTAAGTGTAGCGCATCGTGCCGAACTGGAAGCGTTTCATAGCCGGAAGATCACATTGGAACGGCGGGAGGGGGGCGCAAAGCTTGTCAGCGATATCGATCTCATTCCTCGCAAGGCGAGAGGCTCCATGCTTCGGAGAATAGTCAAGCGGAGGTGATGGCACCGACACTTGTGCTGACCTGCTTGAATGCCTGGGGAGGAGAGTTGGTGGCCGCCTCATTGTCGTTGGGGAGAATTCACCGACCAGTTTGGCGCAAACGACCACAAACGAGGGCTTGCGGCGGATCGAAGTGTAAATCGGAACTTCTGCTGTCACGGCACCCCGGAACAATCGTGCATTTTGTTGGTTGGTTGGCATCCCTAAAATGGCAACAAGGGGCAGCGTGTTATGAATAAATTCTTCACTCGCTTCGCAAGCGCTATAGCTTCATTTTCCGGCTCTCCAACGGCTTTCATGGTGGCTCTCGGAACCGTGCTCGTCTGGGGGATCAGCGGACCGCTTTTTGGGTTTTCGGAGGTCTGGCAACTGGTCATCAATACGGGTACGACCATTGTCACCTTCCTGATGATTTTCCTCGTGCAGAATTCACAGAACAGGGATTCCGCAGCGATGGAAGCAAAACTGGACGAGCTGCTGCGGGCGGTGGAGCAGGCGCGCGGTGACTTCATTGGGATCGAGCACCTCACGGAAGAGGAAATCGAAAAGATTCGTGCACGTCTCGAAAGGGAAAGCGGACCGGATAGCGATAAGCCCGCACCCCATCATGCCATGGCCCGCTTGCTTTCCCGACGTTAGTGGCATTTACCTTTGGCAGGCGCGTGTCAGTCCCGCTCTATGCGCAGAGAGAATTCGCCTCGGGTCAAAAGTGGCTCGAAGCCGTCATCGAAGCGTCCGAGGCGGATCAGACCTTTCGAGTATCGGTAGCTGTCGTAATAGAAGACTAGATTACCCCATGGCGCGTAATAAGCGATGTCGCCGGGACGTGCGTTATCGAACGGCGTGTCCGTCACCTGCGTCAACTTTCGAGGCAGATATGCGATTTTCTCGTTGGTCGAATAGTCTTCGATCGTGAGATCGAGCGGCAGCATTTTCATGAGCTCGCGCGCCGACGGGTTGTCAAACAAGGTGGCGGTCATGCTGTGACCACCAAAGGCCATTCGGAAACTCATCAAGGATACCTCCGTTTTTGTTGCCTGACCGAACAATGCGGACGGGAAAGCTGTGGCCGCGGTAGCCAGCCCAAGAAATAGACGCCGGTCGATCATTGGAATGCTCTCATGCCGAACTGCTTTACGAGGATATTCTCGATGATTTGAATGCCAGCGCTGACGCGGCCAGGAGCAGACCTGCGCTTGCCAGGAAAGTCATGCGGTAGCCGGATGCGTCGTAGAGAAATCCGCCCACTATCGCACCGGCTGATATCGCAAGCTGGATGACCGCAACCATGAGACCACCTCCGGCTTCCGCATCCTGCGGCAGTGAGCGGGCGAGCCACGCCCACCAACCCACTGGCGCTGCGGTGGCGATCATTCCCCAGACCGCAAGCGCTATCGCCGCGACAGGGAGACTGTTGCCGAAGGCAACAAGTATCACGGCCGTCACCGCCATCAGAGCCGGGATGACGATCAGAACGCGATACAGGCGGTTGGCGAGAAAGTAACCGATAAGGCTGGTGCCAACGATACCGGCAACGCCGATGCCCAGAAGAATGAAGGTGAGTACCGAGATATCTACTCGTGTCACAGTTTCGAGAAACGGGCGGACATAGGTGAACAGCGTGAACTGGCCCATGAAGAAGACCGAGACCGATGCCATGCCGATAGCGATCAAAGGACGGTTCAGTAGCCTGAATGCATTCTTTGACGTTTTCCCGGGGAGGGGCTTCATGGAAGGGAGGCTTGCCAGCTGCCACAGGAATGCGATCGCCGCGACGGGGACGACAGTGAAGAAGGCACCTCGCCAACCGATGATCGATCCGAGAAACGCGCCGAGCGGAGGAGCAACGACAGTTGCCAGCGCGTTACCGCTGTTAAAGATTGCAAGCGCTCGGGGAACGAGATGCTCCGGTACAAGACGCATGGCGGTCGCCACCGATATGGACCAGAACCCACCGATCACTATCCCGATGAGCGCGCGCCCGACCATGAATATTTCATAGTTCGGTGCGATCGCCACGGTCACGCCAGAAAGGGCCATCAATGCCGTCAGGGCAAGCAGCAGCAGCTTACGGTCCCACTCTCCCGCGAGATACGAGACAAAGAGGCTCGTGACGACGGCGAAAGCGCCGGAGATCGCGATCGAATGTCCGGCCGATCCTTCGCTGATGCGCAGTTCCTCCGCGATCGGCGTCAGCAGGCTGAGAGGCATGAATTCAGACGCGATCAGGGCGAAAACGCAGAGCGTCATCGCCAACACACCGCCCCAATTTGCGGATCGGGATCTGGCTTCCCCTGTGGAAATTGTAGTTTCTATGGACATGGTACGGCAGCTTTTCTTGACTATTTCTTCAGCGGTCTTCCGCTGCTGATGGGAGGCAGCGAGGTGAACATAAGTCATGAAGCATCTTGCAATTAGCCGCCTGTCACGGGATGCAGTCATGAACGATGCTCATCAAAGGGTCTTGTTTAGCCGCGCCCGGCCTGCTTGCGCGTTATCCACGTCGATGCAAGGGCTCGGTTCATTCATGAATATCGCTCATGACGGCATGCCTTCGCCGCGGTCTAATCTCGCGACAATCTCCGATCTATCTTTTGAGCGACGCTGCTGCATCACCCCTCAAAGCAGCCCACCGGCCGCTCGTCACGGCAACGACAATGGAGAGTGAAGTGAGCAATCAGAACGAAAACGCTTCTACGGGAGAGGGCCTAGACATGGGCCGCCGCGGCCTTCTCAAGATTACGGGCGTCGGCATCGCCGCGATTGGCGCGGCGTCAGTGATGGCGGTTTCGAAGGCAGAGGCGCAAACATTGAAGATGACGCAGGACTGGGACAAGGTTTTTCCGAAGAGCGAGAAGGTCGATCACCAGAAGGTCTCGTTCAAAAACCGTTATGGCATCACCCTGGCGGCCGACCTCTACATGCCCAAAACCCGCAACAGCGTCGGAAACCCCGCAATCGTGGTGAGTGGACCGTTTGGCGCGGTCAAGGAACAATCGTCCGGCCTTTACGCACAGACGATGGCCGAACGCGGTTTCGTCACTCTGGCATTCGATCCTTCCTATACAGGTGAGAGCGGCGGCGAACCGCGCAATATCGCGTCTCCCGACATCAACACCGAGGATTTCAGCGCGGCTGTGGACTACATCGGCCTGCGTCCCGAAGTCGATCGCGAACGGATCGGCGTCATCGGTGTCTGCGGCTGGGGTGGCATGGCGCTCAATGCCGTGGCGTCGGACAAGCGTGTGAAGGCCGTGGTTGCCAGCACCATGTACGATATGACCCGCGTCATGTCCAAGGGCTACAACGACAGCGTCACGCTGGAGCAGCGCGCGGCGACCCTGGAACAGTTGAGCCGCCAGCGGTGGGTCGATGCGGAAAAGGGTACACCTGCCTATCAGGCGGCCTACAACGCGGAAGTCGGACCCGACGCGCCGCAGTTCATGGTCGATTATCACGACTACTACTCGACACCACGCGGCTATCATAAGCGGGCGGTCAACTCCCGTAACGCCTGGTCGCAGACAACGCCAATTTCGTTCATGAACATGCCGATCCTGAGCTACATCGCGGAAATTTCGCCGCGCCCGGTTCTATTCATTCATGGCGAGAAGGCCCATTCTCTCTATTTCGCGGAGACCGCGTATGCAGCGGCGGCCGAACCGAAGGAACTCCATGTCATTCCCGGCGCCAGCCACACGGACCTCTATGACAAGATGGATGTGATCCCCTTCACCAAGCTCGCCAGCTTCTTTGAGCAGCACCTGTCGGCTTGATACGTCCTGCAGTGACGTAACAGCTCAGGAGCCCGCCCGAAGCGGGCTCTTTTTCTGTTAGTGCGACATGAGCATTATGCCATAATCAACAGGTCTGGATGCAGGAGGCTCATGAATGGCACGCGATACCGTCAACGATCTTGCAGCTTTCATTGCTGTTGCCCGAGAACAGAGCTTTACCCGGGCTGCGGCGAAGCTGGGCGTATCGCAGTCAGCATTGAGCCACACACTTCGCCAGCTTGAAGCCAGGTTGGGCGTGCGTCTCCTGATGCGGACGACCAGAGCGGTTTCGCCGACGGAGGCGGGCGAACGGCTGCTAAACGGGATCGGTCCACATTTCGACGAGATCGAAGCGCATGTCGACGCGTTGAACGAACTGAGGGAAAAGCCGGCGGGAACGATCCGTATCGTCGCCGCCGAGTACGCGATCACCTATGTCCTCTGGCCCAAACTCAGGAAATTTTTGCCTCAATATCCCGACATCAAGGTCGAGCTGATCCTCGACAACGGACTGACCGACATCGTGACGGAGCGTTATGATGCGGGGGTGCGTATGGGCGAACATCTCGCGAAAGACATGATCTCCGCAAGGATCGGTCCCGACTTTTGTCTCGCTGTCGTCGGATCGCCCGCCTACTTCAAGAACCGACCACACCCGAGGCATCCCAAGGACCTGGTCGGCCATGATTGCATCAACTTCCGGCTGCCGAGTGCCGGCGGCCTTTATGTATGGGAGTTCGAGGACAAGGGCCGCGAGATCAAGATCAAGGTCGATGGCCAGCTCGCCTTCAACAACAGTTTCAATTCGCTGGAAGCCGCGCTTGACGGCTTCGGGCTTGCCTACATCCCGGAGGAAATGATCCTTCCTTATGTCGCAGACGGCCGGCTGGTTCGCGTGCTGCAGAAATATTCCCCGCCCTGGGACGGCTATTACCTCTATTACCCCAGCCGTCGCCAGGCATCACCGGCGTTCGTCAGGGTTTTAGAGGCCCTGCGATATCGGGTTTGACGGGCATTGGCGGTCCCCGTTTGGATGTCCCCAACCCAGAACGATCCATGTCCGACTTTCGTCTTCTCCGCGCTCGCTCCGGCTGACGAGTCTTGATCCTAGATCAGCAGATAGCTGGCTTCTGAAATGCGTTGAACAATTGCTTGTCCCGCAAGGACGATAATGTCGCCCTCCATCGGTTGATGAGGCCGCAGCAAGTGTTTGTCGATCGTCACCAGGAAGGGCGATGAATGCCGTTCGCCTGGCGAAATAGAAATGTAAGACCAGCGATGCCAGGCAAATGGCATGGTGGCGAGGGCCATTCCCAGCAATCCTTTGAGGCGCATCGACCATGTTGACGAGGACTTGGCGTGGCGAGCAGCATCGGTTGCAACGGCACCGTCGACACTACGCTGTTGGTTCCAGGCTGTCTGGCCATGGTTGATCTTCCATGCCTCGGGGTCATCGTTTGCCAGATCGATCCTCGATTTTACCGGCTCGGCGATCAGCGCGACGTTCGGACTGAGCAAGCGTGGAACAAAAGAAAACGGCAGGCTGCGGATTTCGCGCAGGGGCGCGTTGACGCGGATGAGCTGCGCCAGACACCGCCAGTCGAAGCCCTGATGTGACGTATGGTGCGCGGGCACCCGGTCCAGCCGGTATAAGCCTGCCCAAAAAGTCTCTTTCAGATTGCCGGATTGCCGGTTGTAGCCCATGAGGGCCGAACCCCAGTTCTTGATCCATACGGCTGGACCGACTTCGACGGGTACCGTAACCAGGAAAATGCGGGGACGAACGATCGCGCAGACGTGCTCGATGACACGGACGGTGCGGTTGAGGTGGATATGTTCAAGCGTTTCAAGCGCGATGACGATGTCGGCCTCGATCGTTTCGTAAAGGCTTTCGTCGGTGGCGTCGCCGACGATGAAACGGCAGTTTTCGTAGTTGCTGTAGCGATTGCGCGCGGCCTCGATGAAGATTGGATCGTAGTCGATACCGACGTAATCAACGTCGAATTTTTCCAGAATATGTCCGACCGCGGTTCCGGGGCCGCAGCCGATATCCAGTATTCTGACCTTCCGATTGCCGACGTCCTTCTGCACTGTTTCGAGGACCTCGAGCAGCTTTCGATAGCGGCCTGCATGCAGAAAGCGCGTCAGCCAGTTGAAGTTCTGCATTTTTTCGTAAGTCGTCGCGAACGTACCCATCCAATCCGCCTCCATGAACCGTAGATGATGTCGTCTCGCGCTCCCTGTTATCGTAAAGATCGTGCGCGACCCGGCGTTGTATTTTTGAAGTCTGGCACGGCCTGCGTGACCTGCAACTCGACCAAAAGGCTTAAGTCGGAAGCGGGGATACCCACCCTGCCTCCTCTTAAAGGCAGATGTCGACGTGGTGGACGGTGAATCAGCCAGTTCTGACCGGCCGTCCTCTCCCTTTTGGTATGCTGCCGATGCGCAGGGCCTCGTTATACCTTTCAAGGAGGCGCCATCCGGGGCCGGAACCGCTGGGAGATGTGGTGGATGGTAGACAAGAGAGCCTTGATTATCGGCGTAACCGGGCAGGACGGCGCTTATCTCAGTGAATTGCTGCTTGCCAAGGGATATATCGTGCACGGCCTGAAAAGGCGGTCCTCTTCATTCAATACCGGCCGGATCGATCATCTTTATCAAGATCCCTTCGAGGAAAACCTTCGCTTTCGTCTTCACTTCGGTGACCTGACGGACGCCACGAACCTGTGCCGGGTCATTCAGGAGGTCCAGCCCGACGAGATCTACAATCTCGGCGCCCAAAGCCATGTCCAGGTCAGCTTCGAGACGCCGGAATATACTGCAAATGCGGATGCGCTTGGCACGCTGAGGCTGCTGGAGGCCATGCGCATTCTGAACCTCGGAGACCGTTGCCGGTTTTATCAGGCGTCCACATCGGAGCTGTTCGGGGGGATGGGCACTGTTGCTCAGCACGAGGGTACGCCGTTCTATCCGAGAAGCCCCTATGCTGCGGCAAAACTCTACGCATACTGGATGACGGTCAATTACCGGGAAAGTTACGGCTTTCACGCATCCAACGGCATTCTCTTCAACCATGAGAGCCCCATTCGCGGGGAGACATTCGTCACGCGGAAAATCACGCGCGGCGTTGCCGCCATCGAACGCGGTCTCATGAGCAAGCTGCGTCTTGGTAATCTCGACGCAAAGAGGGATTGGGGGCATGCGCGCGATTATGTTGAAGGCATGTGGCGCATCGTGCAGCAGGAAATACCCGAGGACTATGTGCTCGCAACCGGCGAGGCACATACGGTGCGGGAATTCGTTGAGCTTGCTTTCGGCGTGGTCGGCAAGACCATCGAGTGGAACGGCGATGGCAGTGACGAAGTGGGATACGACGCCAAAACCGGCAATACGATCATCGAAATCGATCCAAGATATTTTCGTCCCGCGGAAGTGGATTTTCTTCTCGGCGACCCCAGCAAGGCGCGCAGGAAACTCAACTGGAGCCACTCGACTTCCTTTTGCGACCTCGTTCAGGAAATGGTCGAAGCGGATCTTCGCCTCGTGATGTTGGAAGAGGGAAGAAATGAATTCGTCGCATAAATCGCAAGAAATCCCGTTCAGCTTGAATGGCAAGCGCGTCTGGGTTGCCGGCCATACCGGAATGGTCGGCTCGGCACTCGTGCGACGTCTCCAGCGCGAAAATTGCGAAATTCTCAAAGTCTCTCGCAGCGAGCTCGATCTGACCCGACAGTACGAGACGGAGCAATGGATGGCGGCGGCAAGACCTGAGGTCATTTTTGTCGCTGCCGCCAAGGTTGGAGGCATCGCAGCAAATGCGGCCTATCCGGCGGACTTTCTTTACACCAATACGCTAATTTCGATGAATATCATGAAATCGGCTGCCGATATCGGTGTTGAAAAGCTTCTCTGGATGGGATCTAGCTGCATCTACCCGAAATTCGCAGCGCAGCCGATCACGGAAAATTCCCTTTTGACAGGCCCTTTGGAGCCAACCAACGAGGCCTACGCGATTGCGAAGATCGCGGCGCTCAAGCTTTCCCAATTCTACTCCAGTCAGTACGGCCTGAATTGCGTCTCCGTCATGCCGACAAATATTTACGGGCTGAACGACAATTTCGATCCGCAAAGCTCACACGTCATTCCTGCGATGATCAGGAGAATGCATGAAGCGAAAATCAGCGGCCAGAACAAGATTGTACTATGGGGTACGGGCAGTCCTCTGCGTGAGTTTCTCCATGTGGACGATCTGGCGGATGCCTGTTGCTTCCTCATGAAATCATCGGCGCATTTTCCGTTGATCAACATCGGCTCGGGGCGGGAGATATCCATCCGCAATCTCGCTCATCTGATTGCAGGCATCGTCGGCTACGATGGGCAGATCGTTTTTGACACCAGCAAACCGGATGGAGCCCCCAGAAAGCTGCTAGACTGCTCGCGGCTCAACGCGCTTGGCTGGAACTCGACGGTCGAACTCAGATACGGAATTCAGGATTTGTATGAGTGGTGGCGACAACCGAAGTCGTTGCAATCGGATATGTTACGACAAGCGGCAAGATGAGATCGCCAAATGCCCTGATATTATCGATTTTGCTTGCCGCCCTTGTGCTCGCATTTTCGGGTCTCTCGTCTGCCGGGCAGCCTGCGGTGCGGGGAGGGCAAGAGCAAGCCAGCCAACCTGATCCACGGCAGTTCGGTTTCCCGATACCTGTTCCAGAACCACGATTGCCGGATGATGCGGATGTAGCCGCAAAGTTAAAGTGTCCTGTTTCTGCAAAGTTGGAATGTCACACTCCCCGGGTCTGATTGGCATCTGGGAGATTGCAGATGGGATTGATAGCGATGAGCGAGCGCGATCTGCAGCGGATCGAGGTTTTGTCGAAGGTTGTTTCCGGGCGGATGACGACGGTGTCTGCGGCGCATGTTCTTGATCTGAGTGAGCGCCAGGTGCGTCGGCTGCTGGACCGAATACGGAGTGGCGGCGCTGCGTCGATCCGGCACAAGGCGATCGGCCGGCCGTCCAACAACCGGATCAGTGACGGGGTTCGTGATTATGCGGTGGCGCTGGTTCGGGAACGTTATGCGGATTTTGGGCCGACATTGGCGACGGAGAAGCTGGCTGAGCGCGATGGCTTGTCTGTGTCGCGCGAGACGGTGCGCAACTGGATGGTCGATGCTGGCATTTGGCTGTCGCGCAAGCAGCGCCGGACGTTTCATCGGCCACGGTTGCGACGCGAGGCCTATGGCGAACTGGTGCAGATTGATGGGTCGGAGCATCGTTGGTTTGAGGATCGCGGACCACCCTGCTCACTGCTGGTGTTCGTTGATGACGCGACCGGCAAGCTGATGCAATTGCGCTTTGTGCGGTCCGAAAGTGCCTTCACTTACTTCGAGGCATTGGAGCTCTATCTCCAGTGCCACGGCGCGCCGATTGCCTTTTATTCCGACAAACATTCGGTGTTTCGGGTGGCAAAGAAGGATGCCAGAGGTGGTCAGGGCATGACGCAGTTCGGGCGAGCGCTTTGCGAGCTAAATATAGAAATTCTCTGTGCAAATTCGAGCCAGGCCAAAGGTCGCGTTGAGCGGATGAACCGGACGCTTCAGGACCGTCTGGTCAAGGAATTGCGGTTGGCTGGCATCGACAGCATGGAGGCTGGCAATGCTTTTTTGCCCGGCTTTATGGAGGACTACAACGCCCGTTTTGCGGTTTGCCCTGCCCGATCCGAGGATTTGCATCGACCGATGAACCTGGCGTCGGATCGATTGAAAGAGATCCTCTGCAAGCGAGAACAGCGTTATGTCGGATCGCAGCTGACATTTTCCTATGAGCGACAGCGGATCATGCTGGAAGAAAGCGACGTCACGCGTGGCCTTGTTGGCAAATATGTCGAGACCTACGCCTATGCCGATGGCCGAATGGATGTGCGCTGGAAAGGGCATTACCTGCCCTACACGGTGTTTGCCAAGGATCAGCGGGTGACGCATGCGGCGATCACCGAGAACAAGCGGCTCGGCGATGTTTTGGCCTATATCAAAGAACGCCAGGACGCGCAGGCAAAACCTGAGGTGAAGAGCAACAGCGACAAGAATGGTTATGTCAAACGCGTTCGTGGACCCGGTCGCCGCAAAGACTTCACCAACGATCCGGCTGTAATTTCGCGGCGAAAGAAGGCGCTGTCGCGGCAGCAGGCTGCTGAGTGAGGCGTCTCAACGCTAAAGCCGAAGAGGTGTGTTTACCACCAGCCCCGATCTGATCTTGCAATCGGGATCAGCCGCTCAGATCGGGGCTGATCGGACATTTCTACTTTGCAAACCGGCGGACATTTCAACTCTCCCGCCACATGCGGATGCCTTCAATCCACCTTGGACAGAGGTAGGCGGCAAGGGGCCGGCAATCGCGGAAATTTCGAGAACGGCGGGCCCTGGCGAGGTTGTCTCGATGACCGGTGTCGATCTCGATGGACGAACGGGTTTCGAAGTCTTTTCGCAACACCCCGGTGCCGCGGAGGGCGTGGTGACCCCGTTGGCGCCGCTGACGGCTGACGCGACGGCGGCGACGCTGCTGCTGCCAGCCACGCTTCCCTCATGGTCCACCTACCTGATCAGACCCCAGCGGGGCACTGTTCAAGGGCGCAGCTTCGCAATCAATCGCACGGAAAGCTGGTGGATCGGGCCCGATGCTGCAGCGCCGGGAGCCATCGTCTCGGTCTATGGACGCAACCTTTCGCGGTCCAACGGGACCAGCCAATCCTATCTCTATATCAAGCCGGTCGCTGTTGCCGGGTCGTATGTTCCGGCAATCTCCGTCAACCCCTTCAAGGTCGATTTCGAGGTGCCGGCTCTGCCACCGGGTAACTATGAAGTTTGGGTTCACAATACGCATGGCGGCCGCTTCGGCTGGAGCGGTCCGCTGACACTTGTCGTCCTGTCGCAATCGCCATGGGTGGCGCAGGATAAAAAGCGCATCGATGCCAGGCAGTTCGGTGCAACGGGCGATGGCATGACCGACGACACCGCAGCCATTTTGCGCGCGCTCGACGCCGCGGCCGCAACGGCGCCATCGGTTTTGTATTTCCCCGCCGGGATTTATCTCGTGACAAAGCCTTTGATTGCGCCCGCCAATGTGGCGTGGTTCGGGGAAGGGGTGAACAAAACGGAGATCAGGCTGAACCACGGGATTGATCAGAGCATGGTTGTCGTTAATGGCGACGGCACCCGGTTCGGAAACCTGACCCTCAATGCCAACCGCAACATTGCAGGTAAACCTCTTCTTGCTTTGCGCAACACCAAAAACATACGGCTGGATTCCGTACGTATCGACGCCTGGGGCGTGCCGGCGTTCGATGCCCAGGACACCGTAGGTCTTTTTGTGCATGCGTCCGAGCTGATCGAGAACGGATCCTTTTACGGCGCGAGCCGGCAGGTGTTTTTCTCCAACAATCGGTTTCGGATGACGGGTTACGGCGAATCCGTCGTCGCGCTATGGGGTGGGCGCGATTTCGCCATGACGGGCAACGAGCTGACAAATGCGGATGAAAGCCGCGACGACGGTCATGGCATCGGACGTTTTTTTGTTGGCCAGGCGCATTTCGGGAGCATGCGAAACCTCTATTTTGAGAAAAACATCTCGCGAAACGCCGCGCCCCACGACTGCGCCAAGGTCGATTGCAACAAGGGCGAACAGATCTGCTTCGAGATCGTCGGGAGCAAGCTTAAGAACGATTTCGTCCGCGCTTCCTCGAACTCGGTTACCTTCAAGTCCCTGTCGGATCTGGGGGATGCCGCGCCGGGCGGTTTCGATCTCGTCATCGTTGGCGGGCGAGGTGCCGGGCAGCACCGTCACATCGCGTCGACGGGCGGTTCTGTCGTTCTGCTCGAGCAACCCTGGAATGTCGTGCCGGATCGAACGAGCCGTTTTGCTCTGGCAGCGACCGCATCGAGAGCCGTGATATACGATAATGTGTTCGATGGCAGGTCAAGCTATGCGGAGCATGATTCCGATTCCACCGGCGTTCTTCTCTACGGCAACGTCTACGACGTGGTGGTCGACAGCAACCGCATCTCTCAGATGCGACACGGCATGATGACGGTTGCGCTGGACTCGACGCGGGGACTTAGCCCGTATTTCCTGCAATATTCCAACAACAGTGTGACACGCAGCAACAGCGGCCTCTATGTCGGCACGACATTCGCGGATTCCGGGGTTGCCGGCATCTGGGGCGGTCTGGGGAATATTTATCGCAGGAACAGGTTCACAGATATCGCCTATATCGGCGTCGAATATGAAACCTGGAACCATCCCGGCTCCGACTATAATGGGACGGTCTTTGATGGAAATACCTTCGCCAACGTCCGTTACGGCTTCGTAGATGCCTACAAACTCATGTGGACGCACGACGGCAGCTTCAAGGCCGGACCGGACGAACGCTCAAGGCGGATCAACACGGTGCTCTACGACAATCATTTTACCCGAGGAACGCCAGGGCCCGTTCAAAGTGCGGGTTTCGTGACGATGCATCCGCAGAACAGCTGGGTAAATGTCGGCTCTACATGGAGCGGCTTTGCAATGGGAAACGGGGGCCCTAAGGCCGGCACCGTTAAATCGTCCTCCAATGCTGCAAGGCCAACACCTGATTGAACCAGAGTCCATTCCTGCGAAAATCCCGGCAAACTACCTCTAATGACGTATCTGCGGTGAATTGACGAGCTGCCGGAAAGTGGCGAATATGGCTCAATAAATCAAGGCCATGCGATACCACGGGCCATTGAAATTCAGGCTCGGCGGTTTTCATTTCAGGCGAGGGGACCGACGGATCGTTCGTTACTCTATGAGTGGCGAGCGGTCTGTGGTTCCGTTTGACTGGGGTGACATTCCTGCAAATTTCAATCTGAACCCGTCGACACAAGAAGATTTGCGCGGCGCTGGTGACGGCATGTGCAGAACGCAAATAGGCTCGCCCGGTTGAACGAGCGAGCCCTCCCAGTTACCAGATAACCCCGGTAACCAGGGACCCGCCAAAGTATCAGGGGGCGACGGGTAACTCTTACAAACCGCTTTTATCGCTTCTGTTCAATCTGGCTATAAGCGGTAGAATCCACATCCATCCATCTGATGTCTGCCAAATTTTCGCGCTTTGGGTAACGGCAAAAGGATAAAAGCGTTAGAGTTTGAGAGACGTCACTTGGCCGGTCCGGTTTCCGTCGCCATATTGAGCCAGGCCCGGACGTCGGTCGCCGTGATCCAGATCTGTCCATCGAACGCAAACATTCCCTTCTCGATTTTGGATGTCGCTATCGTCGCAAACACATCGACGAATTGCGCCAGACGTTGCGCATCGCACTGCGGTGGGGACTGAATGTCGTTCAGGGCATCTTGCGTCACATGGACGGGCTGCAGCCCTCTTTCGCCGTTCATGATGATGACGGCACGCTGCCTGACCATGTGATAACCAACCGGAACGATCGCAGATTCCATCTCCGTCTCCCCCGACACTTGTGCCGATTATTTCTGTTCTCTGGAGGAAGTAAGGAGCCTACCGATCGGAACGTCGGCAAACCCTTTTGATCGGTGCGGTTCCTACAAGACTGTTGGAGTGCACTATTCAGGATAGCAAATTGCGACTTGGCGCTATAGTTCTCCAAAAGCGGTAGCTGCTTTACAGGGCCGCTCAAACGAGGGCATCAGAGACGCTCGTCTCTCTAGTTGACGCTTCCTGTGACGACGGCTGCCGAAACCGGATCTCTGCCGGATACCGACAGGCGGACACGGACGACGTCCCCCGCGCGGACCTGCGTATGCTCGTCCGCAGCGATTTCGCTATATGTGCCTGCAACCTGACGCACGATGAAGAATTTGGTTTGGATCATGTCCTCGAGGCTGGAAACCCGCCGCGCCGTCGAGCCGATCTCGGCCATGGATTGAAGGCTGAAGGCCAGCTTTTTCTTCAGACGCATAATGTCCAGGGAGGTCTCCCGCAATTCGGTCGCGGCGTCATTATGCCTTTTGCTCTTCAGCTCCAGAATACGCCGCTCCACCTCGCTCTTGTTTTGTTGCGCGCGCGCCAGGAACGATGTTGATTCCAGCACCTGCTGGTTCATGGATAGCAGTTCGCGCTTGCGCTCTCTCAGGGCTGACTCTGAGGCTGCGCCGCGTGTGACAAGTTCCTTCGAGGCGTTCACGTCCATGTCGAGCAACTCAAGTTGCTGGCTGCGCATGACGTTGCTTTTCTGAAGCGTGTCTATTTCCTGAATGAAGTTCTGTCGTTGGACCTCGAGATTGGTCTTTTCGTCCTGCTGCGCCGAGAGGCGAAGGCGAAACAGACTTGTTTCAGATGAGACGATCTTCTCCAACGCGGTGCGATCCCGGACAAGTCCGATTTCATCGCCCCTATATTCGAATTCGGTGTCGTTCAGTTCCGCTTCCAGCCGGACGCGCCGGATATCCTGCGACAGGAGTTGCATCGACATATCTTCATATTCCTGCTGGGCAGCGATCAACTGTATGCCCGAGGTATCCCTCTGCGCATTCGACTCGCGCAATCCCCCGCCGAGTGCGAAGAGTTCAAGCACGATCATGCCGGGACGGTATTCATATTTTCCCGGCTTCTGGACGTCACCGACAACGAAGATCGGAGCATATTCCTTGACCGCGACGGCAACGGAGCGGTTTGCCACATGGCTTGCCAGATCGCGGCTGATCCGCGCACCGATTTCGTTCACCGTCTGGTCGACCACGTTGACGTTGCCAAGAAGCGGATAACCGATCGTTCCATCTGCACTGACTGGGAAGAGGCCGGTCAGGCCCGGGTCGCCATAGACGGAGATCGTCAAGACGTCGCCGGTAGCGACCTTGTAGTTGGTGCCATCTGCAGCGGCCGGTAATTGGCAAACGGCCAGAGACAGAAAGGTGGTGCTGGCCATCATCAGGGAAAAGCCCTTGGACCTTGTCACGAAGCGCATGTTTCACCTCTCGCTATGGACGACAGCCGGGGGGCGCAGACTGGTCGCCCGTTTCCGCAGCTTGAAATGAGTATTCCAGTCCCGGAAAATCCTCGGCCAGACCGGGGGTTGACGCTTTCTCGGGCGTCGTATTCCGTTGAGGATGATGCCCGTGATCGGCCGGCCCGCGACCCGCAGCTTGATGACGGCGTTTTTCATGCCCGTGCCATCGGCGACGTCCTGTCGGACTACAAAGGATACGGCGTCAGACAGACTGGCGATCCGCAAAAGGTCGAGGTCATGGGCAACGGATGGGGCCTCGATCAATACTAGTTCGTATCGCTGTCTCGCCTCTGCAATCAGGCCGGCGAAGCGCTTGCTTCCAAGAACAAGATTTGGCGGCAGGTCGCTTTTCTCGGCGACGATGATGTCGACCCCGGAGACCTGATCGCGTTGTATGACGTCGTCCAGGGACACCTCGCGGCTGACCGCCTGGGCAACATGCGACGTCGATCCCACATCGAATTCCGCTCCGAGAGCCGGGTTTCGCAGATTGGCATCGATCAGCAGCAGCTTCACGCCGCTCATCGCAAGAGATCTGGCAAGGTTGGCAATCACGAACGTCTTGCCTTCTCCATCGGCCGAAGAGGTGAAGGCGATCACTTTGGCCTTGCTCTCGGCTAACTGTATGTGGGTCTGCAGGTCGGCAAACGCGCTGTAGAAGTCCGCCGCGCCGCTGCTGAATTTCCCGGGCTTGTTCTGGAACTCTCCGAAGGAAATGCGCGGAATGCGCCCGATGACATTAAGTGCGGTTTTCTGTTGAAGAGACGTGATGGAGCCAACGGACCGGTCCGTAAAATTCAGGATGAAAGCCGTTGCCAAACCGGTGCTGCAGCCCAGAAGAAGCGCAATCAGGCCCCAGAGACCCTCGTCAGGACTGGTGGGCTTACGGGACGGCATGGCGCTCGATATGATCCGCGCCTCGGCAGTTGCGATACCGTCCTGTTCGATGGTCTGCTTATAGCGTGCGAGGTATGTCTCGTAGATCGAGCGGTTCGCTGCTGCTTCCCGGTCAAGTTGCCCGGATTGAACCATTGCCATATCCGTCGTGGAAATGGCGCGTTGCACATCATTGAGGCTGGCCTCGACTTCCTGCCGCTGTTTTTCGTTGACCTCGATCTCGTTGCGCAAGGCAGCGATGATCTGCGCGATCTCTGAATCGATCTGCTTGTTGAGTGAACTGAGCTGGGAGGATAACTGCGGCCGGTCCGGACTCATGACGGCGCCGCTTTCATCGATCTGTGCGATGGCTCTGATGACCCTCGCCTGCTCGGCCCTTAAAAGCTGGATTGTTGGTGAGGACAGAACTTCGGTGATCCCGAGCCCATCGCCGCTTTTCTGCAGTTCGAGCGCTGTGGCCAGGCGCGCCCTTGACCCCGCCAGTTTGGCCTGTAGCGTCGTCAGCTCGACGTTCAGACTTGAAAGACGCTGCGACTGCAGCGGAAGACCACCAGTGTCTATCAATCCGGATTTCTCGCGAAATTGCGACGCCTGGCGTTCGGACTCCTCGAGTTCCGTCCGCAGACTGACCAGCCGCTCCCCGAGCCATGCGCTGACACGCCGGGTTGCGGTTGTCTGGAGATCGATCTGATAGTCGATATACGCTTCCCCGAACGCATTCGCGACTTTCGCGGCAAGCGCCGGATCGCCGGCATAATAGGAAATGTAAATTGTATACGACCGGCCATCATTCATCACACGAACGTTGGTCATGAGGTTATCGATCATTTTCGATGTCTCTGCGTCGTTGCCAAGCACGGTCGCGTCGGTGGTCGCCCGGTCTGATTTGGTTTGCCGCCCTTCGAACAGTCGATCTTTCTGCAGGATGACAAGAACCCGTTCGGCCATGGACCTCGACCCGATGATATCGAGTTCGGTTCGAAGCACCGGGCTTTCCTGAGGCAGTGGAGAGACAACGGATTCGGTGGGGAGTGCTTGAAGCTTGCGGACATCAAGTGCAAGGGTCGCCTCGGCCTTGTATCGGATCGGGGTTCGCGCATAGCCGATTGCCGCGATTGTGAAACTGGCGAGAAAACAGATGAAGACGGCTCTGCGCCGCTCCCGCAGGATGGATATGAAGCGGGAAATACCTTCCTGCTCACCCGGAGATGATGACGACTGGATCATGACGGTTCCTGCTGTGAGCGGAGCATTCGGTAGCGGTCGGTGAGTGGCGTGTGCTTAGCGCTCGTACGCCATGTCGCCGATCTTGCAGGCAACTTCAGTGCGGTTGGTTGCCCCAAGCTTCTTCATGATGTTGCGGATATGTACCTTGATGGTGCTTTCGCAAAGGTTCAGCTCCAGAGCGATATCCTTGTTGGCCTTTCCGCACCGCAGGGCCTCCGCGATAGCCGATTGACGGCTTGTAAATTTCATCGGCGGTATGGCGGCGTGTGCCGTCAGGCCGAACAGACTTTTCATGTTCATGACGCTGCTGGCCGGTATGAAACGGCCGCCCGCGATTGCAAGACTGATCGCCTGGACGCAGACATCGACGCTGACGGAACTCGATATATACCCGCGCACGCCAAGAGCGATCGTATCGAGGATAGTATTGATATCCTGATCGTCGGAGAGCACGACGACGGCGGCCGGCGAAACCGCAGCGACAATCTCCGCAAGCTCGCTGTTTGTCTCTGCCGACGGACCAGGCCAGGCACTGACCAGAACTGCCGCAGGCATGCCGATTTCCGCGCGTGCCTGTTGCCATTCGCCGAGATTGGAGAAGGTCAGGATGCGCCGGTCCGCATATTGATAGTTGAGACTATGGGCGAGGCATTCCCGCTCGAGCATGCGACGATCTATGATGCCGATATAGCCAGCCGCACTTGATGCGGCCTGCGGATGCGGTGCGCCTTCCGGTGGGTTCTCGGAGATGTGGTTATGGATCATGACGAAAATGCCCCCTGTATTGTTTTTGGTTTCTTTTAATTTCCGAAAAACGTCGATTTCGTAACGTCAACAGGCTTTCGCCTGTTTCAGGCGAACGTCAGCTTTCTGACGGTAAAGGCTTCCGCAAAACGTGTAGGCGCACGGCATTCCATTCCCCGCAGCCGCGCCAAGCCGCGAAAGGTATCTGCGTCAAACCAGTCCTTGGATCTCTGTGTTCCAAAGTGCTGCAAGAGAAGCTCGACCTTCATGTTCATCGCGTCTTCGCTCAACGGCACATAGGCATTTCGCCTGCCGAAATCGCCGTCCCATTTCGGGATTTCGTATTCCATGATCAGGTGATTTCTGAAGATGTTGGATGTGAGCCTGTTGATTTCGCGGTGATCCTGATGCGCGTCCTCGCGACTATGTGTGAATATGACGTCAGGGCTGACTTTGTCGCGCAATGTCAGCAGCCATGACTTGATCTCGCGGCTTTGCGAGGGAAAGTAGCTGTCCTGAAACGATGCGAGCTCAATCGAGTAGGATGCTGCTTTTGCAAGAAAAGCTTCGGCGGAACTGCGCGCCTCCAGGGCCCGCTCGTTGCCGGCACTGAGGACGCACCAATAGACATCAAGCAACACGCCCTTTGAAAGCAGGCTGAGGACGGTGCCTCCGACGCCGATCTCAATGTCGTCGGAGTGAGCTCCTAGACAAAGGATCGACAGGCGATCACCGGCGGAGGCGAGGGACATGTTTTTCATGGCAGCAGTTTCGTGTTTGACGACTTGCGTGCCATTGATCCATCGTCTCCAATCCATGGCATGTCACCACGCTCGACCATCGCCTCCAACGTCTGCCAGTCGCGCAGCGTATCCATTGACCGCCAGAAACCCTCATGTTTGTAGGCCATCAATTTGTCTTCAGAAATCAACCTCGAGAACGGTTCCAGCACGAGTTCTTCACCCTCGCGCATGTAGTCGAAAATTTCCGGCCGCATCAGGAAGTAGCCGCCGTTGATCCACATATCGGATGTTTCCGACGACCGAAATTCCCGGACCCTTCCGCTCTCGTCGATTTCCGCCAGGTGGTAGGTGAGGGGCGGTCTGACAGCCAGAAAGCAGGCGAGCTTGTCGCTCTTTTCGAATTGGGCAATCATGTCGTCGAGATCGACGTCGGTCAGGCCGTCGCTATAATTGGCAAGGAACATCTTCTCGCCCTTGAGATGATGACGTACGGCCCAGAGGCGCTCGCCTATATTGCGCCATATCCCGGTATCGATCAGGGATACGCGCCATTCTCTCGGCAATTCCTCGAGCAACTCCACGCGTCCGGGGCTCGATATGACGCAATCGGCATAGCTTTCCGGCCGGCTGTTCAGAAAGAATTCTTTTATGACATGCGCCTTGTAGCCAAGGCAGAGGATGAAGTCCTCATGTCCGAAACGGGCGTAATATTGCATGACATGCCGCATGATCGGTTGAGACCCGAGCGGGATCAGCGGTTTCGGGACGCTTTCAGAATATTCCCTGATGCGGGTACCCCTGCCGCCGCAGAACAAGACGACCTTCATTGTGCCAACTCCTTCGGATCAATGATGGATATGTCAGGAATTGGAACGATGAATTTCCCGCCCCAGTTTCTGATGTCGTTCATTTGTGCAACGATCTCAGTCTTCAGGTTCCAGGGGAGAATGAGAACGTAGTCCGGTTTTATGCGCTGGATTTCGCTGACGGGCCGGATCGGGATATGCATTCCCGGTGTGAGGCGACCATGTTTGTAAGGATTGCGATCTACTGCAAAATCGATGAAATCGGTGCCGATACCGCAATAATTCAGCAGAGTGTTGCCCTTTCCCGGTGCGCCATAGGCGCAGATCGATTTGCGCATCTCCTTGAGGCGGATGAGGAAAGACAGGAGGTTTCGCTTGGTCTGGCGCACGGCTTCGGAGAATGCCGTATAGGTCTCGATCTTGTCGAGCCCGGCGTTCAACTCCCGTGCCAGAAGGCTATCCACGCGGGCTTCACGCGGAAAATTGCCGTCTTCGTGCGAGAAAAAGACCCGCAGCGAACCGCCATGTGTGGGGATCTCTTCGACATCGAAAACCTTGAGCCCATGACGGCGGGCCATTTTTTCTATGGTCAGCAATGAGAAGTAGGAAAAGTGCTCGTGATAGATCGTATCGAACTGGTTCTCCTCGATTAGCTTTTCTATATGCGGGAACTCGAGGGTGATGACGCCATCAGGCTTGAGCAAGGCTTTCATGCCGGCAACGAAATCGTTGATATCAGGCACCTGTGCGAGGACATTGTTGCCGATGATGAGATCGGCCTTTTGTCCCCTGGCCGCCATATCGGTCGCTAGAGCCTCGTTGAAAAATTCCGTGAGTGTCGGAATACCTTTCCCGATCGCCACCTTTGCGACGTTGACCGCTGGTTCAATTCCAAGCATCGGAATGTTGCTGGTCAGGAAGTGCTGCAGCAGGTAACCGTCGTTGCTGGCAAGTTCGACAACGAAACTGGATTCGCCAAGCGCGAAGCGCTCGATGACCATGTCGCAATACCGTTTCGCGTGAGCGACCCAACTGTCCGAGAACGAGGAGAAATACGCGTACTCCGTGAAAATATTCTCGGGCGCCACATATTCCTGAAGCTGGACGAGGAAGCATTCGTCGCAAACGAATGCATGGAGCGGATAGAATGGCTCGACGTCGTTGGCTGCATCAGCTGCGACGAAGCTTTCGCAGGGCGGAGACATTCCAAGATCAACGAAGGTATGCACCAATGGCGAGCTGCAGAGACGGCAAAGCCCGACGTGATGCGTCGAGCTCAATCTTGCAGAAAAAACTGCCTCATTATTCATCTGACGCCCCCTGATTTCATCACAGTGTCTTTGAGTGAATTCCAGAAAATTCTTTTATTAACTGGAAAAAATACTATGGATCGGGGTGGGTGACGATACTGCATTCGGCTCGAAAACGTCATCCATAAGCCGTAGGTTGATATGATAATCCGCTAAAATGCGCTTCCGGCGGCTGGTTTCCGCAACCGAAAGGGTGACTTATTTGCCAGCCCGCCTTCAAGGTATGGTGCTGCCTATGGGTGTATTCCGGAGCCGCTGAAATGGCGGAGAATTCTTCTTGAATACGGGGTTGCATCAGGAGCGCCGAATGCTGTTTGAGAAGACGAAAATCGAAGGGCTTTGGGTAGTCAGTACGGTGCCTGTGCGGGACAGTCGCGGCTCTTTTGCCAGGACGTTCTGCAAGCGCGAATTTGAGAGCAACGCGCTGGTATCGGACTTCAGTCAGCACAGCCTTTCTCTATCGAAGCTTAAACACACCGTTCGAGGGCTGCATTTCCAGCGGCCGCCGCATCAGGAGACAAAGCTGGTTTCCTGCGTCAAAGGATCGATATGGGATGTCGCCGTCGATCTGCGCCGCGGCTCGCCGACCTATCTGCAATGGGTTGGCATGGTGTTGTCGGCCGACAATGGCGCGCAGTTCTACATTCCCGAGGGTTTTGCACACGGCTTCCAGTCGCTCAGCGACGACGTTGCTGTGTCCTATTTGATTTCGGCGCCCTATGCCGAGGCAAGTGCGGCGGGGATCCGTTATGACGCGCCCGCGATAGGTGTAGAATGGCCTGCGCCGCCCTCGGTCATATCGGAAAAGGACCTCGGTTGGCCCGCTTTGCAATGAAGGTCTAGCGCGTCAGGAAACCGAGGTTCGAGACAAGGCCCGCCTCGAGCAGCCTGCCGGCAGCGCTCGCAATATCGACAAACGGCATTTTAGACCTTTCGGCGATATCCAGTAGCGAGTTGGTTCCATCGCCGAGGTTGAGTATCCATAGATAGGCCATGGTACGGTCGTCATTCGTCTTATGGCCGCCTATCGCAGGGAAAAGCCCGTATTTCCCTAGCTGTGGCTCACCCTTGGGCCGAAGGTTCAACGGCGTCCAGTTGTCTTCGAGAGCATCGATCATGTCCATGATCATCCAAAAGGATGAGTCGAGATGTTTGGGCTCGATGAAGTCGAGATTGTCGGCCGAGGTGTGATATTCGGGAAAGGTTCCGAAAGTGCTTCTCTGCAGCAGTCCAACCGGCAGGTTGAAGCCCGGCGAACAGAATTGGCGCTCGTCATAGCCGTAGGGAATGAAGTCGGCGATTGCCAGATGTTTGCGATCCTCTCCGCAGCGGGTGCAGGCGGCGATCCGGTCGATCAGTGCATCTCCCCTGCGGCTGCGCTTGTAGTTCGGCCCGCCCCCGTCACCAATGCAAGAAACCACAAGACCATGCGCAATGTTCGATATCCCGTCTTCGTTCTGCGCAAGCCATGACAGGGAGCCGATCGTTCCGGGTGCGAAGACGAACCTGTAGCTGTAATATGTGGACCTGCTTTTCAGGCCTGCAGCAAGACACGTTAGCAATGCCAGGCCGGAACAATTGTCGTTTGCGAGCGACGGGTGACAGATATGCGCGAAGAGAAGCACCTCTTTGGTGCTTTGTCCGATATGCAGATATTCGCCGTAATACAGATTGCCTGACACCTTTTCGGTGTCGATGACGACTTCATAGTCGCCTTCCTCTAGCTTGAGGAATTCATGATGCGACATGCAAAAGCCCCAGGCATCCGTGTAATAGGCTGTTTTGTAAGGAATGAGATCGGGTTGTGCCGGCAAGGTGTAGATATGCGCTTGCAGTTCGGCCAGCGGCATCACGCGACGTTGAGGGATGCTGTAGCTCATGAGATGCAGGTTCGACATTTGAAAATCGATTACCTTGCGTCCCGCCGCGTTCTTCACATAGGCGTCCCGGACGGTCCATTCCTGGGGCACCGTCCAGTCGAAAACCCGCGTCCCGCTAGGGACGGCGCGCTGCTCGATATCGATATAGTCTTTAAGGATATCGATGGTGTCACACACGCCTTTGCCGGTGATGCTGCGACAGATCGGAAAGAGGCGGGAAGCCAGATCATGAATAGTCTGGCCGATACCTGCCTCTCTCCATGCATCGCCTGTCAGCTTTGCACCAGGCTCCATCTTGCCCATCCGGGCCTCCTGTTTAAACCGATGCTGCAATATCGGCGTTCTGGCGCGGCGCGGCCATGGGGCGGCGCAGGTTGATGTCGATATCCTTGTCGCCGATCAGCTTCTGGAGTTGGCCGATCCGCTGATAGTGCGGTCCCTCGAATTCGGCCATTGTCAGGCCGGCGCTCTTGTAGGCCCGGTAGAGTTGCTCGGCACCTGCGGCGGCCGTCCATGTCGGTTTAAACGCCGGAAGCGCGCGGGCGATCTTGCCAAAATCGACGCGGTACGAACGGGTATCGGGGCTTGCATCGCTCGCATATTGCAGCCGGCATCCGGGCACCGTGAGAGCGACGATTTCGGCAATCTCCCGGATCTGATAGTTGTGCGCATCCTGTCCGACGTTGAAAGCCTGATTGTGTATGGCATCGGTCGGCGCTTCGAGCGCAGCCAGAAAGGCGCGCGAAATATCCTCGATGTGAACGATTGGGCGCCATGGCGATCCGTCGGATTTCAGGAGGATCAGTCCTTCCGTCACCGCCCAAGCGGTCAGGTTGTTGAGGACGATATCGAAACGCAGCATGGGCGAAAGGCCATATGCTGTTGCCGGACGCATATAGACCGGTGAGAAGCCGGGGCTCGCAAGGCTTGCAATCTCCCGCTCCGCCAAGACCTTCGACGTGCCGTAGGCCGATACCGGCTTCAGCTCGGCCGTCTCGTTGACCAGTCCTTCGCCAGCGGCGCCGTAGTTGCTGCACGACGAGGCGAAGATGAAACGCTTGACGCCTGCCTGCTTTGCGGCTCGCGCTGCCCGAACGCTGCCGCGGTAATTGATCTCATAGGTAATTTCCGGATTGAGATTGCTCAGCGGATCGTTGGACAGCGCCGCAAGATGAATGACAGCGTCGAAACCTTCCATATCCGAAGGCTGGATATCGCGGATGTCCTTGCAGACGCCGGGGACCTGCGGCAAAGGTCCGCCTGGAACATAAGCGCAGCGATGGTAGAATTCAGTGTCATAGCCGTGTACTTCGTGACCCGCCTTGCGCAGGATGGGTACCATGACGGAGCCGATGTATCCGCGATGCCCGGTGACTAGAACGTGCATGAAATTTCCCCTCAAAATCTATTTTCGATCGCAACGAGCGTATCTTTTCAGGCTAGATCGATGCACCGCGCAAAGCGGCTGTATCGATAATGCGAACGGTCTAGGTGCCCCTGCCGGTTAAGGCTTTCGGATGCTTTCCGATAATTCGGGCATGTCGGCCATGACCAACCCATGGCTGGCCTGATGCTGCGCGTTGCCGTTGAAACGCCGGAAGACGACATCGGATGGGCGTCCTGTCAGGAATTTGTCGACGCCGTATTCCAGCGCTTTACGGTAGACGACGAGCGCTCCATCGATGGCGTCAAGCGTTTTGGCTATATCCTCGTCCTCATGCGTGTAGCTTACAACGAGAGACGGTGCGAGAAGGCCGCGACGGATGGTTTCCTGCAGAAACAGCGAGCGAAAAGCCTGAGACGGCTTTCCGGTCTGGTCCAGCGTGAAGTAGCTGAGGCAGGCAGAATGGCCCTGGATGCCGAAGTAGGAATCGAGCCCGTGCGCAATTGCGATCTGGCTGATGGCGGCGCGCAGCGAATTTCCCTGTCGGACCAGATGTGGGACCACGGGTTCCTGCGTGTAAACCTTCATGGTTGCGATGGCCGCCGCCATCGCATGCGTTTCCGCGCCATGCGTCGTCGAAAGCAGGAAGACGCGGGGGGCATCGGTTTGATCGATACCGCCTCGTTCCATGAACTCACGCTTGCCGGCAAGTGCGGAAATCGAAAAGCCATTCCCCAGCGCCTTGCCGAAACAGGATAGATCGGGGACGATATCGTATGTCTTCTGCGCGCCACCCGCATCCCAGCGGAAGCCGGTGATCATTTCGTCGAGAATGAAAAGCGCGCCGTTTTCGTGGCAAAGATTCTGGAGTTTGTGAAGAAACTGGTCCCGAGGCGGATCACCGCGCGACGGCTCCAGGATGAAGGCGGCTATGCGGCCTGGAAAACGGTCAAACAGACTGCGCGCACTGGCCAGATCATTATAGCTGAAGCCAAGGACCAGATTCTGGATCGCCTGAGGAATGCCCGCATTCATCTCCGTTGTTCCGATGAACCAGTCGTCGGTGGAGAAAAAGGGGTGGTCGCTGCAGCGCGCGATCAGGTCGCGGCCGGTAACAGCCCGCGCAAGTCGTATCGCAGCGGATGTCGCATCGGAACCGTTCTTGCAGAATTTGACCATTTCGGCCGTCTGGATCGTATCGAGAAAGGTCGATGCGCAATCCACCTCGATCTTTGACGGGCGCGTGAAATTGCAGCCGCGGTATAGTTCCGCACGCGCAGCCTCTACGACGTCGGCATAGGCATGGCCAAGGCCGACAGCCCTATTGCCCATACCGTACTCGATATATTCATTTCCATCGACATCCCAGACATGACAGCCATATCCCCTTTCAATGAAGCCGGGAGACAGGACAGGGTACTGGTCGTCACCCTTTGCATAGGTATGTGCGCCGCCCGGTATGATGTTGCGGGAGCGCAGGCGCAGTCGATCCGAGTTTTCGAAATTTTCGACGATAGTTTGCATGGCGAAATCCCGGGTCCATATGTCCAATGACCAGAGATTACCGTATCCGGCCCGGTGGCCGTCACCCCGTCTTTATGCTTGGAATGCTAGCCGAAAGGCTTAGAGGAGATGTACAATCTTCTTGTCATAATCGTTCCGATGCGTTTGCATCTTGCGGGGCCCGACACCCGCAGGCAATTATGGATTTACAACAGGTCCACTGCACGACACATGACTAGTTTTTGAAGAGATCGGATATTTTAAAGATCACTTCCGTTCTGTTTTTGGCGTCGACTTTCTTCATGATATTGCGAATATGTACCTTTACGGTGCTTTCACGAAGATTGAGTTCATAGGCTATGATCTTGTTTGGCTTGCCTTGCGTCAAGGCGTTGATGACATCGACCTCACGTTGGGTGAACATGGCCGTGCGCTGACGTTCCTTGTCTTCCGCAACCACGAGCAACTGCCTGAGATCGCTCAGATTTTCAGCTGATACGAAAGCGCCGCCCGCCAATGCAAGTGAGATGGCGCCCACGCACACCGCCAACCCTATCGACGAGGAGATGTACCCGCGAACTCCCGCGTCGAACGCCCTCATGACCTGACGCAGATCGCGGTTTTCCGCAAGAATGACGACTGGCAGATAAGGGAAATCGGCGATGAATTCCCGCAACTCGTGAAGGGAAACGTCATCGCAAAAATCGCTGCGACCGACATTGACCAGGATGCCGCTATGCTGGCCGTTTGGAGCATGTCTCCAGTCGTCGAGTGATGAAAACAACTCGACTTCCATATCAAGGCCGTATGCGATCAGGCTCTGAGCCAGACACTCACGGTCGAGCGCGCGGTCGTCGATGATCGCCAGCTTTCTAACCGAAGTTTCCATAGGTTTCGAATGCGCAACCACATGGAAATTTGATGAGAATTGGCTATGTCCGTTGTTAGGAACTGATGTCAGCATGTTATGTCCTATCCGCGCTAAAGATTGCTTTGCGAACCTGCCTGGCTTGGCAGAGACGCAACCGAAGAGTTTCTTTCTACGAGCCGGCACAACGGACGTCGGAGGTAATTCAACCCGGAACGTCGTCATCAATCTGGAACTTCGGAAGAGATGATCTGAATTGCGGTCTGGATTTTTCGGAATTTAATGTCGGCCAGAAAGCAATAGACGTGGCACTACCCGAATTTCTACTCCGGCATCCTACAATGGAGTATCTCAACTGGAAAAGGCTCGGAAATTACTCACTTTTGATTGAGATTTCGAGACGGTGTTCAATCTGGCATGACGTAAAAATGCCAGCAGGCGCACGAGAACCGGTGAAATGGAATTTCGGTCACACCAACGTCATTCTTCGCGGGCCGCGTCTAATTATATTGGATGAATTATAATATTTGCTGGATTGATTTATCATCAACCTTTGTTGCTCTTGTTTTTGATGTCGGCAACCTATGCGTGTTAATCGCATTTTCAAATTGCGCCTCAAGACAATTCGACACACTGTACCCCGTATATAACGGGGCGTGGTGAATATTTATCACTGACGAATGATCTCAAGGCCGTGTTGGCCGTTTTCAAGACTTCGTTGACCCTCCACCCCCTGACGCTTCGTAAGGGTCGATTTCTGTTTGGAATGCGCGTCAATTTTAACGAGAGTGAATATGACGGAACGCGGCGCGGATAGTAACAAGGTTCCCTCTACTTTCGAGGTAGACACCGGTCCGATGTCCGGGTCACAGGAAGCAAGTCCCGTTAGGATGTTCCCGATTGTCGGCGTCGGAGCTTCATCGGGTGGACTGAATGCGTTCAGATCCCTGCTCAAGGCGTTGCCTGAAAAAACCGGCTGTGCGTTTCTTCTCGTTCAGCATCTTGACCGGTCGCATGAAAGCATGCTCGCAGAACTTCTGGCGAGCGAAACGAATATGGTCGTGACCGAGGCTGTCAATCTTGCATTGATAGAGCCCGAGCACGTCTACGTCATTCCACCAAAATTCCTGATGTCGGTTGACGAAGGAAGGATATATCTGTCGCCCCGGCGTGAACTGCATGAGGCACCTCTGCCGTTTGATTTTCTCTTGGGTTCTATGGCCAAAGAATTCGGGCCGTGGGCGATAGCAGCTGTCCTGTCCGGCACGGGGTCAGATGGCTCATCCGGCGTCCAGCAGATCAGGGATTTCAAGGGACTTGTTCTAGTCCAGGAGCCTCAAGACGCACAGTTTGGCGGCATGCCCGAAAGTGTTATTTCGCTGGGCATTGGCGCTACGGTTTTACCGGTCGAAAAGATGCCTGCGGCCATCGCCAAACATATTGCGCTGTTGTCGCGGCTTCGAGCCGATCACTCGATGGTGCGCCGAATGCCCCAGCTGGGCCGGATTATCGAGATATTGAGGGTTTCCACAGCGAATGATTTTTCGGCCTATAAACATGGAACGATGCAGCGCCGTGTCGAAAAACGCATTGCGGTTCTCGGTATCGAGATCGAGGAGATTGACCGATATCTTGAGATGCTCGAAAACAGCGAAGAAGAGCGGCAAAATCTCGTCAGGGATCTTCTGATCAACGTCACCAGCTTCTTCCGCGACGGGAAGGTGTTCGACTTTCTACGCGACACCATTATTCCGGATATTCTCCACGCAAAAGCGGCTCACGGAGCAGTGCGGGTCTGGGTCGCTGGATGCAGCACGGGGGAAGAAGCATATTCTCTGGCTATTCTCTTCCTCGAGCTCATTCAGTCCATGGGCCTTCGTCTCCAGTTTCAGATGTTTGCCTCGGACGCCGATGGCGAGGCGGTCGCAATTGCCAGAGACGGACACTACTCACATGATGCGACCAAATCGCTGCCGACGGACTTGCTGGAAAAATATTTCGTAAGGGATGACAACGGATACACCGTGACGACGCAACTGCGTGGGGCGGTGGTATTCACCGTGCAGAATGTCCTGAGCGACCCACCGTTCTCACGGATCGATCTGATTTCATGCCGCAACTTGTTGATTTACCTTGAAGCGGACGCCCAAGCCAAGGTTTTGTCGCTTTTCAGGTTCGCCTTGCGGGAGAACGGCATTTTACTGGTCGGAAAATCCGAAACCGTTGGCGGAATGGATGACCGTTTCAAGCTGATTTCGGAAACCGAACGGGTATATCGGCGTATCGGGCCGCCGGTTTTCGGTGATCTTAATTTCGGCGTGGCTCCGGGTGGAAATGTCAGAATTCCCTCTTCGCTGGGAAAGGTGACTTCAGCGTCGAGGCACAGTGCGCTTGCCGACGCGGTTGCCCAGGTTCTGCTGGGTAGCTACGTGCCCGCCGCGATCCTCGTCAATCGAAAGTATGAATATCTTTACTCCATAGGCCCGACAGCAAGGTTCCTGCGGATCGCTTCAGGCCCGGCATCGCATGATCTGTTCGCCATGACACCGAAGGCGATCCATAATAAGATCAGGTCTGCGATCCACCGTGCGACCCGGGATCAGAAGCCATTCGTAGCCAAGAATGCAAAACTCGACAGCAACGGCGCGCATATCGAGTTCAGCATTCACGTCGAACCGCTGTTCAGTCAGGGTGAAGAGCTGTTCCTCATATGTTTCGTGGAAGATGCTGCGCAGGCCAACAGGGTTGTCCGATCGCAGAAATCATCGACGACAGATGCGTCGCCCATTACCGAGCTGGAATTCGAACTGGAGGAGACACGGGCGGAATTGCAGGGCGCCATACGCAATCTGGAAATTGCCAGCGAAGAACAGAAGCAGATCACCGCCGAAGCACTGTCTCTGAATGAAGAGTATCAGTCGACGAATGAGGAACTCGTTACTTCGAAAGAGGAGCTGCAATCCCTCAATGAAGAGCTGACAGCCCTCAACAATCAATTGCACGAAGCACTGGAGCGTCAGCGTGCAGTTTCCAACGATCTGCAAAACGTCTTGTACAGCACCGATGTCCCGACGCTCTTTCTGGATGCCAGTCTTCGTATAAGGTTTTTTACACCAGCCACCCGGTCAGTATTCAAGATTATATCGTCCGATGTCGGCCGCCCCCTCTCGGACCTTAGCGGCTTTGACGGCGACATTACGCTTCAAGTCGATGCGATGGCGACCTTCCAGGACGGCAATACAATCGACAGGGAGATAGGAGGACCTGACGGCCGCTGGTATGTCCGCCGCGTCAAACCCTATCGCGGAGAGAGCGAAACCGTCGACGGGGTCGTTATCACATTCATCGATATGAGCGCCCAGAAACAGGTTGCGGAAAGCAGGGAGGCTGCAAAGAAATCCGCCGAGCGGGCGACTGAGGCAAAGTCGCAGTTCCTGTCTGCGGCAAGCCACGATCTGCGTCAGCCGCTGCAAACCTTGAAGCTGTTGCAGGGGCTTTTGGAAAAGAGCGTGGGCGAAGGCCAGGCGCGCACCTTCGTTCAGAGGATGGAGGAGACGCTGTCGTCGATGTTGGGAATACTCAACTCCGTTCTCGACATCAACCAGATCGAAGCGGGTATGGTGGAACCTCAGATCGTGAGCTTTGCAATAGGCGATCTTCTGGGAAGGCTCTTCAAGGAATTTTACTATCCCGCTCAGGCCGCCGGGCTGCAACTCCATGTCGTGCCGTCCAGCCTTGCCGTTCGCACCGATCCGCGTCTGTTCGAGCAGATCGTTCGCAACCTTCTGTCCAATGCGCTGAAATATACGACGAGCGGCAAAATTCTGGTCGGTTGTCGCCGGCGCGGTACGAAGGTTCGCTTCGAAGTGTGGGACACTGGCATCGGCATTCCCGAAAACCATATCGAGGATGTTTTTCAGGAATACCTCCAGCTCGATGCGCCTGCTGGAACGGAAGACCGTGGTTTGGGGCTGGGATTGTCGATCGTCAAGCGGCTCAGCGAGCTTCTCGAACTAAGGGTAGTGGTGCAGTCACGACTGCATAAAGGTTCGGCATTCATGATCGAGATCGATCACGCACCGGCCGGTGAGCCGCTTGTACCACTTCCTGCGCCAGTGGATGACCATTCGAACCAAGCGGCTACCCTGTCGCGGGCGTCGGTTCTGATCGTCGAAGACGAAAACGGCATGCGTGATTTGCTCAAGATGGGACTTGAGCAGACTGGATATGTGGTGGCTGCGACCTCTACGGCTGCCGAGGCGCTCGCGATTGTTCGAGGATTGCAGTTCACGCCCGACGTCATTCTCGCAGACTACAATCTCCCTACCGGGGGGAATGGCATAGCTGCGATAGGAGATATCCGGCAAGCACTCCGCCGAAATGTTCCGGCGCTCATTCTCACAGGCGATATTTCAAGCAAGGCCCTGAGGGCTTTTGCACAGCACGAAATTCCGTATCTGCACAAGCCGGCGAAACTCAAGGACGTCGTGCAGGTCGTCGAGACCCTGGTTGTTCGCCAAACCGACGAGAGGGTAGTGCACATAAGCGAACCCGAATACATGAGGCCGATGACGGGTCGGCTCATCGAAGTCATCGACGACCAGCAGGACATCAGGGACAATTTGCGCGCTCTTTTCGAAGGAGAAGGCTGGACGGTTGCAACCTATGTATCGGCAGAAGAGTATCTTGCAGATTACCAGCCGGACAGATCAGGTTGTCTGCTTGTCGATGCGTATCTGCCGGGCATGGTCGGCATGGAGTTGCTGCGTTTACTGAAAGAAAAACATCATCGGTTTCCGGTGATTGTGATCACGGGTCGTAGCGATGTCCGTATGGCAATCAATGCGATGCGATATGGAGCGGCCGATTTCATCGAGAAGCCGTTTTCTTACCAGGAGATATATCGGAGCGTGCAATCGGCCCTCGAGCGATCGCGTGATGCAAACGAGCGCGAAGAGCGGCGTGAAACGGCTCGTGCCACGCTGGCAACGCTTACTCGCAAGCAACGCCAGATCCTTGACCGGATTGTTCAGGGGCAGGCCAACAAGGTTATTGCAGCTGATTTGAAGCTTAGTCAGCGCACTGTCGAGAACCATCGCGCATCAATCATGCGCCGAACGAAATCCGCTTCGTTGCCGGCGCTGTTGCGGCTTGTCCTGAATGCCGAAGAATAGGCCGTCATCATCGAAAATTTGGCCGGTCTATCGCTATCGGCGGGCGATCGCTGCGCGAATGCGATGTAATGCATCAGGTCGGCGCACAAGATAACTCACCGGTGGCAGAAATGCTGAAGCGGGTCTCAGGCGGAAAGCCTGTGCGAGAAGGGCACCCGCGCCGGGCCGGCGCCGGACCAGATTGGAAAGCGCGCACCAATAGGCGCGGTCGCTCAGGCTCGCGCGACCGCGCCTTAGCAGGGTTTGGGCATCGGCAAGCAAAGCGCCTTCGTTGCCGAAGAAGCTTTCGAGCGCTGCTTCGATTTCGGTATTCCAGGCAAGCACGTTATCAAGGATGGCGGATTGGTTCGCACCGTGGATACGGGTGAAATTTTGCACGGCGTCAAGTTCGACGATGTCGCCAAGCACCGCGAGCCGCATCCACATCTCGACATCGTCGGTATGGCGTAGTGCGGGCCGGTAATGACCGGCATGTTGCTGAATGTGCGTTCTGGTAACGGCGAGTGGGCCTGCTACCGGGCTGCGTCCCGTCGCGCAAATTTTGGCGATGAAGTCGACCCCGCGATGAAGCTGCATGCCACCGGCATCGCTGCGAAGGCCCAATGCTATGTCGGCATCGTCACTGAAGAAGGTGGTGCGGCCGAACGCCATGTGCGCGCCGGGGCTATTGTCGAGCGCCTCCATTGCGCGCGCGAGTGCTCCAGGCGACAGGACATCGTCGGCGCAGATGATGGCAAAATAGTCCGCCCGAGCCCAATCGATGCCTTCGTTGAAAGACGCGTGACCGCCGAGGTTCCTTGCGCGCAGGCTCGTTTCGATGCGGGGATTTGCTGCCGCGAGAGACCGGACGATCGCGACACTGTCGTCTGTGGAGGCATTGTCGATGATGAGGATACGCATGTCCGGGATGTTTTGGCCAAGGACGCTTTCTACGCATCCCTCCAGAAAGCGACCGTAATTGTAGTTGGGGATGACGATATCGATGCTGCTCATGGTTCCACCGCTGCGGGAACGACGGTGTCGGGAATGGAAGCCGGTGCAGGAGGTTTTCCGACCCTGCGCAGACTCCCGGCAAAAGCATCGAGCGTCGAACGTATTTCGCTGACGAGTGGATGACGCAGAAGAAACAGGCAAACGGCCCAGCCTGTCACCGAAAGGATGACGGCGCCGCCAGCCTTGGCGAGGGAGTAATCGAAGCGGAATCCCATCCAGGCAGATATGGCAAGCGGCCCCACAATCGCGGCAAGGGTCACGGCGGCACTCGGCCCGATGGCTGCGAACAGTTCGGGTAACTTAAAGTGCGCATGGCGTCTTACCAGATAGAAGGCGACGAGCATCTGGAAGGGCAGCGTGACGAACTGGCTCAGCGCTACCGCGGTGAGGCCGAAGAAGCTGGCAGAGCAGAGCACAATTGCCGAGACGCTGCGGCAGACGAAATTGCCCAGAAAAGCCTCCCGGTTGGCGTTGAGAGCGATCAGCAGCGGCGTTGTCAAAACCATGGGAAACCAGAAGATCGACGCAAGCGCGAGAATCCGGGTGATCGGTACGGCGGCGAGCCACTGGTCTCCAAGTGCAAGGCGCACGATGGGATCGGCGAGAATGGCCACCATGATCAGCGACGGCCAATACAGCACGGTGATGTAACTGAGGGCGCGCAGGTAGGACCTGCGGACGTCTCCACCTTCGCGAACTTCGGCGGCGAGCGCCGGGAAGGCGAAGGAAAAGATTGCCGAGAGGAAAATGCGATCGGGAATGGAGCAAACGGTATTGGCGCGATTGTAGATCGCGACCGCTGTCGGTGTCATGGCAAAGCCGAGCACCAGTTGCGGCAGGGACTCGTATAATTTGTCAACGATGGTTGCAGCGCCCCTGTAACGGCCGAATTCGGCCATACGGCGCCACGACTTGAGCGAAAGGCGTGCTGTACGCTGGGCCGGATCGGCATAGGCTGCAAGGGCGCTGGCAACGCTGTTGCCGACGAGCAGGCCGAGCGCGAAGCTGACGAAGCCCCATCCATTGCTGGCAGCGAAGATCGTCACGGTAGCCATAGCCACGAGGCCGATGGTTCGGACGCGTGCGATGGTGCCGAATGCCAGCCGGCGACGCAGCATGGAAAATGCCGGCATGCCCAGGCTTTCGGCCATGACGGCGGCAATTGCGAGGATAAGATAATGCTGGAGACCGGGCTGGTGGTAGAAAATCGCCAGATAGGGTCCGCATAGATAGAGAACGATCCCGAGAATGCCGCTGACGAGGAGCAAGAGTGTAAGCGACGTGTTGATGTCATCGCGTTCAACGACATCGAGCTGAATGAGAAAATCGGACGAAACGAATTCGCGAAAGGCGAATATCACCGATGTCACCCCGTAGCCGATGACGGCAAAGCCAACTTCCGCCGGCGACAATAGTCTCGATACGATCGCGATCAGAGCGAGATTGATCGCAATTCCGAGGTGCTGTTCCAGCATGGCCATGAAAAAGGCGCGGCGGACTTTGTGCATCGAGGGCTCCGACAGCGTCGCCGATAATCGACGGTAGCGTCAAATCTAGAGTGGGGACTTGGATCTTGGAAATCTGACCGTTGGGATGGCAGCCGGATCCGTAGGTGTAGGCCGTTTGGAGAATGTCCGTTGAAGGGCGTGCGACATTGTGCGGACTACTCCCGTCGAGTGGTGAAGAGCCTCGGTATTACGTCGAAAGCATTAGGCTGCGGGACACCTTTGCTAAGGCGTAACGCTCTGCGGCGTTGCGACGGCATCAGTTGAGAGAAATTCCCGGCCGAGTAGCGCCTCTTGCTCGGAAAGCTGGCGCTTGAAGCGATCATTGGCGTGGTCGATCCGCTGTCTTACCGCCCCGGCTCCAGCGAGTATCTCCTTCACCAGCTCGATAACTTCCTCGACTTCGAACGTGTCGATGTGTCGGGCAAATTTCTCCTGGTCGAAATCGTTCATCAAATCATCGAACTTTCTGGCATAACCTATTGATATCGTCGGATTTCCGAGCTTCATGGAGCAGACAACTCCATGATATCTCGACACCACCGCAAGGTCGATTGCTGCCATCTGCTGCATGATATCGCGCAGCGTTGCGGCCGCGCTGATGTCGATCTGCGCCAACTCGTCCTCGGAGAGCATGTCCGTCAGCAGAAACATCAGATCCGCGCAGGCGACCCTGTCCGTAATGTCTCCCATCAAAAGGGTGATGCGATGGCCTTCACCGATCAACCAGCTCACGAGCCGTGAGAGCTTGTGGATGTAGGTCTTGTAAATCCTGGCGGCCTCGGGATCGTTGTGACGCCAGCCGCGATAGTCCATGACGCCGACGCCTATTCTCATTACGCCGTCGGCGGGGCTCTGCCGGTGGGGCACAGGAATAGGAAGATCAAAGGCGATATCGGGGTAACGGTGGTCTCGCGACACGTCGACACCGATCGTTTTCATGTAGTTGAGCGAGAAATCGTCCCGGTAGGATCGATAGGAGGCCATCTGTGCGGCAGAGCGCAGGAACCAGCGGCTGAGACGGCTTTTCATCGGGCCAGCGCCGATGCTGACGAAGGCGATCCGTGTGTTGCGAAGGCGTGCAACGAGACACCAGCAAAACACGACAAAGGGCCAGCCGAACCACTTTTCCTGAAAATCATCGAGGATGCCGGTCCCCGGTATGATCATCAGGTCAGCCTTGTCGAAACTAAAGAGGGAACTGACCAATAGCATGAGCCGTGAAGGCACCTTGCCGAGCAGCTTGTCCAGGTGCCTCATCCATGCATTTGTCAGGGGAGGCCCCCCAACACCCATCGCACGAATATTGAACTTCGCACTTACGACTGTCGGACTTGCACAGATACACAACAGATCGGCATCGGGCCTCATCCTGCGCAGATAAAGGAGCATGGCTTCCAGCGATCCGTCATTGCCCGAATTGCCAGAGCCAAATTGTCCAAGGAGAGTGATCCTCATTTATTTTCCAATCGCAGCCCGGCGCCGACACGCTCGATATGGCATTGATATCCGCTGGAGCAGTCCGACCCCACACCGACATTCGGGTTGCGTCTTACGCCAAACGAATAGTCTGACTGACGCAAACCTCTCAAAGGAAGATACAGCTAAGCCTAAGATGCAACTGACTGTCATCCCGTGGCTTTTTAGTATGTCGCCTTAGCAGCCACTCGAACCATCCGCCGTCGATCCGTTGCGGCATGGTTGTGGATGCAAGAGCGAGAGTGTCCCATGAAGCTTGCCTATTTTGTTCTTCCCCATATCGGCGGCACCTATTCCGTCTTCAAACATCTTCGCAAAGGTCTCGCTGCCTATGGCATAGACGTGCGATGGCTCGGCGTGTGCAAGGAAACATACGGGCTGCCTTTCGATCTCCAGGGTGAGAAGGCTTTCGGTCAATTGCTGCGGATGCCCGTCAATCTCAGCGAACGCGAATGCGCAGGGCGAATGGCGACTGCCATCGAAGACGGAGGGTTCGACGGTGTGATCGTCAACGTTCTAGGCGATCAGTTGCAGACAAATATCGCGCGCTATTTGCCAGAAGGTATCCTGCGTATTCTCGTCGTCCATAATATCTCGCCTGGAACATACGCGGCTGCGCGCTCGGTCCGGGACTATGCCCATGTCACGATCGGCGTATCGGAGCGGTGCCGCGCCGACCTTGTCGCGCGCAACGGCTTTTCGAAGGAGCGTACCTACGCAATCCCGAATGCGGTGGACAGCGATGCGTTCCGGAGCCAGGCGGTTCGGCGCTTCAACCGAGGGCCGGAACTCAAGGTTCTCTTCGTCGGCCGCATTGAAGATGCATCGAAAGGCGTGATGTGGCTGCGGGAGATACTGGATGCCTCGCCCGAGGCCGTGCGCCTGACGATCGTCGGAGATGGGCCGGATATGGGCAAGCTCAGGCGACGGCTAGACGGCCATGGCCATCGCGTCAGTTACGCAGGATCCGTTCAGCTTTCAGACATACCGGTCATCATGGCCAGTCACGATGTTCTCATCATGCCGTCCCGCTTCGAGGGGCTTGGCATGACGATGATCGAGGCAATGGCCGGCGGCTGCGTCCCGGTCGTGTCTCATATCCGCGGCGTGACGGACACGATTGTCGAGCCGGGCCGAAACGGCTTCCTGTTCCCGATCGGCAATTATACGGCAGCGGCCAATGCGATCGCGCGCTTGCATGCCGATCGCGACCTTCTCGAGCGGATGTCGATCGCGGGAAAGGAAATGGTCCTGAACCGCTTCAGCATCGAACGGATGGCCGCACGCTACAACGAAGTCATCACTATGACACTGAACGACCGTCCTGGCCTGTCAACAGTGCTCAGGATGGAGGACTGGTCTATTCCCGCCGGTTTGAGGCCGGGCCTTCGAACCTATCTGCCGTTGCCCTTGAAAAACTGGCTTCGCGTCGTTCGTGAACGGCTCTGAAGCGATGATCGGCGATCAGCGGCGACTTGGACATCTGTGTGGCGTCTTCTTTTTTTGGCTATGCATGTTTTCGACCTGCAACGCCCAGGATACCGTTTTTCCGCTGCAGACGTCGAAGGACGGGCGTTATCTTGAAGACAGCAAGGGTCTGCCGTTCCTGATTGTCGGCGACAGTGCGTGGTCGCTCATTGGTGATACCTCTATTCCCGATGCGGAATTTTATCTGGAAACCCGAAAGCGGCAGGGCTTCAACACCGTGCTTGTATCGTTGATCGAGCATCAGTTCTCCCGCAAGGCGCCGGCGAACTTCTACAACGAGAAACCTTTCGCAGGCGATGCATTCGAGCAACCAAACGAGGCCTATTTCGACAGGGCAGAAGCCGTCATAAAGGCAGCCGCCAGCCACAACCTGCTGGTGCTTCTCTGTCCGGCCTATAGCGGCGCACGCGGTGGCCCCGAGGGATGGTATCAGGAAATGGTCGCGGCCGGGCCAGAAAAGCTTCGGGCTTATGGACGCTATGTCGGGCAGCGTTTTGCGAAGTACCCCAACATCATCTGGGTGCAGGGCGGGGATTACGATCCGCCCGATCGCAATCTGGTCATGGCTGTTGCAATGGGGATCGCTGAAACTGATCTTTCGGCATTACAGACCGTGCATGGCAATCCCGATACCGTGACGAGCGATTTTTGGCGGGGCGCTTCCTGGCTCGATATCGATTCAGTTTATACTTACAGCAATGTCGCGGCGGAGGTGCTGGATCGTTACCGATCTGGACCAAGACGCCCTTTTTTCCTCATCGAAGGCGCATATGAAGGCGAGAACGATGTGAAGGAGCGTCAGGTTCGTCTTATCGCCTATGGTGCGCTGCTTTCAGGCGCGAGCGGTCAGCTCTTCGGCAACAATCCGGTCTGGCATTTTTCCGCCGCCGGGCTTTATGAAGCGAAGGACAGCTGGCAAGGTTCGCTGAACAGCCGTGGTGCTCAAAGCATCACCCATCTGGCCTCGCTTTTCAGACAACTGGCATGGTGGAAGCTCGTACCCGATCAGGGAAGCTTGCTGAAAAGCGATGCGGGCGCATTCGCGGCGCGCGACAGGGAAGGGTTTTTCGCCGTGATCTATCTCGACACTCCTTCCGTTGCGATCGATCTCGACAGTTTGGCGGCAGGCGAGAAAACCCTTCGCTGGTATGATCCCTCGAATGGAATTTACATCGAACCGATCGAGCGTCTTGGCCGCAGCGGCCTTCGTAACGTGACGGTGCCGGCATCGGCGAATGCTTTCGGCTTTCAGGACTGGATCGCCGTTCTCTCCACACAGGAATGATCACTTGCAAGATGCCGCACGCTGCCGAGTCGTTCATTTGTGGTCGCTCGCCGTCAAGGTCTCAAACCTAGCTCTTTCGATAGTCGATCCGGTTCGGGGGTGGGTAGGGTAGCCGTTAATTTCGACACCCTCTCCCTTTGGTGGATTTCACACGCCTTTTGCCCGCATACCCCTCAGGGCCGGTGTTTTTTAGGATCGTCTGGAGGCGAGTATCGTTGCAAATGCGCCGCCAAGCTTCAGTGTGGGGATCAGACATGTCGGGGATACTCTTCAACACCATTGCCACTTTCGTTCTGTGCGTATCCCTCATCGTCGTTCTCAGGCGCCTGACCATTGTGTTTCAGCTTGTGGATCGCCCCGATTCAATCCGCAAACGCCACACGGGAGCCGTTCCTCTTTGCGGTGGCATCGCGATCTTTGCCGCTTTCGCTGTTTCCGCATTCGTCGGTGGGTGGAGCGAGGCTCTCGGCATGAACTTCTGGCTCGGGCTGGCGGTCATTCTACTAATGGGCGTTGTCGATGATCGCCGGCCGCTACCCGCAGCAGGACGCCTTCTCATGCAACTAGCAATGGCGATCGCTCTCGTAGGCGGCGCCGATATCGGCTCTCTCTCCATCGGCGTGCTGTTCACGCAGCATTCCGAGCTGTTCCTGCCGCTATTTTTCGTCATCGGAGTTCTCTTCGTGACCGGGCTGGTGAATTCGTGGAACATGCTTGATGGCGTCGACGGGCTTGCAGGTGGCACTGCGGGTGTCGCGTTGATCTGGCTGATGATCGTGGCGATCTTCGCAGGTGTCGGCGACATTATCGCGCCGCTTCAGGCACTCTGCGTATGCCTCTGCGCTTTTCTGGTCTTCAACATGCGCGGTCCATGGCGCGCACGGGCGAGCATATTCCTCGGCGATGCGGGCAGTACCGCACTGGGTGCGACGATTGCCTATGTAATCGTCCTGCTGGCGACCACAAGCGCTGCGGTATCCTTTCCGGCATTGCTCTGGATCGTGATCCTGCCGATCACCGATACGCTCAGCCTGATCGTCCGTCGTATCATGCACGGTCGCAGTCCAATGTCGGCCGATCGCTGGCACTTTCATCATCTGCTGCTGGACTATGGTTTCGCGCCGGCGGCGGCAACGAACACGCTGGTCGTCATTTCCTTCATTTGCGGCGGCATCGGTTTTGCCGGAATAAAAGCCGGTGTTCCGGCGGAGATGATGGCCGCCGGCCTTCTCGTGCCGATTGCCCTTCACACCGCGTTCGTCCTTACCGCGACGGGCTACCTCTCGAAAACCTGGCTTCACAGGGGTAATTTCGATCTCTACCGCGAGGTGGCGCGTCTACCGGTCGCCGCAAGCGCCGCGCCGGAGCCAAGAGCCATTCAATCGGCGAATGAAGAGTAATCGCCTCATGAAAGCGCCGTGGCCCGGACCGCGAATTCCCTCGACACCGGTTTCAAAAGGACGGCTTTCGCGTTCGCGCATTTCCCAGAACATCCGAAACGCTCCGCCATTGAAACGGAACGCAATTTTACTGGGCTTGATGATGCTGACTGCAATCGGGCTCTACGGACTTGCCCTCGTCTCAGCGGGGTCGCTCCTTGTAGTGGAGGACCCGCCTGCGCAAGCCGACGTCATCGTAGTTCTGGGCGGGGACGGTCCTCCTCGAGCTGCCCAGGCCGCAAAACTATGGCACGAGGGAAGGGCGCCGCTCGTTCTGGTGACTGGCTATGGGGATTGCGACTTCATCCGCGACATGCTGGTGCGGCTGGGGGTGGATTCCGCAGTCGTCTCAACGGAATGTCTTTCGCTCAGCACCTGGGAAAACGCGACATTCGCACAGCCTATACTGACTGGAATGGGGGCAAAAAGTGCCATTCTGGTCACGAGCTGGTTTCATTCACGACGCGCAGTAAAGCGCTTCCGGTTTGTGATGCCTCAAATCGAGTGGATTTCCCTTCCTGCGCAACGAACCGTGCCACTGTGGCGGCTTGCCATCAACGGCGACGGGGTGCAGGTGTTCAAGGAGTACGCCAAAGCGCTCCTCTACGACCTCAGAAGCAGTTTCGTGCGGGATATGCCGCCGGTTCAGGCGGGGCTTGCTTCATCATGAACACGCTTCTGGTCTTTTGCCTCTTCGCTGGTGTCGTCCTGCTCCTCTTCTGGGGAATGATGCGTCGGGAGCGAATTTACGAATTCCCGTTTCTGACGGGCGTCATCACGTTCAGTTTCATCTTGCCGCAGGTTCCTGGCCTCTCGTCTGAAAACTTCCTGCCGGAAGGCGCGTTCACCCGAGCCGCAGTGTTCATGATGCTGTGCCTTTTCATGTGCTGGTGGGGATGGAAAAGAACGGCAAAACCCTTTGCATTCTTCCGTATCGATTTCGACGAAACACGTCTGCTGATCGTCGCAGCCGTTCTCTCGGTCGCCGGCGCCTACTTCTATTTCAAGCTTAGCCGTTTGCCGGGAGAGTTGACCATTGCGGTGCAGATGACCGGAGTTCCGGTCATGTACATCTTCTTTTCGCGGTTGTTGAGTTATGGTCTGGCCATTGCGGTGCTTTGCCTTGCACGGCGATTCTCCTGGCTGGCGCTGGCCGTCCTTGCGTTCGATCTCGTCTTTTACCTGGATCGCATCGTGATAACCGGAAAGCGCGCCGAAGCGGTGGAACTCATCATGATGTTCGCGCTGGCATGGTGGTTTTACAAGGGATGGGCGATCCCGCGCATCTTCGTGATCATTGCGCTTTTCCTCGGCACACTGTCGATGAACAGCATGGGCGACTACCGCGCCATCACCAAGGCCAACGACGCTCCCGTGTGGGATGACATCAAGAGGATAGATGTCATCGGCAATCTTGAGAAAGTGTTCCGGGACGGCGGCGACGAGATGCGCAACGCGATCATGCGGATCGACAACACCGCAAACACCTTGCAATTCGACTACGGCAAGTTCCACTGGAACAGGCTGGTGTTCAACTTCGTGCCCGCGCAACTCGTGGGCGTGGAGGTCAAGCAATCCTTCATGTTGCCGGTGCCGGTTCAATCGCGCGACTACAATCCTGTCCTCGGCACGACCGAGACCGGAATGGCGGATGCGTTCGGATCCTTCTGGTATCTGGGGGCGTTCAAATTTTTCCTGCTCGCCTATCTGGTGCGCCGGATCTGGGTGACCGCAAACACGGGCGAGTTCGCTGCGCAATTCACCTATCTTTTGTCGATCATACCGTCCATGCACGCCATATCGCATCAGACCGACTGGGTTCTCATGGTCTGGGTGCATATGCTGATGTTTGCAGCGCCGGCGCTGGCATTTGCCGTCATACCCGCGCGCGTGCAGCAGAGTCGGTACGCGATACCATATTTGACGTCTCAAGCAGGAGGATAGGCGATGCGCTCACGATACGACGATCCTGCCTTCCAGCATGCAACGACGACCCTGCCGCGTTTCGGAGGTCCGACCTTTGCACTGCATTTGCGGCTGAAACGACTGGTCTGGATGATCGTCTGGCGGCTTCTTGCCGGCTGGACGCCACCGCCGATGCGCCGCTGGCGCAATTTTCTCCTGCGCAGTTTCGGCGCGCGCCTGCATGACACCGCAATGGTGCATTCCAAGGCGATCGTGTGGTGGCCGGGGCACCTCGTCATGGAGCGTCATTCATCTCTTGGACCTGGGGTGATCTGCTACAACGTCGACATGATCACCATCGGCCAATATGCCTCTGTCTCGCAACGTGCCCATCTGTGCACCGGGTCGCATGATGTTCAGGATAGCGCGTTTCCCCTCGTGACGCGGCCGGTGTTGATCGAGGAGGACGCCTGGGTTGCGGCGGAAGCCTTCGTCGGTCCCGGTGTCGTCGTCGGCAAGGGGGCCGTGCTCGGTGCGCGAGCCGTCACCGCGAAGTCATTGGAGCCCTGGACGATCTATGTCGGCAATCCGGCAAGGCCAGTCGGCTCGCGTCGTCAGGAAGCGGCGGCCTCCAACGCGCTCAGCCGATAACCCTCCAGGGTGGCATGGGCGATGGCCGGCCAGGTGAATTTCTCCAGCACAAGTCGACGACCGTTTTCACCCATCGTTCTCGCTTTGGCGGGGTTGCTGAGCACGCTTGCCAGGCCCTTGGCAACCTCGGCCGCGTCAACCGCGACGATAACCCCGGCATCGGCAGATCCGACTTCGGGAAAGTGACACTGGTCGGTGATCACCACAGGCGTGCCGCAGGCGAGCGCTTCGGTGATCGCCATGCTGAAACCCTCCTGTCGGCTTGGCAGGCAGAAGCAGTCGGCATCGACCATGGCTTCGAGCTTTGCTTCGCCGTAAATGGCCCCGACCATAAAGACCCGGTTCCGGATGTTCAGTTTTTTGACCAGGTGCATAAAATGGCCCTCTGCTCCACCGGGTGGACCTGCGACGACGAGATCAACGTCGACATAGGTGTCAGAGATAGCCGCAAAGGCCGAGGCGAGAATGTCGACACCTTTTTTGATGTGCAGGCGTGACAGGAACAGAATGTAACGCCTGCCGTGCGCCAGGGCGATTTTCTGCTTGAAATGTCCCCGGGCCGGCAGGGGATCGAATTCCTCGGCAAAAACACCGTTCGGTATGATCAGATTTCGTGCCTGGAAATTCAGCGGCTCGACAGCTGCCATTTCATCGACGTTCAACAGGTGCAGGAACGCAGCCTCGTTCAGCATCTTGCGGTAGCACAGCATCAGGGCGATCTTCTTTTTCCACGATCGCTGGCCAAGGCTCCAATGGTCCAGCATGCCGGCCGGGCAGATGCAGTAGGGTACGCCAGCGGCGCGGGCGAGCTTGGAAGCATAGAGCAGAAAAGGCTCCCATACCCCGTGAATATGCATGAAGGATGCATCTTTCAGCACGTCTTTCAGCACTCGCCGGCCTTTAAAGCAGAACAGCGTCTCCAGCCTGCCGGACGGCTGCAGGAGATGCCAGTGGATACTCTCGAAATGCGGTATGCTGCGACCGATTTCCGTGACCTGTGCCTCGATTGCGGCGTCGCCATAGCTGACGATATTCACATCGAGGCCGAGGCCGGCCTGTGCAGCGGCAAGGCGCATGGCAACGGCCTGCAAGCCGCCATGTTTGGGATCAATCGAAGCGATGACGTGGATGATCTTCATATCTCGTAGTTCCCCAGGTACCGCGCATCGTCCGTCATGCAAAGAGTTGGCGAGCGCGACAGATGCGGGCCGGACAGGGCCGCAAGAAGCCGCTTGCCATAGGATTCCACGGTATGTTCGGCTGCGCGAAGGAGTGCATTGGCAGACATGATCCGCCTCAGCTCGGGATTGTCGGCAAGCGCACGCACCGCGGTCGCGATAGCTTCCGGATCGCAGACGGGAACGATGAAACCTTCGATGCCATCGCGAACGACGCTGCCGGTGTTTTCGGTCGTTATAACCGGCAGGCCCGCTGCCAGCGCTTCATAGACGGCGGTTGCGGAGCCTTCGCAGAGCGACGGCAGCAGGAAGACATCCGCCCACCGAAACTCCTCGGCGATCTGCGAGCGCGGAACGATACCTCTCAGCTCGACCCATTGCGAAATCTGCTGCTTGACATCATCGGGTACGCGAACGCGACCCGCCATCCGGAAGCGGGCGGCGCCGTCCATCAATCTGGCAGCTTCCACGACATAGGGCGATCCCTTGCGCAGCCCGACTTCGCCCACGGTCAGGACCCTGATTGGCCCCGGCATGCGTGCCGGTCTGTCGATGGCAGCCGTGGAATTGACCCCATAGGGAACGACGACACACCGGTCTTCCGGGCCACCGCATGCTACGACGTGCTTGCGGACAAATTCCGACGGGCAGACGATGACATCTGCAAGGCGCCACTCCGCTTTCTCCCGATCGGCAAACAGACGCGCATGCGGATTATCCCGCACCGGGCCGGCCCATGCGGGAAACCGCATCATCTCCTGGTCCAGAAGCGTTTCGACGACATCGCGTGGCGCGATCATCTGCTCGACTGCGGTCCAAAGGCCCTGCTGTTTTGCCGCCCGCATCTGTTCGAGGGCGTCGCCGCTGAAGGCGTAGAGACCAGCTGCGCCATGGAAGCCGCGCCGGGCCACCATTTCGGAGAAAATCGACCCGGCCCAGATCGCGTGAGAGGTTTCCTCCACAACGTCTTTCGTTCGCATGTGGCGCAGCACGGAACGGAGGCCAAAGCTGGAAAACACCGTCGTTAGCGCTGTCGGCACGCCTTTTGGCAGCCGACCGGCCAGCCGTTTGACAGGTGCGGGATAAAGGGTTGCCGGAAACGAATTGACGATCCGGGGCCAGCCTTTCGTGGCGCATATATCGGTGTAAAAATGCGCAAGGCGGCCAGCGGATGCAAATATTCTCGGTACGGCATAATGCATGCGGGCGCCGAGCTGGCTGACGACGACTTTGTCTTTCATGACGAGATACCTTGAGCGATAGGGGGACTGGAAGGCTCGACAGTCTGCAGCCCGGCGATCAGCACTGCCCAGGCATCTGCCGCCTTTTCTCGGGAATAGTCGGCACAAAGCAGCCGCCGTGCCGCATCCCCCATTGCTGTCGTGGTATCCGGGTCGTCGCAGAGCTTTTCGATGGTGCTGGAGAGCTTATCGATCTCTCCGATTTCGACGTTGCTGCCGCATCCCTTGGCTCTGAGAACGCGCGGCACCTCTCCATCAGGGTCGCCAACGAAGATCGTCGGCCTCCCGGCCGCGAGGATGCCATAGAATTTGCTTGGAATGATGCAGTGTTCCAGTTCCGGCAGCAGCGAGACCAGATGCACATCAGCAACGCTCAGACTTTCAGCAAGTTTCTCAACGGGCTGCAGCGGCTTGAAGATGACGTTTTGAAGACCGAGATCCTGCACGACAGTCTTCACAGCCGCGTGCTGGTGTCCGCCGCCAATGAGAAGGAACCGGATATCCTGCCGGTGCTCGAGACCTTTCGCCGCTGCCAGCATAGTGCCGAACTCATGCGCCCGCCCGAAGTTTCCTGAATAGCCGACGACAAACACATCCTGCAGTCCCCACGCCTTCCGCAGGCTGTTATCTTGGGGTAGGACAGGATAGATTTCCTCCCCATCCGACCAGTGATGCAGGACGCTGACGCGATCCTTTGCAAGCCCTTGCGTGAAGAGGAATTCTGCCATCTTGTCGGTAGGGCAGACAACCATGCCGGGGGATCGCAGAGACCAGTTGCGCGCCTGCGTCAGCCATGGCGCAAGCCACCGTGCACGTTTCCTGAAAAATCCAAGCTCGATTGCGGTCTCGGGAAAAAGATCCATGATCCAGTTCACCATGAGTGCGCCCTTTAGGCGGATCGCGATGCTGCTCATGACGGAGAGGAGCGGAGGATCGGTGCAGACAACGACCGTATCCGTCGCCCGAACGTTGCGCAGAAGCCAGGCGAATGCCAGCACCTGAAAAAGAAGATAATCAATGCTCCGGCGCGTGAGGCTGTGGCGGCCGAAGCGGCCGCTTGCGAGCCGTCGGATCTGTACACCCCGAACCGTTTCGGTTGCGGGCAACACGCTTCCGGGATGATTGTGTATTTCGCGACTTGCAACGACAGTCACGTTCATTCCGCGCTGCGCCATTGAAACGGCGAGCGATGATATCATCCGGCTTGTTGCCGACTGGTCGGGGAAACCGTATCTGTTCAGGAAGATCATCCTCACGCTTTTTTCTCCCGCCAAATGTCCGGTCTGAAGGAGCATTCTTGGCGACGTGAAAACAGGCGGCAAGCTGGTCGTAAGGACTAGTGGGCGCATGATACGGAGTGGCTGGTACTCCGAAGTTGGCGCCGTACTATCCTTTTGGTAGCTGAAACGCAGATGAAGCCCTTATGGGTTATGAAATCCATGATGCCCCGGGCCAATCAATGGCAGGGACGGGCCGATGTGGATCGCGAGCTGACTGCGCGCCGTCCCGAGGCGCAACCGCACGCGACGCTGTGTGGCCTCGAACCGAAGTCCTGTCTTAAGATATGGATTTAACACCGAGTCCGACCGAGCTCCCCGCCGATGTCCAGGAGAGTGGTGCCTCAATGGCGGTTCCAGGTTGTGCCCAGGGTCGGGCAGAAATCCTGCTTCCCGGGCCGAATATCGGCGTGGCTGGAGGCGTTTGATCGCGCGGTACCCGAGCCATATTTAATACGGGTGCGAAAGCAAATTTCGTTCGCTTCGCCTCTTGATTTTGAAAACACGAAAAACCAAATCGTCAGCCGCCAGTCGCTGATGACAGGACTGGCCGTGCTGGAAGCGCCGCTTTTGGCGCTTTGGTACCCATGTTGCTTCAAGGAGGATATGGTTATGGCAACATCTTACGACTATGCACCGTTGTACCGATCGAGCATCGGATTCGACCGGGTCTTCAATCTTCTCGAAAACGCCCAGCGCACCCGCACGATCAGTGACTGGCCGCCCTATGACATTATTAGGACGGCCGAAGACAGCTATCAGATTTCTATTGCGGTGGCTGGTTTTACACGGGACGAGATCGACATCACTTTCCAGTCCAATCTCCTGACCGTGACAGGCAAGAGGCAGGAGACACCCGCGGGGGGCTACCTGCACCGCGGCATTGCGGCCCGTCCGTTCGAGCATCGGTTCGAACTCGCCGATCATGTCAGAGTGAGCGGCGCCGAACTGAAAAACGGTCTCCTTTCGATTGATCTCGTCCGCGAAATCCCGGAGGCCCTGAAGCCCCGGAAAATCGACATCCAGACCGATGCGGTTCTGGTGCCGACAGTTGCCCCGGGCCAGATCGAAGCACAAAAGGCGGCTTGATTTACATTGTTGGATGAACAGGGGCGCCGTCGCGATGGCGCCCACCAATATCCGGGATGGGAAGGAGAAAGCAATGAAACCCGATATGTTCAGACAGCCTGTTTTCATTCTTGTCGGTCTCGGCTTTCCAGCGGAGGTTCGAAACGTGCTGGAGGCCTACCGACATCTTTCCGAGTGGCCCGCAACAAACCGAGATAGCGCACATTCCATTGCGCTTAAGGCATGTGCTGCCGCGTTGCGCGGCGAGATTGAAGCGGAGACCGCCCGCGGCTTGTTCGTGGCCTTTGCCGAAAGACACGATCTACTTGCACCGGAAGATAGTGCCATCGCCGCGTCTCGTCTTTCGCGCGACAGAGATCCGCATGTGAATTGAGATAGACACGGTTATAAATGTGCAGCGGCGAGTTGTCCGTTATGCGGGGGCGGTATCGTGCACGGGCTCTAGAATGCCGAGCGAGCTGATTTACCGCCCCTGCGAAAGCGATTACTGCGAAGACTGTCACGGTCTAGGTAAGGAGGACAGGTGTGCTGCCTCGAGGTTGACGAGGGTGTAACATAGTATCTTCTCGTCACCAGCGTGGCACACGTCTTTCATAGGCTGGGTCGAAGAGCTTCATATAGGCTGTATCATCGCGTTCTTTCATCGAGGTCTGTTCGTAAAGTGCCGCAAGTTCGGTGAGTTTTTGCCGATCGAGCGTCACGCCAAGTCCCGGGCCATTGGGAACATCGAGGCGACCGCCACGGAACGTGAACGGCGTGCCCTCGATCACGTCGACACCGGTCCATGGGTAATGCGTGTCGCAATCGAAGCTCAGGTTCGGCGTTGCGGCTGCAGCATGGACCATTGCCGCCAGAGTGATGCCGAGATGCGAGTTGGAATGCATGGAGACGCCAAGACCCAACGTCTCGCAAATCTTTCCGAGATGGGTCGAGGCGCGCAGTCCACCCCAATAATGATGATCTGACAGCACAATCTGCACCGCATTTTTGCGGAAGGCCGCGGCGATCTGGTCGAATTCGAGGACGATCATGTTCGTGGCGAGCGGGATCGACGTAGCGGCTGCGACTTGTGCCATCTGATCCATACCGATGACCGGATCCTCGAGATATTCAAGGATATTCTCAAGCTTGCGTGCGATGTAGATGGCCGTGTCCACAGTCCAGCCGCCATTGGGGTCGATCCGCAGCGGATGATTGGGAAAAGCTCCCCGAAGCTTCAGCATGGTCTCGATCTCGAGATCCGGATGCAGCACGCCACCCTTGAGCTTCAGCGACTGGAAACCGTATGTGTCGACCATCCTGCGGGCTTCGCCAACCATCTGATCAGGCGTAAGAACCTCTCCCCATTCATCCGGGGCTTCACCTATATGGGCTGCGAATTTGAAGAACAGGTAGGCGCTGAACGGAACGCTGGTACGAATGGCGCCACCAAGCAGATCCGAGACCGGCCGCCCGAGAAGCTTGCCCTGAATGTCGAGGCAGGGGACTTCAAAGGCTGAGGCAACCACGTCCGTCAGCTTGTGATCGGCCACCGCCGATTTGGCATTGATGCCGCCACTGCCGGGCAATGCGGTGATGACGCGAGATTTCAGCTCGTGAAGATGAAACGGGTCGAGCCCGATCAGGGCAGGGGCCGCCCGTCGCAACCCATCCAGCGCCTTGATACTTCCGTAACTTTCACCAAGGCCGACCGTACCGTCGTCACATATGACCTCGATGACCGTGCGCAACGCATGCGGCTGATGCACGCCTTTACAGTTCAGTAGCGGTCTGTCGGGAATGGCGACCGGTGTGAGGTGAATTTCGGCTATGCGCATCAAAAAGCTCCTTGTCGCCACCAGCCGCGCGCAGCTTTTAGCGCATCGTCCAGCGGGGACAGTTCGGGATGCCAGTGGCGTTCCCATTCCAGACTGAGAGGGATATGTCGTTCATCCGACTGTAAAAGCGAAAGCAGTTCCGCCATGGGGAAATCGCCATGGCCGGGCAATACGTAGCGTCGTCGGCCATCGCTGTCCGTGGTGCTGTCCTTGACGTGCAGATGGACGACATTTTGTGCGATGTGTTGCCAAAGGATTTTGAGATCGCTGCCTTTTGCCCAGGTGTGGTGAGTGTCCCACAAGAGCTTCGATGCTGGCACGCACGCGATGAAGGCGAGAAGCTGCTCGAAGTCCGCCAGCGCGTCGTGTGTTTCGATCATGAGGTCGACATTCAGACCGCGTGATAGTCGCAGCGATTGCCAGTTGTCCAACAGGCCCGCTGCATGTGTCATCTCATCCTGTCCCAACTGTTTGCCACCGTCGAAGATACGCAGATAGGAAATGTTTGCTGCTTCCGCCCAGTCTATAAAGGGCTCGATGGCGGAAAGATCGGTGCTGCCGAATAGCCGAATGGATGTGTTTAGGGCGGCAACCTCGAGATCACTTTCGGCCAGAAAGGCTGCAAATCTGGAAGGAGTGGCAAATTCGGCAGTGAGTGCCGGGATGAGGTCGACCGTACCGGAGAGCGTGCGCAACTCCACATGCACGATGCCATGCCTCTGTGCCAGATCGGCCGCTTCGTGCAGGCTAAGTTCGGAACAGCCAAGCGTTGAAAAACAATAATCGAAAGCGCTCATGCCATACGCTCCATATCCTGTTTGTGGACCGGGTGAAGCGCGGCAAGCCCCGCGACGAAACGTTCGATCTCGGTAATGGCGAGATCGGAAAGCGCCCGCAATTCATTTCCCAGCGCCCCGGCAATGTGGGGGGTGAGCACGACATTGGGCAAATCGTAGAATGGGCTATCCGTCGGCAAGGGTTCCGGCTCGGGTGTATCGATCAGGATACGCAGCCGCCCGGAAAGTGCCTCGGCCAGCAATGCGTCGTGATCGACCAGCCAGCCCCGTGCCGTGTTGATGAAGATCGCATGATCCGCCAGCAGCGCCAGTTCGCGGGCACCAATCATGTGGCGGGTTTCAGGCAGGATCGGCGCGTGCAGGGAGACCACATCGGACCAGGCGAGAAGCTCGTCGAGCTCCATTTTCGTAGCACCAAGTGCGGCCGCGTCTTCCACCGAAAGAAAAGGGTCGTAGGCGGCGATCTCGAATTTTCCGCGCGTCAGCATCTCCATAACAAGCCGACCAATCCGTGACGCGCCGACGATGCCGACTTTGCGGGAATGATTGCCGAGATAGGGTAGGCTCATGCCACGTCTGCTGCCAAAACCGCCGGTGCCGCGCTCTACCCGATGCTCGTCTCTCAGACGAAACACATCCTTGCCGCACATGATGATTGCCGCATAGGTAAACTCGGCAACCGGCACGGCCATGGCCGATGCCGCCGTGGTGATAAGAATATCGGATGTTTCCCAGAACTCGGCGGGAGCAACAGCGCGCACCGAGGACGCGGCATAAGCGACCATCCTGAGCTTTGGCGCACGGGCGAGGCGCTCGCGTGTCAGGGATGGCGCGCCCCAGGCGGCGAGGAGAATGTCCGCCTCGGCCAACGCTTCTGCTCCCGCTTCCGTGTCGAAATCCGTGTAGGGGAAACCCGGTATGATGTCGGTTACGGCATTCATGCGTGCCCATTCGCGCGAACCAAAGAAACCTTCGGGAAGCTCGTTCCGCATGGCGATCAACAGCCGTGGTTTGTCTTGAGATGGTCTCATTGGCGTACCGGACTTGAAACAGGTCGAACCTCGATGCGGTTGACGTCGATTTCGATCGGTTGAGAACCGGGCCGCAGGATCACATCGAGAAAAACTTCGGGAGGGGCTTCACCCGGCCTGAGTTTCAGGGGAGGAGTTCTGAGCGCCCCTGTCCATTGGGTGGCAGGGAAAGGAAAAAATGTGCCGTCTTCGGCACGGAAAGGCGCAAGTGCTACCGCCTCCTGTCCTTCGGCTGCAGCATCTTTCAGACGCAGCGATATTCCGAGTACGTCGCTATGCGCCGGCACATCAACATCGCATATGGCCTCCACCCATAAGCCTGTGCCCGGATGGACAAGCCGCCCGCCGAGACGGTGGCTTTGTTCACCTGTTTCCGTGACTGTCAGGGCTGAAAAATCAGCTGCCAGATTGCCTGCTGGATTGTTCACCGGGTCAAAACGATCGTCTGTCGCCAGGATACGGGCCGGCGCGCGCGGCATGATCGCCTCCAGATAGGTGGCAAGCAGCTTTCCTACGGCAAAAGCGCCTGTCACCGCAAAATGGGTGCCGTCGTCGGAATAGCCGGGATGAGGCTCGCCGAATTCACTTTCGGGATCGACCCATGCCGAGTTCCAGTCGAAGACATGGCAATTGGCATTATCTGCGGCAAATTCGATGCTCTGCCGGTTGATCCAGTGCGCTTTTGCCCGCTCTGTACCGCCAGCCGGCCATTTCCCGGTGCCACGGGCGAGGATCGGGAGCAGGATGACGGTTTTGCCTGCGTCGAGCAGAGCCGAAACGATCCGCGCCCGTGTATCGGCAATCGTCTGGCGTGTCTCCACCATCATGTCGTTGGTGCCGGCATCGACGATGACCAGATCGAAATCCGATTTCAGCAGTCGCGGTAGCCGCCGTTCGATCTCGATTGCCTTCTGGCCGGAAACTCCGAAATTGAGGCCGGAAAAGAACCGGCTGACACCCGGTCGATTGCTCGGTTCCCAGCCTGTTGGTGCTGATGGATCATGGTGGACAGGGCAGCAAAGTCTGCCATGCGACAATACCTCGGCCCAGCTCATCCAGCCGCGGGCCGATGTGGCAAGCGAGGACGCGTCGCCAATATGGTTCTGCTGGACGAGCGAAGTGCCGAGAACGGCAATCCGGCTCGCCCTTGGTAACGATACGGACATGGTTTTTACCAGATATCAGGAGAACAGGACGCCGCCATTGATGTCGTAGCAGGCGCCGGTGATATAAGCAGCATCGTCGGACGCAAGAAACGCCACCAGACCGGCAACGTCTTCGCTTGAGCCTTCGCGCTTCAGCGATGTGGCGCCTGCCACCTTTTCACGCACTTCGGGTTTGGTGAAGGTGTCGTGGAAGGTGGTGGAGATCATGCCGGGGCAGACGGCGTTGACGCGAATATTCGGGCCAACTTCCTTGGCAAGTCCTCGGGTAAAGGTCATCACTGCACCCTTGGAAGTGGCATAGGCGAGCGCGCCCGGCCCGCCGCCGTCACGGCCCGCCTGCGACGAGAAGGTTACGATCGCGCCGCCCTTTGCCATTTTGGGCAGTGCGGCCTTGGCTGTCAGGAACAGCGACGTCAGGTTGACGTCGAGGACCTGATGCCAGAAGGCTTCGTCCATGTCAGCGATTGTCTTGCGGGCGATAAGCCCACCCGCAACATGGACAAGGCCATGGATCTCGCCGAATTTGTCTGCGGCAGCAGAAATGGCAGCCTCTACTTCGCTTGCGTTTGTCAGGTCTGCCTTGATCGCCAGAGCCGAACGGCCAAGCTTTTCGATTTCGGCAACGGCCGTGGCCGCACCTTCAGCGGCTCCATTATAGGTGAGGACGACATTGGCGCCTTCCTGCGCAAAACGAATGGCGCATGCCCGGCCGATATCCCGGCCGGCGCCGGCTACAACAACGGTCATGTTGGTAAAACGCTGCATTTGAAGAACCTCGTATGGTTAGAATTGCTTGGGAAGGGAGAGCTTGAAACGCTCGTCGTCGACGTCGCTGAAATAGATGTCGGTCGAAAAACCCTGATCGTCTATGAAGCTGAAGATGCGCTTCGGCTCCTTTAAACTGTAAGGCACCAGAAGGGTGACCAGCCGATGCCGAGTTGCTGCTGGAACCGTGGCGCAGACGTGATGGTGGATATCAAGACCCTCGAACTCCTTGGGATCAATGTCGGGAAAACCTTCGACGGCCGCGATCTGCGGTGTGCCGGCTGACGAGAAGACAAACTGGCCGTAAAAGCCCGCCTTTTGGCCATTGTAGCGAAAGCTCGACTTGCCGGTCTGCGGTGCCCCTGTGGTATGGCAAAGCCATTGCAGTTCCTGGGGCTCGGAGCACTCCACCTCATCGACAATCACGAAATAGCTGTCGTTGACGAAGTGCATTTCGCGCTGCGCTTTCATAACAAGCGGGTTCGCGACCTGATAGGCAGACGTCGCATCTCCGATGATCCGGACATGTCCGGGATTTTCCTCAACCGATACGATACGGCCGGCGGCGCGGCGCGCGAGCGCCTTGTCCTTTTCCGCATATTGTCCCTTGCCGCCGATCAGGACGGCGTTCTTCGACCGTGTCTGACGGCGCCAGTTCAGATGCATCTGCGAGTTGAACGCCACGTAATAGCCGGACTGGATCGCCAGATCCTCGCCGTAGGCATAGAGGACAAAGGCATTCTGGTCGCCATGGCTGTGGCTTAGCGAACCGTAGGGACTTGATTTGAAGACGAATTGCAGATGCCGTTCCGGGTCTTCCATATGTTGCTGGATGGTCGCCCAACCGATATCATCGAAAACAGCGAGTGCCGGCAAGTCTGCAGGCGAGACTGCTTCCACCTGCTGATAGTCGTGACGATAGACGAGATCGTCGAAGTTCAGGTCCCACCAGCCGTAATTGTAGAAGGCCATTTCTGTGCCCGTCGCATCGGCCTTGATGTGATCGAAATACCATTGGTAATGGCCGTTGCCGGTAACGCCGGCAAATTGCCGAACATTGTAACCCAGTTTCAGGCCGGGAAGATCGCCAAGCGTGGAGTCGTCGCCAAAATTGGCGCGGCGGGTTCCCGGCGCCTTGGTATAAAGCGGGAAACGCCCGGTGTTCTGGAAAAATGGCCGTTGATAGAGGTCGTAGCCGATATAGGAGCGGATCAGATTGGCGGCCTCGATGAGGTAGGCCATACCGGTCATCCAGTAATGCGGCCCTTCCGCCCAGCCACCGTCAGTTCCAGCCCAGGGAGAATAGAGGGTGGCAAGGAATTCAACGGTATAATCGAGCCATTCGCCCGCCTCGTCGCTTTCGTCCTGAAGCGCGATACAGGCCGGCGTCAGTACTGCCGAAAGCGAACGGACCGCATGGCTGTCATAGGGAAACACGTGGATGCGGGCATGCGCAATGACATGGTCGGCGACCTCCCGCGTCCGTTCAAGAAGAACCGAGCGTACGGTCTCGCGCTCGTCTTCGCTCAGATAGTCGTATAGCCAGTCATAGCCCCAGGCGAGTGCCACGACGATACGGAACCCCGCCTCGTCATTATAGGCCCGGGAGGTCGCGCCTTTCGGGTCCCAGCCAGCGACGGCCAGCAGCCACTTGCGCGACGCATCGAGTAGATCGTCGCGTCCGAGCACCCGACCGGCAATGGCCAGGTGCCGGATCGCATAGATCACTTCCTGGCAGTCGATATACATCTGTCGCCAGAGTCCTGCGACGCGCATATTGTTGGGATAAGGCTGAGGTTCCGGCATGACCGGCCGCTCAAGCCAGGGTTTTACCGATTTCTCGTAGAACTCGGACCAACTGCAATGATTGGGGTCCTTTGCCACCGCCTCCGAGAAGCAGCGCAACTGTTCCGGATTGAGCCAGAGCCGTGGATGGCTGGCATGCGCGGCTGCATGACGGGCCTGCCTGCTTGGTAGCGGCGTTTTCGGCAGCGAAGCGTCGATCTCGAAGCTGCGCACGGTACTCCAGTTGGAATCCGGCGTCGCGGACGTCGGGCCCCACAACGCATAACACCAGTGATAGCGGCCTTCCGGAAGGGCTTCGTCCGGCGTGAAGAAATTCCACGCGAGATCTTCAAAGACGAGCGTCTTTTTGTCTGCAAAACCGGGATCGGACGAAATCCGCAATACGTAGCGCGCACCGTCGTCGATGTCGGGCAGCCATGAAAAGCGCGGAGGGTTCTCCGTCGGCGGTACTTCTTCGCTCGGCTCGTAGCCAATGGTCAATGAACCCGGCCGGGGTTCATCGAGAAGTGTCTGTCGGGAGATTGCCGGGGCAGAGGGACACATTGCGCTCTAACTCCTATGAAAACAGGAAGGAAAGGATGGCGGCGACAAAGCCGCCATCACGGTCGAAGGTTTATTGCGCGGCCTTGTACTGGCGGTCATAGGCCGATTGCATCATCTTGATGACCTCGTCGTAACCGAGTGCCGTGAGGCGCTTCTTGTAGGCATCCCAGCCGGCATCGACGTCCTGGGCACCCAGTATCCAGGTCTGCTGCATCTCGGTCATGTAGGTGAGGATGCTTGGCCAGTAGCGGTCGAATGTCGCCTTTTCCTCTGCGTTCAGGGAAACGCCCATGAACTCATCCTTGAGGCAGTTGCACTTGTCGTACATATCGATGCCTTCAAGCGCGATCTTGTTTGTCCACTGGCGCTCATATTCGTAGTCCATCCAGTATCCGCGCGGGATCGCCGCACCGACCGCCCACAACTGGGCATTCACCGGGTCCTTGTTGTCGAGGATTTCCTTCTTGAATTGCGGCTTGCCATCGACCATCTCGTAGGTCAGGCCTTCGACGCCGAAATTCGACAGGATGCGCCCCTGTTGAGAGAACCAGAAATCGAAATACTTGATTGTTTCGACCGGGTGTTCGTTGGTCGCCGAAATAGCCCAGCCGACGGGCTGGACACGCAGCCGACGGGAATCCTCAAACCGTTGGCCCGAGACCGTCTTTGGCGGCAGCATCGGCTTTAGCGCGAAACCGTTGATCTTTGGCGACAGGGCGTCGTTGTAGGTCGAGGTACTGGCGAACCAGTCATGCGTCATGCCGCCGAGATTGTTGCCCAGCAGATATTCACGCGAGCGAGCACCGCGGGTGAAAATCTCCTTGTCGATCAGGCCTTCCTTGTACCATTTGGCCACGTTGGAAATCCCGGTCTTGTAGTTTTCCTCCGCCCAGGGATGACGAAGTTGTCCGTCATAAACGGCAAAGTCGCCATAACGCTCGGATCCGGACACGCGCGCATCCCACAGATTGATAAGGCGGACCGCATCGATTTCCTCACGGGCAAAGTAGGGAACTTCATCCTTGAGACCGTTGCCGTTCGGGTCCTTGTCACGGAAGGCTTTCAGAACTTCGTAGACCTCTTCCGGTGTTTCCGGCTGCTTCAGCCCAAGCTTGTCGAGCCAATCCTGGCGGATGAACCAACCGCGCGAGAACTTGCCATCAGGGACGTAAGGGATGAAATAGAGCTTGCCGTCCGGTCCGGAGATGGCGTTGCGGATTTCCTTGTGGCTGTCGAAGAATGCCTTGAGGTTGGGGGCGTTTTCCTCGATCAGGTCATCGAGTGGAATGAATGCGCCCTCCAACCCGTAGCGAATGAAGTCTTCCTTCAGCCCGCCCGTGGCGTCGCCGCCGACGATGTCGGGAAGGTTGCCCGAGGCAATCAGAAGGTTGAATGCATCGCGGCTGCTGGTGGTCGCCAGCGACGCCACGTTGCGGACATGAATGTTGGTGATCTCGGCGGCCTTTTGCTCCACCGGCCATTTTTCCGAGTAGACGTATTTGTCCCGGAAGTGGAAGTGGATCGTAAGCTCCAGCGGATCCTTGGAAATTTTCCCTGAATCCTGCGCCGATGCCGGCAAGGCCAGGGTTGCGGCTGTCATCAACGCCAGTAGGGGCGTGCCTTTTCGTAGTGCTCTCACAGGTTCTCCTCCCTTGTGCTGCTACTCTTTGACTCCGCCCAGCAGAATTCCTTTGGTGAAATACTTCTGCGCGTAGGGGTAAATGATGAGGACGGGAATGATGGAAGCGATCATGATCGCGGATGTTACCGTCTCGAACGAATAGTGGGCGGTGAGAAGGCTCGATGCGAATTCGTCATTCGAGTTAAGATCGACGATCACGCGCTTCAGATAGACCTGAAGCGGGATCTTCTCCTCGCCGCGCAGCAAGACCATCGCCCAGAAGTAACCGTTCCACCGCGAAACGATGCAGAACAGCGCAACGGTGACGATTGCGGGCTTGGAAAGCGGAATGAACACCTTCCACAGCAGCTGCAACTCGCTTGCACCGTCCATTTTGGCGGCTTCTTCGAAGGACTTTGGCACCGCTTCGAAGAAGTTGCGCAGCAGAATGACGTTGAAGGCGTTTGCCGCAAATCCGAGGATGATGCCGAAGCGGCTGTCGAGAAGTCCAAGATCACGCATGTTCAGAAAGAAAGGGATCATGCCGGCGTTGAACCACAGCGTAAAAGCGATGGCGATGTTGAAGAAAGTGCGGCCGCGCAGGCGTTTGCGCGAAAGGGCGTAGGCTCCGGGGATCATGATCAGCAGGCTCATCAGCGTGCCGCCGAAGGTGTAGATGAACGTGTTGCCATAGGCGACCCAGAACATCCTGTCGGACAATACCCTGTCGTAAGCGGCAAGGGTCACATCAACCGGCCATAGCGTGACACGGCCAGCCGTGACGGCGGCCCCCGAAGATAGCGAGACCGAAAGCACATAGATGAAGGGATAAAGCGTCGACAGAACGAACAGACCCAGAAGAATGGCATTTGCCCAGCCAAAAATCCTGTCGCCGCGGGAATAAAGATTGAAGTTTGCCATCTTTCAGCTCCTCACCAAAGCGATGTCGACGAGACTTTTCGGCTGATGCGATTTGCCGAATAGACGAGGACGAAAGCGATAACCGCATTGAACAGTCCGGCGGCCGTCGCGAGATCGTATTGGGTACCCTGCAAGCCGGTGCGGTAAATGAAGGTGGAAACGACATCTGCCGTCTCATAGGTGGATGGCCGATAGAGCAGAATGATATATTCGAACCCGACCTCGACCAGATTGCCGATGCGGATGATCAGCATGATCACGATTGTCGGCAGGATGCAGGGCAGGGTGATCCGCCACATCATCTGCCAGCGCGATGCCCCGTCCACACGGGCAGATTCATAAAGCGTCGGGCTCACGCCAGCGATGGCGGCGAGATAGACGATGGATTCGAAGCCCGCTTCCTTCCAGACCGACGAGCCGATATAAATCGGACGAAACCATTCCGGCTGGGTCAGGAAGTATATCGGCTCGAATCCAAGGCCTTTCAGCAGAAGATTGACGATGCCTATCGACGGCGACAGGAAGTTGATGACGATGCCGGCCACGATCACCACCGAAATGAAATGCGGCAGGTAAACGATCGTCTGGGCCCAGCTTCGGGCAACGCTGTTTTGAACCTCGTTGAACATCAAGGCCAGGATGATCGGGACCGGAAACGCGAAGATCAGGCCGAGAGCGCTGATTTTTAGGGTGTTCCAGAAGGCGCGGATGAACATGTCATTGTGAAAGAGCTCCGCGAAGTTTTCAAAACCGACCCACGGGCTCTTTGCAATGCCGCGAAAAATCGAGAAGTCCTGAAACGCGATGACCAGCCCGTACATGGGCTTATAGAGAAAGACGGCGAACCAGATAATCATCGGAGCGAGAAGTAGGTAGAGCTGCCAGTCGCGGCGAACATCTTCCTGGAGATCGTGAAGGCGTTCCTGAAAACCCTTTTTCATGGTCGCGCCCCGCTTGGGGTTTTCAGCGACCTTCCGGTTGCCGCATCGAAGACATGGATGCGTGTGGTATCGATGCCAAGTCGTGTGACGCCGTTGAGAGTATGATCGCCGTAAAGTGTTTCCGCCTTGGCAATAAATGGCTGGCCATCAGCCCTGCCGTGGAGCAGAGCCTCCGCGCCCAAGGGCTCCACGAGGTCGATGCTGCAATTGAGGTTTTCACGACTGTCTTCGGTCTCTACCGACATGATTTCGGGTCGCAGGCCGAGTTTGACCTGCTGCCCTTCCGTCACATTTTTCGCAAATGCTTCCGGGACGCTGAAGCGTTGTCCGGCACTACCTGTGATTTTGACCTTTACGGTGCCATCCTGCTTTTCAATCGTCCCGGACAGAAGGTTCATGGGCGGTGAGCCGATAAAACTTGCGACGAACGTGTTGGCCGGTTCGAGGAAAACCTCCATCGGCGAACCGACCTGCTCGATATGGCCGCCATTCATGATGACGATGCGGTCCGCAAGTGTCATTGCCTCGACCTGATCGTGCGTCACGTAGATGCTGGTGGCGTTCATCCGCTTGTGCAGCAATTTAATCTCGGCCCGCATGTGGGTGCGCAGCTTTGCGTCGAGGTTCGAGAGAGGTTCGTCGAACAGGAAGATTTTCGGCCTGCGCACGATGGCACGACCCATGGCGACGCGTTGGCGCTGGCCACCGGAAAGATCCGCCGGCTTGCGGCCCAGATATTCGGTGAGCCCGAGGATCTGTGCAGCTTCTGCCACCGCCTTGTCGATAACCGCTCGCTTTTCGCCCCTCACTCGCAGGCCAAAAGCGATGTTATCGGCCACGCTCAGATGCGGATAAAGCGCGTAGTTCTGAAACACCATCGCGACATCGCGGTCTTTGGGCGCGATCTTGTTGACCACTCGGCCGTCCATTGAAACGGTGCCGTCCGAAATGTCTTCCAGCCCGGCGAGCATGCGCAGCGTGGTGGACTTTCCGCATCCCGAAGGACCTACGAGGACAACGAATTCCTGCGGCTGTATGGAAAGATTGATACCGTGGACGACTTCAAGGGCACCATAGCGCTTGACGACGTCGTTGATTTGAACTGCGGACATGAAAGGCCCCTCCTCAAAAGCCTTGAATGTTCAGTCAGGCGTCTTCTGCCCCCGTGAAGCGCGCTTCCTCGTGACGCGCGTGTTGACCTGCTCGATGAAGGTCCAGATCTTCGGGTTCTTGGAGAGTTCTGCGATTTTGGTTTCGAGTGATCCGAGGTGGCGCTGTACGGCCTCTCTTGCGGCTTCGACATCGCCGGATTCGATTGAGTTCACGATTGCTTCGTGCTCTTCGATAACCTTCTCGGTGCGACGGACTGCAAAAACGCGCTTCAGGTGTCGCATTCGGTCCATTTCGCCTTTCGCCTGATTTACGACGCTCCAGGCTCCAGGAAGGCGAGCTGCTGAAAAGATCGTGCGGTGGAATTCCTCGTCGAGCAGGAAAAAGTTAGTGAATTCCTCATCCGCGGCGGCAGTGCGCTGCTGCGACAGACAGGTTTTCAGCCGTGCGATGTCTTCCAGCGAATGCCGCTTGGTTGCCTCGATCACAGCGCCTTCTTCCAGCTTGAATCGAATGAAACAGGCCTCCATGTACCGCTGAACGTCGATCGGCGAGATGTAGGTGCCACCTTGCGGCACGACAGTCACGAAACCTTCTTCGGAAAGGCGAATGATTGCCTCGCGGACCGGAGTTTTGCTGACATGCAGCAGTGTCGCGATCTCCTTTTCCGACAGCGCCCGCCCTGGGAGCAGCTTCACCTCGACAATCAGTTTGCGAAGTAAGGCATGGATCCTGTTGGTCATGTTTCCGTCAGCCGGCAGGTCTTGCGGGGTGACGAGTTCGGACAGCGGTAACGATGGGAATTCAAGGGTAACAGACATATCAAATGCCTAACTGATATATTAGAATGGAAAGTGACATATCTTTTGATTTTCCGCGAGTCAAGCCCTGGGCAGTCTCGAGTTGGCGGTTAAATAATCGGCTCCGACCTCAATGTGTCCGGCAGTGGCCGGTGTTGTCTCGGCAATCTGGCGATTTATGCTTGCCGCTCGTCTCACGGCAAAAAATCACTATATGAAAAAACATCGCCGTGGCGGTCGTAATGTGAGATCGCGATTGACGATTTGCTGTAAAATCTGGCACGCATAGAAAATCAGCAGTGCTCATCTGTAATCCATGTCGAGACATCTTTTCCCGGAACTGTGCCGTTCCCGGATTACTTTCGTGTGCCTTGAGGAGAACGAATTTGGGAAAATTTTCACCTTTTGACCAAACCTTGTGGTTTGCAACCGCAGCGCCCGCGCCGAAAACCGCGAGGCTTGAAGGCCGTGTCGATGTGGACGTCTGTGTCGTGGGCGCGGGATATACCGGACTGACGACGGCGCTGGAGCTGGCGCGCAGGGGCGTCAAGGTTGCTTTGGTCGAAGCGCAAGAGGCAGGTTTTGGCGGTTCGGGACGCAATGCCGGCCACTGCACCCCGACCTTCAGCTATTACAGCCTGCCGTCGCTCGGGAAAATTCTGGGCGAGCCCTGGGCGGAGCGCCTTATTCACCGCCAGACGCGGGCCAATGATCGCGTCGTCGAGATGATCTCGACCTACGGAATCGACTGCGAATGGGTCCAGAATGGTTATGTTATGGGCGCATTGCGTCCCGGCGCCATGTCCACGCTGCAGATGAAGTCTGATGCATATGCCGGCGCTGGCGCGCGCTGCCGGGTCATTGGCAGGGACGAGGTCGAAGCGTTGACAGGCAGCCCTCGTTTTTATGGCGCCTGGTATCACGAGGAGGGCGGTCATTTGAACCCGCTTTCATACGCACGTGGCCTTGCACGCGCCGTTATCGCAGAGGGCGGGCAGGTGTTTACCGCGTCCCCGGTCGAGGATGTCCAGCCAGAGGCCGGGAAATGGTCCGTGCGAACGCCCCGGGGCGCTGTGCTGGCTGAAAAGGTGATCTTCGCGACCGGCGCTTACACCGTCGGTGGCTGGAAAAACCTCGATAAAAGCTTCCGCATCAAGAAAGTATTTCTCGCGGCCACCCAGCCGCTCGATCCGGAAACGCGCGCAAAAGTCCTGCCCCACAATACGACCATGCATGATGGGCGCGGCGATATCTATGTCTACAAATACAACCGTGAAGGTCGCATTGTTGCCTCCATGTTCCCCATGGGCCAGCGTGGCGCCGACCCTGACTATACCCGGCAGGTTCTCACAGACCGGCTGAAATTCCTTCATCCGCAGATCAGCGAGGAAATCCGTTGGGAATATTTCTGGTTCGGCGAACTGGACATGCAGATGCGCACTGTCCCGAGGCTCTATGATCTGGCGCCCGGCATCGTTGCCTGTACGGGACTTTCTGGCCGCGGCGTGCCAACCGGCTCCATGCTTGGCGGCGTCTTGTCAGAATGGGCGCTGGGCGTGCCGGACAAGGACCTCTCCCTGAAAATTGAACCACTGCACAGGGCGCCGTTGCTGATGTCCTTCGCGCCCGGTCTGCGCCTTCGTTATTTTCGCATGCAGGAAAACCATGCAACCCGCAAGGAAGGCGCCACCCTTCTTCCCCATGCCTGAGAAAGGAAAACCTATATGACCGACAGGAAAACCGTCCTCATTTCCGGAGGCAATCGCGGTATCGGTGCTGCCACCGGCAGGGCCTTTATGGAGGCCGGCTGGAAGGTCTCGCTTGGAATGCGCACGCCGCTACTGCCGGAATGGGCGGATCCAGCGTTAGTCCACGTGCAGGCCTATGACGCGCTCGCCCCGCAATCGCCTGTCGACTGGGCTGCTGCCGTTCTGGCACGGTTCGGGCGCATCGATGCTGTTGTTGCCAACGCCGGCGTCATGGTGCGCAAGACCGTGGTGGAAGCGACTGACGAGGAGTTCGCCTCATTGATGGACGTCAACGTCAATGGCCCGCGGCGCGTTGTGCAGGCCTGCTGGGACCCGCTAATCGCGTCCGGAGCTGGTCGCGTGGCGATTGTCGCCTCGCTATCGGGGAAAAGGGTCAAATCGGCAGTGTCTGGCGCCTACTCGGTCTCGAAATTCGCAGCCCTTGGCCTGTCGCATGCAATCCGTCATGCCGGTTTCGACAAGGGTGTAAGGGCGACCGCCATATGTCCGGGTTTCGTTGCGACTGATATGGGGCTGCCTCTGGCAGGCGCGATGCCGTCGGACACCCTGACCCAACCTGAAGATATTGCCAGCTCCATCCTGCATGTCGTCAGTTTGCCGAACCGCGCGAGTGTTTCGGAATTCTGGGTCAACTGCCTGCTCGATGACAGCTATTGATCGACGATCGCCGAGATTTCGTCCTTTAGCAGCATCGCATATTGCTCCAGTGTGCCGGGCTCCAGCTTGGCACTTAAAAGTGTGAAGCCCAGGGAAGCGTTTGGCGTTGTACCATCCGAAAAAATCGGCACGGAAACGCCGGCAATCCCGGGGATAAGCTCGCCGACGTCGATTGCATAACCGCGTTCGCGTGTTTCAGCGATCAGTCGGCGCACTTTGTCGGCGGTGAGATCGCGGTAGGCGGCATAGCGCTCGATATTGGCGCGGATGATGAATTCCTGTTCGTCCTCTTCGAGGAAGGCGAGCATGGCAATTGAGCCTGGACCGACGCCAAGCGGGACCGAACCACCGATCGAGCCGGTCAGTGTCGGCACCACGCATTCTCCGTCGCGTCTGTCGAGGCAAACGGAATCGTGGTTCAACCGGGCCATCAGGTGGATGGTATCGCCGGTTCGGCGCCGAATGCGGGTCAGCGCCATTTCGCAGCGGCTGATGATGCCAGGTCCACGTGCGGCGCGCGCACCGTAAATCGCCATACGCGCGCCCAGCCGGTAACAGCGCTTCCTGTCGTCACGAGCGAGGAGCTTGTGGCCGACCAGCGTGTTGAGGATGCGGTGGCAGGTAGCCGTGTTGAGTCCGGATCTGTTCGTTAGTTCCTTGAGCGTGACGCCTTGTACGCCGCCGTCTGCAACAAGATCCAGAAGAGCTACCGCTCGATCCAGAAGCTGCGCGCCACCAGAGGAGGATTGGGTGGATTTGGCCATATTGTCTCACATTATGAAAATAAAATCTCAATAACTTGTATAATGAGAAAACTGCGTATTCAATGACCAAAATTGAGCAGATTAAATAAGTGAATATTTTGTAGGCAGCTTGATTTTGAAGACGACCTGCGGGTTTCGAGAACGCCAGACCCGCTTGAACAAACAGGGGAACAAAATGAAGAAAAAAGCAGCAAACATTCTCGCAACTACCGCCCTGGCGGCTTTGGGCATGCTGGCGGCCAGTGCCGCGCTCGCCGGTACGCTTGATGACGTCAAGGCCCGCGACAAGCTGATCGTCGGCGTCAAGAACGATTATCCACCTTATGGGTATCTCAACGACAAGGGTGAGATCATCGGCTTCGAAGTCGAACTGGCGAAATACGTCGCCAAGGAACTTCTGGGGTCTTCAGACAAGATCGAATTTGTGCCGGTCGTTGCCGCCAATCGTATCGAGTTCCTGACCGCTGGTCGTATCGATGCGATTTTCGCGACGCTTGGCGTCACGCCGGAGCGCGACAAGGTCATCGATTTCACCACCGCTTACGTATCGTCTCCAGGCCCTGCCGTCATGATGGCCAAAGAAGCGACCACCAGCAAATGGGAGGAGCTGAAGGGTAAGCCGGTCTGCGGCATTCAGGGATCCTATTATAACAAGAAGATGACCGAGGAATTCGGAATCCAGCTTGTTGCCTTCAAGACCCAACCGGAGGCCATGCGCGCTTTGCGCGACAATCGTTGCGTGGGTTTTGTCTTCGACCAGATGACCCTTGACCTCAAGGTTCAGGAAGCGGACTGGAAAGGCTACAAGGTCGCCGTCCCCACCTATGAGTATCTGCCGATGGCAGGTGGTATCCGCGAAGGCGACAAGGCGTTCCAGGAGGCCGTGGACAACGCCATCACCAAGGCGGAAGCCGAAGGCAAGATGATCGCCTGGGAAACCGAGTTCAATATTCCCCACGCCGATTACATTGCCGAGCGCGCCAAGGCTGCCAAAGCAAAACTGAACTGATAGGGTCTGGAGCAGCTATTGTTCGGTCTTGATTATTCCTGGCTTACGGATCCAGCCTATCAGCAATGGCTGCTCACCGGGGTCCTCAACACACTCAAGCTTGCGGCACTGTCATCCAGTGCCGCGATCATCATCGGCCTTCTCGGTGCGCTTGCGCTGACTTTGCGGATTTTCTGGCTGGATGCCATCATCGAGCTGTTCGTGGAGGTGTTCCGCAACACGCCGCCACTGCTGCAGATGCTTTTTGCCTATTTCACGCTGTCGACGCTGGGGCTGAAAGTTACCGATCCCTCCACCGGTCTGCAGATGCCGCTTCTGAGTGCATTCGCCTGCGCCTCGATTTCGCTCAGCCTGTTCGGCGGAGCGCTGGCCATCGAGGCTTTCAGGTCCGGCATCGAAACCATGCCGCGGTCGATCATAGAAGCGGCCCGGTCGCTCGGATACAGCCGGTGGTCGCGTTTCTGGAAAGTTGAGGCGCCGATTGCTGTGCGCATCAGCCTGCCGGCGATTACCAACATTCTCACCAACCTGTTCAAAACAACCTCTCAGGCTTCGGTCATTACGGTGCCGGAACTGATGTATTACGCCGGCCAGATCTACAACGACACGTTTCGCACACTCGAGGTCATGATCCTCGTGCTCGTCATCTATGTGGGGCTCGTATCCATCCTGACATTTGCAATGTCCAGGCTCGAAGCCTGGATGGCTTTCCCCGGTTATGGAAAGGGACACTGACCATGGTCTCCACCATGACTTACGAAAACAAGAAACGTGCCGTCCTGCTTTTCATCGCGCTTGCGGTGGCAATCTGGATTGCGATCGATGCACTCGCCGGCGGCGCGCAACACTGGAACCGCGTCGCCGTGCGCCTGCCACTGCTCCTGACAGGCTCCGGCTCCGGCTGGCCGATAAGTGGCGGCTTCATCCTCAACATCCTGCTGTCGATTGCCTCCATGGCGGTGGCGACTACCCTTGGCACCGTGATGGGTCTTGCGACGCTCGCAAAATCGCCCTTCATTCGCCTGCCGGCATTTTTCGTCATGAATTTCCTGCGAAACTCGCCCTGGCTCGTCCTGCTTTTCGCGATGCTTTACATTCTGCCTTTCGAGATGAAGATCTTCGGCTTCGTCGTTCCCTTCCCGCCTTTCGTAAAGGCGGTCATCGGGCTGGCGTTACCGACGGCGGCAAACTTCTCCGAAGTCATTCGCGGGGCGGTGCAGTCGATCCATAGCGGACAATGGGAGGCGTCCCGTTCGCTCGGTTACACCCAGCTGCAGATCTATCGTTACGTCATCCTTCCCCAAGCCTTGCGCCGGATGATACCTGGCTGGATGAACCTCTATGCCCTGCTGATGATTGCAACGGCGCTTGCCACGGTCACGGGTATTCAGGACGTTTTGACCATCCTCAACACCTCACTGGCGATGGAGAGCGAACGGGCGCTCGTCTATTTTTATCCGACCATCCTCTTCCTGTTTTTTGCCTATTGCTACCCGATCGCGATCTTCGCGCGGCGCCTGGAGCATGCGGTTAAAGGAGACAATCTATGAACCGCTCCAACGCCCTGATCGAGATCGATGGCATCCGAAAATCTTTCGGCACGTTCGAGGTCCTGAAAGGAATTTCCCTCAGCGTCGGCAAGGGGGAGGCTGTCTGCATCATCGGACCGTCCGGTTCCGGAAAGTCGACCATTTTGCGCTGCATCAACGGCCTGATTCCGATCAATGAGGGTTTTATCCGGGTGGGAAATCACAAGGTGCACGAGATGCGCACCGAGAAGGCAATGCGGCCATTGCGCCACCAGGTGGCAATGGTGTTCCAGCAGTACAATCTCTTTCCGCATCGCACCGCCCTGGAAAACATCATGATGGCGCCGATCCAAGTGCTCGGCCATGACAAGGCAGAGGTCGCGGATCGCGCCCGGAAGCTTCTCGCCAAGGTGCGCCTGTCGGAAAAGGCCGACAGCTATCCTGGCCAGCTTTCCGGCGGCCAGCAGCAACGCGTGGCTATTGCCCGCGCGCTTGCCATGCAGCCGGAAGTCATTCTTTTCGATGAGGTGACTGCCGCCCTGGACCCGGAAACGGTCAAGGAGGTTCTTCTTACGATCCGCGAGCTTGTTGAGGAGGGGCTGACCTGTGTCCTCGTCACCCACGAAATGAAATTCGCGCGTGAGGTTTCACACCGCGTCTGCTTCACCGACCGGGGGTTGATTGTTGAAAGTGCCCCACCCGTCGAGCTGTTCGACCATCCAAAAGATCCGCGCACACGCGAGTTTCTTGGCCAGGTTCTGTGATTGCCCAAAACTCCTGAAAGGCGGGCCTTAGCGGCCCGGTATGCAATGCGTAAGTTTGACGATATCTACGCCGCCGATTTCAAGGAAGCTCCCTATTGGTGGGAGGAGGCGGAGCCGGAGACCAATCTCGATCCCGTTCCCGAGTATGCCGACGTCGTGGTTGTCGGCTCCGGCTATGCCGGTCTTGCTGCCGCCACCCACCTTGCGCGTGCCGGACGCTCCGTTGTCGTGCTGGACAGTGACCGGCTCGGTTCCGGCTGCTCGACGAGGTCCGGCGGAATGGTGTCCAGCGGACAGAAGCTCGTCGTTGGAGGCGCGATCAAGGGAATTGACCCGGAGTTGATCAACCGGCTTATCGGCGAAAGTAACGAAAGCTTCGAATATCTGAAAATGTTAATCGACACGGAGAAGCTCGATGCCGGGCTGAAGCTGACTGGTCGCTTCTTTGGCGCCCACACCGCCACAGACTACGTGACGCTGAAGCGCCACGGTGCTCTGCTTGCCGAAAAGACTGGCGTGAAGGTCAGCTTCCTTGATCGAGATCAGCAGCGCGCGGCCATCGGTTCGGATTATTATCACGGGGGTATGCTGATAGATGACTATGGCGGCCTGCATCCGGGACTTTACCACAAGGCGCTGCGCGGGCGGGCCAAGGCTGCCGGTGTCATGCTGCGTTCCCACGCCCGTGCTGGCGTCGTTGAGGACGGGCCAAACCGCGATAAGATTGTGCCAACGGCGCGTGGGACGATCCGCACGAAGGATGTGATCGTCGCGACCAATGGCTATACGGCGGATGATGCGACGCCGGAATTGGCGCGCCGGCTCGTGCCCGTAAAGAGCTATCAGATCGCTACCGAGCCGTTGCCGGCCGATCTGATGGCTGAGCTTATCCCGCAGGGCCGCATGATTTCGGACACCCGCCGGGATCTCATCTTCAGCCGACCGTCGACGGACGGGACGCGGCTGCTGTTCGGTTCGCGCCCGGGAGTGTTCGAAATGTCGGAAAGGCGCGCCGCAAAGCACATCTATGCCAGGATGCTCGCTGTTTGGCCCCAGCTCGCTGGCGTTAAGATCACCCATTCCTGGGTCGGAAGTGTCGCCATGACGGTTGACAAGCTCGCTCATATCGGTGAGCGCGATGGGGCGAATTTTGCGGTGGGATGCAATGGCAACGGTGTCGCGCTGATGACCTATCTCGGTTATCAGACGGCGCGAAAGATCCTGGGCGAGCAAAACGCCAAATCGGCGTTCGACCGGCAAAAATTCACCGCCGTTCCTTTTTATTCCGGCAAGCCATGGTTCCTGCCTGCCTTTACCGGATGGTATCGTCTGCGCGATTTCCTCGACCGGCCGGGGCGTTGAGATGGATGAAGGGCAAGAGGAAATGCGCCTGGAAGAAGATGCGCTCGGAACACGGCTGATGCCGGCCGCCTTGGCCTATGGCATCCAGACGGCGCGCGCGGTCGAGAATTTCTCGATTTCCGGCCGGACGATCGCCGATATCGAAGGCTTCATCCCGGCGATTATTGCCATAAAGCAGGCTGCCGCACGGGCCAATTGCAGGGCCGGCGACCTTGATCCGCTGATCGCCGGGGCAATCGAAATGGCTGCGAGCGAACACGCCGTAATGCCAGGCAGGCAGGATTTTCCTGTCGATATCTATCATGGCGGCGGCGGCACTGCGGCCAATATGAATGTCAACGAGGTCCTGGCCAACAGGGCAAGTGAAATTCTGACCGGCAGGAAGGGACAGGATCCCGTTCATGCCAATACCCATGTCAACATGGCGCAATCCACTAACGATGTCATTCCCTCGGCAATGAAAATGGCGGTCGGGGGTGAACTGGCTGGCCTCCGCGCAGGTCTGGGCTCTCTCGTCGATGCTCTTCGGGTCAAGGAGAATGCCTTTCGCGACGTGGTCAAGCTTGGCCGAACCTGCTTGCAGGATGCGCTGCCTGTCACTTTCGGTCAGCAGTTTTCAGGTTATTCAGCCGCCTTTGAGCGACAGATGGCGGGGATGTCTGGTCTGGAAGACGTTTGTCTGCGGCTGCCGCTTGGCGCCACTGCCGTCGGCACTGCCTTTGGCGCCTCGCAAGCCTATCGCCGCTTCGTCTTCGAGGAATTGCAGGCACTGACCGGCAAATCTTATCAGCCGGAGGAGAATTTTTTTGATGCGCTGCAAAATGCCGACGATTGGGTGAGGATTTCAGCCGCATTGAAAGCAATAGCCCTGACCCTGTCGAAATTTGCGGCCGATCTGCGCCTGATGTCATCAGGACCGCGGGCGGGGCTTGCCGAGGTCACCCTTCCGGCGGTGCAGCCGGGTTCGTCGATCATGCCGGGCAAAGTCAATCCGGTTATGCCTGAAATGATGATGCAGGTCTCCTTCCGTGTGATCGGTAATGATGCCACAGTCACCCGCGCCGCCGAGGGTGAACTTGACCTCAATGTATGGGAATCGATCATTCTAGAAGCCATCAGCGAAAGCATTCGTTTGATGCGACGCGCGATCCCGCTTTTTGTCTCCCATTGTATCTCGGGGATAAACGTCAATACGGAGCGCGGCCTCAAAGATGCATCCGGATCGCTTGCCCTGTCGACAGCACTCGTGGCGATTTACGGCTATCCGGCGGCATCTGCCGTCGCCAAGCATGCGGCCACCAACGGCCTGTCCGTCCAGGAGGCTTCCGTGGCTTGTGGACTGATGACGCGAGCGGAGGCCGACCTGCTTTTTTCCGATGTTGCAGCATTCGCAGACCCAGACCGGACCGAGCAACGGATCGCCAGCTTCCGCAACCGCACGTCCACCCTCAACAGGCGCTAAAAAATGTCCAGAATAATTCCTGATGCCGTCTTGCCGTCGAAGACCCTGCCTGCGCACGTGGATGTCGTAGTTATCGGTGGCGGCATCATCGGCGTATCGACAGCGTTGTCGCTGGTCGAACGTGGCATCAGCGTTGCCGTCTGTGAAAAGGGGCTGATCGCTGGTGAGCAATCGTCTAGGAACTGGGGTTGGGTGCGCCAGATGGGGCGTGATCCGGCCGAGTTGCCGCTTTCCATGGAAAGCTTGAGGCTCTGGAGAGGCATGAACGAGCGGGTCGGCGCCGAAACCGGGTTGCGCCAGTGCGGCATTGCCTATCTGTGCGAGACGGACGCTGACGTCGCCTTTTACGAGGAGTGGCTCCAACATGCCGCCGCAGTGGGTCTCGACTCGCGCATTGTGCGCGGTGAGGCAATGCACGCGCTGGTGCCGGGCATGGGCAGGCAGTTCAAGGCCGTGATGCACACTCCGAGCGATTGCAAGGCCGAACCGTTCATGGCGGTTCCCGCCATGGCACGCGGTGCTGCCGCAAAGGGTGCCCATATCCTCACGGGCTGTGCGGTCCGGTCAATCGAACGCTCCGCCGGGAAGGTAAGCAGTGTGGTGACGGAACATGGCGAAATCCGCTGCTCTTCCGTCGTGCTGGCGGGTGGCGCCTGGTCCAGGCTTTTTGCAGGCAATATGGGACTTGATATTCCGATCCTCAAAATCCTCGGCAGCGTCGCGCGTCTGTCGGCTGTTGATGGCATGACGGATATGCCGGTGGGCGGTAACGATTTCGCCTTCCGTCGCCGTCATGATGGCGGCTTCACGGTAGCGCAGCGCAACGCGGATATCGCGCCCGTCACTCCGGATAGCTTCCGTCTGTTTGCCGACTACCTGCCGTCGCTCGTTAAAAACTGGCGGGCATTACGCTTGCGGACAGGCGGGCAGTTCCTGCGGGAAATGGCGATGCCCCGCCAATGGAAAAGTGACGCTGTGACGCCGTTCGAGCAGATCCGCATTCTCGATCCCGTTCCGTCATCGAAGCTCATTTCCCAAGGTATCCACAAGTTGTCCAAGTCCTTCCCGGCATTTGCAAATGCCCGCATCACGGCTACCTGGGGCGGCCTCATGGATGTCACGCCGGATGCCGTTCCGGTGATCTCTGCTGCCAGTGCCATTCCCGGCCTTTATCTGGCCGTCGGATTTTCCGGCCATGGATTCGGTATCGGCCCCGGTGCCGGAGCGCTGACGGCTGATCTGGTGGCAGGCTCCAAGCCATGCGTCGATCCAGCACCTTTCCGTCTGGAGCGTTTCGGGCGACTGCACCGCTCGCTGGAGAATTTGCGGTAAGATTCTTAAAGATCAAGAGATGGCGCCCGGTGCGCGGTCCCGCTTCTGCGAGACGTGCTACAGGCCGGCTGATACTTGCCGCGCCGGTCATCCCGCAGACATCTTACTGCTCGGAAAACTTCCAGGTTTCCCGTCAGGTCGTCCAGGCTGATATGGAAGCGCAGGGCCAGATCAGGCCCACTCCTCATTCCACACCTGAACCATGTGGCCGGGTGTAACTTCGCGATATTCGCGGTTTGGCGGCGTGAAGGTTTTCGGCCGGATTGGGCTGCGCAACTCTGTATCAGCGAATTTGCGCCGCATATGCCTGCGTGAGGGATCTGGTAGCGGCACGGCCGATAGCAAGCGCCGGGTATAGGGATGTTGCGGATTGGAGAAAACAGCTTCGCGCGGTCCGGTCTCAACGATTTCGCCGAGATACATTACAGCTATGCGATGGCTCATGCGCTCGACAACTGCCATGTCGTGGGAAATGAACAGCAGGCCGAGTTTCAGTCGTTCCTGAAGGTCCAGTAACAAGTTTACCACCTGAGCCTTGACTGAAACGTCGAGTGCCGAAACCGCCTCATCGGCAATGATGAGTTCGGGTTGGAGCGCCAGCGCTCTTGCGATGCAAATGCGCTGGCGTTGCCCGCCGGAAAACTCATGCGGATAACGGGTCGCCATCGCCCCAGCCAGACCGACTTCGCCAAGCAGATCACGCGCAAGCTTTCGGGCATTGCGGGGCGTTTCCAACCCATGGATCAAAAGAGGCTCCGCGATGGCGTTTTCAACCGTTAGGCGGGGATTGAGGCTGGCGAATGGGTCCTGGAAAATCATCTGAACTTGACGGGACAGGTCCGATCTGGTGAAGGAGCCAACATCCGCGCCGTGGATATGGATTGAACCGGAATGCGGCCGGTTAAGCCCGGCCAGCAAGCGGCCAGTGGTCGATTTTCCGCAGCCCGATTCACCTACCAGCGCAAGTGTTTCACCCCGCGAGAGCGAAAAGCTGACATTTTCGACCGCATGCACGCGCGAGTGCACCATCCGGGTGAAGGCGGATCGCATCTCGAACCGCGCCGACAGGTTCCTGACATCGAGAAGCTTGCCGCTCGCCGCGTCGATGGTATCGGGCCGCTTCTTCTGTGGCAGTGCCTGTCCTGTTTCCATGTCGATAATCGGGAAAGGACTGGGGCCATCTTCGCCGGCCGAACCGAGTTGCGGCACCGCGGAAAGCAGGGCGCGCGTATAGGGCTTTTGCGGGCTGGCAAAGACTTCTGATGTCGTGCCGGTCTCAATCTGGTCGCCACGATACATCACCAGCGTACGGTCGGCGATTTCAGCGACGACACCCATGTCATGGGTGATGAAAAGCACAGCGGTGCCTTCCTCTTCCTGCAGGGTTTTGATGAGGTCGAGGATCTGCGCCTGAATGGTGACGTCAAGCGCCGTGGTCGGTTCGTCGGCAATCAGAAGGGCGGGGCGACAGGCAAGTGCTATCGCAATCATCACGCGCTGGCGCATGCCTCCGGAAAACTGGTGCGGGTAATCGTCGATACGTTTGGCAGAGGAGGGAATCCGCACTTTCTCCATCAGTTTCAAAGTTTCCGTCCGTGCCACGCTTTTCGAAATACCGTTATGGGCAATCAGGGCTTCCGCGATCTGTTCCCCGACGGTCAGTACCGGATTGAGGCTCGTCATCGGTTCCTGGAAAATCATCGCCACCCGGTTGCCACGGATTTCACGCATGCGAGCAGGGGAAGCGCCGATCAGCTCTTCATTGTCGAGCTTGATCGAGCCTTCGATGCGGCTCGTCTTTTCCGGCAGAAGCTGCATCACGGACAGTGCCGTAACACTCTTGCCGGAACCGCTTTCTCCAACAATCGCAAGTGTTTCCCCGGCACGGATGTCTAGGTTCAGCTCGCGAACCACCGGGTTGAACGTGCCGTCGCGCAGGAATGAGACCTTGAGATTGCGGATGGAGAGGACAGGATGAGGCGTGGTTTCGGTCATTGTCACTTTTTCCTGTTTCATACGCCGCTCTCGCCGCCGCCCGCAAGGACGGCTCCTGCCGCCGAACGCGGGTCGAGCCAGTCGCGCAGCAGATCGCAGACCCCGTTGAGCACGAGGATCATCACGACCAGCGCCAGACAGGGCCAGACAAGCAGCATGGGCTGATGAGCGATGGCCGCCCGGCCGGTTCCGATCATCAGCCCGAGTGAGGGCGAGGGAGGGACGACGCCGAGACCAAGGAAGGACAGGCCCGATTCAAGCACAACCGCCGCCGCCGTGACGAAGCTGGCCTGAACCAGAAGAGGTCCCATGATGTTGGGTAAAATGGTTTTCAACATGATGCGGATGTTACTGGCACCCATGGCCTGTACCGCCTCGACATAATCCTGCGAGCGAACGGTAAGCACGCTGGCATAGGCGATGCGGGTGAAGCCGGGAACGAACACTGCGGCAAGCACGGGGATCAGTGTCATGGGGCCTGGCCCATAAAGGGTTACGGCGAGCATGGCGAGGAGCAGCGGGGGGAAACAGAGCACGACATCCATGGCCCTGAGCGTCAGGATTTCCGGAAAACCTCGCATGTAACCGCCGATAATGCCGAATGCGGTACCGATGACGCCCGAAAGGATGGAGGTCGAGAGGGCGATAAACAGCGAGATACGGATGCCGAAGACCAGCCGGGAGAGAATGTCGCGGCCCATTTCATCCTGCCCGAGCGGGAAAGCTGAAGAAGGCCCGGCGAACCGCTGACCCATGGTCATCTTCAGAGGATCTGACAGGGGCAGTACTGGAGCAAGCAGGCATATCAGTGCGATGAGAGCGAGCAGCAGCGGCCAGACGAGACGAAGCGAGCGCGTCATTTGCGAATCCTCGGATCGGTGACACCGTAGACAATATCGACGATGAGGTTGAGCGTGATGAACAGGGCCGAAATGACCAGGATGACCGCAGTAACTGTGGGGTAGTCACGGGAATTGACGGCGCTGACCAGCATGCCGGACAAGCCTGGCCAGTTGAAGACATATTCCACCAGTACCGTGCCGCCGAACAGGCCGCCAAGATTGAGCGCGAAGACCGTGATGACCGGCATCAGCGCGTTGCGCAGCACGTGGCGGGCAATTATGCGCCGTTGCGGCAGACCCTTGGCGCGTGCGGTTCGGACATAATCCAGCGGCAGAACATCGAGCACTGAGGCACGCGCGATGCGCACGACGATCGCCGCAAGACCGAGCGCGATGGCGAAGGCGGGCATTGCCAGCAGGATCAGATGCTTGCCGGGGTCGTCTGAAATATTGACGTATCCACCGGCTGGCACCAGCTTCCACATCTGGGCAAAGACCAGAATTATCAACGTACCGGCGACGAAAACGGGGATGCCCTGGGCAAAACCGGCAAGAAAATTCGAGACGCGATCGAAACTGCCGCCCTGTCGCAAGGCTGCGGCAACGCCGACCGGTACGCCGATGATCAAACTGAGGATCGCGGCGGCTGCGATCAGCTCAAGTGTACGCGGCAGGCGTTTGGCAATTTCGGGTGCGACCGGTGAACCGTCGATCATCGAGTTGCCGAGATCAAAGCGAATGAGGCCGGACATCCGATCGACATATTGCGTCAGTATCGGCCGGTCGAGGCCCAGATCGTTGCGCAACTGCGCAACCGAAGCCGCGTCGGGCGTCGAACCTTCTCCTGAAAGCAGCAGTTCAGCCGGATCGCCTGGCACCATATAAATGGAAAGAAAGACGAGGCTGGTAACGACCCAGAGCAGTGCCAGAGAAATGGCAATTCGCTGCAGGAACCAGAACATGAAGACCCTCCGGCAGTCAGCCATGCAACGTCAGCCTGAAAATACTAGCCTTTCAGGCCTCTTCCGCACGGAAGATGAGAAACGGGTGCCCGGACAGGCGAGTGCCGACCGGGCTAATTCCAGATGTTACGACAGCGAAAGCTCGTCGAAAAGGCGACCGGAGAAGGGAGAAATCTGGTCCGGAAGCATATGGAAATTGTTGACGCGCTTCAGGTGGGCAAAGCCGGTGGCGCGGTAGGAAAGACCGCAAAAAGGCGTGTATTCGATGACGAGCTTGTCGACTTCGGCATATATCGCCTTGCGCTTTTCCAGGTCGAACTCCGCACGGCCCTTGGCGAGCAACTCGGTCAGGCCTGGAACCTCGAAATTGCGTGAGCGGAAGAAGGTAGGCGACAGCGTCGGGTCAATAAGGGCGCTTGTCGCATCCGGATCGAAGGTGTCGAGGCCGAGACCCTGAATGGCGAAATCGCCCTGGCCACGGTTACCCATTGTAACGCGGGTGGACCAGTCGGGCATCGTCAGTGTCACGTTGATGCCGACTTCAGCCAGATGGCCCTGGACGATGACGGCGGTATCGCGGTGCATGCCGTACTGCGCGGTCGAGAGCAAATTGACGGTCACACCTTCTGCACCGGCCTCCTTAATCAGCGCCTTGGCGCGGTCGGGGTCGTAGCTCTGCCCCTTGGCGAGTTCGGCGTTGTAGAACGGCGTCGCGGACGAGCGCGGCACGCCTTCGAGCACTGCGCCACGACCGAAGAACACGCCCTTGACGATCTCTTCGCGGCGAATGGCGAGGGAAACGGCGCGCCGCAGGCGCTGGTCCTTGAACGCACCAGCTCCGTTGAACGACAGGAACATGAAAGCGCCTGTGGCAGCTGTCTCAAGCGCAACACTGGCGTCCTTGTCGAGCTGGTCCATTGCGCTCCACGGAACGTAATCGATCACATCGACATCGCCCGCAGTGATCGCTGCAACACGTAGGTTTTCGTCGGCGTAGGCGGTGACACGAACCTTCTTGAAATGCGGCAAGCCGTCCTTGAAATAATGCGGGGAGGCTTCGAAATCCAGGCCTACGCCCTTTTCTGCATTGGCCAGCGTGAACGGGCCCGCGCCTATGCCATGGTCCTGTTTGTCGGTCGAACCCTTGGCGATGATCTGCAGGAAGGGGTTGGCGAAGAGCGCCGGCAGCGCCGCGTTCGGTGATTTCGTCAGGAGCTTGAAGGTGCGGTCATCGACAATCTCGACCTTTTCGACTTCGAGCATCGCATCACGGGTATAGGCACCGGAGCCCTCCGCCTTGATCTTCTCGATATTCCATTCGATGTCGGCCGAGGTGACGGGCTGGCCGTCGGAGAATTTAACATCCTTCAGCTTGATCACCCAGGCGCGGTCGCCTTCTCGGTCGAAGCTTTCGGCCAATTCACCCACAAGTTTGCCTTCTGGCGTGTAGGCCATGAGGAAACGGTTGATCAGCGAAGAAACGAGTTGGCCGGCATAGCCGACATTCACCCACGGTTTCAGATGAGCGGGATAGGTGGAAAGGCCGATGCGCAATGTGTCGGAAGAGGCCTGCGCAAAGGATCTGGACGCTCCGATGGCAAATGCGGCACCTGAAGCGGCGGTCAGTTTTAGAAGGGTACGGCGATCGAGTATCATGGTTAGTTCCCCATTATGTGTTGATACATGCTTGCCAGCCGGCGTGGACGATTTCGGCGCGCCACCTTTCCGGAAACCTGTCTGTCCCGGTGGGCGTGATCTGGTCCCGTCGATATCGAAAACAATAAAGAGAGCCTTTTCCGGGTGTCAAGCGAAATTCCATTAATTAATTCATTGGGAAATCTTTGTGTCAAATAACGGAATAAGAACCCAAATTTTTTAACGTCCGGCGTAATTTTGTCTTATAATCTAATTATAGGAATACCAGAAATATTCTGGTCGTAATAATGGAATTGAGATTGACAAGGGAATGAAGCCGATCATAGGGTCTGAACAACTGGCCCGGATTGCCCGGCAGCCGTTTCTCCGGGGCCGAAGGCTTGGCTTTCGCAGCGGGCGGCGCATGCAATCAAGGCAGTGTCGCACGACCTCCAGATGAGGCGTTGCCTTATGACATCCAGAAGAAGGAGCGAGCCATGGCATGGCGGATTGGCGTGGATTCCGGTGGTACTTTTACCGATGTTTGTCTGTTTGAGGATGAGACGGGCGAGGTGGTGATCTGGAAGGTTTCATCGACACCGGATGACCCTTCGCGCGGGATCACGCAGGGTGTGGCCGATGGCATCGAGCGCGTAGGCATCAAGGCCGAGGACGTTTCTTATGTCGGTCACGGTACAACGGTTGCCACAAACGCGCTCATTCAGGGTCGTGGCGCAAAAACAGGGCTTCTGACGACCGGTGGTTTCCGCGATCTGCTGGAAATCGGCCGTCAGAAACGCCCGGACCTCTATGACCTCCAGGCAGATAAGCCTGAACTTCTGGTCGAGCGTCACCTGCGCTTCGGTATTGAAGAGCGTGTTTTGGCCACTGGCACTGTTGAAACACCACTGGACGAGACCGCATTGCGCGAAGCGGTGCGGGCTCTGAAGGCCGATGGCGTAAAGGCGGTCGCAGTCAATTTTCTGTATTCTTTCATGCACGCCGAGCATGAGAAGATCGCGGCCCGCATTCTGGAAGATGAGTTTCCTGAAGCCTTCCATTCGCTGTCACACCGTATCGCGCCGGAATTCCGTGAGTTCGAGCGATTGTCGACCACGGTCGTCAATGCCTATCTCGGCCCCGTCATGCAGGGTTATGTGAAATCGCTGTCCGGCAAGCTCACCGATCTCGGCATCACGGTTGCGCCGCAGCTCACCCAGTCGAATGGCGGCGTTATCGGCTTTGATACTGCTGCCGAAATGCCGGTACGCACGGTTCTGTCCGGTCCCTCGACCGGTGTTGTCGCTGCCCAGGCGGTTGGTCGCATGACCGGCATCGACAACCTCATCACGTTTGACATGGGCGGTACCAGCTCTGACGTTGCACTGCTTGCTGATGGTCAGTGCCGAGTGGTGAACGAGTCGGTGGTCCACGGTTATCCGATCAAGGCTCCGATGCTCGATATACACACGGTCGGGGCCGGTGGTGGCTCGATCGCCTATATCGATTCCGGCAATCACCTGAAAGTCGGTCCGCGTTCTGCAGGCGCCAATCCTGGTCCGGCCTGCTACGGCCTTGGCAATGACGAGCCGACGGTCACTGACGCCAATGTCGTACTTCAGACACAGAACCCGGAATATCTGCTCAACGGCCGAATGAAGATTGACCGTTCGCTGTCGGTAAAGGCCGTCGAGCGGCTTGCGGAAAAGCTCAATATGGGCGTTCTGGAAACCGCGAACGGCATTCTCGACATCGTGACGGCCAACATGGCCAAGGCCATTCGCGTGATTTCGGTCCAGCGTGGCCATGATCCGCGTGACTACGCGCTGGTCGCCTTCGGCGGAGCGGGTCCGGTGCATGCCGTGCGTCTGGCCCGTGAGTTGGGCATGAAGCGCATCGTCGTGCCGAAGACCCCGGGCGTCTTATGCGCTCTTGGCCTCTTGATGACGGATCTGAGAACGGACTTCTCGGCGACTGTCCTGCATCGTCTCGACCAGGTGGCGTCGGGAACGATCTCCACGCTGTATGATGGCCTTTCTGCTCAAGCCAATGCCTGGTTCGAGCGTGAGAAAATCGCACCAGCCGCCCGCGTTGTCACCCGCACCGTCGATTGCCGCTACGCCGGCCAGAATTACGAGATCGCAGTCGCCTTGCCGGAAGGCCCGATCACCGAGGAAACCTTCCGCCTCGTCAAGGAGCGTTTCGAGCAGGCGCATCGCCAGCTCTATGGCTTCATCGCCGAAGGTGAGCCGGTGCAGCTTGTTACCTATCGTTTGGTCGCAAGCGGCGTCGTCGAAAAAGCAGCGTTCAAGGCCCGCGAGATGGAGGGCGAGGATTCCTCTGCTGCGATCTCCGGCAAGCGTGATGTCTGGATGGCCGAAGCCGGCGGTTTTACTGCGGCGACGCTCTATAACCGCGATCTTCTGAAACCCGGTAACGTCGTCGCCGGTCCTGCCATTATCGACCAGATGGATTCGACCACGGTTCTGCCGCCTGGATATGTCGCTACGGTCGATGCCTATCTCAACCTCATCGTGGAGGGAAAATGATGACGAATGCAGCCATCGCACAGAACCCTGCTGCAGCACTCAATCCGATAACTGTCGAGGTCATCGGCAGCGCATTTGCCTCCACCGTCGAGGAAATGGGAGAGGCGCTCGTTCGTGCCAGCTATTCCACCAATATCAAGGAACGCCGCGATTGCTCGACGGCACTGTTCGACGCCAGGGGGGCAATGCTTTGCCAGGCCGAACATATCCCGATGCATCTCGGCTCGTTTATCGGCTTTATTCCCTATATTCTGGAGCATGTCGGCGCGGATAGTCTTGCTCCTGGCGACGTGTTTATCGGCAACGACGCCTATGAGGGTGGCGGCACTCATCTGCCGGATATCGTTCTGGCGGAGCCGATTTTCCAGGACGGCAAGTTGATCGCCTGGGCGATCAATACAGCGCACCATTCCGACTTCGCAGATCGCGGCCATGCCCACATATATCAGGAAGGCCTGCGCATTCCCCCGGTTCGCCTCTATCGAAAGGGCATTCTTCAGGAAGACATCCAGAAGCTGTTTCTCCTGAACTGCCAGGTGCCGCATGAGCGAATGTCGGACCTGCGCGCCCAGATGGCAGCGAACCGCCTTGGCGTGACGCGCCTCAAGGAACTCTGCGACAAGTATTCCACCGGAACGGTTCTCGCTGCTGGTCGCGAACTGATGGACTATGCCGAACGCAAGATGCGCGCCGGCATCGCTTCCATTCCGGATGGCACCTACAGCTTTTCGGATATGTTCGATGCGGAATCGCTGCGGGACGAGCTCGAATTTTCGGTGACAATTACCGTCAAGGGTGACGAGATGCATCTTGACTTCGTCAGCCCGCCGCAGGTTCGCGCCGGTCTGAACGTGGTCTATACCGCGCTCCTTTCCACAGTCTATTATGCGGTGAAGACAGTTGTTGATCCAACCGTCCTGCCAAATGCCGGTCTGGCCCGGCCGATCCATGTGACGGCGAAAAAGGGTACATTGCTCAATTGCGCTCACCCGGCCGCAGTCGATGGCCGCATTGCCGCATGCCAGCGTGTGGTCGATCTCATCCATGGCGCACTCGCGAAGGTGGTTCCGCACCGCGTGACCGCTGCCTGCAACGGATCTGTCGCGGTTGCGAGCTTCTCTGGTACACGCGCGGACGGCAGCCTCTGGGTCTATCTCGAAACTATCGGCGGCGGCTTCGGGGCGCGGCATAACAAGGATGGCCTGGACGGCGTGCATGTCCACATGACAAATACGTCCAACCTGCCACTGGAATCGCTTGAAACCGAATATCCGCTAACGCTGGTTGCCTATGAATTGGTCGACGGTTCCGGTGGTGGCGGACAGTTCAGGGGTGGCATGGGTCTTCGCCGCGTGTATCGCGCAGAAGCAGATTGCCGGGTCTCCGTCGGTGGCTCCCGCTTCGTCTCGCGCCCCTGGGGTCTGGATGGTGGCCTTGCAGGTGGTCTTGGCTCCTTCACCATTCTCGGTGCGCCCGAGCGGCTGGTGAATGGTGCCGGCGACATCTTCAAGGGTGATATTCTCGAGATCGTAACCCCCGGTGCCGGCGGATATGGCGAGCCCTCCATGCGCGACCCGGCATCCATTGCAGCCGACGTCCGTGACGGACGCATTTCCTCCGAAGCGGCCAGATCCGTTTACGGGCTCTGATTTCCCAAGCTGGCCCGGTTTCCCTCCATAGGGAGCCGGGTCTTTTTTGGGCGAGCGGCTTGAGGTCCCAATTTTTTAACCCGCTTGACTACCCATGCCATATTGCCTAATCCAGTTCCAATTATCGGATTTTAATGAATGATATATTCACCGAAACCCAGGGGACAGCATGGCAAAGCAATCGTCCAGCAATGTCGAACGCGGTGCGGAAATTCTTCTGGCGCTAGGCAATGCGGGTGTCGGCGGCATGAGCCTTGCTGAAATCGCAGATGGGATCGGTGACGCTAAATCGGCGGTGCATCGGGCTCTGACGGGACTGTCTCATTACGGTTTTGTTGAGCAGAGCGGTCGGCGCGGCAACTACAGGCTGGGGAGCGCGATTTATGCGCTGGCGCAGCGCGTGCCAGGTATTGGTGATCTGGTCGATCTTTTCCGTCCGGCGCTTATTTCCATCACCGCCGGCACAAACATATCAAGTTTTCTCATGGCGCGGTCGGGTTTCGAATCTGTTTGCCTCGATTTCCAGCTCAGCGCAGCGCCGGTCCAACCCTTGCTTTCGGGCGTGGGCGGGCGTCTGCCGCTTGGTATCGGCCATGCCGGGGTTTGCATGATGGCGCGGCTGGACAGGGAATCCCGCGAACGCATCCTCGAAATCAACGCCCCGCATTACGAACAATGGCAGATCGAAACGGATACCATCCGCGCCGAGATCGAGATGTTCCTTGAAAAAGGCTATGTGATCGGTACGCGCAAGGCGGCGGGGTACGAGGTCTGGACGCTTTCCTTTGCGCCCGCGCCCGGTGACAATCGTTATGGCGAAACCGGGGTTTCTCTGCTTGCGCTGGCCAACAGCGTTTCGGATGACGAGGCGCAGCGCTGCGTCGCGCTGATGTCTGAAGCACTGCCCTACAAGTGGTCCGGCCTCAACGCGTAACGCCGGATCATTTCCTGGATATGGGCAAGGCGCGCGCTGCGCGCCGGTTCAGCAAGAACGTCCCGCCCGAAGGTAAAGCGGATGGTGTGTGCCGTGGAGACCGTGGCCCAGCACAGATTCGAGATTGACAGCCATAACTCGACAGGGTCCAACCGAGGGCGAAACACGCCAGCTGTGGCGCCACGCTCCAGAATGCCTGCCACCATCCGGGAAATATTTCCGGCATATACCGTTTCGGGCTCCGATTCGCGGATGTTCTCGCCACCGTGCAGGTTCTCGATGCCGACAAGCGTCAGGAAGCCCTGATTGTTCCGGTAGTAGTCAAAGGTGAACTCCACAAGCCGGTCGAGCGCAGCAACCGGATCCGAAGGCATCGCCAGCGATTCCTCTGCATCGCGCATCGCCCGGTAAGCGTCTTCCAGCACATGCCGGAACAACACTTCCTTGCGGGAAAAATGCCGATAGACAAGTGCCTTGTTAACGCCAGCCGAATAGGCGATAGCCTCGATATTTGCACCTTCCAGACCGTGCGCAACGAATTCGCCTGCCGCAGCCACAAGAATGGCCTTGCGGGTGCGCGAGGTGCGCGCCGCGTGTGATCCTGGCGGCTTTTCCTTCACCTTTGTTGCCTGCGGCCTGTCGTTCATTCATGTCGTCCTTCCGTGGCCGGTGAATATCATCTTTGCCTCGTCTTGTCCTCTCTTCGGCAAGGAACGAATTTTGCAGCGTTATCGCCAACAGCTCTTTACAGCTCCCGTTGCTTCTGTTTTTGTAACGACAACGTTACTGTTACACAAGAGGCAGTTATGACCCCGCATATACGTGTCGCATCCGACGTCGGCGGAACTTTCACCGACAGCATTGCCTATGACGAGACGACGAGAACCATCACCGTCTCGAAGGTATCGACCACGCCGGTCAACCGTGCGCTCGGCACACTTGAAGGCCTGCGAAAGGCCCTGGGCCTGCAGGGCGCGAGCGGTGCGGATGTTGCGTATGTGGGACATGGCATGACAACGGCAACCAATGCCGTGATCCAGCGCAATGGCGCAAAGACGGCATTTCTCACCAATCACGGCTTTCGCGATCTCCTTGAAATCGGCCGCCAGAACCGTCCGACGCTGTTCGATCTGACCAGGGTGAAGCCTGAACCGTTGGTGCCGCGCGAACTTTGTTTTACGGCGCGGGGCCGTATTCTGCCGACAGGTAAAGAGTTGCAGCCGCTCGACGAGGCCGATGTGCGCGCGGCTGGTGAAGCGATGAAGGCGGCTGGCGTCGAGGCCGTCGCCATCCTTTTTCTCCACTCTTACGCCAATCCCTCCCATGAGTTGCGGGCGCGCGATATTCTGGCTGAAGTCCTCCCACATGTGGCAATTTCCGCTTCGGTCGAGGTGAATGCTGAATTCCGCGAATACGAGCGCGGCTCGACGGCGGTGCTCAATGCCTATCTTCGTCCGGTCATGGACCGTTATCTGTCTTCGCTCTCCGGTATGTTGCAGGATGAGAAGGAAGGGCTGGGCCTTGGTCGCGACCGTCCGGTTATGGTGATGGATGCGGCCGGTGGACTGATGAGCCTCGAAGGAGCGCGCCTCAAGCCCGTCCATACCGTTCTATCCGGCCCCGCCGGTGGTGTAGTCGCCAGCGCGCATGTGGCTATGCTGGCAGGTATTCCCGATATCATCACCATGGATATTGGTGGAACGTCCACGGATATCAGTCTCATCCGGGCTGGACGGCCGGAAATCACCCGTTCGGCCAGTCTCGAAACCGTGCCGATTCGCCTGCCGGTTATCGATATCAATGCTATCGGTGCGGGCGGTGGTTCCATTGCCTGGATTGATGACGGTGGGGCGTTGCGTGCGGGGCCGATGAGCGCCGAGGCGGTGCCGGGCCCCGTTTGCTATCGTCGCGGTGGAACGTTGCCGACAGTTACCGATGCCAATCTTTTGCTGGGGCGGTTCTCGCCGCAATCGCGTCTGGGCGGTTCGATGACACTTGATCTGGATGGGGCCCATAAAGCCATCAACGATGTCATTGCACAACCACTTGGTCTTGATGTCTATGAGGCGGCGGCAGGAATATTGCGCGTAGCCCATGCCAACATTGTTCGGGGCATCCGCGTTGTGTCCGTGGAACGTGGTTATGATCCACGTGATTTCGCGCTTGTGCCATTCGGCGGTGCGGGACCGATGCATGGCAGCCCCGTAGCCCGCGAACTCAAGATGCCGCGTGTAATGGTGCCGCCGACCCCTGGCATTCTGTGTGCGCTGGGACAGCTGATTTCAGACCTGCGCCACGATTTCGTCGAAACACACGTCGTCCCCTATGCCGCCAATGGCGAAGCTGAAGCGGCTTTGCGCATCAAGCGCCTGACTGACCGCGCCGACGGCCATCTCGATCATGATGGCGTCGAGCCGGACCGGCGCGACGTGGAAATACGCATCGACATGCGCTATCAGGGCCAGTCGTTTGAACTGTCAGTGACGGTGAATCCCGGCGAACCCTGTTGGTGGGCCGACCTTCCTCGCCGGTTTCACGCCGCGCACCGGGCCCGCTTCGGTCATGCTGACGAAAATGCCGCAATCGAGATCGCCGGCTTCGGCGTCACAGGTATCGGCCGCATCAAAACGCCGGTGCTTCCCGAACTCGACGACGGAGGCCCTGTGCCCGACGACGATGCCCTAACCGGCGAACGCCCGGTCTATTACGAGCCTGGCGATACCGGCGCGCGTGGCGCCTTCTATAAGGCGGCGGTCTACGCCCGGGAAAAGCTCAAGGCTGGCAACATGATATTCGGCCCCGCCATTATCGAGGAAGTTTCTTCGACCACCGTTCTTTATCCTGCCGACCGTCTCACGGTTCACAAATCAGGCAGTCTGATCGTTGAGGTAGCAGAATGACCATGTTTGATCCGATCCGTCTCGAAGTTCTGCGAAATGCCCTGGAAGCAACCGCGCAGGAAATGGGCGTCGTGCTGAAATGCACTGCCTTTTCGCCCAACATTAAAGAACGCATGGACGCATCCTGCGCAATCTTCAACGCGAATGCGGAGCTGGTCGCGCAGGCCGAGCACGTACCGGTGCATCTTGGTTCCATGCTGAGGGCCGTTGCGCCGACACTTGCACAGTTGCCACCGCTCAAGGAAGGCGATGTCGTCATCGTCAACGACCCTTTCGTTGCCGGCGCGCATCTGCCCGACATCACGTTGATAGCTCCGGTTTTCGCCGCAGGTGAACTCGTTGCGCACGTGGCAAGCCGCGCGCACCATTCGGATGTCGGAGGCATGGAGCCCGGTTCGATGCCCGGCAGCTCAACAGAGATCTTCCAAGAGGGCCTGATCATTCCGCCAGTCCTACTTTACGACGGAGGTGCGGAACAGGCCGGTATCATGCGCATGGTGCTTGCCAATGTGCGCACGCCGGAAGAGAGGCGCGGTGATCTCAATGCCCAGTTGGCGGCTCTCAGGATCGGGGAGACCCGCCTGCAGGAAATGGTGGGCCGTTTCGGTGTCGATGGGCTGAAACAGGGCCTGTCGGCCATTCTTGACTATTCCGAGCGGCGCATGCTGAAGCGCCTCGCTGAGTTGCCGCCCGGCCGCTACGAGGCCGAAGACTGGCTGGATGACGATGGATCAAGCCCGGAGAAAGTCCTGATCAAGGTTGCCGTCGATGTTGCGCCCGACCGTCTGGTATTCGATTTTGCAGGAACCGCGCCGCAGCGGCGTGGTAATGTCAATGCGGTCAAGCCGATGACGCATTCGGCGGTCTTCTACGCCATCAAGATACTGACCGACGCAACGCTTCCGCCAAATGCTGGCGTGTTGCGTCCAGTTGAAATTCACATTCCGCAGGGCTGTTTCCTCGATGCCAAGCCGCCGGCCGCCGTCTGCGCGGGCAATACTGAAACCACGCAACGCGTGGCAGACACGGTACTGCGCGCCTTTGCGCTTATCGCGCCCGATCGCATCGCTGCCGCCAGTCAGGGGACGATGAACCTGATCGGCATTGGTGGACGTGATCCCCGAAGCGGAAGGCCCTATACCTATATCGAAACGATTGGCGGGGGGCAGGGCGGCCGTCCCTATGGTGCAGGCATGCATGGCGTGCACGCCAATATGTCGAACACGCTCAACACCCCGATCGAGGCGCTTGAAATCAGCTATCCACTGCGTATCGAACGTTATGAGCTGCGCCAGGGATCGGGCGGGACGGGGCACCATGCCGGCGGCGAAGGTCTGATCCGCGCCATTACAGCGGTGGATCACGAGGCACGTGTTTCACTTCAATCCGACCGTCGGATCACTGGTCCTTACGGTCTGCATGGCGGTGACGCCGGCGCGACGGGACAAAACTCGGTAATCGATGCGGCCGGCATTGCGACACCGCTAGCCGGCAAAGGCTCGGTAACGCTTTCGTTTGGAGAAACGGTCGTCGTGGAAACGCCCGGCGGCGGCGGCTGGGGGAGGGTTCCGGTTCAGATCGAATAGAGACGCTACAGCTCCCGCATACCTTGGACATCTGCGATCTTCTGCGGCACGCCATTGCCCCGAAACGACAATTTCAAGTCGGTTCAGTCACCAGCTGAGGAACGAAGGGGGTCGCAAACGCGACTACTACCTTTTTACCAGCAATCCGCTGCCGCTATCTTGCCGGGGCGCGGCCGGTGCCGGTCGCTTCCATTGATGGAGGTTCGGGATCGGGTACGACTGATAATGTGTGTTTGAGGCATTTAAGTGCGAAACAGGATCGGGAGTGACGTACACCCTCGATCTTGTAGAGCTTCCGGCGCAGAAACTGCTCGTAGCCTGCGGTTCCTGCCACCGCCACCTTGATGAGATAATCATATTCGCCTGTCGTCAAATAGGCTTCCAGCACCTCCGGAAGAGCGGCCATCGCTTCTCCGAAGCGTTCCAGAACCTCGTCGTCGTGGCGCTCCAGCATCACCTCGATGATAACAGTTTCGCTCAGTCCAAGCTTGGCCTGATCGAGAATGGCGGTATAGCCGCGAATGACCCCTTCGTCTTCCAGCCGCTTGACACGCTGCCAGCAGGGACTGGGCGACAACCCCACCTTTTCCGAAAGCTCCGCATTGCTCAACCTGCCGTTCTCCAGCAGGGTGCGCAATATCTTGCGGTCAATTCTGTCCAGCGGTTTCGTCATCCCCTGTCTCCACACAATACGTTGCAAAAATCTGCCGTCACTGCGGCAGACTGCGAAAGAAATGTTTTCCGACGGGTGGTTTGGCGCTGGCATTCGAAAGCACCTTCCGCTGATTTTTAAGTACCGTACTGCAAGGTACAGGCAGCAGGGAGGAGCAGGCGTGGCACCCGTAGAACAGCATCATTTTCCAAGGCCGAGAACGTTGATCCATCCCGGCATTTCCTCGCCGGTGCGCATCAACAGCCTGCACTCGCCATCCGCGCGCCACGTGCGGCTGTTCATTGCGGCGGGCCGCAGTCTTTACGATGGAATCGTGCAGCCGCTTTTCGAAAACGGCATTGAGAATGCCTCGCTCACCATTCTTGGCGGCTATTTCGACATATTGTCCTATTGCGTCGCTCCGCCCGACCCTTCCGGCAAGGCGGTCATTGCCTATACGAAACCCATTGACGCCGGTGCGGCCTGGCTTGTCTTCGGCAATGCTACCCTCGGGCGCAGCATGAAGGGCGAGCCGATTGTTCATTGCCATGCCGCCATGCGCACCGCGGCGGGTGTCGTCAAGGGCGGCCATCTGCTGACTGAATCCTGTATTGTTGGCGAGAGCGGCGTTTCCGCCCTGGTGACCTCACTAGACAGTTTCGTGCTGCAGCAGTCCTTCGACCCTGAAACCAACATTCCCCTTCTTCAACCCAGGAACCGTACGGAGCGCGCCGATGAACACGCATAACACTGTAGAAACCGGATCCATGGGGCGTGTGGCCTATGCCCGCATCGCACCCAATGAAGACCTTGTTCTCGGTGTCGAAAAACTGTGCCTTGCCGAAGGTTTCAGAAATGCCTTTGTGCGCGGCGCGCTGGGCAGTCTGGTTGATGCCTGTCTCGGCACCCGCAACGGCGCGTTCTTGCAGATACGCGGTCCCGCTGTGGAAATCGTCTCCATTGCCGGCGAAGTGCGTGCCCAGCCGGACGGCTCGCTGCGCGCCTCGCTGACCGGTGTCGTCGCCGATACCGAAGGTTCGGTTTATGGCGGTCCCTTCATCGCCGGAGCTAACCCGGTTTGCATGACTTTTGAAGTGACGCTGGAAGAGTGGTTGCCTGCGGAAAAGCCGCAGGCGGCGTGAGTTGTAGTAAGGCGGGCCGGTGAGTTGCGCAGCGCAACTCATGCGGCGTGCCCCTGTCTTTCGGTCAGAAGTAGCTCGAAAGTAACGCAGACCGGGTTCTTGCCGCGCACCAGCCGCCCGCCGCTGACATGTCTGGTGAGGTCCACCATCGCAATATCCAGCATTGCTTGTCGGTCTCCCGACGCGGCCGGGCCGATACGGCCCTTGTTTATGAGGATTTCGCTCGCGTAGGCGTTGAGGCTTGTTCCGTCTTCATAATCCGCACCGACCAGGCTGCCAATTCCATTGACTTCGGCTTCTCGCAGACCAAACTGGGTAGAGACCTCTTCGAGTGCCGTGCATATATCGGTATTGGGGCGCACTGTGCATAAAAGTGCCCGAAGACCCGAACCCTTTTGGTGGCGCTGCTGCCCGATGGGTGTAAAAAGGGCGAAATTGGTTTCCTCATCCTTTTGCACATCGAGGATCGCTCCATCTAGCGCCAGAGCTTCAAGCGGTGTTTCTACAGCAAATTCGGTCTCGAAAGGCAGTAGATGCCCCATGGAGACAACGCCGTCGGCACTCTTCCATGAACCATGGCAATGCAGAAACGGCGCGCTATCACGCCGGCCCATATGCAGGCCGGCATCGATGATTGTGCCACCCGGCATGGAAAAGGTTTCGCTATACCATGCGGCATGTGCGTCATCCGGTGCGGCTGCCGGCATGACATAATGCAGCCGTTTCATCGGTACGTTCTTCAGTCTGACGTAACCGCCTTCGAACCCCAACTCCGCAAAGGCATCGGCAATCGCTTGGTTGGCATTTACGCCGGACCGGACCGTCAGAGTAACAGGATAGGCATGGCAGCCGACGGCGCGAAAGCGTTCAGGCGTGATCGGTCCGGGATGGACGATGTGGCGGGGAAGCTCTTGCGTGCCTGTCTCCGTCATACCGCAAGCCCCGCGGTAATGAAGCCCCCATCCACGGCAAGCACCTGTCCGTTGATGTAGCTTGCGTCATCCGACACGAGGAAAGCAACGGCAGAGGCGATCTCGTCCGTCCTGCCATAGCGATGCATCGGAACCCGGCTATGCCATTGGTCGCGAACATTTTCAGTATGAACCGCCTGGGTGAGGGGGGTGTCGACCGGACCGGGAGCAATTGCGTTGACACGGATGCCTGATTGCCCCAGCTCGTTTGCCATTACCATCGTCAGAAGATTGACGCCGCCTTTCGAAGCGCCATAGGCGCTGCGGCCACGATTTCCACACATGCCGGAAACAGAGCTGATATTCACGATCGAGCCGGCAAGATCGCGCTCCAGCCAGTAACGTGCGGCAGTGCGCGCTACCGCGAAGCTGCCGACGAGATTGACATCAACGATACGGCGAAATTCTTCGACGCTTGTGTCGACGGAGAGCTTGTCGATACCGATGCCGGCGCTGTTGACGACGGCGACCAGATCAACCGCATGATCGGCACCGTTAGCCGTCAGGGCGGCGAAAGCCATCTCTATCGATGCCTCGTCCGCAACATTGCAGACGATGCCGCGCGAGAGATCGATACCGAGCTTTTCGCAGGCTATATCCAGCGCCTCGCGCTTGAGATCCAGCAACCATGGCTGCCAGCCGCGCGCCATCAGGAGTTGCGCAGTGGAAAAGCCGATGCCGGATGCACCGCCGGTGATCGCGACAGCCCCTTTTGTCTCTGTCTTTTCTTGTGTCATGCCGTCTCCTCCCGATTGAATGTTACGCCTGTCAGCCTGTCCGCTTTTCTTCGAAAGTCGGCATCTGACCGCGTTTCTCCAGTTCCTCGCGGATCATTTTCTTGGTGATCTTGCCGTAGGCGGATTTCGGCATGGCATCCCAGAACACCACTGATTTCGGCAGCTTGTAGCGGGCCATCTTGCCTTCCAGATAGGCCTTCAGATCGATGGCGGCGATATCTGCGCCCTCGCGGGCCACGCAAACGGCCACACCGACCTCGCCCCACACCGCGTCCGGCACACCCAGAACCGCAGTCTCGCTGATGTCAGGATGCATGAGGATTTTTTCCTCGATTTCACGCGGATAGATGTTCGAGCCGCCGGAAATATACATGTCGGAGGCGCGCCCGGTGATGTAGAGGAAGCCGTTCTCATCGCGATGACCAAGGTCGCCCGTCCGGAACCAGCCATTGCGGAAGGCTTTGGCATTGGCCTCGGGATTATCGTAGTAGCCGGCGAAAACGGCGGGACCGATTACACAAATTTCGCCGGTTTCGCCTGCGCCAACCTCCGCGCCAGCATCGTTCTGGATCTGCACTTCCATGCCGGTGCGGTCGAAGCCGCAGGTGCCGATGCGCGTTTCCGGACCGTCCTCGGCGTTATGAAACGAAGGCGGCAGCACGGTGATGTTCCCGGTGACTTCACCCAGGCCGAAATATTGCACCAGCACCGGGCCGAGCTTTGCAAGCGCGCGCTTCTGGTCCGCGCGATACATCGGCGCACCGGCATAGATGACATAGCGCAGCGAGGAGTGATCGAAACGATCCACAGAGGGGTCTTCGACGAGCATTTTAAGGATGGTCGGTACAGTGAAGGCGTTGGTGATACGCCATTTTTCGATCAGCGCCCAGACGGCGGGCACATCGAGCTTTTCCGCCGCCGGAAGCACGGTTTTCGCGCCATGCGCCACCTGCACCAGCTGGTGAATGCCCGCACCGTGTGAAAGCGGGGCAACGACGATGGAGGCGTCGTCCGGTCCAGTGCCGGGCATCAGATCGCAGAGATGGTTGGTGATGACGAACGCCATCTGGCCATGGGTAAGCACTGCAGCCTTGGGCCGGCCGGTGGTGCCTGAGGTGAAGAAGAACCAACACGGGTCATCCCGATCCACTGCCTGGCTTTTGACTTTGTGCCCCATGTGACGGGCCACGATGGCATCGTAATCCTCACCGAACTCTGCCGTGCCGATGGCGATGCTGAAATCGATCGTGCTTGCCTCATGGCTGGCTTCAGCATGATCGGGAAAAGCACTGGCGCAAATCATGCCGCGTGCGCCGCTGGCCTTCGCCAGATAGGCAACTTCATCAGGCGATTGACGGTAATTGGTCGGCACCCACACCGCACCCACGCGGAAGCATGCGAACATGGATTCGAACATCTGGTTGTTGTTGGAGGACTGCACCAGAATGCGGTCCCCCTTTCTGACGCCGAATTCAGTCTCCAGCGCATGGGCCATTGCGTCGACGCGGGCTTCCATTTGAGCCCAGCTCCAAGTCTTTTCACCCCAGACGAAACCGATATGGTCCGGGTTGCGGCGTGCCGCCTGCGTCAGGAAATGCGAGAGGTTCATCACCCGCGTGGTGGAGGGCGCAACCCCGCCCGCGGGATGCTGCACGGCACTTTGCATCGTCATTTCACACGCTCCATGATCGAGACGTAATTGGCAACCGCCGTGCCACCCATGTTGAACACGCCAGCAAGCGAGGCATTGGGAATTTGCATGTCGCCTGCCTCGCCCATCAATTGCATCGCCGCCATGACGTGCATGGAAACGCCGGTCGCCCCGACGGGATGACCTTTCGATTTCAATCCACCCGATGGGTTGATTGGCAGGCGTCCGGTCTTCAGGGCCGTTCCATCCTGGACAACGCGATATCCTTCACCGGGCTTCGCAAGCCCCATGGCCTCATATTCGATAAGTTCGGCAATGGTGAAGCAGTCGTGCGTTTCAACGAAAGAGAGGTCGTCGAGCGTTGCGCCGGCAAGTTCCAGCGAGCCGGCCCAGGCGCGGCGCGCGCCTTCGAAGGCCAACGGATCGCGACGGCTCAATGCCATGATGTCGTTGACATGCTTGCGGCCCCTGAAACCGATGGCGCGGTTGAGTGTGGCTGCCGTTTCCTCGTCGGCCAAAATGATCGCGGCAGCGCCATCAGAAATCAGCGAGCAGTCGGTGCGGCGCAGCGGGCCTGCGACGTAGGGGTTCTTGTCCGAAACCGTATTGCAGAAATCGAAGCCGAAATCCTTGCGCATATGTGCATAGGGATTGACCGCGCCATTGGCGTGGTTCTTTGCGGCAATCATCGCCAGCTCTTCCGAGCGGTCGCCATAACGTTGAAAATATGCCTGTGCGATGCGGCCGAACTGGCCGGCAAACCCGCCGGGAATATTGGCCTCCTCCGCACGGTAACAGGCGGAGAGCAGGATTTCGCCCACCTCTGCGGTCGGCAGCGCCGTCATTTTTTCGGCGCCGACAACGAGTGCGATGCGGCCGCGCCCGGCTTCGATGAAGTCCATGGCGCTATAGAGGGCGGCCGATCCTGTTGAGCAGGCATTCTCGAAACGCACTGCCGGCGTATAGGCGAGGCGCTCATCGCCCATCGCTACCAAGGCGCCCTGAAAATCCTGCTTCGAGAAGCCATTGTTCATCACGCCGACGAAAATGCCATCGATATCGCTGACATCGACGCCCGCATGGTCTATGGCCGGCGCCACGACCGAAGCCATTAGTTGCTCGGTATTTTCAAGGGCCGACTTGCCGAAAGGCGAATGCGCCCAGCCGACGATCTGCGCTTTGCTCATTTGCTCGTTCTCCTCGTTTGCCGTTTCATGTCGCCTTCACCGCGCGTGCGGGCGCGGCTGGCCATCATTTCTGCGATGCGGGTCTCGATGCGGGTTACTTCCTCGCGCAGCAGCGCTGCCAGTTCCGGCTGGCGCTCCGGCCGCATGCGGCTGTCCACAGCGGCAATGCTCAGCGCTCCTACCACCGCGCCATCAGGCGCGCGGATGGCAACGCCAATACCCCAGGAATTAGAAAGGATCAGGCCGGGGTTGAGCGAATAGCCATTGGCTCTCGTCAACTCGACATCACGGCGCAGGCCCTCAAGCGTGATGCCGGGATAATTAGCGGCAATCAGCCCGCTATTGGCCGCAATGATACTTTCCACCTCGGCGTCCGGCAGCGCCGCCAGCATGGCGAGCGAACCCGCGCCAATACCCAAGGGGTGTTCGAAACCGGCCTGAAGCGCATGGGTGCGCACCGGCCAGGTGCCTTCTTCGCGGTAAAGGCACAGGGCAAATGTATCACGGCGTACGGAAAGGAAGCTCGAATCCTCCGAGCGGCGGGAAATGCGCGTCAGGCCGTCCTGCGCCATTTGAAGAAGGCCAAACCGGCGCGATGACAGGCTGCCCAGCACATAGGTTTCTTCGCCGAGGTAATAACGCCGCGTTTCCTCATCCTGCTCCACAAGCCCGGCGCGGATCAGAGCCAGCAGCAGGCGGCGGGCCGTGGGTTTGTTCAGTCCGCTTTCTGTCACGATGACCGAAAGCGCCACGCCGCGTTCCGCGTGCCTTCCGACCATGGAGAGCAGCGCCAGAGCCCGGTCGACCGCGCGCGCGCCCGTCAGATCTTTTTCAACCGGCATCGTTGTTGTTGTTGCCATCTCAGGAAAACGCCCCCACCGCACAGCTTTGCCCGCCATCGACCGGCAAACAGACGCCGGTGATGAACTTAGCCTCATCAGAGGCGAGAAAAACGGCGGCGCGGGCAATATCGAAGGCATCGCCCATGCGACCCACCGGGACAGCCGCGTTGCGCGCCGCCACCATCTCCTCGACAGACGCATATTGATTGCTGATCTGCTTGTAGATCAGTGGGGTGTCGATCATTCCCGGAAGAATGCAATTGGCGCGAATGCCCTGCCGGGCATATTGCATGGCCAGCGCCACAGTCGCCTGATTTACAGCTGCCTTCATGGCGTAATAGGCAAAATAGGGATAGCCGGTCCAGCGAATGGAGGCGAGCGACGAGATATTGACGATGGCCCCGCCGCCCTGCGCCAACATCACCGGCAACACAGCCTTGGAGGTACGATAAACGGAGCCGATATTGAGATCGACCGAAGCGCGAAAGCTTTCCTCATCCAGCTCAACCGGCCCACCCATATGGGTCACGCCGACATTATTGTGCAGAATATCGATGCCACCAAAGGCCTCGCAGGTGCGGGCAACGGTGGCCGATACGGACTGTAGTTCAGTGACATCGGCGGCAACCGCAATCGCCTCCAAGCCTTCTCCGCGAATGATCTCAGCCGTCTCTTCGGCTGCATCAGCGGAGAGATCGACACAGGCTACGCGCGCGCCTTCGCGGGCAAATTGCAGGGCCGCAGCCTTGCCGTTGCCAAATCCCGGCCCCGATGATCCTGCGCCAAACACAAGCGCGCGTTTTCCCGTCAGGCGACCTGTCAAAGCAGTCTCCATTCCAATCGTCAGACATAGTCGGGTTGGCCCCGCTACGGGCGGGGCCAGTTACTCAACGGGCCGGTCAGGTCAGGCTTGCACCAACGGCCTTTTCAAGTATGGCCCAGGCTTCATCGCCGTATTTGCCCTTCCACTCGGAATAGAAGCCTGCCTCTTTCAGCGCGGCGCGGAAAAGTGTCGCATCCGTGTCGTTGAAGGTCATGCCCTTGGAAATCAGATCTTCCTTGACCGAGGCATTGAGCTTCGCCACATCGGCGCGTTCATCCTTGCCCGACTGGTTGAGGTTTTTGGCGACGATGGCGCGCAGGTCATCCGGCAGACGCTCCCAGGCGCGCTTGTTGGCCAGGAACCAGAACCCGTCCCACATATGATTGGTGACCGAGCAGAATTTCTGCACTTCGAACAGCTTTGCGGTGGAAATGATCGCCAGCGGATTTTCCTGGCCATCGACCACACCGGTCTGCAGCGCGGTATAGACCTCGGCGAAATTGATCGAGGCAGGGGCAGACTTGAACGCCTTGAACATAGAGGTCCAGAGCGGGCTCACTGGCACGCGGATCTTGAAGCTTTCGAGATCGGCCGGCGTGGCGATGGGCTTGGAAGCGCTGGTGATCTGGCGGAAGCCGTTATCCCAGATGGTGTCCATGGCAACGAGATTCTGCTTGGCAATTTCGCCACGGACATATTTACCGAGATCGCCATCCATGGCCGCCCATACGGACTCGTAGTTCGGGAAGGCGAAACCGATGCCGCTGATGGAGGCGTTCGGTACCAGCGTCGACAGGATCAGCGGCGAAAGCGTGAAGAATTCAACGCCTCCAGAGCGCACCTGGCTCAAAACGTCTGTGTCGGCACCCAGCTGGCTGCTGGGGAAGATGCTGATATTGACCTGCCCATCGGTCTCTTTGGCGATACGCTCGGCGGCCTCCTTGGCGCGAATGTTCATCGGGTGCGCCGCAGGCAGATTATTGGCATATTTATAATTGTATTGGGCAGCGCGGGCGCGCGACACGAAGGCGGTGGCCAGTACGGCGGAACCGGCGCCGGCGAGCATGGTACGTCTGTTGATATTCATTGCTTTCTCCTCCCAAAATAAAGCAGTTATCATTCATCGGCGTGGCGGGCGGACCCGCCACGGTCTCAGAGCAGAATGGTCGAAAATCCGGGGATTGCTGCAATCAGCAGCAGGCCGATGATCATGGCTGCGAGATAGGGCCAGATGGCCCCCATGGCTTCGTCCGGCGACACGTTGCCGATCTTGCAGGCGATGTAAAAGCCGATACCGATGGGCGGCGCCATCAGGCCGATATTCATGGCGACCACCACGACCATGGAATAATGGATGTCATTGATGCCAAGCGTGCGGGCGATCGGGAACATGATCGGCGCGAGCAGAACGATTGCTGGCAGTCCTTCCAGGACGCAGCCCAGGATCATGAAAATCAGGATCGACACGACCATGTAGGTCATCCAGCCGCCCGGAAGATCGGTAATCATCGCGGTCAGTTGGAAAGCAAGGCCGCTCTGTGTCAGCCCCCAGGCCATGGCCGATGCACAGCCGAGGATCAGCAGGATCGCCCCTGAAAGGGCTGCCGTCTCGACCAGCATCGAATAAAGCTTCCTGAGGCTGATGCCGCCATAAAGCACTGCGCCGACGATCATGGCGTAGAGCACGGCAATAGTGGACACTTCGGTTGCCGTGGCGACACCGCCGCCCACCAGGCTGCGGATGAGGAAGGGCAGAACGAGCGCCGGTGCGGCAATCAGGGCTGCCTTGCCGACCTGCGGCCATGGCGTGCGCTTTGCGCCTTCCATGTTTTCATCCCGCGCCTTCCAGCGGGCCAGAACGGCCAGCACCAGAAGCAGTACCATTGCAATCATGAAACCGGAGGTGAAGAGGCCGGCAATAGACACACCTGCCGCCGAACCCAGAACGATCAGCACGATTGAGGGCGGAACCGTATCGGCCATGGCGGCGCCGGTGGCCAGAAGCGCGATCATTTCCTTGGGTTTGTGGCCACGGCGCTTCATTTCCGGAAACAGCGCCGGTGCGACGGTTGCCATATCAGAAACCTTGGAGCCGGAAATGCCGGAGACAAGAAACAGAGAACCGAGCAGAACATAGGACATGCCAGCGCGAATGTGGCCAAACATCGAGGACAGAAGCTCGACAATCGCCTTACCCATCCCGGTTGCATCGAGCACGCAGCCGAGCAGCACGAAGACTGGCACTGATAACAGAATGATGCCGGACATGCCCTCATCCATGCGCCCGATCATCACAATGGTCGGAACCCAGGTGGTGAAGGTCAGATAGGCGAGGGTTCCAAGGCCGAAGCAGAAGGCAATCGGAACGCCCAGCACCAGAAATACCGCAACGAACAGACCGAGGAAGATCGCCAGATTAAAATTGCCGAGGGATTCCAGCATCGGCGATGCCAGATAGAGCAGGCCGGAGGCAACCGCGACCGTTACAAGGGCCGCAATGATATCGCGCAGATTTTCTCGTCGGAAGAGATTGTTGAGCACCAAAAGCAGCATAAGACAGGCGCCGACCGGCAACGCCGCAGCGCGAAACGACATCGGAATATTCAGCGCCGCTGACGTGACCACCCACTCCTCGATGGCGTATTCCATGGCGGGCTTGATGATTGCGGCAAGAAATGTCGCCACCAGTACCAGTGCCAGGGAATTGATATAGCCCAGAACACGTTGCGGGAACATGTTGAGAAACAGCGTGAGGCGCAGGTGTTCACTGCGATCGATGGCGATTGCCGCGCCCAGCATGGCAAACCACAGAAAGCACAAGGACGCCGTTTCATCGATCCAGACAATCGGCAGATGCAGGGCATAACGTGACGTCACGCCCAGCAGAAGTAGGCCGATCATCACCGCCAGCAGCACTGCCGCCACGGCCTCGATGGGGCGCATGAACCAGGAGCCTGTTACCTGTCCGGTGTGCAACAGTTCGCCATCGAGTACAAATACGTCGTCATTCGCGTTTGCGGTCATGGTCATCGGGGCCTCCTCTCCCACAGAACAACCTTCGCAATGAACATGTCTGCAAAACAGGATGTCCGTGCCACGACCGCGACATCAGGATAGCTGTTGTTGCCAGACAGGCCAGACCCCTCCAAAGGTCTGAATGTATCGGGATATTGCCTCCACAATATGGACCGTTACAAAATCATGTATTCGGGATACACAGGAAAATTCATGAAATCAACAGTAAATAGACGGATTTATGCAGTTAATTTTCGCATCTATAAGGTCCATATAGTGGATCATACTTGATGGGAGCCCTCATTCCTCATGATCGCCTTGCAGCGCGGCACCTCGTTCAAAGGCCAGTCAATGCAAATCGTGCCTACCGATTGGAGCAGGTCGCCAGACATCCGGGACGCCTGCGTTGCGTTACAGAGAGCCGGAAAACATGTCTGCCTGGCCTTAACTGGTGGGGGTGGGAAGAGCTGCGAGGTGACGACCGCTGGGCGCAATGGGAAAAATGACGGTGGTGCGCCTGAGCGCTCCCTAAACGGCAATACAGGCGTCGATTATCGATCGAAACCTTCCCTTGCGGTGGTTTCTTGACTTAACGTTATGCGGCAAGAAAATATGTTCTTCGCGACGTCACCGCTTGGAATTCTTCCTGTCAAGCGCTGGGCGACGCGTCGCCCGGCCTTTCCTTTGCGACCGCGGCGGATGCTGAGCGGATTGATCTGATGCGGCAGGTTAGCGGTTGCTGCATGCGGCGCGCGCCCCGGCGTACTACGTTCAGACCAGAGCCAGAATCCGGGCCGGACCACCCGTTCCGCCTCGATGTGCAGGCGCGCCGACGACGATGGTCGCGCCCTTTACCGGCAAAGCCTCAAGGTTATTGAGTCCTTCGATGCCGTAGCGCCCTGCCGGGAGCCAGGAATTGTGAACTGCGAAATCGGCAGAGTTGCCAGGATCAAGCGAGAGCGTGTCGACACCGATTGCGACCGTATCGTGTTTGAGCAGAAGGTCGGTTGCCGACTTGCCGAAACCGGGGAAGGCAAATTTTCCGGCGTCGTCATTGCGGAAGGAGGGGCTCTTTACTCTGGTTGCCCAGCCGGAGCGCAGAGCGACGATCGAACCTGCCGGAATGTCGCCATTTGCGGATATCCAGCGCTCGATGTCTTCGGCCTCGATCGTGGAATTGGCATCCTCTTTTGCGCGGTCTGTGATGTCTATGATGACCAGCGGCGCGACAAGTTTCTGCGGCTCCAACTGATCGACACTCGCCCCGTCGGCGCTGAAGTGGAAAGGTGCGTCAATATGCGTTCCGGTATGTTCGTAGATCGTGAGTTTGTGGAGCTGATAACCGTCCTTGGCGATCTGAGCTGCCCATTCGTATTCTATGCCCGGCTTGCCATCGAATGTAGGGAATGTAGAATCATATGTATGTGTGAGATCGATGACCTGTCTGGGTGCTTGCGCAAGCACCGGGGCCGCGAGGCTGCCAGCCGTCATCGCCGTTACACCGGCCACGGCGCCCTTGAACAGCAAGCGTCGCGACAGCATGTTCTTTTTCACGTTCTCGATCACGCAATGGTTGCACATACCTTAGTCCCTCCAGTGAAAATCCCTGATCGCAACCGTAGCGCAACGATGGAGTGACGCAAGACATGACCATCCCTGATTTTTGACCCGTGTTCAGATGGCGGTTTCGGCAACCCGCCGTCCATAGGCAGTACTCGCTTGCCCACCGGCAGGCCGGTCTCCAATATCTTGAAAGGGTGGTGGACAGATTATCCGCTTGCCGCAGGGCGTTGCGCAACGCCATGGCGTTGTCAAAAGGGATGGAAGGAAGAAGTGAATGCGAAAACGGCCGCGGCGGGGCGCCGGGCCGTTTCCTTGAGGTCAGATCGATGAAACCGCGCCCAGAACTCCCGCAAGCGGCGACGGCTCGTCGGATGTTGCGTCATATACGCATGGTACTGCAGATATCGCCGCAAACACGATGGCGATGACAAGCGCGCGGGCGGAAACCATCGGCTTAAGCGAGAATGAGCGTAACATCGATGTTCCCCCTGGTTGCCTTCGAATAGGGGCAGATCTGGTGGGCATCGTCTATTATCGTCTGCGCGATGGGACGATCGATACCGGGCAGGCTGACAAACAGGCGAGCCTGCAGAAAGAATTCGCCACCCGTCGTGCCGAGGTCAACCTCCGCATCGACAGTGGTTTCGGCGGGAAGCCGGAGCTGGTGTTTTGCCGCCGCCTTTGTCATGGCGCCGATGAAACATGCCGACCAGCCTGCCGCAAAAAGCTGCTCGGGATTCGTGCCCGGCTTTCCGCTGCCCGGAGGGGAAAGCTTGATGCCAAGCGCGCCATCGTCGCTTTGCGCAGATCCGTCGCGCCCACCGGTCGTGTGGGTCTTGCCGGTATAAAGAACAGTCTCGATCTTGGTCACGGGAGGTTCCTTTCATTTTGCCGCTGTTGCGGCGTTTCGTGATAGGAGCTTTGTGACGGATCGGCGTATCCGGCATGTTTCCGGAAACTGCAAAACTGTATCGAAAAGTATCGTTGTTATTGGTCTTCAGTCGCCAACTTTTCGATATTTTGGTGGGAGTTCTGCGGTGGCCAGGTCGGCGGCCGGTTTGGGGTCCTGCTATGGATTGGCGGCTTGCCGTTTTACCATGGTTTTTTCGCGCATTTTTCAGGTGCTTTGTACAGATAAGGAATGCGTGAGAAAATGACCGGTTGTAAGAGTGTATGAGCTAAGTACAACGTCACCAGGCTCGAAATGCGGCGTTCGGTGAAGCGATGACAAAACCTGCATCAAAAGCACTTTGGCGGCCCTCTGCGGCAGAAATTGCTTAAAGTATGGTGTTCGGGGAGGGGATGTGTTGGCCTCCACGCGGAACGAACATGCATGATGACCAAACCACGGGGCGCCAAATCAGCAATACTAGATAGCCATCGAGATGGCAGATGCCATCTCGATGGCTATTTCAATTTAAGTTACTGTGGATCCAGAGAAAGGAGCTCTCAATGGTAACACCGCAACTATCCGTCCGCAGTTCCAAAGCGCGCGACCTCGCCCATAAGCTCGCCCGCCGAGAAAATCGCACGATTGCCGATATCGTCGAGCGCGCGCTCGAAACCTATGAGGCTCGTGAGGCAGGACGTGAACCCGCTGCGAAATTCTATAGTCGTCTTTCATCGCAGTCGGGTACGGATATCGATTTCGACAGTATCATCGATGAAAACAGACGCGCTCATAAAGGCGTCGAGCTTTGATTTTTCTCGACACAAATGTGATGTCGGAGACTTTGAGGGAAGCTCCCGATTCTGCGATCATACCATAGCTGGTTCGTCACGACGCCGAATTGGCATTGCCGACGGTTGCAGTTGCTGAGATCGCTTTTGGTATTCAAAAGATCAGGCCGGTTCAGCCCGCCGATCGCCTGGAAGAGGGACTTGTGAGCTGGCGTTGCCGGTTCTCCGACAAGATGTTTGCCTTCACGGAAGAAGCAGCATTGGCCTATGGCGATATCATGGGAGACGCTGCGCGGCAGGGGAGGTGGATGTCGGCTCCGAACGGCATGATCGCGGCGATAGCGCGGATCAAAGGTTGCCGGTTGGTGACCCGAAACCTCAAGATCTCGCCCTGGCAATTCTGACAGTGAGACCCGATCTACAACAATCGGGCCGCTCGCCTGCTTCTCCGTGTAGCACTGTTATAATAGCTGAATGCTTGCTGGACAGATCGGTGGCGTGATTGCTCCATGGCTTCTGGCAGGGGAATTCCGCGGTTGGCAGCCTCGGTTAGATAACCGGACCGCAGGCGGTGCTCCGAAAACTCAGCCGCATCCAATCCCGCCATCTCCGCCCGCTGTTTGATGATCGCATTGAACGACTGCGGATCGAGCGCGCGCTTCGACACGGTGCCACATCGCCCGCCCCCCCGAAACACGCTGCGCTCTTGCGACCCCGGGTTCGCGGAGCGGCGCGTACTGCAAGGCGTATGGCCGACCTGAGGGCAGGGAGGTGAAGGCGACATTGAGGCCGCGCCACTTGATCAGCGTCGACCAGTTCGCCAGCCGCCGGCGCAACGTAGACGGCGCGTGCGTGCCAACGGATTTCAGAAAGCCCTGACGCCGGAGGTTTTCATCGACCGTAGCTGGCATGCCGTGGTCGGGATCTGTTGCGCGTTTTTCCGTGTCCCAGAGGTGATGGCGACAAATTTCAGCAGTAGTGCTTCCGGTGCAGCCCAGGGAAGAGAATTGCCAGTGATCGCCAGCCCCCAGGCTTCAAGATAGGCAAGATCGAAGATCAGCGCCCGCAGCGTGTTGTCGCCCATGCCCTGGTTGACGAGATGGCGCAGCGTCTCGACGTCCTGATCAGTAAGCAGCTCGGCGAGCTCGTCGCGACGCTCGAGCGGCAGGACGGACGCGATGGTGTCGAGTTCTTCGGCGCGCCGCTCGACGGAGGTTTGTGATGTCGTCGCTTTAGTCACGAGAGGCTCCAGAATCGCGGGTTTCGGCGGTCGCTGGGACCGTGATTTGTCCCGATCTGCACGCTGTGAGAATGCTGAGACAGGTTGGCCATGGCCAACGCTCAACCAATCAGCAGAGTCGGCAAGCAGTAACCCACAGGCAGTAGGAACGGGGAACTATGTCCGACACCGTGACGGCAAAGAACCGCAAGTAAAGTCGATCCTATCATTAGCGTTTGGAACGAGGTCACTTGGATTTCACGGCAAATCTTTGTCGTGTCGAGCGCGGGCTGGTTTCCGGGAGATCGCGGCCGCTCATCCGGATAGACATTCGGTCACTTGAACTGCTCTTCGACGCGACGGGTAGAAATCGCTCCGGCCTCGCACTGGGGGAGGTCGAAGCTTCGCGGTGAAATCCAAGATGACATCGGGCGCCTCCAGCGGAATACCTCCTCGTTGTCCTCCCCAGCGATTTCGAAAGTCCATAAATCGGGTCGCTGCCTAGAAGCCCGATTATTGCAGCCGTTCTCATGTAGGCTTTTTGCTCGCAGATATTGTGGTCCAAGCACGTCTGTGGTCGCATATAAATCGGTTGCAAACCTGCGGGAACCCGGATCATTACACCTTTTAGATGAATTGCGGGCCAACATCCAGAGTAGTAATTTTGCCCTTAATCGAACTCATTTGGAGGATTCAAAATGACTCGATGGCTTTTTTTATTTGTGTCACTGCTTCTCGGCTTCTCCGCCTTATCGAGTCCTGCTTCGGCCAACAATTGTGGAGAAGTCCTAGTTGATGGCACTAAACAGGTGTCTCAATACAGATACGGAATGTTTTTTCAGCAAATCTTGGCCGCGGAATATACCAGAAAGTCTAGCGCGGAAATTGCCCGGGACCTTGCCGCCAGTGGAGGCTTTGGCTACGGAGGTTTCTCTCTCACCGGCAGCAATGACGAAAAGGATTTTCAACGGTATATCGACGAGATTGGCTCAAAGTTGAACATTTCAACCATCGTCAAGAACGAAAGTTCAATTCTGTTAGCCTCAGGCGACAAGGAAATTTTGAAAAGATGGGCTGAATGTGTAAGGAATGGCGGCTTCACAGCGCGGTTTGAAGTCTACGATGTTGATGATGCCGCCCTTATTTTGGAGTGGCATACATATCCGGTTAAGAAGGGCGTAGACACTACTACGGCGCTTACCGAAGACATCACAATCCCCAAAGGTATTAATGTGACAAGTGGGGATTCATGCAGGAAGAAGGGGACTGTGTTCGAGTCTGGAAAGACTTGCACGATCACGGTCACGCTTCCGAACGGCGCAACGGACTGGCTTGTATCCGTTAACGTAGAGCACGGTTCGGCTCAAGCGTATCTACCAAAACGTCAGGTGCTGCAGCCAGAGGAGGAGACTTGGGTGCCTCGCCCAGGCACGAATGAGGTAGCAATGGTCGGAGTGTATTCCTATGATAATAGCACGGACAGCCCGACAGTCTGTGCGGATCCTAAGAGTGGTTGGGCTTTCCTGTTGTCGACTGTGCAAGCGACACCATGGTATCGAACGGGAAGGTCAGATCCCAGTGGATGCAAGGCCATCGTGGATCCTAAGCTTCACAATCACGTCTGCTGGAGGTCGTCAATGAGAGTGACGGCTGCGAGCGATAATAGCTGCTATGCGACTCTCCACGGGAAGCTCATTCGCTGGAACGTTGTCGATGGTATGGCGCACACACCATCTGGCGAAGTGCTTACTTCGGCTAAGGCCCAAGCCGTCGTTATTCCGGAGCCAGTGGTGATCAAATGATAAGGGATACTTATCGTTGACCTGCGTCCCTCTCAGGCAAAAGCCACCTCGGCTGCAAGCCCGCCGCCTTGCCTGTTATAGAGGCGCACTGAACCGCCGATTGTTCCGGCGAGCTGCTGCGCGATCGCAAGTCCGAGTCCTGTTCCGCCGGTGTCGCGGTTTCTCGATGTTTCAATCCGGAAAAAGGGCTGCATGGCATTTTGCAGCATCTCGTCGGGGATGCCCGGCCCACGATCGAGCACCGTGATGACCACGGTGCCTTCAGTGCGCCGGTCGACCTTGATTTCCGCACTGCCCCCGAATTTGAGTGCGTTATCTATCAAGTTCGTCAGGATTCTTCGCAGGGCATGTGGCTTTGTCGATACTGTGCCGCGCACCATACCGTCAACCGTGACTGCTTTTCCGGTATCCTGATAGTCGTAAGCTATGCTGTCGATGAAAGAGGCCAGATCGATACGTGAGGATTTCTCGCCATTGCCATGAGCGCTGCGTGCATAAGCGATACCATCCTGTACTAGACGTTCGATTTCACGCAGGTCACTGACCAGCTTTTCCTTTTCCGGCGTATCGTCTGCCATGTCGGCCCGCAACCGCATCCGGGTGATGGGCGTCTGCAGGTCGTGCGAAATCGCCGCAAGAATCTGGACCCGCTCCTCGAGATATTGGGCGACGCGATCGCGCATCGCGTTGAAGGCGCGGGCGGCGTGGACAACTTCGCTTGGGCCGCTCTCACTCATCGGCAACCCCTTTTCCCCCGGATCCAACGCTTCGGCTGCCGCAGCCAGCGCGCTGAGCGGTCTGGTCGTCTGTCGCACTGCAAACCAGGTGCACAGAAGAAGAAGCGCCATCTGCGCGGCGAAGACATAAGGCAGCCACTCCGCCAGCGGCATCACGCCGCGCGGTGTCACGTCAATTGTGAGGGGCGAGCCGTCCGATAGCGTCAGATGCGCCTGAAGCCGCTTGCCGTCGCCGGGAATGGACTCGACCTTGACGGGGAAACGGTGTCCTGCGGCCTCCTCGATCCTCTGCGCAATTTCAGCGCCGCGGCCGGACATGTCGGAAACACCTGGAACACCCGGGCCGAGGACGAGTTGATAATTGCTGCGGCTCAGGCGATGGACCCATTGCGCCCGCTCTTCCGCAGGCAGGCGGTCGATTATTGCGATCGATACAGCCAGATCCTGCTCAAGAGTGCCGAGCATGACCGCCTTTGCCGACATATATCGTTCGGCAAAGAGGATGCTGAACGACAGACCGTAGGCAATGGCGAGGCCCGCAAACAGGATGATGAAAAGTCTGGACCGCAACGAGCGCGGCCACCAGCCGGCGAGCAGGCGTGGGCCGTTCATATCCGCGGCTCCGAAATCTCCACGGGGACCGCAAAGACATAGCCTTCCGCCCGCACCGTCTTGATGTAGACGGGTTCGCGCGCGTCATCCCCCAGCCTTTGGCGCACGCGGCTCACGAGAAGATCGATCGACCGATCGAAAAGTTCGGCATCGCGGCCCCGAGTTAGATTTAACAGCTGGTCCCGGTTGAGGACGCGCTGGGGATGATCGATGAAGACCCTGAGGAGCCGGTATTCGGCGCCGCTCAAGGCCACGGTCGTGCCCTCCCTGTCGAGCAGGTGACGGCCCACCGTGTCGAGGCGCCACTCACCAAAGGTCAGGAGTTGCCCGGCCTCGCTGATCTGCAGATTGGGAGGCAGCATCCGCGTGCGGCGCAGGATGGCTTTGATCCGCGCAAGAAGCTCACGGGCAGCGAAGGGCTTCGACAGATAGTCGTCGGCGCCCATTTCGAGCCCGATAATGCGATCCATCTCGTCATCGCGGGCCGTCAGCATCAGCACCGGCGTGGCTTTGTGTTTCCCCGCCCGCAGCTCTCGGCATAAAACTAGCCCGTCATCGCCAGGCATCATCACGTCGAGCACGATGAGATCGACGGTATTGCCGTCGAGAAAACTTCTCATCTGCCGTCCATCGGCCGCCACGCTCGTACGTAGGCCGTTCTTCTTCAGGTAGCTGGAGACCAGCTCCCGGATTTCCCTGTCGTCGTCCACGACGAGAATATGGTCGATATGGTCCATTGGATGCCTTCGTCGTCCGGACGGTTCGAGTGGCCCGCTACCGCGCGCCCCGCTGTCACATGCAGTAAGACAACGGTTCGCGGGCTTCGGCAAGTTTAAAGCTTTGCGACGTCCAGAACAGCCCTGGCAAAAGCCTCTGGCGCTTCCTGAGGCAGGTTATGGCCGATGCCGCCGCTGATGTTGCGGTGCTGGTATTTGCCGGAAAACTTCGATGCATAGGCGGAAGGGTCCGGATGCGGAGCACCGTTGGCGTCGCCTTCCAAGGTTATCGTCGGCACGGTGATGACGGGAAGTTTCGCAAGCTGGCGCTCGTATTTATCGTACTTGGCTTCCCCGTCTGCCAGTGCCAACCGCCAGCGGTAGTTATGGATGGTGATGGCCACATGGTCGGGATTGTCGAATGCGGTGGCCGAACGATTGAAGGTCTCGTTACTGAATTTCCAGGTCGGAGATGCCGTCTGCCAGATCAGGCGCACGAAGTCGCGGGTGTTCGCTGCGTAACCCGCACGGCCGCGTTCAGTCGCGAAATAGAACTGATACCACCAAGAGAGTTCCGCCTTGGGCGGAAGCGGCTTCCTGTTGATCTCCTGGCTGCCGATGAGATAGCCGCTGACCGACACGAGCCCGGTGCAACGTTCGGGCCAGAGTGCGGCCATGATGTCGGCGGTGCGAGCGCCCCAGTCATAACCGGCCACGACGGCCTGCTTGACGCCTAGTGCGTCGAGAAAGGCGATCATGTCGACCGCAAGCGCCGCCTGCTGTCCATTGCGTGCCGTGTCGTCCGAGAGAAAACGGGTCGTGCCATATCCGCGCAGATAGGGGATGAGCACCCGATATCCAGCCGATGCAAGGATGGGCGCGACATCGACATAGCTGTAGATGTCGTAGGGCCATCCGTGCAGCAGCAGCGCGACCGGGCCGTCTGCGGGGCCAGCTTCTGCGTAACCGACGCTGAGTACACCCGCTTCAACCTGCTTCAGGGCGCCAAAGGAGGTGGCTCCGTCGCGTCCGGTTGACGGCTGAGGCGAAGGCGCTTCGCCCTTGGCATGAGCAAGGCCTACTGAAGCGAATTCGACGGCGGCAACCGTCATTGCGGCAATGCCAAAGAAGCGGCGGCGCTGGAAATTGATCTCGGAAGTCATTGGCTGTCTCTCCTGTCCGTGTTGGATGCCGGGCAGGTAACAGGGTGCGTGTATCGTCGATGTGTCCCAAGGGAGGCGACTGTGAATGGTTTTGTAGCAGGGTGCATTCCGGATACAGACTGATACATTTGTCTCGCCCTTCCAACGCAAACAGCCGCCCCAGCATCCGGGGCGGCTGCATTTGATCTTACCGAGGTGCGCTTACTTTGAGGATTGCCGGGCGGCCTGTTCGATGACGTCTGCAACCTTATCGGGCTGGGAGGCGAAGACCGCATGGCTTGCCGCAATTTCGGTCACCGCGCTGCCGGCGCGCTTTGCCATGTCACGCTCGAGATCGGGGTTGATCGACCTGTCCTGCGTCGCGACGATCGACCAGCTTTTCTTTGTTTTCCAAGCGGGTTCGCCGACTTTGGCGGCAAAGGCGGCCTTGGCGGCGAAGACCTGACTGCTTGCCATGAATGTCGCGTCCTCACGCGGAAGATCGCTGGCGAAATCTTGTCCAAAGACGGCCGGATCGAGATAAAGGAACGCGCCATCCTTCGTTGGCTTGATGCCGTTGCCGGCCGGCGGTTTGGAGCCGGCGAGGTCGAGAAGGCTCTCTCCCTTCTCCGGCTGGAAGGCGGCGACATAGACCAGCCCGGCCACGTCCGGTCGATTGCCGGCTTCCGAAATCACCATGCCGCCGTAGCTGTGCCCGACGAGCAGGCTCGGGCCCTGCTGGAGATCGAGGACACGGTTGGTGGCCGCCACATCATCGGCAAGCGAGGTGATGGGCTCCTGCACGATCGTGACGTTGAAACCGCGACTTTGAAGAATCTCTGTCGTCCGGCGCCAGGCCGAACCATCGGCCAGCGCGCCATGGACTATGACGATATTCTTCACCTCTGCCGCCTGCGCGGCAAAAGCGATCAGTGCGGTTGCGACGGCAAGCGCGAATTTTGGCATGAGACGACGGTGCATCATGTTTTTCCTTTGGTTTAATGTGAAAGGGAAGGAAAATGCAGGTTCAGCCGAACGTGAAGGCATAGGCCTGCACGCCGGGGTCGAGGAAGCGGATGGCAAAGGTTCTCGCTTCGACGGTGCCGGACTGGCGGACGAGCTGGTAAAGACGGGTTGAGGTGACAACGCCGTTGCCTTCGGCGTCCGTGTCGGCGCCGTGATCCGCACCCGGCGGATGCCCATCGATGGTGACCTGGAAACGAACCGGTTTTCCGGCGCTTGCCGGCCCAAGGACCAGATGCAGGTCACGGGCGCTGAAGCGATAAGTGATGCCGCCATCAGCCGCATCAAGTGTGGCCGCTTCCGCGCCAACCGTCCAGGTACCGGAAAGTCCCCATTCGTTGAGGGAAGGCGTCGTGACGGAGTAGTCGCGCGGCGTGTCCGCGCGCACCGCCTCGTTGGATGCAAAATTCTCAGCCTGTCGGTAGCCGATATAGGTTTCGCCGGAGCGCATGTGCCCGATATCCGCACCTGCTTCAGCCCCTGTCGCCTCCGGGCTCACCGGTGCACTGGAGGAAGCGCTACTGCCGGCTTCACGCAGCAGGTCCTGGATCGCCTCTTCGGTCTGCCGATAATTGCCTTCGCCGAAATGGTGATAGCGAATCTGGCCCTTGGCATCGATCAGGTAATGCGCCGGCCAGTAGTTGTTATCAAAGGCGCGCCAGATCTTGTAATCATTATCGATTGCCACCGGGTAATCGATCTTGAAGCCGGCGACGGCCTGCCTGACATTGTCGATCTTCTTTTCAAAGGCGAATTCGGGGGCGTGGACACCGATGACGACGAGGCCCTGATCGCGGTATTTGTCTGCCCAGGCCCGCACATAGGGAATGGTGCGGATGCAGTTGATGCAGGAATAAGTCCAGAAGTCGATGAGGACGACCTTGCCACGCAATTGCTCGCGCGTGAGCGGCGGGGAATTGAGCCACTCGACGGCGCCGTCGAGGGATGGAGCCTTGCCCTCAACCGGCAGCTCTGACCGGGCCGCGGTAGCGCTGGCGCTGGCACCCGCCGCCGTCGCCGCTTCAGGCGCTTTGGCGGTGTGGAGCCGATCGAGCACCTGCTGTTCGAAGGATGCCGTGCTCGCATAGGAAATCTGCGACAGGAAACCCGTATCCAGACCGAGCGCGATGACCGTGACGCCGGCAAGCACCGCCGCGCCAAGCACTTGGCGGATCCGCTCGCTAAAACCCAGAGACCGCTTCATACCCGCAAATACCCGACCGCCGATGAGGATGGCAACGGCAAGGGATGTCGCTGCCCCGGCGGCATAGGCGGCAAGCAGCAGGCTCGTTTCCAGATTGGCCCCCTTCAGGGCCGCCCCCGTCAGGACAAGCCCGAGGATTGGTCCCGCGCAGGGTGCCCACAAAAGGCCGGTGGCGATGCCGAGTATCAGCGAGCCCGCAATCGTCGGTACTGACCCTGGCTTGCCGGCGGCATTGGCGAGCCGGTTACCGAGTTCGACGACCGGACGGGTGATGATGCTGGCCGCGCGGGGCGAAATCAGGCCGACACCAAAGATAGCAAGCAGCGCAAGAGCCGCGAGCCGGCCATATTCATTGGCGCTGATTGCCCAGCTGCCGCCCACCGCCGCCAGCGTCGCGACGGCGCAAAAGGTTGCCGCCATTCCCGTAAGCAGGGGCAACGTGCTGCGCAGGAAGGGTTGCCCCGCCCGCGCAAAAACGAAGGGAAGGATGGGCAGGATACAGGGGCTGAGAATTGTCAGCGCCCCTCCGAGATAGGCAATGACCAGAAACGTCATCATCTTGTCCTTTCAGGCTTGGGTTCGCGGCTCCGGGCGGCGAAGGCGACCCGGCGATGGCGCCAATCTCTCGGCCTCACGTATCCCTGATGTGTCCGGGCTTCGGTGAATTTGTAATCGAGTGTAGAGGCCGCCGTTCGGCGAACAGTCGCGAAGGCGAAATCGCCCGAGCCCCGGCATCGGTTACGGTGCATATCGCGTGAAGACGAAATCATGGTCCTTGACGTTGCCCTCGTGGCAGGAGAGGCACGTCTCGTGCTGGGCGGCATCCACCGGCTTGCCGTTGACAAACCGCCCGAAGCCCCAGCCGTGGCTGGCGGCATATTTCTTGGAGTCTTTAACCATCACCTGCACTGTGGTCGCCGCGCCCGGAACCGTGGCCGGCGGAAACTCCGTGGATTGCTGCCGCTTATAGGCGAACTTCACCAGTATCGAGCCGTCGGGGAAGGGCAGGGTTCCGCTCTTGTAGGCGTCGAATGCGACATCGTTTGCCAGAACCGCGCGAAGCTCGTCCAGCGGCGGCGCTTCCTGCGCGGGCGCGATGAACTTCCAGTCACGATATCCTTCAGGAAGCGTGACACCATAGATGGGAGAGGCAAGTACCGGCGGCGTGTCCGCTGAGCTCGAATAAACGGTTCCAAAACCTGCTGCCGCACCCGATAGGGCGACGGCGAAGAAAATCTGCCTTTTCATGGGAAATCCTGCCTGATCCGAAATAGATCAGGCAATGATCTGCCCTGCAGGTATCTGACATGTTTCCTGAAACCCGCATTTATGTATCAGATCGTAGCGCTGCGCAGTGCCCCCGGAGGCATGTCACGCTTAAAGGCCCGCGAGCACGCTCGCATCATCGTCTTTTGGAGCTTCCATCGCGACCCTTATCGCCTTCTGGATCTCGTCCTCTATTGCCTTCCTTTCGTCGGGCGGCATGGCGGCAAGGTCGCCTTCGGACAATCCCCGCGCCTCCAGATATTGGGCCCGGATTTTCTCACCAAGGCTCATATTTGCCCAGCGGCTAAGCTCGTCCTCATCGGAGCCCGTGCCGCCGCCCTCAAGCGGCGTTTCTTCTATTCCGCCCTCTTGCCCCCGGAGCGACCAGAGTGCGTTGGCAAGATTGGAGGAGAGCGAAGGCGCGGCGCCCCCTCCGATCAACGATGCCGAACGTTCGGGTGTGGGATCGGACACGGCCTCGGAAACGTCCTGTGGCCGCGGGCGTATGTAAAGCGAGGCGGTGGAGCCAATTCGATCGATTGCAGACATGGTATATCTCCTTGCGTCGCAATCTGGTTCGGGTGGCTTGTGTCTGGCTGGTCATGCTGCTTGCCTGCGTTCGGCGACGTCTCTTTGGCGACCAAGAGCACATTTCTTTCGTCACCTCGCCGGGGGGAATTGCGCAAAATCGTTCCGAAGCAACGAGAAGTCGTGAAACTTTTTGGAGCGCGGCGAGTTTGGTGAAGGAGCAATCAGCTCGCATGTCTCACTGCATATAATCGCCGCTATGCGGAGGATTGATCGTCCATTCGGAGGAGATCGCATGAATTCCATCATCTATCTAGTCGGCCTCGTCGTCGTCGTCCTGTTCATCCTCTCATTGTTGGGGCTACGCTGATGGTTGATCCAACGGGTATCGAAACGAACCCAAACCGCAGCTATGTGGATTGGCCAGCAATTTTCGCCGGTGCCGTCATTTCCTCGGGCGCCATGGCTATTCTCACCGCATTTGCGGGCGGCCTGGGCCTGAGTTCAATCTCGGCGGACAATGGTGGCGAGGTCAGCACAGTCTGGCTGATCATAACCGCGCTCTTCGTCATCATTTCCATGGTCGGCTCCTACATGCTGGGTGGCTATATTGCCGGCCGCATGCGCCGGCCTGCCGGCGCTGCCGACAGGAACGAACTCACCGTCCGCGATGGTGTGAATGGCCTGGTCGTATGGGGGCTCGGAACAGTCGTTTCCGCGTTTCTCGCGCTCGGCGTGCTGTCCGGTGGTGCCAAGGCTGTCGGCAGCGTGGCGCAGACCGCCGTTGAGGCAACGGGTTCCGCGGTCGGTGGTGCCGTTCAGGGTGCTGGCCAACTGGCGGGTGGCATCATTTCCGGCGCTGGCAGCGCAGCAGGTGGTCTGGCGCAAGGCGCCGGTCAGGCTGCAGCACCCAGCATCGAACAAATGCTGCCGCAGGGCCTGAAAGCCAATCCAATCGACTATTTCACGGATAGTCTTTTGAGAACCGATGCGCCCGCTGCCCCTCTGACGGGTGACCAGAGCGCCGGCGACTATCAGCGCCAGATCAGCGGCATCCTCGGCAATCTGCTCGCAACCGGTGAGATATCCGATGCCGACAAGACATGGCTTGCCAATCAGGTCGCTGCCCGCACAAACATCAGCCAGACGGACGCGCAAACGCGCGTAAACCAGACTGTTGAACGCGTGCAGGCCGTCCGGGCGGAAGCGCAAAAGAAGGTCGATGAAGCGCAGAAGCAGGTCGAAACCCTGAAGGCTGAGGCGCAGAAGGCGTTGGACGATGCCAAGGCCAAAGCTGCGGATGCTGCAGAAAAAGCGCGCGTCGCAGGCATTCTGACCGCGTTCCTGCTGGCCGCTTCGGCACTCGTTTCTGCTGCCGCTGCTTATATCGGCGCAGTACACGGTGGCCGCCACAGAGACGAAGGCCGTATCTGGGGTGGTCTTTCCTACCGCAAGTAACCAGAGCAACGGCAAGAAAAATCGGCTTTTCACAAATGTCCCGCCCGGACCAAATTCCGGGCGGGACTTTCGTTTTAGGTATCTGCCGTCACGGACAGGGTCAATCGCGACGCTGCAGCAAGGCAAGTGCGACCGTGGATGCCGCCAGGATCGCGGTCAGCGCCAGCGGCGCAGTGGCACCGTAGCAATCCACGATATAGCCGCCGACAACAGCCCCGATACTGATAGCCACCTGGAAAGAAACAACCATCAGGCTGCCTGCTGCTTCCAGAGCATCGGGTGCGCCGCGGGAAAGGTTGGTCGGCAGCACCACGGGCGCCATGCCAAAGGCAAGACCCCAAAGCGCGACGAGCGCGAATGCGGCGCTGCTATGAACACCCCATAGGACGAGGGCGATTGTTGCAAATGCCATCAGGGCGGCGGTAACGATGAGCGCGAGGCGGATACTGGTGTCCGCCATGCGGCCACCCAGCACGTTGCCGATCACGGAAGCAACGCCAAAGCCTAGCAGGGCGAGAGCAATCGGCGTGGTCTCAAGCAGCGTCACCTGTTCGAGGAAGGGACGCACATAGACCGAACCGGCAAAATGCCCCGTCATCAGCAACAGGATGGCAAGCATCCCCAGTTGAACGCTACGCCGCCGCGTCAGCCGGAAAACATCGGAAAGGCTATTGCTTGTACTTGCTGGCAGCGAGGGCAGGCTGAATATCTGAAGCAGCATGGCAATAATCGCAAGCCCCGCCGTCATCGACATGGCAATGCGCCATCCCACCCAGTCGCTGATCAAGGCGCCCATTGAAGGGGCCGCAATGGTGGCGAGTGAAACGCCGAGTGTGACGATAGCCATGCCGCGCCCGGTCGAATTCGCGCCGACCAGCCGCGCCACGACAGCGACCGAAAGCGCCCAGAAGCCGCTGAGCGCAATACCAAGTCCGGCCCGGCCGACCAGCAACAGCCAGAAATCTGCAGCAACTGATGCAAGAATGTTGGAGCCAATCGCCAGCGCACTGAGACCGACAAGCACCGTCTTGCGGTTCAGTTTGCCGATGAGAACATTGCTCAACAAAGCCGTTACAGCGCCCACGGAAGCGGTCGCCGTGACGACCTGTCCCGCCGTGCCCTCCGTAATGCCGAGATCGCGCGCCATGGGCGTCAACAATCCCGCTGGCAGAAACTCGGCCGACACCAGCGCAAAGCTGGTGGCCGCCATCGAAAGAACCGCAAACCAGGTTGCGGCGGTCCAAGCGGGTTCCTCTGCGGCCTCCAGGCCAATCGTTGACCCATCAAATTCTGACGTCGTGTCCGTCATGGTGTCTCTCCTTGAGTTGGGAGAGTTTTAACCGAATTTTCTCGGATGATATGTATCTAAAAATCCGAAATTCATACCTATTCCTCCGAAATTTGTGCGTTGCACAATGTTCAGCGGCTCAAGTCTGCAGGTTTTGAGCTGAGACTGTTGGTTTCCGCGCGGAACTCAGCCGGTTTTGGAGTGAACTCCTCGGGCTGGACCACGGGACGCTTAAAAACTGATACACTCCGCGGGCCTGAATCGGGAAGGCTCATGAAGTCCCGAGGTCCATATCGTCGGCATTCGACGCCGTTCAAGTTGCAGCTTTGCCAGGATATCCGCAACGGCGTCATCGGACGGCGCGATGCACAGCGGACATACGGCGGTTCGGCCAACCTCATCCAGTTGTGGCTAACGCAGTTCGATCGCGGCGAACTGAACGATGAGGAGGCTGAGGCGAGCGGTATCGCGAGTACGACGCCCACATTGCGGCGCTGGAACGCAAGATCGGCCAACTCAACATGGAACTGGACTAGCTGGTCTATGATCTCGACTGGGACGAGGATGAGCGGCTGGACGAATTGCGCGGCGTGCTGGGCCAGGCGGAAAACCTTCCGGCGATGCTGCAGGCCATCGTCGCCCTCGATGCCTAGAACGAGCTTTCCGTTCTTCAGCACGCTCCTTGGCTCAGCCGGTTGTATTGTGCTTCCTTCCTGCGTCAGGCCGGGATCACCACCGTAGCCCATCTGGCGGCCATCACTCTCGGCCTCAAAACCATTCCCGTCGGTCGGCGCCGGCATCGCGATCGAGAAACCCCACCAGTCATCATGGATGCTTCCGAACGTCATTCACGCCAAAACCTAACCACTAGTGGCTTGAATTGGTAGCCCAATTCCAGTTTTCTTGATCGCACGTGTGAGCCAAGATGTGATCGTGTCCTTCTGCCCCGGACTATCGTCGGAGCCCTCCGCTGGCGAGATCCCTTCTGACGATCTCGCAAACGCTTGCCCCACTTCTGCGTCAAGGTCCTCCGACGACAGGAAGGTCAGATCTATGATCTGGTTCCGTAATCTAAGAAGTTTTGTAGCGCGCCGCATGACGTCTTCCATGCGGGTACGGCCGATACGCTCTGCGGTGCTGAGCCAACCTTTTGCAATAGCTTGTGATAACTCTGCACGCGACGCAATGGAAGCGCGCTCAAAGATCTGAACCATCGCATCCTCACTGAGCCCTTCAAGAAGATGCCATCGTTGATTGCCGGCTGTTTCGCCCAAGTCAAGTGTATGCCCGCGGATCCAGAGTCTCTGAAAGGTGTTTCGAACGCCTCCTGAAAAACGAGCCCCCTGTCTAGCTGAGTAGCGCCATATCACGAGTTCTTGGAGCGCTATGCAAGACAGAAACGCCCAAGTATCGTCACGCAACAATTCCGGGGAACTGAGGTGCGGGTGCGCGGCTAGCCATTTCGCTGCGGCAACATCGAAGCCGACCTTCTGCTTGTCCGATGCGCGAGCGGGATAGCCGTGTTGGCTAGCTATCGCAGTCATCTGTCGACGAATTTCATCTACTAGTTCAGGACCTACAGAGCCGCCGCTCGGAGCATACCATATCCACGCCTCATACTCGTTGCGACGCCTATCGAAATCCATCAGGTCCGAGTTCTCGTCTGCAATCCGGTCGAGATCTTCCAGGTATCGCGTGAGCCCGACTTCGTTGAGGCGAGGGATGAGTCTGACATTGCTCACTCAATATCTCCGAGCTCGGCAGCGGCATGAATGTTGGCGTGGAAGTGACCAGGCAAACTGTGCCGCGTGTTCTGGATTTCAGACAGGCTACGCCGCGGAAATGCGAGATCCAGCCAAGCCGAGATCTGAGCACCTACAGAGCCGTCTTCACAGCCACTTAGCTGCCCTGTTGGGTCATCCGTATCGAGGGTGGCAGCAATCATCTGGACCATTACATCGCCGAGAATGGATTGGAGCGTGAGGTCGTCACCAGACAGGACGCGTTGAGCAAGCTCATGGTGATCGGAATTTATGTAAAGACGGATGGAGCCGGCGAAATCCGCAGCCAAGCCTCCCGGCCTCCAAGCCAAGTACCAAGGTGCGTTGACATGCCCACTGCTTGGGAAGGTTTGAGTGAAGGAGACAATTTCCATGGGAAAGCGATTGTCGCCGCCATCCTCCAGTTCAACCGAGGTCTCATGAGACCAGAGACGCGAGCCAATGCGACTTGGAGACAGGATCGAGCCACTCGTCGTGGACGCGGCGAGTAGCACATCTATCCGGACCTGCACGCGCCCGGATAGGGTGTTACCAGGAAGCAGTGCGCGCAATTCGGTTGGCTGATTGGTTCCAGCGTCGAGAACTTGGGTGTTTAAGCATTTCTCTACTCGTGGAAAACGGCCTCTCCCGGTGCCGACTTTGAGAGCGACGGCAAGTTTAAGCTCCTCCTCCGGAATTTCTAGCATGTTCGCGGCAGCGCGCATGTCGATTGAAATGGAGCCAAGAAGCTCAATGTCGGCAGCGTAATCCCATTCGTCGAGCGTCACCTTAATTGGCATGAGCGGTGCGCCTGCTTGACCAATCATCCATCGTCCAAGTGTCACAACCTCGTCTGGAAGGCATAGGAACGGGAGAGCGAACGTTGCAGTCATGCTGTGTCTCCCTCTTCAAATGTGAAGCGGATACCCACAGCCGCATCTTCCGGCATCGTAACGCGACAAGAGACCAAGCCTTGCATGTTCTCGATCCGAATCCCATGAGATAGAGTGGTCTTGTCCACGAGAGCTATGCTCAGGAGATCGATTTTCATGTTCCCGGGAAGGTCATCGGGTGACGTGAACGATCCGTCCAGGACGAGATGAGGTGTAGCATAGAGGAAAAGATTTGGGTGACTACCGTCGTTTACCAGTTCTGCCTGAAACTTGGCGATACGCTGACCATCTCCATACTCCAAGCCGACAAATCTAGGCGCGGAGATTGTAATTTTCTTTTTGCTGCCGACACCAGTGGGAGAAACTGTTCGGCTTGGTCCTTTGCCAGAGCTGTTGGATAGCATTCTGCCCAATTTAGCGGCCGTCTTGGCGATGGATGGCCCGCGATCTTCACTTGTACCCAATGCCGCTTTCGGCTGGACGTATGTCGCGGCCTCATTCCTAAGCTCACGCAGCGCCACGTTGACGTATGTCTTGGCGTGCCCTTTGGGCAACATGTCTGGAATCCAGTCGTCGTGCGCTGGCGGTTCGGTCAATGCAAAAGCCTTCTCGATTTCGTCATCCTCAGAACAGATGAAGACACCGGCCCATTCGAAGCGTGTATCCGAAAAAGGCTCACCCTCGAGGTAGCGCACAACCAGTTCGACCGGGCGCATCAGTGCGATTGAATGCGCCTGTTCGCGCATAGGGCTTCCGTCACGCAGAGACATCATGTTGCGGGCGGCGCGCATACCCCGGACAATTGATAGGCGACCGAGGTCTGCACTTGGCCTGAAGCTGCGGATCGTTGTGACCCTTCCATCCGCATTCTCGCGTACGTTCCGAAGCGCGGCGGCATAGAGGTCGAGTGGCGGATATTGTTCAGGCGCGGGAATCGGTACCTGTTCGCCTTCGACGTCTATCAGGACAGCAATCTTTCGCCCCTCCGGCGTGGAATCACACATCCTGGGCCAGAAGTTCCAGAGCACCGTTTCCACCAATTCGGCTCGTAGGTCATCTCCGTTGTCGACATGCGGAGCCACAATCGCGATCGTCGTTCCTGTCCGGCTTTCGTCGCGCGGCGGAAAGCCAAGCATTTCAGAAAGCTCTGCGGCTTCTCCACCCTCCAGCGGATCAACGCCGCCCTCAGCGTCATCGCGCCCCCACCAGTGTCGCCCGGTAAAACGTCGATGCTCCTGCTCCGAGGTGGCTTCAAACGCATCGCCAAGGTGACACCCCATTATGCGGCGGATGGACTTCCCTTCAGTAGTGGTTTGAGTGTCCGCTATGATGGTTGTCGCACGGCTGAGAGCGTAAAGCGAAGTCTTGCCGTATCCGTACGTGCCGCCCCCGTGATGAGTGTCGCGGGCGGCACCGATGTTGCGCAAGAAGTTGACGAAGTCTAGCCGGTCTTCTCCCGCAGAGAGATCGGCGCGGGTCGGACCAGCAAGGCCTCTTGTATTGAAGTCGGCAATCTCAAGCAGAGAGACCCGTCCCTGTTCAAGGATCTCGCGTAAGCTCGAATTGTCTTCAACTCCCGTTGCGACCTTCGCCTCCTCAGGAGGCAGGCTGCAAAAAAATAGGTCCCGAAGCCGCTGTAGGTTTTCGCCCTCTAAGACTCGGTAGCGCAGGAGGATTTCAACGGAGTTGCCCTCCGGGGCGGCATCGATGGAATTTTGCAGAGCTTCTCGTATTACTGTTTGCAGCAGTCCAAGGGCAGGACGTCCCATCAGCCGGCGAAAGCCCTCTCCCGCCATGTTTCCGGTGCGAGCGAATCTCTCACTGTGCAAATCAAGTGGAATCATGCCGAGAACTCCAACAAGAGCGCATCTGATTGCTGCTGATCGAGAAGAAACGGCCTAGCCATCGCAAGGTCGATTTCATAGGTCAGACCCGCCACCCCTAATGGCACGGTCCGCTCGCAAAAGGACACCGGAGTTATGCTCGGGAAGCCGGGCGACACTGTGTAAATACCGATGCCTTCAAGCGCGAAGCTTACCGCGTTCCATTCGTCTGCATCTGGATGGCGGCACCCAAGTTCTGCTAGTTGTTCGTCCAAGATGATTTCGTCGGCGCCATGCTCGATTATTTTACGACGGAGCTTGGCTACAGAAAGTGGTCCGGCATCGACAGGCTCGATCCGTACATGTGCAAGGTATAATCTTCCGTTCGAAGGAGGAAGCAATTGCTCTGAGCCATGAATGATCACTCGCGACGCGTCAGATCGGAGCGATGTCTTGACCTCGATTGCGATGTTGCGGCGCCGAAAGTCATGGCGCTGGGCATCGGGTCCGTTCCAACTCTCTACGGCAGCTGGTAGCCTCGCCGTCAAAGTTTCGAGAACCACTAGTTCGCCAACCAGTCCGAAAAGCTTAGTGAGGGGAACTTCACTTTCCGGCGTCCGCGCGAGAAGACTTCTGAAGTCTTGGATGGTTCCATAGACGGCGGCCGAAGGACCGGTGCCGCTGTTCAGACGTTTAAGAATTTCTTCGACCAGCTCGGTGAAAACACGCGTGAGTTGTGGTGTGCGTAGAGTAATGTCGATGAAATGCTCGAGTTTTCCAGCCAATCTGAATGAGGAGCGCGTCAGCAAAAGATTGTAGCTGCCCGTATTGGAAGTCCCAGCGGCTGGGCTGCCCACGGGCACCAGAAGTCGTGGTTCGCCGGCTGAACCGATAGCAATGCGAACCTGACCATAACCGGTCGTGACCGCGGTTGCCCGGCTTGGAACTTCAAGAACCCCATCACCTCGGCCAGATGCGCGAATTTCGGCCCAATCCCTTTCAAGTCTCCCGGTGTCAGGCATTGGCGCCTTCAACTTCCTCGATCTGGTCCTGTCCCTCGATCGTCTCCTCCACCGCCGGGGGCTCGATATCGACGGAGAAATATCCTCCCGACCTGTCTTTCTGGCCGGGAAAGACAATCCCGAATCCGACTACATCCGCGACGGCATCCAGCGGCACACGTGACGCGGGCTCGACACGACCAGACTTTCTGTCCAGCGGTTTCGATTCCGCATCAATCAGATACAATAGAAGCAGAGGGATCGCTGGTCTGCATGCCTTGTAGCTTGTCCAGTCTTCCTTGTCCGGCGTGCGTTCGGCATCGATCAGTATATCTGCTTTGGACATCAAGGCTTTGATATCGGCATATCGCGGCGATGCCTCGCGTAGCCGAGAACGTCGCATGGTCGCAACATTGCCTAAACCGCCGAGCGGTTTGGCGGATTTCGTGTCGGATTTTGTTTGGACGATCGCGACATTCCAAAGGCCAAGAGAGCCATCTGTTTCGTCTAGGTAACGAATGAGATGGGGCTTCTTGAGATCCATGTGCTCGTCCGAGATCTCCGTAGCGGTCAAAAACCGCCGCACGGTTTTGAGAGGAACTTCTCGGAACAGAAACCCCCTAGGCTTTTCATCAAATGCTCTTTCTGCCAACATTGCATCGACGAGCTGTGAGGCGGCGCTCCAGTTGGTGCCGAGGACTTCACTATCGTGATGGTCGAATCGGATTGTCTGGACGTGTTTGCCAGAAAAACTCATGCTCGTCCGTAGAGCATGCCTCATCTTGGTCGCGGCCGTGATCGCCATTCCTGGTATAGAGCGCACCTTCACCGCAAAATCGCGCGGTGTAAGCCTGTTCTCTCGATAGATCGCGATGTCTTGTCGAATTTCCTCCTCAATGACGGCTAGCGAGCGGAACTTGGAGGCAAGGTCCTCGGTGGTCCAGAGGCGTGGAAGATCCTCGTAGCCGCGACGATAGCCGAACCAACGTCCCATCTGCAGTAGGGTGTCATATTGTTTTGATGTTCGAAGGAAGAAAGATACACAGAGCCCTTCGAGTGTCAGTCCTCGGGCGAGCACTGTTCCGCCGACTACGATACACGTGACAGGATCACCCGTGTAGTCAAGGCGAAAGGCATCTTCTGTCTCACCGTTTTCGACAGGATAAGAGAGTGCCTCGAGGACCGCTGGCAGGTGAGTAAGCACAACGTTAAAATCTTCAGGGATTCGGTCTTGTCCGACAGGAGCTGTGCGCTCTCGCTCGTCTACGAAGACTTTCCTGAGCCTGTCGGTCGATTCTCCCGTTCCCGAGATCAGGTCCGACTTCCTTTCCTCTATCCAGTTCTGGATGAGTTCGGACATGTATTCGTGTTGGCGCACATTTGGCGAAGAGTGGACGAGCATCGACATATGCTCGCCTTCCTGTCCCCGGGCTCGCCGAATCGCGCAAGTGGCAAGAAACCACAATGTCGCATCCTCAAGGCTTTCGGTCATCTCGGGATGGAAAGTTTCTTTGTCTTTGGGTGAAGTTGGCCGCAAGCGGTCCGGATCGTTATCATGGAGAATACGGATCATATCCCGCTCATCGCCATCCGCCTCTGCACTGTCACTTCCGAACACCTCACGCGCGCCGAAGTAGCCAATCGGTCGATCTAGCGCGGTAATGAAATCTCGCGGATAGAGGTCATCCAAAACGTCTTCGTTACCGTAAGGGTATGGGTTGATAAAGACATTAGCAAAAGGGGTCGCTGTATAACCAACGTAAGTGACCGCCGGTAGAGCTGCCAGAATATGCCGTATTTCGGCATTGATTTTAGTTATATCGAATTCGCCACGGGCGGAATTCACGGAGGCCTGGTCGCATTCGTCATCGATTAGAAGGACTTTCAGCGCCCGCAGAACCGCCTTAGGGGTCTTCGATATCGTACGCCGCAACTGCTTGAGTCGACTACCCTCCTTTTTCATGACCACCAACTGCGCATGCCCTTCTGCAGGCATGACGAAACCGCCATTCGGGGGTTGGACGAAATCGCCGTTAGGCTCACTGGTTGTATAGAGTTGCCAGAGTGTACGGTGACGCAGCACATCCTTTTCGAAGCGATCCTGTGTCTGCTTGCGAAGCTTGTTTGTAACTCCACCGAGGACGATAATCAGGTTGTAACCGGCATCGACTGCCTTCGCCATGACTGCCGTCATGTTGGCGGTCTTCCCCGATTGTACATATCCGACTACCAATCCACGACAGGCAATTTTTTCTCTTGCAGGATTGCCCAATAAAGACATGACTTCGGTCGACGCCCGGTCCAATGAGGCGATCGTGTCTGAATGCCAGCCCTTCGTCTTCAGATACTCGTGTAGAGCGGACCAGTGGTAGCTGTTGGCGCCAGGTCCTCGATACCAATCTTCTGGTGTATCGACGATTGAGTGTCGACGCAGAACCTCTACATCCTGCATTTCCGCCCGCACCACCTCCAAGGCTGCTTCGAGATTTGCGACCATCTCCGTGCTGAATGGACCAAATATTCCTTCCATCTCACGGCGGCAAGCTGCTGCGGTTTCCTCCAGGGTGCCATAATTCGCACGTCTTTGGCGTAGCTGAGTGGCGAAAGTATCAATTTGAGGAGAGGTCATGACAATCTCTTGAGGTGAAAATCGATTCGCTCCACAACTCTAGACTATGCATCAACAATGAAAAGAGCTGATCAGAGTTGGCCTTAACCCAATGCCACAATTGGGGTTACGTCAAAGATCTCAAAAGCAAAGCTGCAATTTGCCGTGCAAGGTAGGGCGGCACGGCATTCCCGACTTGGACATACTGCTGTGTCCGATTCCCCAAGAAAAGATAGTCATCCGGGAAGGTCTGCAATCGCGCGGCTTCACGTACTGTAAGGCTACGACATTGCATCGGGTCCGGATGTATGAAGTAATGCCCGTCCTTGGAGATGTGGCTTGTTATTGTAGTCGACGCACCCTTGGCCAGTTGAACCCGGAAGCGGTCGTTGAAAACGCCGGTGTGCCAGTTGCGGTGCTGCGGGCTCAATGCGAGAGGGAATTCGGCAGCTTTTGGGCTGTAATTGTGTATAGAGCCGAATACCGCGGAAAATAGGTAGCGTCCCAGATCCGAAGCCATGTGGCCGCGGGTCTCATGCTGTGCCAGTGAACGTAGTTCCGACCGTTCGAGCCAGCGCAGAAGTTCGTCGTTCGATTTCGCATAACCTTCCATCAGGCGTGAGTCGGCGCGAAGGCTCGGGGCCTCTTCTCCAACTCGTTGCGCCACAGACAGGAAGGCATTATGAAGTTTGCTGTCGCTTTGCTCCTTACTGATATCTGCAAGCTGTGTCGCTGCCCGGATAATCTCACCGCGCCATCTGGACGCACCGTCCTCGCCGCGGCTGAAGCCACTACGCACGGCGGGCATTGTCCCAATTGCATCGCTCACTGTTCGCGCAATACCCGACACGGCGATCTCCGCACCGGCCGCGCGGCCAGCAAGATCGGAGCGCAGGCCCACGATGATGACCCGATGGCGCCGCTGAGGAACGCCGAACTCCTCTGCCCTGACGATGAAGTCAGATGGCTGCACGGCTTCCTGCAGAGTGGCTCTACCATCCTTGATGCGGATCGCCCGAAGCTCATAGTGGTGATCTTTGCCGGTGCCGAGCGAGGAAAGGTCCTCCATCAGCATCTCAAACACGAGCCGACTCTCGATTGTCGAGGAAAGCATGCCCTTGACGTTTTCCATCACAAAAGCGGCAGGGCGGAGCCTGTCGAGTACTCGAATGTATTCCCGAAAAAGATAGTGCCTCTCGTCTTCCTCGGGCACGTAGCCAACGTTGCCCTTGGATCGTGCCCGTCCTACGAGTGAATAAGCTTGGCAGGGCGGGCCGCCAATAAGGATCGTATCGTCATGGTTGGCCTGTAGCACTGCAATCGCGTGGTCGATTGCCTCAGTTGCGGCTTCGGTGCCAAGTTCCAGCCCGCGCGCCTCGCTGGTCGCCACGCGCCAAGCCTCTGGATCGACTGCAGACCAGTCCACTCCCGGCACAATTCCTGCGTGAAAATCGATAAACTCGCTGGGCAGGGAGCCGTGGTTCGACTGATGTTCGCGCAGGAATGCACGAAGAGTCAACGTGCGGTGGGCTGATTGTTCTTTCTCGACCGAAATGCCAATCTCGAATGGAGAATGCCCATCGTCAGAGAGCGAAGCAAAGCCCTCACCGAGTCCCCCTGGACCAGCAAACAGATCGACAACTCCAAAATTTGCAGGCAATTTAGGCTCCACGACATATTTTCAGTCGTTGTATACTAGGTTTAGCAGCAAAGACCAGGTGGCATGTGGCGGATATCGTAGACAAGCAGACACGTTCTCGGATGATGGCCGGGATCAAGGGCAAAGACACAAGGCCAGAGCTCGTACTGCGCAAGGCTTTACATGCCCGCGGCTTCAGATTTCGACTGCATGCTAAAAATGTCCCCGGTCGACCTGACCTCAAGTTAGCGAAATATCAGGCAGTCGTTTTTGTGCATGGCTGCTTTTGGCACCACCATCCTGACTGCCGCTTTGCCGCGACACCATCGACCCGACCCGATTTCTGGCTGGGGAAGTTTGCCGCGAATATTGCTAGGGACGGTGCGGTCTTAGAGGTACTTCTCGACCGTGGATGGCGAGTGGCAACCGTGTGGGAGTGCGCACTTCGCAAACCGGACACGGCCCAGGTGACTGTCGGCAGAGTAAGCCGGTGGCTTCTTTCGGACAGTCGGCGACTGGAAGTCGGGGAGCGAGAGGCGCAACCGGATGATGTGGATGGTCAATCGCATTGAGCTTGCTTGAAGGTATTCGCGGTTCGATTGTGACAGCCCTGACTCGCTGCACTAGTTCCGCGATGTTCGGAGAGAGCCCCTGAATCTCAGCGGCGACTGCTAACGAGCTGTCGGCAAACATTGATCGCGCAACTGTTGCTCCTTATCAGGTCTGGATAGCGCTGGAACAAGAAATATTCCAGGAGCACACCACGACCTCGCCTACTGCTGGTGATCAATCCCGTCCTGCAAAGCATGACGCTGGGTAATATAGTTCCAGTCTCTTACGCCCGAATTGTTCCGGCAGGTATTTTGCGAGGCGGAATTCGACAATCAGATCTTTGAAGCTACCGGAGATGGCGGCGAGGCCATTGTAACAGCAGAGGGACACCTCATGGCTTGTCAGCTGGCTCCTGAGGAGATTTCCATAACGGTACTTTTGAGGTTGAGTCAAAACTGGATCCTCCTTGATTCGGAGAAGCAGAGTATAAAGTAGACGGTAATATGGAGCGAAAGTGCTCTCATATCGAGAGTGGACGTGCTTAAGGTAGAGCTTCGCAGCAGTGTCGGCAGAGACCTCACCATCTGCCTGATCAGCTCGGCTAATCCAGTGTCGCATTTCCGTACTCGCACGTTTGAAGGCCTCAGTTCCTTCCACTCGTTCGCCAGAGTTTCGTTCTGTCGAAGCTCCATCTTGTAGATAATCTCTGCTGTATCGAAATTCGACGTCATTCCGTGCCTCACGGAGGAGGCGGAGAAGTTCGTAGAACGTCTGCTCAAATCGCTGAATGTGTTGATCCCTCTCAGTTCGAAATATCTGCTCCTGCTGCCGATTAAGGTCATCCCGTTGCTGTTTCAGGGTGAAAAGAACTGCAATGAACGCGAGGGCGGAAAATAGAGCGTTCAACGCGCCGAACGTATCCCCTAATTGGCCGAGCAGTTCGCTCTTCCATGGGACGTCAAGCCACTGAAATATAAGCTCTTGGCTTATCCAACCTGCCCACAAGGTCGCGACCGCAAAACTTGCGGCAATGATCGATCTTAACCCCAAGCCATCCCCCAGGCGAACTGCACGAGTGCAACGTATAGAATATCCTTAGTTATGCAATTCACCGGCGCTCTAAACGTCGAGGCCATGCTCGAACAGTTTCTGGAGCTGCTGCTTGGACATAGGTTCATTCAGATTCATTTTCAGTTCGGCCAGTCGCGTTTTGAGCTTCCAGCCGATGATCTGAGCCTTCTTATGGTCGGAACAACGAAGGCTGAGTGAAAGGCGGCTACCGGGCCGGCAGTCAACTAAGACCGCCGGGACGCGTGGCCGCCAATAGAAGATATTCCCGCGACGGATCAGATTCTCGACTTCGTGGAGCACGGCCATGACGAATGCGTAAGCGGCAAGCTGACCCCATCTGGCGTCAGTAGCGCGGGCTCAGCTATTGCGTAATGACTATCCACCAGCTGTGAGCTTCTATGTCTGCGCCTATCTCTGGAACTAGAAACTTTCATATGATCGAGGCCGTTCCGGAACGTTTCGAGGGCGCGCCGCGGCAGTTTCGGCGGCGTTGGTCCGATGACTTCAAGGAGCGAGCGGTGGCTGAGGCAATGGAGCCTGGAGCGAGTGTCTCGGCAATTGCGCGTCGCATCGGCATACATCCATCACAATTATTCGGCTGGCGTCGTGATGCTCGCGCCAGGCAAGGGGGCTCTTCGGTGCCTGCGGCTGTCGAGGCGTGTTTGGGGCCAGTTTGTGCGCGGGCGGTGATCGAGGTGGTTATCGGCGACATGATTATCCGGGCGGGGATGGATGCCGATGAAGCACACCTCAGTCGCGTGATCCGAGTGGTGCGGTCGGCATGATCCCGTCGAACGTAAAAGTCTTTCTGGCGAGCCATCCGATCGACTTCCGTAAGGGACCTGACAGCTTGCTATCACTGGTTCGAGATGCTGGCAGTGATCCGTTCAACGGAGCTCTTTATGTCTTCCGGGCGAAACGAGCAGACCGTATCAAGATCGTATGGTGGGATGGCTCCGGCGTTTGCCTTTACGCCAAGCGGCTGGAGAAAGCCCAGTTCTGCTGGCCGCGCATCGGACATAGCCGGGTCCAGCTCAACAATGCCCAGCTTCTGGCTTTGGTGGATGGGATGGACTGGAAACGCGTTCGATCAACACCCATCAAGCCGCCAGAGATTGTTGGGTAAAACCCCTGCGGCGAATTGAATCATGCACCTGAAACTGCGGGCGGATCACAGCAAAATATGCTCTGATCATACCCATGACGCGACCCGATATAGAGCTCCCGGATGATGTAGAGGCACTCAAGGCCATGGTTCTTGCCATGGCCGAAAAGGCCGCTCGTGTCGAGGCTTTGGAAAAGCAGGTCGATGATCTCGAGGCCCGAAGTGCTGACGCCGATGAGCGCATCGAGCGGCTGACACAGATCCTGAAAGCTTTTGACCGCGCGCGCTTCGGACGGCGTTCAGAGAAACTTGCAGCGGCCAGTGCCGATGACGAGCAGCATGCTTTTGTCTTTGAGGAGATCGAGACCGGTATTGCGGCGATCAGGGCCAAGGTTACGAGTGGCATCAACAAAGATGGCAAACGTCCACCGAGGCCACGCAAGGGCTTTGCGGCGCATCTGGAGCGTATCGAGGTGGTGATCGAGCCGGAAGACTTGCCGGAGCATGCGGGTAAGACCAAAATCCTGATCGGAGAAGACATATCCGAACGCTTGGATGTCGTTGCAGCGAAGTTCCGTGTCATTGTCACGCGCCGTCCCAAATACGCTTTTAAGAACGAAGATGGCGTGATCCAGGCTGCGGCCCCGACACATATCATTGAGGCGGGTATCCCAACCGAAGCGCTTCTGGCCCAGATCGCCGTCTCCAAATATGCCGATGGCCTCCCACTCTATCGGCAAGAAGCGATCTACGCCCGCGACAAGGTCGACCTTGACCGCAGGCTCATGGCTCAATGGATGGGAAAGCTGGGGTTCGAGCTCGACATCCTCGCCGATTACATCCTGAACGAAATCAAGAAGGCGGAACGAATATTTGCCGACGAGACGACCCTGCCGACACTGGCGCCTGGATCCGGGTCGGCGAAAACCGCATGGCTATGGGCTTATGCCAGGGATGACCGACCGTTCGGAGGCAACAGCCCTCCAATGGTGGCCTATCGCTTCGAAGACAGTCGGGCGAACGACTGCGTGGCACGGCACCTCAGCGGCTATCGCGGGATTCTGCAGGTTGACGGGTACGGGGCCTACAGCAAGCTTGTCCGCAAGGACGGCGGCAACGACGGCGTTATTCTGGCTGGCTGCTGGGCCCATAGCCGTCGCAAGTTCTATGAATTGCATGTCGCGAAAAGCTCCAAGGTGGCAACAGAGACAGTCGAGCGAATGGCAACGCTCTGGGAAATAGAAGATACCGTCCGCGGCCAAAGCCCTGAGGCGCGTGTCGCTGCCCGACAAGACCGCTCGGCGGCGATAGTCCGGGACCTCTTCACTCTCTGGCAGACGACTTTGCCGCGAGTATCAGGCAAATCCAAACTCGCCGAAGCTCTACGGTACTCGATCAAGCGTCGTGACGTCTTCGAACGCTTTCTGACCGACGGCCGTGTCGAGCTCGACTCCAACATCGTCGAGCGAGCGATCAGACCGCAGGCGATAACAAGAAAAAATAGTCTCTTCGCCGGCAGCGACGGCGGCGGCAAGACATGGGCGACAATCGCGACACTTTTGCAGACTGCAAAAATGAATTCTGTCGATCCCCAGGCCTGGCTGACGCAGACGCTCGAGCGCCTTGCAAACGGCTGGCCTAGCAGCGAAATCCATACCCTTATGCCGTGGAGCTACAAGGCCTGAACGGCCTCAGCTTGCCGCTTACACGAATGCCCTGTCTTTGCCCGGAAGTTCGTCCATCGCATATTTTTTGCGTGGGCATGACCTCTGGGCACCAGTTTTAGGCATCAGGTCGCCAATGATGCCAAAACGACATCCGGCACGACTGGAAAATCAGGGAGTTAAGGGCTTTTAGGGAGGATTGGCTGGGGAACCTGGAGCCGGACGGCCAAGTTAGATTCCGTTGCAATTTCAAAGCATTGCTCAATGTCGCGTCAACAATGTGGGGGTAGTTTGTGGGGGTGTCAACAATTATAACTTTGGGTTTTCATGATCGCTATTTTCGGAGTCGTCCAGTTGACAGAATGCACGCCTTCGCCGCCGGCTTTACCAAACCATCTAGCCTTGGAGTTCTGCGGCGGCTGGGCCTAGCGCTGCTGGCTGAACGTCGGCGCGATATCCCTTCGTCGCGATCTGGTTCTCCACGGAATCGCCAAAGGCGCGCATGAGTGCGATTGTTTTATCCGCAATGTCATCAAGGTCCTCAACAGCCACAAACGTGTTTTCACCGTGAGCTATTTCATTTCTGCGCTTCAACAATAAAACGTCCAAAAATGTTTCCGAATCCGAAAAGGCTTCCACGGGTACACCGCAAACGGTACAGATATCTTTCAGTACATCGTAATTTAAATTTGCCTTTGTGTTGATCAAGTCGACGTTTGTTTTTGAGAACCTCTTGTCTGATGAGAATAATATCTCGTCAACGAGGCTACATCTATCTTTCATGCTTGTTTTATTCGTTGATAATGCTGCTAATCGCGGAAGGAAATAATTCCGCAGGAACTGTGCGTTGAGTTCCGAATACTGAAACTTCCTCCTTGCGATGAAGTCCATGTACTTCATCGCTGTGAATTTTACATACCCTTCCCAGTGTGCGTAACACACGGTAACAAGGGCTCTAAGGAGAACAGTTTGAAGTGTTCTGTCTGCTCGCTGGACAGCAGATTTCAGATCAGAAATCTCTCTCAAGCGCCATGTGCGGTCTTGAGTGATCTGATCGCTGAACTCGTCTTCGGTGAATGCCTTGCTCATACGGCAAACCATTCTTCTCCGAATGGTACCGTCCTTTGAATTCTTGTGGTGCCGCGCATCCCGGGCGCCGTCAGGCCTTTGACGCCGTCTTGGACCCAAAAGGACTTAATCTGGTCACGGACAAAGCCGACCGGGTCTTGTTTCGCCTTGATGCGGTCTAGGTTTTTAGCAATTCCCACCGCGATGCCTTCAAGAGCTACCAGGCCAATTTTTCCTGAGGGATGATTGTTCTCCCATCTGCGCAAGGCATCCCCGCCAGCCGCCTTGTCGAGGAGATCGAAAGTCTCAGTGACCTGCTTAACCGCGGTAGCGCGATCTCCGGCTATGGCGAGTGAAATAATTCCCTCGTCTATATATTCTTCGACATCTAGTTTCCCATCGTAAGGTACGTTCGTATGGACTAGGAATCGGACAGCAAGTTCCATATGGCGCTGTTTCGAAGCCTGATCTTCAGAAATGTTTGTTACTTTCTGAAACTGTGCTGACTCTGCAGCCACCTTGATTCCTGCGAAGAAATTCTTGTTGACCATCAGCATCACGCAATTGCGAAGTTCCTGAGCATTCGCTTGGGTTCCCCCTGCGTTCAACCGTTGAAAGAGATCGAATTTGGTCTGATCGTCGCTTGGGCGCTTTAGGATTTCGACGCCGATTCGAGCGCGCCTGATTGCGATCTGGTGACTTTTGTCGATCGGCGCCTGCTCGTTCATGGGGATATATTCCAGTCGTTCAGACTTCTCCCATACACCATTGTGAAGCGACGGAAGATATTTCGTTGCTTCAAGGACCGATGGTGGACGAAGGTCACCATTCTCCTCCCTCAGTTTCCCCATAAACTCTAAGATGGTCGAGATCCTCTGAAGGCCGTCAATGAGCTCCCATGTGCCGTCATTCTTCTCGAATACAAAGATTGACGGAAGAGGTATGCCGAGCAGAAGCGATTCTATCAGCTTTGATTTTTGGCCAACTTCCCATCGGAACATCCGCTGAAAATCTGGGTCGATGACGATTTCCTTGTCGTCATACATCGTGACTATTTCACCAATAGACATCTGGTAGGCATCGGTTTTGACACTGCGTTGAGCGTCTTCGATCTCTGCACTGAGCATAGTTTTCTCCATGTTGGGCTTGGAAGGTATGTGATTCATTGGTCAACTGAAAGTGGCTTGGTGTTGACGCTGGCTCGCCCACGATCGAGCATAGAAAAACCGCCATCAACGAGGTTGGCCCCTCTCCGGCGGTTTTTACAGGATGTTCCAGAATGCTGAACGACATTGCTGAGATTGTAAACTCGCCGTTGACGGCTAGTTGAGCGCCCGGCGCGGATATTCACCATCCGAAGCCGCGCCGAAGACTGTTTTTCAAAACCAAATTGTTGACAACGCCATGTCTGGCCTCGCGAAACGCGCCGCCGAAGCTCTGGCAGCCCGCACCGCCATGGAGATGGTTGCGAACGGGCCTGCGAAGAAATCCCATCACGACGTTCTGCAATCGAATACCGGATGGGAGATGGACCCTGTTGCCTGGGCGAAGCGCGCTGCCGCTTCCCGGCTTCTGACTGAACAGACGGAGCATATCGCATCGGCGTTGGCTCGCGGCGGCATCAACGTCATCCGCGACGGGGACGTGACACTGATCTCCGCCGTGACGGGCATTGTGGAATCGCTTCCGGTCTATCTGGCGGTGCGGTTCCTTCCGACGGTCGCCGCCCGTGATCGTCGTCCGATGGTCAATGCCTTAAAGCTTTTCATGTCCGGCACCAGCCACAAGACCGCTTACATCGGCAAGTACATGCGTTATGCCGTGTTCACCGCTCCCCAGCCCGTCCCGGCCTTCGGGACCCTCCGTGAGGAAATCCAAGCGCTCTCCCGCCGGATTTCGAAATGGGCGCACCGGGTCAAGAAATACGGCGTCGAGGTCGTCTTCCGGGGGATCGAATTCACGAGGAAGACGGCGGAACAGCGCGGCATGACGGATCGGTATGCGCCGGGTACGGTCCTCTATAACGTCCATGCCAACGTGATCTACTGGCCGACCCGCAACATGAAAGGCGAGTGGGAGAAGTTCCTGCGGGAGACGCATGAGTTCATGGGCTCCGAGTGGAAGGACAACGGCAGGGTCCAGAGCGTCGAGGAGATCGTCAAATATTGTAGCAAGCCCGCCGACACCCTCGCGGCGTGCGACGACGAGCTCGTGTGGCTGTATCGGCAGACCCAGCGCCTGAAAATCTGGCAGCCGCTGGGGCCGTTCGCGGAATGGCTGCGGGACCTGAACAAGAGCAAGGAGAAAGTCGTACGCGTCCATGTCGGACACGGCGATGGCAAGCTGATGCGCGTGAGGAAGCTGTCACGCAAGGCCGATGACGGCGAGCCGACCGACACCGACGATGATGTTCATGAGGATGGCACCTTGCCTGCCGTTCCACCGGAGAAGCCGGAACGGAAGTCGCGGAACGAGCGGGCTGATGGATCAGGCAACATCGTGCTCGGCCTGTCCCTGCCACAGTGGCGGCATTCGCCGTGGGCAGAACCCATGATCATGGTCCAGCACTACGATCCTGCCCGGTTGTCCGAAGAGGATGGCCTCGACATCCGGGAATGGCAAAAGCGGGCGCGGGAGTGGTGGGACGAGGCGTTCGGACCGGAGCCGGAGGAAGCCCTGCGCGTGGCCCGCATGGCGATGGATGCAACTGCATCGTCGGACGATATACGCGAGGCGGCGGAAGCCGCCTGGTATATCGTTCACACATGTAGGCCAACTGTCCCGACAGGGACCCTAGGTCATTTCGAAGATTGCGAAATCGAGGATGAGGACGAGATTGAAGACGACGTGAGGAGCATCGTGAATCTCTTCGAAGGGGCGAAAGTCGTCAGGATCACGCCTCGACCGCCGACCGAAGACGACGAAATTCCATTCGAGACTGACGAACAGGCCGAACGGCAGGCTCGAATGCGGACGATTCAGGAAGCCCATGAACCGGGCTGGGCGAAGCGTCGGCTGTCGGCCCCTTATCATCCATCGGAACGTTGGGATGATACTTGCCGCATCGCGGCGTGACGGCGGCAACGATCGTCACCATGGCAACCTCCCGGTTGCCTCGTCGCCCGGGAGGCGGCGATAAGGCCCCTGCCAGGTCCGGCGGAAGGCCTCCCCGAAGGGTGGACGCTTTGACCGAAGGGAAAAGTATTAGTCCGTCGCTACGACTTCGTTTCCGTTGTTTCCTGCGCCGCCGGCGCTGACCATTTTCCTGTGACAGGCGGGAGGCGGGCGATGGCGTTTCAATTCATCCACATGCAGGGTTACAGCCGGAAGGGTGACGGCAATGGGCGCAACACATCCTTCATCTTCGGAGAGGCACGCCGGGACCCCACCGCCTGCCATCATGTCGAGGTGCCGCGCCCTGCCGTGATCGTCTATGGCGTGGACATCGATCGGGTCGAGGCGATGCACGATGCAGCCGCCGCTGATGCCCGGACAACGCCGAAGGGCGGCAAGGAACGCCGCGTGAGGCAAGACCAGCACACTCTGATGACCGTCGTCGCGAGCCATCCGCTGACCATGGATGAGGTCGCCGCCGATCCAGCGAAGCGGGCCGAGGCTGAACTATGGGAATCCATGACGGTGGACTGGCTCCGGGACCTCTACGGCGACGGTCTCGTGTCGGTTGTCCGGCATGAGGACGAATCCAGGTGGCATGTCCATGCCTACATCCTGCCTCGGGATCGGGAGATGAAAGCGGCTGGTCTGCACCCGGGCCTCGTTGCCAAGGCCAAAATCATGGCGGCCGGTCCCCGTGACGATGAAGACCCGAAGGTGCTGAACAAACGCGGCGACAACGCCTACAAGGCGGCGATGCGCGGCTGGCAGGACGCTTATTTCGATGCCGTCGCCGTCCGCTGCGGCCTCGCCCGAATCGGCCCCGGCCTCCGCCGTCTGTCGCGGCAGGAATGGCAGGCGGAGAAGCAACAGGCCAAGGCGTTACAGAAGACTTTGGAAAGGGCGTTGGAAGTCCGCGAGGAGGCGAAGTCCGTCATCAGCACGACGAAGGCCGATGCCGCCATGATCCGGGAGTCGGCGGCACGAGCGCAGGCGGATGCCGATCACCTGCTTGCCGCCGCCAAGACCGCAACGAATGCCGCGTTGCAGGCACAGGATAAGGCATTGCGGGAACAGCGTCGGGCGAAGTCGATGATGAACCGGGTCCGCGAAGAAGGCGCCCGCGTCCGGGAGGCTGCGGCGCACCTCCAGCGCCTGCCCGGCATTCTGCGTAGCCTTTGGGATGGGTTCCAGAAATCAAGAATTCAGGATCGTCTCCGGGAGGCTGTCGCCTCGGAAGTGGACGATCTGCGTCGAGCTGCCTCCGATGCCCACGACCGTGCCGCCACCGCCGATGCCGGAAGGCGAGAGGCCGAAACCCGGGCTCGGAACCTGCGGCAGAATCTGACAGAGGTAGGGTATCAGCTTGCAGAGACGCGGCTGGAAATCGCCGCGCTTCGGCCTCCAGAATCTACTTCGGCTTTGGGAGCTCTCTCAAATCGGCGGTGAACAAAGTCAGGTCACGTTTCCTCCTCGATTGATTTGATGCGTCTCATTATTGCATCGAGAAACAGGTTCCGTGAGCTTCCCGCTCCAGAGTTGTTGTCAGCCATCATCGTGGCGATGTCATCCACCAAATCTAGTCCGCTCGTCTCTGGGAATTTAAGAACCTGCTTTCCGGCAAAAATCTGCCCGGCAGCTATTCGTTGAATTGATGCCAGATCCAGTGGTTCGATTTCACGGCTGAGTATGCGGAGTTTTTCGGATGCGGGGATGCCGCCCACATCGGTATATTCTCGCGGCAATCCGATAGCAGTCTCAACATCCCTCCATGTGTATCTAAGTTCTGCCATGCCATCTTCAGTGAACGCACGACGGGGGCAAGTCTGGAACGGAAACGCATCTGCACATTCGAGCAGTAGGGTGGCCAGCTTAGCAATATGAACCGCACAGCAACTGCCAATGTCTCTCCCAGACAGTTCCTCGGGCAATGCATTTGGCTGTCCTACAAAGCGGTAGGTCCAACCTCCTCCCGGGAGGCTCCCCCCGACAAATGATACTGGCCCCTGTTTCTGTGAGATGTTCCGCAACTCGATGAAGAACCGCATCGCGGTATCAGTTCTCATCACAGCTTGTTTTTGTGCGTACCACGTGGCGAATCCAGGCACCTCAGACATCACCTTCTGAAGGACGAAGGTGACGCTTCTGCTTGCCGAGAGGAATGCATTCAATTCGAACTGGAATGCGGGACCGCTAACCTGAGCTAGATGCGCAAGGAAATATTCTGCCTCAAGCAGCTTTTCTACAGCCGAACGTAGAGTCGTGAATTGATGAGCCATCAATGTAGAATGCACATGATTGGCTCAGTATAAAGCCTTTCCTTGGTGCGATTTGCGCCGGTCCTTGTTGAATCGCATCCTTCTTATTGGGAAGCGTTGCAAAGAGGGAAACGGTGAAGCCAGAACGGAAAAAGAGGCGTCGAAACTGCGCTGATCGGGTTAGCCGCGCTCTTGTGGAGCGCCAGCGGCAACGCCGGGGTGCTGATCCTGCGGGCAAGGTGATGCTCCAACTTCTCGGCATCCTGTCCGCGCTACTTGCCGTCAAGCCGCAAATGCCGGAATTCTCGTTCTCTTTCGGAAACCGTCACCCGGGAGCTCTTTCGGCTCCCTCCCGGGAGTCGAAATCATCGTCCTCCGGAAAGGCGAGCCTCGACTATCTCGATGATGAGGACCGCGGCCCGACCGCATATGCGATGGAGCGCGGTATCGACATGATGCATTACCCGACCACCAGCCGCGTGGCACCAACATGGTCGAGGCTGGTGAAGGATTTGAAACGCCCGCGATCGGCGGCACGAGCGCGTGAACTTCTCGAATATCGCGTTCCCCCGGGAGCGGTGGAATGGCTGAGGAACCGCATCTATGTCCAGGACTGGATGTCTCTGCGCACGCTTGGCATGAACGGTGCGACAGATGACGAGATCGCCGTCGCAGCCCTCCGGGAGGCGACGCGGTGGGAGGCTGCGCAGCCCAAGCCGCCGGAACCCGAATCGAATCCTGATCGGGGACCTGAGGGCGATGATCCAGAAAACACGAAGGGGCCGAAGACATGAACGATCATGTCGCCCTCGGCTATCCCGTACTTGCCGACATCCTCGTCCATCTCGGATTGCCAGCCGTCGCCCGGGAGAGGATCGCCGAGATAGATCGGAAGCTTTCGGAAGAGCTTGATGACGGAGCGGTGGACATCGAGCGTTGTGCGTCCCTTGTTCTCGAAGCCGCAGAGCTTGTTGCAGATGTCGATCCGGCAGGCTTCGACTGGTCGGGATGGAACGAAGGTGATCCGGGAGAGGATGATGGCTTCGCTTCCAGCCGATCGGAGTAGGTCAGGGTGACGACGGCAATTCCAGCCACTGGGACAGACCACACGAAAACGGGACCGATCCGGCCCCGCGTCCACTTTCTAATCCATTTTAAAGGCCGTATAGGGCCTTCTGGCGTTCCGGGTGGTGTCTTTACCCATCCGCTTTCGGGATGGCGCCTGAGCGCATTGCGCGTTCGGTTTCGTGTATGGTTTCCCATACGCCGAGCAAGTCGGCGGGGATGTCCATCAGCCGTCGATCAAGATCCCATAATACCCATTCGTTCGAAGCCTCGTGCGGCATCCCGGATTTCATCCATCAGACGATTGTAACGTTGATAGTTCAGCGGGAACTGTTCTGTCGGTATCTGCGTGATGTCGTTCATGTTCATCCTTTCACTTCACAATCCGGATGGCAGCGCGACGGGCCTCTATCTCTGCCGTTCGGCATGCCGTTTCAAAATCGTCCTCGATACTTTTGTGAATGACAACCTGATCTCCGTCACGAAAACCGATGACTTCGCAAGATGCGGGAGCTTCTTGATCGGGCTCGCCGATGATCACCATGTCATAGTCGTCTTCGGGGCCCTCTCCGGCCATGTAATAGTTCGTCCATGCATGCTCTGCGATGTCAGTGTCACGTTCCCATCCTTCAAATTTCACGGCTTTCATGTGGGTGCCCTTTCTGGTTGTCATGCGGCTTGCTTGAAAGTTTCCAGAGCTCGGATGCCTCGGCGCTGAACGTCGCGGGCAAGAGCCTGCGCGGTTCCGGGGATACGGGTCCGCTGAACAAGGTGCTGCGCACCAGTCCTGCGGACGCGGACATAGATCATGGCGATATAGAAGAGGTGGCCTAGGCTGTCGGAATGCATCGTTTCGACAACGATGACATCAATCGCCAGACCGCGAATCAAGGTCTTTTTCGTCTCCATGAAAATCTCCATAACTCATTGAAAACATGAATTTTATAGCAAATTTCAGGAGTCGAGCCCAGGGCGATCGGAATTGATTTTCGGGAACCCGGAAAGAAGGCGTCGAAGGTGTTAACGTGAGTCAGGTTGGCACAACGGCTAGGCTGGGGTTGACTGTGGGAGGGGCGGCATAGGCTCTTGTCCCGCCTTGGCCTAACAGGGCATGGCGGTGCCCGGAGGGCATCAAGAGCCGCCCCTCCCGCTGTCACTGAGCGAGAAGGTTCCGCAACTATTTTTTCCCCGGTCCGCAAGGCGGATCGGGGCGGGACACGTGGCCCGCCCCGAAGGGCAGGAAAAAATCGTTGTGGAAGAGAGCGATGCTACCCCTGCCGGGTGGTTACTTCCGCCCTCTGTGAATCCGCCCATTCGCATCAAGAACGGGCGGTGTGAGCTTTCTCTTCTTCACGGCAATTTTCGGCAAAGGCAGCGGGGTATCGGCTGATGCCGTCCCGAGGAATGCAAGATCAAGAGGCGGCTCGAACGCCTCGACCACTTCCTTGAGCTTTGCGGTGCTGACACGTTTTGTGTAGGTGCGCCCCTCGCTGCCCCCTCCCTCGTGGCCCATAACTGCATCGATATGCGATTCTTTGAGGTCGGTAGATTCCAAGATGGTTCTAAAAGTGTGTCGGAAAGAATGGAACACGGTTTTTGAACCGACGCCCAAGTCAATCTTGAGCCTTGAAAAATCGCGGCTGAATGAGGCACTGATGCTTTTGCCGAACGGAAGTTCGGGAGAGAAGAGATGTTCGGCACCTCTAGCCCGCTGCGCTTTTACGAAGTCCATAATGCCATGCTTCAGCAGCCATGAGTGTATCGGGATGACACGCCTGCCAGCTTCCGATTTCGGGTCCCAGTCCTGTCGCGCGGTGATGTCGAAGCATGGCATGCCATCCTTGACAAGTATATCGGTGCCTGGACGCAGGCGGCATATTTCCTCCAACCTCATGCCGGAATAGAGCGAGATGAGTGGTAGCCAGTGCAAGGCACTGGAGCCCGATGCATCCCGGTATTCGCGGGACGTAAACAGCCGCTGCATGTCTTCGCGAGACCAATCATTGCGGGCGGATTTCTTCTGCTTCGTACCGGGGAACGAATGCCCTGAGAAAGGTTGGAGGGTGGCGGGGACATGCTTTCGGTGAATGAGCCACTTCCAAATGGAATTCATCCCGGAGAAGTGACGCTTGGCAGTCTTCATGCTGACCCGCGGCAGGGTCTTGTCAGCGCGGGCGCGGGCGAGTTCCTTTTTCGGGGAAGCGGTCCCACCCTTGCCATGGGTGGATGGCAACTGGAGAATGAGCTCCCTGAATTCTGCGGCCTTCTCGAACGTAATCCGCCCGACAGGAAGGTCGTCCATCAGGCTGATGAACATTTCCACGGTCTTCAGATACTGATCTGCGTCCTTCAGAGGATCATTGTAATTGTATCCGGCTATGATGTCCTTCTGCCAAGATTGGATGAACGTCGAAAGCTTCGTCATGTTTGCGGGCGGTTCCGGCGGCGTTACTGCGGCTACGGTCTGCATCGTGGCCACTGCGACGGGTTCCTGTCCGAAGACGGCTTCCATTTGACGATCGACATATTCGCGTAGTTGATCCTGAAGCGCTCTCGCTGTCCGTCGAAGGCGGTCCCCGCTTCGAACGTCAAAATATTCTGAGTGGTCCAGCGCGGCATTCGCTTCTTGACCGAGATTGTCACCGTAAGAGACGCCTTCATCCGCGCTCATCTTGAGGAGCGTGTCCGGCAGAGATTCATGATAGGCCCTGAGTCCACCGGGCGACATCTCGTCCACGATCTTGAGGCGTTGCTTCCACGGTGGCGTGTTCAGCCATCTGCGAACGGCAACCCGGATATCGTCATCCGTGAATGGAAATTCATCATCCTCTTCCAACGTCCGAAACAAACTCTCTGTGGCAATAAACAGGTGCGCTGCTCGCGCTCTGGCTGTTCTTCGCACGGTGGTCTTTAAAGACCTGTATATTTCAGACTGACCGAGGCGGGCTTGAAGAGAGGCGGGGACTCGCCGCCGGAAAAAGAAGGAATCGGCTTCGCGCCGGAGGAAGTTCGACATCGGCAAAAGCGCCCTTGTGGGGGTGCAGTGTGGGGGTATTCCCGGCACTGGCGACGTGTGGCTAAGTTATTGAATAATAACAGGGAAAGTGGCTGGGGAACCTGGGTTTGGACAGCCGTTTCCAAAAAATGTTTACATACGATCAGTTAACGGGAGGGCCGCAGCTCCGCCCTTGGGCGGGTGGGGGACATGGAGATCGATATGTACATATATGCAAGCATTCGATAAGGCTCAAATGTTGTCACGGAAAATCAGCCCCAACGAAGATGCCCGAAACGACCGAACAACGTAGTCAAAATATGTCGCGCATTCGGAGCAAGGATACTGGCCCCGAAATGAAGGTGCGCCGGCTTGTTCATTCCCTCGGGTATCGTTATCGGCTCCATCGGAAGGACCTCCCGGGGAAGCCGGATATAGTCCTCGGGCCACGTCGGAAGATAATCGAAGTAAGAGGCTGCTATTGGCACGCACATTTGCGGTATGATCCCACGTGCTGGGAAGCGCGTTCGGCGGCAAAGTCCAATACCGGGTACTGGGGACCTAAAATGGACCGAAATGTCGCCCGCGATGCCGCGAACCTATCCAAGCTTGAGGAAATGGGATGGCAAGTCCTCGTGGTCTGGGAATGCGAACTTCGCAACATAAGGGACGTTGAGCAACGAATCACCGACTTCCTCCAAGCGTGAAGTAAACCTGTGGATTCCCGCTCCGTTCCCCCGGTCAAGCTTGCGAAAACCTTGTAACAATAACTTGACGGATGAATCCGTTGCGCCGAGTCGCACGCCGTGCTACCTCGGCAACGTTCTTTTTTTGTTCTTGTTCGGAGGCCCAATGTCTTTCACCTCACTTGAAATGTGCGCTGGGGCTGGCGGTCAAGCACGAGGCCTTGAGCTTGCAGGTTTCGACCATGCCGGCGTTGTGGAGATCGATCGCGACTGCTGTGCAACCCTCAGACTGAACCGCAAGGAATGGACCGTACACGAGGAAGACCTGACACTGTTCGACGGTCGCAGCTACAAGGGCATCGACCTCCTTGCTGGTGGTTTGCCGTGCCCGCCGTTCTCCATTGCTGGAAAGCAATTGGGGGACAAAGACGAACGTAACCTGTTCCCGGCCGCCATTCGATTGGTGAATGAGACACGCCCCAAGGCGATCATGATTGAGAACGTCCGTGGATTCTTGGGTGCGGTCTTTGAGGATTATCGCGGATTTATCCGAGGCGAACTGAAGAAGCTGGGCTACGAGGCCCATTGGCGTCTATTCAATGCCAGCGATTACGGCGTGCCGCAGCTCCGTCCGCGCGTGATCATCGTCGCTCTCCGCGACGACATCAAGGACCGTTTCGAGTGGCCGACGCCATCGCCGGCCGATGCTCCAACTGTCGGCGAGACTCTGTTTGATCTGATGGGGGCGAACGGCTGGAAAGGAACAAAGGCTTGGGCTAAACGGGCGAATGACGTTGCGCCCACCTTGGTCGGAGGAAGTAAAAAGCATGGCGGCCCGGACCTTGGCCCGACACGCGCGAAGAGAGCGTGGGCAACGCTCGGTGTTGATGGGATGGGCATTGCCGACGAGGCACCTGCTCGTGACTTCGTCGGGATGCCGCGCCTAACGGTGCGAATGGCTGCGCGCATTCAAGGCTTCGATGACGCTTGGCATTTTCACGGCAGGAAGACCGCAGCATACCGTCAGGTTGGGAACGCCTTCCCGCCGCCCGTTGCGCGGGCTGTGGCCGAAAAGGTCCGTGAAGCGATAGAAGCCCGTACAGTTTTTGGGGCTGTTGCGGTTTGAGCGTGATTGCTGCTCAAGCCTATTTCGTCGAAGCCCGGAAGGCCTTCCACGCCGCACTGTTCAACAGCAAGATTCTTTATCTCGACGGGAACGGCAATCCTTCAATCGCTGACAAGGATTCAAACCAGAGCGTGAAGATCGCGAAGGGCATTATCAGCCGGCTAGGCGACGAAGTTGTCGGCGCTCGAATGGCCGGCCAGATGGCAGGCAGCAAGTTCGAGGAGGTCGTAGGTAAGTACGTCGAGCAGACGTTGCCGCGGCTGGGAATTATCAGACCTGGCACCTTCACGGTGATTAAAGGCGGCCGGCGACTGGCAATCGCCGAAGCAGACCAGTATTCACACTTGGCTTCGCTGAATGACCTGGCTGCCACTAATCCAGAGCTCGCCGTCGCCATAGGGATGGACTACATCATCAAACCTGACGTGATGATCCTGCGCTCGCCGTTGACGGATGAACAGATCAATGCCGACGAATTTCTCGTCGATGATGACGTGTCGCGACTGACAACTTTAAGACTGAAGAACAGCGCTCTTCCGATCTTGCACGCTAGTATATCCTGTAAATGGACCCTGCGATCGGATCGCGCCCAGAACGCCAGATCAGAAGCTCTCAATCTCGTTAGAAATCGGAAAGGACGCGTCCCCCATATCGTGGTCGTTACTGCCGAACCGACACCAAACCGCCTTGCGTCCCTTGCTTTGGGCACCGGAGACATAGATTGTGTCTACCACGTCGCATTGCCTGAACTTCAAGAGGCGATTGCTGAGCATTCATTCGAGGATGCAGCCGAGATGCTGAAGACGATGATACTTGGAAAGCGCATCCGTGATATTTCCGACCTACCATTCGACTTGGCGACTTGATAGAGCAGTCGGGATAGCGTCCCGTTTTGATCCGGTAGCGCGACGGGATTAACAGCTCAGAAACCATGCCGATCCATAGTTGTCGGCATGTCTCATGTACCACTCGATTCGACACACGCTGATTTCGCAGTTCTCGCGTCCATTGTCACGACGATAATCCGTCAGGGTGGTGGGTTCGACACGTTCGCCGAGAAGGTCCCCGCTCTGTTTCGGCAAGCTTACGATGAGGTGATCGACGCTCCCCGAACTAACCGCTTCACTCTCGAGGAGACCGAGAAAACAGAAAAGACATATATCGGCACCAAGGTCGAGATACTGGTTAGGGACTATCTGAAGCTTCCTAAGGGTAAGCTACTCGATCTACTGGTGAACGGGGTAGAGGTCGACATCAAGAACACGACGGGGCGATCGTGGATGATCCCGACCGAAAGCATCGGGCATCCCGCTTTGCTCCTAAGGACGAATGAGAAAACCGCTCGCTGTGATGTGGGGATCGTGGTGTGCCGGCCAGAATATCTAAGCACTAGCACCAACAAGGATTCAAAGCGGCAGATCAGGGCGGAGCACTACCCGTCAATCTGGTGGATTCTACGCGACCATCCATATCCCCCGAACTTCTGGGAAGTGCTGCCTCCTACGGATCGGGAGGCGATCATGTCTCCGGCGTCCGGCACTGTGAGACTCGCGAGATTGTTCGAGACGGTGCAGAAACGGCCGATCTCCCGCAATCAAGTTCAAGCTATTGCGCAGCAGCATGACTATATGAAGCGAATCCGCCGGAATGGGGGCGCGCGCGATATCCTTGCGCCGAAGGGTATCGCAATACTCTGGGGCTCCAAAGACCGCGATCTGATCGAACAGCTGAACCTTGGCGCTGTGACGCCCGATGAATTCGTCAGCGTGACCCCCGCGACTGACCACGAAGCGGCGATACTCCGCGCAGCCGGTCATATCGACTGAAATACTTGGAGAGTATCGCGACGTGGCACGGTGATCGGCGCTTGACCGATGCGCGTTAGCGACCAACCATGAAAAAACCGCCATCAACGGGCTCGCAACCCTCCGGCGGTTTTTCTTGGGAATGTTCAATAATGATGAACGAAATTGAAATTGTTGTAAAGCCGCAGTTGACGGCTGAGTGACCGCCGGGCTGGGACATACCCCAGCCGAGCCGACGCCACCCCAACCCCCAGACTCAAATTTGTTGACAAGCTCTTCGCTGACAAGGGCTTTGAATTCGACCCCTACGACGACGCACAGACGCGTATACGTGCCGCCGTCCCGCAGCCCTCTCAGCTTGTTCAGGACATGATTGCTGCCTCGGTGGCGCGCGCCCGCGCCCGTATCGCCGAAGGCGACGAGCAAGCCGAAGGCGCGCAGGTAGCCGCCCGCTCCACGGCCCGCTTGAGCGCCTGCGCCTGCGTCCGTTCCGCCATCCATTCCTCACGGGTCAACCGCCGACGCGTAGGACCGATACGGGTAAGCTCGCATGGCACGGCCACGGCCTCGTGATACGAGTCCTGCCATTCGCGCATCGCGCCCTTGTAGGCGGCGTTGGACCGCTTGTTCAGGGCCTTTCCGTCCTCGCCCGGTCTCCGCCCCTCGGCCATTACCGCACGTTTCGCGACGATGCCTGGATGGAAGACAGCGGCCCTGAGTTCCGGGTCCGCCGTCGGCAAGACGTAGGCATGGATATGCCACTGCTGTTCGTCAGTGTGACGGATCACGCTCTTGAGCGCCGGGCCGTACTGGCGCTTGAGCCAGTCGATCGTCAGGCGCTCCCATTTCCGAACCTCGGCCAACTTAGACTTGTCGGCGCATACCTCTTCAACAGTGTAGGGATGTGAGGCGACGAAGGTGTGGAGGGTCTTTTGAGTGCTCTGGATTTTCCGTAGCTTGCCCCGTGCGCCGGGCGTCATCGCGACCTCAGCCGCGGCGTCGTGCATCGCCCGAACCTCCTCCACGCCGACGCCCCAAATTGTCGTCGGCGGCTTGGGATCGCGAACGTGGGCCGACGCTACCGGCTTTCGCGCAGCTTCATCTAAAACGAAGGTGGTGTTGCGCCCCGTGGCATCGGGACGTCGGCACCAGGGTTCGAGGTGGACGAACTGGAAGGCCATGACGGGCACTCGAAGGAATACCCCAGTGTGCCTGCCGGCGGAAAGGAAAGGAAGGCAAAAGTACCATGATTGTGACCGACTATCACCATTCCTACGTCATGGTGTCGGCCCTTGTCAGGGAGCTGGTGGACGCTTTTCGAGTTCTTCTATCTGCTCCTTGAGAGTGATGATTTCCTTTCGAAGGTTGGAGAGATCGAACTCGGATGGCCTTAACGTATATGCTGGGTGAAGATATGAGGTGACGAGCTGAACAATGGCAAACAATAGTGCTATACCTGCGATCCAAGCAAATGCGTCGTCACGCACTTTTTTTAAGACTGCGTCTCCGGCAGATTTCGAGATTTTTTCACTATCCAGAAATGTCAGGGGGAACGTAGTTGAAGCAGATTTTTGGATATCCGAAGTGTACTCATTCAGCGGAGGGCTCCGCCTTAACAGGTTTGTAGGTGCGGGATCATGTTCAAAGAAGCTGGCTCTGAGGAACGCATCGCCTTTCATGATGGCGTAGGGCTGTCGACTGAAATTCAACAATGTTGTGGAGATGGGACCGTCCCATCCCGGATCGACGATCCCAACAGTAAGAGCCCAAATTCCTCGTCGCGTTTGAGTTGTCTTGTATGTAACATGCCCGGTGACGGTTGGCGGAAGGTTGAAGACCTCGGCGGAGCAAACTTGAACCATACAGCCTGGCTCTAGGGTGAATGGTCCTTCGACTTTTTTCCCTTTGTGGTCGATTATTTCTCCGATGGTTAAATCGACACTTGAACCTTGTTGTAGCGGTTTGGTGCCGGGCTTAAACAAAATGCTCGGGTTTAACGAAGCCCCTGCCAAAAGTGTCATGATTCCCCCTTATATGAAGTGGGAGAGTGTTTAACAGATCGGATAAGTTGTGACAATTTCGGAAATCGACCGAAGGTTCTTGATGCGTTGTGAGGAGGTTCGTCGCGAGAGCTTCGACCCTCATCGCTCCGTCGGGGCCGTAATCGTATCTTCAGATGGCTCGACCATCGGAATAGGTGCAAATAGACCGCCAACTGAACTGAATTTTACTCGCGAAGAAATCCACGAGCTGGTGGCAAACGAACCGCAGTCCAAATACTTCCTTCTGGAACATGCGGAGAGGAACGCGATTTCGCAAGCCCAGAAAAACGGGGAGCAGTTAGCGGGCGCTACAATGTATTGCTCGTTGTTCCCATGTGCCGATTGCGCTCGGGCTATCGTGAGCGCGGGCATCTCTAGGTTGGTCGTACCTCAACAGACCCTCAATTCCGTCCGTGACCTCAAGTGGGCAGACCATTACAAATACGCGCGGACAATTTTTGACAAGGCGCAAGTTCGGGTCGATACAATTCCCGAATTGTCGGATGATGACACAAGCGCGTTGATCGCGCGCGGCTAGGCATT